>CBFGZY010000032.1:0-41476 GCA_965653375.1 uncultured Pseudoxanthomonas sp.
CGTAAGTCGCGATGAAGCTCTACCAGTAAAGCTTCATCGCGACTTACGTCGCTCCTACACAGAGTTGATCCGTGATTTCGCAGAGCCAAGCTTGCTCGGCTGATCGCGTCCGAAACCCGTAGCACAGAATCATCGGCCCACTCCACGCGCCAATCTTCTCGTCAAAGACCGATCACAAACTCCGCCGTTCCGGTCACGTACTTGACGGTCGTCGTGCACGCGAGATGATTCAGGAGAATGGGGGTTATCCCGGTTACCGAGATAGTCAGATGGCGGCCGCTGGCTCGCCCGCTGGTTATCAGATGCGTACTGAGCGGCTGACCGAGTTCACCGATACCGGTGACAGCGTTATAGGTGAGTGTCGTTGTGCTGGTGCTGTCGTCCGACCAGTAGAGCGTACCACTCGATCCCAAGGTCACCGTATTGCTCAGTGAATTGAGGCAGGAAACCTGCCCATTTCCGTCCCAATGAAACTTCACCGGCACGGCCGTCATGGTGGGAGCCACGCACGCGGTCATGATGGATTCTTCGTGAATCGCTTGTTGCGTTGGTCCAGCGACGATGCCCGGTGTGAAATGAAACAGGACGCTGCCCTGGCAAGTGGCCAGATCGAGCGTTTGAGCGGCTAGAGGCGATGCCGCAAGCGCGCTCGACAGCAATAGCGCCATCGCAAAAATCGATCTCCCTAGAAATCCAAACATGGCGCACTCCTTGGCTCAAGAAAAGTTTGGGCGAGGCATTCCAGAGATTGATGCCTGCGGGCGGCAATATCAGCCCACCGCCGCAAGCATGCTCAGCACGATGGCGTCGAACGAAAACGAAAGTCGATCGCACCCACAGCGTCGGCTGCAACGCAATCTCCCGCATAAGTCATGCGCAAGGTCTTGGGCAGCCGACGGTTTTTCCATCTGACGTTCTCTTCCCACCGATCCTTCAGCGAGACCCAGTTTGGGCCAGCATCCTTGCTGGCCCTCGTGGGGGAAGCGGGCTGCACTGCCGCGCGACGCCGCGGTGGGATGGTCGCCCGCCGAAGCAGTGTAGGCGCCAATATCGCACTCAACACACCGCTCGTCGGCCGCGTTCTTTCAAATATATTCGGAACGGCGACTCGCACCAGAAAAGTACACGCATTTACTATCGATTTTCTTTAAAGCACATCACACCTAAGGGAGAACGGGTAATACATTTACTAGTTGCACGTTCCGCTCCGACATTGAAACGTACCGACGAACGGTAGGTTTTTTCCACGCACACATTGCTTCGACGGCGCAAGATTAGACTCCGCCGGCCCAGCTCGCGGCATCTATTTGCAGAACGCACATTACAGCGCTGCATGCACAAGCCATTCGGTCGCTCATCTCCATGGCGCAAAGGAGGATTACAGATGATCACAGGAATGATCGACGGCCACTTCTCATCGGAACTCGCCATGCATCTTGGAGTTCGCCGTTGGCGACGACATGCGCTCCGCAATTCGTCAGCCATACGTGCCGGTCTTGTTTTTCGTGAAGGTCGAAGCACCATCTTGCTTTCACGACAGATCCGCAATTACAGAATCCGGATTGAATCAAGCATTTTTCCGCTGAGTTTCCCGACGCCATCGCCACTTCTAAAAGTCGATCTTCCGGCAGTTAGCGCCATCATCTCCACGCTGCATGTTTACGATAATGTGCCGCAGCACACACACGCTGTCTTTGAATGGTGCTTTTATCGCGCCCAATCGATAGCTCGCTAGCTATCCGCCATTGCACAACACAATGTGACAACGAAGCACGCTAGCGGCTTGTCACACCTCAGGGGCGACAACTGCAGCTCGCTGGCAATAAGCAGACCGGTTCGTACGCGAGGAAGTACGAAGAAAGCGCAATACCACGATGCCGATGCTTTGCGATCGTCCCTTGATGGATGATTGGCACATTCATCGACCTTGAGATCCACCATAGGATCAGGAAAGGGGTTGGTATGAAAGCGATCAGTAGAACAGCAGTGCTCGCCTTTGCACTGATCATCAGTGCATTCGTCTTCGGCCAGATTCTCACTGGCGCCGCGCAAACGTCAGGAGCCTCATCTGGCACCATCGATTGCGCAGATATTGAAGCCTGGTCGTCGACGAAAACATATGCGACGTATGGCGAGCGAGTGACGCATGCCGGAACGGCGTACAGGCAGAATTTCTGGAGCCAGAACAAACCGCCGGACCAGAATTCCGCGCCTTGGGGCGAACCCTGGGTAGTGTTGGGAACATGCAGCGGCGACCAGCCCCCCACCAACCGCCCGCCCACCGGCACGTTGACTGCTCCAACCACCGTCGATTCCGGCGCTGCGGCCACGTTTACCGTCAGCGCAACCGACCCCGATGGCGATACGCTGGCCTATGCCTGGACCCGTCCGACAGGATTCGCGGGCACTCCGGGCAACAGCGCCAGCGTCACGTTGACGGCACCCACGGTCACTACCGATCAGCAAGCGACGATCGCCGTGCAAGTCTCCGACGGACGTGGCGGAACACTTCCGCTCAGCAAGACATTCACGGTAAAGGCGCCGGCTCCGGGCAATCGGCCGCCAACCGCCAGTGTGGAAGCTCCACCCAGCGTCAACTCAGGCGCCATCGCGACATTCGTGGTCATGGCCAACGATCCCGACGGCGATCCATTGACCTACGTTTGGACCCGCCCCCCAGGATTTGGCGGCACCGTCGGCAACAACAACACGGTTTCGCTAACCGCACCGACCGTGACCTCGGATACCCAGGCAACGGTCAGCGTGGTGATCAGCGACGGACGCGGCGGCACGGTAACGGCGTCCAAGGCAATCACGGTGAAAGCCGCAACGCCGGCGCAGCCGCCGACAGTCGTGATCACCGGCCCAGCTACCGCGGAATCTGGCACTGCCGTGGCAATCGACGCCAGTGGCTCGACCGGCAACATCCCCGGCGGCGGTGCATTACGTTTCTTCTGGACGGTGCCGGCAGGCATCGAACCAGAAGCGGCTACCAGCCCGGCCTTGCAGTTCGTTGCACCGGCCGTCACCGAAAATACGCAGTTGGAATTCACGGTACGGGTGGACCAGGGAAGTGTCCATGCCAGCAGATCGCATCGGGTAACGGTGACGCCCAAGCAAGGCGGCCCATGTGCGGTGGAGGAGTATCGCAATGGCTACGCCTATGTCCACGGCGATCAAGTCAGCAATCAAGGGCAGCTCTACACCTGCAAACAGCTGGGCTGGTGCGGCCAAGGTCCGTACGAGCCGGGCAAACTCTGGAACGGTTCGGATATCTGGACCAATGCCTGGACTCACGACGGCAAGTGCGAAAGCGGCGCGCAAGGCAACGTGCTGAAGCTCGAGTTCTCTTCTCAACCTATCTATATGTCGCGGCAGGAGCGACAGCGTCAGGCCAAGCCGCTAAGCGGCGTATTGCGCTGTGGCGCAGAGGAAACGCCGTTCAGCGCCAACTGGGGCGAAACGCTTTCGATCCAGGAGCTGAAAGCCTGCAAGTATCAACTTGTCGTCAATGCGGCGACCAGCGGCCATATGCCCTATCGGGTTCCGCGCGTGGTCGAGTTCAAGAACGAAAGCGGTGAAGTCCAGACCGAACAGATCGAGTACGTGCCGGCAGTCGATCTGGCTCAGCTGAAACCATTGCCTGGCGTAAAGGTGGAGATCTTCGCGCAGGGCTTGCTGGAACCGCGGCAGATGGCCTTGGGCAAGGGTGTGATCTACGTCGGCTCCAGCGCCCTGCCCTATGGCGCGCAGCCTGATGTTGGCAACTTCATCTATGCCTTGGCACTGGATGCATCGAACAAGGTGCGCGGGGTTCACATCGTCGCATCTGGCCTGGAGGAACCGCATGGCGTTGCCTACCGCAATGGCGTTCTCTACTACAGCACCAGCGACGGCATCTACCGCATCAACGGCATCGATACCAGCTACATGAATCATCCGACCGCGCAGAAAGTGCGCAGCTTCCCATCGGACGAGGCAACCTTCCCGGTGCCGGGCCCGGGCTGGCCGGTCATGAGCTGGCGCCGTTGGCACATGAAACACCCCATCATGTTCAATCCGGTGAATGCCAACGATCCCTGGCTTTACAGCATGGTGGGAAGGGTCTGCAACACCTGCATCATGCAGCCCGATCCGCGCTACGGCACTTTGATCCGCTACAACGTGGACACCGGCGCCGAGCAGGTACTCGCATACGGCGTACGCAATTCCGTTGGCTGGGATTGGGATCCGCGCACCGGCGATATCTGGTGGAGCGACAACAATCGCCAGCGCATGTACAACGGCGACGAGATGAATCGCCTGGCCAACCCAGGCATCAATCCGGACAGGAAGGCGGTGCCGCATTTCGGCTCGCCGTATATGTATGCCAATGCCCTTGGTTTTACAGAAGCAGAATGGGCAACTCCCAAAGGCCAGCTCGACGCAATAGGTTATGTCGCCCCTGTTGCCGGCGTCGTGCTTTCGGACAAGGCCCCCAGGGAGATAGACCCGACCCAATACGAAGGCCCCAGCTACGTCATGGGTAGCGGCACCGCGCCGCTGGGCGTCAAGTTCTGGAACGGCTACCGTCCGCAAGCCGGATTCCAACGCTTGTTGTTCGCCACCCATAGCGTGGGTTCCAACGAACGCGAAGCAGGGTTGGAAGTCGACATGCTGACCATCGACAGCCAGAGCCGGGTGGTGGCGGAAACACCTTTGATCACCGGATGGCAGAAGAGATACGGCGACGGCGGCACCAACTGCAGGATGGGTTGCAGCGGCCGCCCAGTGGAATTCCTGAGCATGCCCGATGGCAGCCTGTTGGTGTCCGACGATATCCAGGGTGTCATCTATCGCGTCACCTACGATGCGGCGGGATTGCCCGGCTCGCTGCTCAAGGTGCAAGCACCCGCGGCGCCGGACGAGTCGATCGCCAAGGAGATGGTGACCGGCCGCCTGACCGACAGCTCGGGCGCCAGCCGCAAGCTCGCGGTGGCCTGGGGCTCCAGCGCATTGGAGTTCGCAGGGCTGCCGGCAGGCCAATACACGCTGCGTTTGGAAGATGTCGGTAATTGGGTGCCTACAAAGCGCACCAACACGATCACAGTTTCCAGCTCAGGCACGACCGCTTTCAACTTCACCTATGAGCCGCGCAAGGACGGGACAGGAACGATCACGGTCAATGCACCGCCCAAGCCGAACGCTCGCCTGGTCACCGAAACCCTGGACGTCCAGATAGTTCGGGAAAAAGGTGAAGGCGGCGGGACAGTTACGCACGTAGCGGTGCCTTGGGGCGGATCGGGCGTGGCGACCGTACCGTACGGGACCTACGTCGTGCGCTCTCCTTTCGTCTCGCCGTCCTACCTGCCTGCGCCCTCCGCCAACACGGTAGACGTCGAACAAGGCGAAGACGCGACGGTGGCGATGAAATACCACCATGTGGAATCGATGGGACATACCATCATCACGGAGACCTGCAGCGGCTGCCACAGCTACGCGTTCTTCGATGATCCCGTCAAGGCCGATCGTTGGGATCGCAGCGGCGTAGAGGCGCTTGTCAACATGATCAAGGGGATGAATGTCCCCGGCCATTGCGATGACGTCTGCGCGGGCGAGGTTTCCGAGTACCTGTACAACGTGACCTGGAAGCCATATTTGGAACCGGAGGCGGACAGTTCCACCCGCCAGGTCCGCCTGCTGACGAGAGACGAATACCGCAATAGCGTGCAGGATGTGCTCGGCGTGCCACTGGAGCGCAGTCTTGTTCCCGAGGACGACATCGATCTTGAGTTCCGCTACCCGGGATTGGCCGACCTTGGCGTAGTCAACAGGGCTAACGTGGGCGCGTACTACACGCTCGCGGTGCGGGTTGCGAACCAGGTCGACGTGCAACGATTGGGTTATCAGGCCGGTGGCAACAACGCGGCCTTCGTGCAGAAACTTGGACGCCGGCTGTACCGGCAACATCTTTCCGACGCGCAATCGGCGCGCTTGCAAGCGTATCTGCAGGAGCACGGCCCAAACACGCTGATCGCGGCGATGTTGGTCTCGCCGTACTTCCTGTACCGCACCGAGTTGGGCGACAACAGCGCTGGCGGCCTGTTCAGGCTGACTCCCTCGGAAGTAGCGACGCTGCTGTCATTCGGATTCCTGGGCACGACTCCCAGCGAGGATCTGCTGGACAAGGCCGATGCTGGCCTGCTGGAAACGCCAGAACAGATAGCAGCCGAAGTCGCCGCGATGCTGCAGACCGAGCGAGGACAGGAACAATTCGCGCGTTTCGTACGTTATTACGATCGAAGCTACAAGGAGGTCGGAAGCAAGCCGGGACTCGATGACCAGATCATCGCGGACATGCGCCTGGAACTGGACACGTTCTCAAAACAGCTGATCGCCAGCCCGACGGCGACGATGGGCGAATTGTTCAACGCCAACTACACGTTCCTCAATGAGCGCTTGGCGCGGCATTACGGCGTGCCTGGCGTATCGGGCGGCCAGATGCAACGCGTCGCGGTGGATCGCAACCGCGGCGGACTCCTGCATATGGGCATCCTGCACGCCAGCGTTTCGGACAACGAAGCCACTTCCCTGGTCAAGCGCGGAAAAATGCTGCGCGAACAGATGTTCTGCAAAGGCATGGGATCGGCCGCCGATGGCTTGCAACCCGATCCGGTGCAATATCCGCCACGGCCTTACAGCACTGCCGAGTACTGGACCGCGACTACCGGGCCACAGGCGTCGAGAGGTCAATGCTGGATCTGCCACCAGTACATGAACGAGGGCGGCATCTCGTCCGAGAACTACGACCAGAAAGGCGTGTATCGCGAAATCGAGAAGGCGTTCAATCAGACCGTCGCCACGGTTCCGATCGTCGCATCCGGCACCCTGTCCGACAATGTCGGTGGCCAGTGGACAACGTTCAACAACGTGCGGGACATCTCCGAACACATACCCGCCAACTCCGACGCACAAGCTTGCCTGGCCAGCAGCTACTACGGCTTTGTCCAAGGCGAACCGGTGAGAGGCGGCGCACGGGAGACGGTAAAAAAGATGGCGAAGGAACTGGCTGGTAGAGGCAATCTTCGCCAGATGCTTACCCTCTTGGCCACATCCGATGCGCTTCTCTATCGAAAAGAAGAGGATTGAACCATGGCAAAGTTCATGCAGAGCCGCAGGAAAATGCTGATTGCCGCAGGCGAAGCCATCGCAGTGGGCGCTTTGGGCTATTTCGGATTGAAGTACTTCCTGTCATCGGACAAGGAGGACCGGGGAGGACCCAAGTTGAAGGTCGTATTCGTGCTAGCGCCTGACGGCTTGGGAACCGCAAACGGCGGTCCCGGGCTTTGGCACCCGATCATCAACAGCAGCCCAAACGACAGCCAGGACTTCACGCTCAGGGCCATCAGCAACGAACTGGCGGCCTATAAACGCAGTCGTTGTATCTGAACGGGCTGATCGTAGGCGCGGGCAATGCGGGCCACAGCTACCCGGATCAGATCCTTCGCGACCAGAACAAAACTCAAAGCTCCATCGATACCATCCTCGGCGACGCGATGCCGGGGCTAAGCCCCACCATGCGCGTGCTCTATTCCACACCGCACAACTCGGACTACAGCTACTCGTTTACCGGCAACATCGGGCGCGCTCGCGAGACCAACCCTCGGATTCTCTTCCAAAGTATTTTTGGACCTGGCGGGCGTAGCGCCGACATCGGCGGCGCGCACATTCTCGACCTTGCCAAGCACGACATCACCGAACTACGGGGAAGGCTGGGCGCAGGCAGCCAAAGGCAAAAGCTGGATACGCAATTGGATGCGGTTGAACAACTGGCTATCGACCTTGGCCAGGACACCGGCCCACCGCCAACGTGCTCGCCGCAAGAGCCGGATGGTTCCAACCACATGAGTTCGCAATACAGAAATGAAACCACCCTGGCGCACATGAGAGTCCTGGCGTCGGCATTTTCGTGCGGACTCATGCGAGTCGCGACGGTGACGCTGGGGAGATCCGCCGACCAGATAACGCTTCCGGTAACCAACGGGCTGCCAGGCATCAACAAAACCAACCCGCACGCAGTCGCGCATAGGGAAGGCGGTGCCACCCAGCAGGAGTGGGAATATGGCAGGCGTTGGTACGTCAGGCAGGTGAAACTGCTGTTGGACGAGCTGGCCCGGATGCCGGACCCGGACTCAGGCGACAACCTGTTGCAGCACACCCTTGTGGTATTCACCAGCGAGATGGCGGATGGATTGGCAGAGACCGCAGCCAACATGCCAGTGGTGTTGATTGGCGGCGCCTCTGGAAAACTGCGGTCCGGCAGTGCCGGACGGGCGCTCAATGTAGCCAGCCAAGGCGAATTCATGCATTGGGCAGCAGGCAGACAAGCGGATATGCAGCGGCTATGGGCGACGATCGCACAAATGGCCGGCACCACCGTTCCTTATGGCGGCAATAAAGATCCGTTGACCGGGATATTCAACAGCTAGGACATCCGCCATGCCCGGTCCTAGCCTGCAGCGCCTACATCCGCTTTCGCCGGTGTTTCTGCTGATCGCGGATATCCGGCGTTTTATCGTTCCCTTGGTTGGGCTGGCTATTTTTGGCTACTACGACCACACCTCGCTTTGGCCGTTTGTCGGTATCGGCGTGGTGATGCTGGATTCGCTGCGAAAATTCGTCACCTGCCGCTACGGCATTGCCGATGGCGTAGTGCTGGTGAATGAAGGATTGCTTGGCCACAGCCATCGCAAGCTTCCTATCGACCGGATAAAGAAGGTATCGCTGCACCAATCCGCGCTGCAACGGGCACTAGGTGTCGCATCCATCTCGATGACGACAGTCGTCGGCAATGAGCCTGAGGTCGAACTCAGCGTCGTGCCATTGAAAGACGCCGTGGCAATGGAAGCATTGATACACGGCGAGCGTCATGCGGACGAGTTTAAGCAGACCGATCCCGCGGAGCTGATCATGGCGATGCCATTCGGCGACGTCCTGCGGCTTGGCATCATATCTCCCAAGGCGTTCGTGATCCTTGCATCGGTGATCGCCGGGTTTTTCGCATCGCGGCCGGAGCGGTACATCCCGGCCGCCGAGTCCCTGTTCGACGGAGTTTTGAACTGGCTCGGGAATGTGGCTGGCATCGCGGCGGAAGAGCGCCTCGGCGTTGCGCTGTTCGCGTTGGTGATGCTGCTCATCCTGGTGTCCCGGCTGATCTCGGTCGCCATTGCGTTCTTGCAATATCACGGCTTCCGGCTGAGCAAGGCAGGCGTGCTGTTTACGGTCGAACGCGGCTTGCTCGCGAAATGGCGGACCAGTGTGGCGCAGAACAGAATCCAGAAGCTGACGATGCTGGAAAGCCCACTGCACCGCTGGTTCGGGCGCCGAAGCGTCAAGGCCCTCACGACGGAGCCGGCGGGGTTGCATCGCTTGTTCCGGTCGGTAGCGCCGCTGGCGCCGACCGCGGCCTGCGAGTCGCTAATCGATGCCATCTTCTCCAAGGGCCACTGGCTGGCGATGACTTGGCGCAGTCTGGACAGATCCGCTGCATGGCGCCTTCTGCTGTGGGCGCTGCCGTTGCTGGCCAGCGCAGCCTTCGCGGCCGGACTGTGGTTGGAAGACTGGATATGGATCGCCAGTTTGTTTCTTCCGCTGTTGGCGTGCACGGCGTTCATTGCCTGGAGGCGGACCTATCACGCCGGATATGCCTTCGATGGCGAAGTCATTGCCGTCCGCGACGGCGTCTGGTTCAGGCGCTGGCGCGTCGCTCAACTCGACAGGTTGCAAGCCCTGGCGCTCAGCCGGTCGCCGATGGACCGGCTGTGCGGAACATCGACGCTGCTACTGGATATCCCAAGCAATCGAATGGTGATGCCCACTTTGAATATTCGCTTTCTGCCCGAAAGCGATGCGTCCTGGCTTTTCCACCGCATAGGAGTCCTGTTGTCGAAAAAAGCTTCGCCGGCGAAGTGACTGGGGCAAGCGGTCGCCCTCCGATCATGCAACCGGCGGCCGGAGCATTTGCCACTCCATATCCATCGACCGAGAGGGCTGGCCATCGCCTTGTGCGTAGCGCCGGCCTGTGTGTTCCGGCCATGGTACTGCTTACGTTGAGGGAGGGAACTTCAGCGCGATGGATACTTTTCTTGCAAGCGCGTCTGCCGGAAGCATGCTCGTCATAAGCGTGCTTGTGGGATACGCGCTTGTCAGAAGCCTGCCGATCCATCTCGCGCTGGCTGACGGGGCGAAGTGCGGGCTGCGCCCTCCCCGCGCCGCCGGCAAACGGCACACGATGCTTCTCCGATCCGCCGGAGCGATGTTGGGATGGTTGTTCATGGGGGCTGCGGCCGCGCAGAACGCCGATCTGTTGGTCACCCAGGCGCCCATGCAACACGTCGTCGGCGCTGGCGAATCGATAGCGTTTGAAATAGTCGTCAGCAATCGCGGTCCCGATGCGGCCGTGGGCGCCGTGCTGCGGATACCGGCAGCGGCCGGCTTCACCGCGCAACAGTTGGATTGCGTTTCCACCGACGCAAACCAACGCTGTCCCGAGACGCTGAAACTCGAGGAATTGCAAGGCGACGGCCTGCCGATCCCCGTACTTGCGCCAGGCCAGCTGCTGCGATTGAGCATGCGAGGGATCGCCGGCGGAAGCGCAACGACAGTTTTCCAGATCGCGACGGTAAAGCCGCCTGCCGGTTTCACCGATCCCAATACCGGCAACAATCAGACGGAAGCACAGGTCGTCATCGGCAGTACCATGCCCATGCGGCAAGCGTACGTTGCTGGATCGACGGGCATGCCCTCCGCAGGCACGAGTATCGACGGCAGGGACTTAGCCGACTTGCCTCGCTTGCCGCAAACGGATTTGGTTGTGGAGAAGACCGGGCCCACCGTGGCGGCAGAGAACGGCCCGCTGAAATTCGTCATCGTCGTGCGCAACGACGGCCCGGAGGATGCCCACGGCGCCGTTCTTTCTGATGCGGCTGTGCAAAATTACAACGCGTCGACCATAAGTTGCTTTAGCGCTATCGACGGCGCGGAGTGCCCAAGCGCGCCAACGGTGGCGGACCTGCAGGGTTCGGGCATCGTCATACCCACGCTGCCGAGCGGAAGTAGCGTGTCTTTCGTCCTTTACGGCAACGTCGGAGCCGATGTAGCCGACATCAGCAACATCGCAACGATTCGGCCACCGGACGGCGTTGGGGAACTCAACGAATTCAACAACACCGCTACCGCCATCGTTCCGATTCCTGTCATCCGTCTGGCCAAGACGGCGACGTCGGTACAAGACAATCTGGACGTCCCAGGGCAGTACATCGCGCGCTTCACCGTGGTCGTGGTCAATCAGGGCGGGGGTGAAGCGACCTATGGAGAACTCGTCGATACTCCGAATTTCCCGGCGCAATTCCAAATTGTCGGCATCCAATGGGATCTCGACAGAGTGGAAAACGTCGGCGTGACGACCGGACCTGGCCCCTACACGCTGGCGCCGGCACGCACCGTGATTGCAGCCGGGGACAGCGACACCTATGACCTGCGCATCTTCTTTCGCAACACGGATCCGTCGTTGCCGGCGGAACCATGCAGTCTGATCAATACGGTTTCGCTGCCTGACGGCCAGGAAGCGGGCGGCGATAACACCGCGTGTCTCGAACCACCCACACCTCCCAACGTGAGCATTACCGATGCGGAAACGGTGGACGAAGGCGACACGCTGAGCTACACGGTGATATTGAGCAGGAGCAGCACAACCAACACCGTAGTCAATTTCGTCCTGGACGGTACCGCCACCGCCGGCAGCGACTACACCCTACCGGCTCCACTCAGCATCACGATTCCCCCTAACCAAACCAGCGCAGTCCTAACCGTTGCCACCTTGACCGACACATTGTTCGAAGGCGACGAAACGGTGACGGTGGCACTGCAATCCGGAACGGGTTACACGGTCGGCTCGCCTGATATCGGCAGCGGCACGATTACCGACTTGCAGGTCGCGCCGACGGCGACTATCGCCAATGCAGCGATCGTGGCTGAAGGTGAGACATTGAGTTATGCGGTGACGTTGAGTGACGCCAGCGCCAACGACACGGTAGTGAACTTCAGCCTGGGCGGCACCGCCACCGCTGGCAGCGACTACACCGCACCGAGTCCGCTCAGCATCACGATCCCGGCCGGGGCCACCAATGCGTCCCTGCCCGTGGCAGCGCTGACCGACACGCTATTCGAAGGCGACGAGACCGTGACGGTCACGCTGCAGGCTGGCACCGGCTATACGGTCGGCACGCCTGCTGTCGGTAACGGCACGATCACCGACGCGCAGCTTGCACCCACGGTGAGTATCGCCAATGCGGCGGCCATTCCCGAAGGCGATACGCTGAGTTACGCGGTGACGCTGAGCGTGCCAGCGCGAACCCCACAGTGGTGAATTTCAACCTGGGTGGCACCGCCACCGCGGAAAGCGACTACACCACACCGATTCCACTCAGCGTCACGATTCCGGCTGGCCTCACTGATGCTGTCATCTCCGTAGCGACGCTGACCGATGTGGTGTTCGAGGGCGACGAAACAGTCACCGTCACCCTGCAAGCCGGCACCGGTTACGCCATCGGTGCACCTAATGCCGGCAGCGGCACGATCCTCGATGCCCAAGGCGAGCCGATGGCGAGCATCGCCAATGCGACAGCCATGCCCGAAGGCGATACGCTGAGCTATGAGGTAACGCTGAGTGGTGCCAGCGTCACTAATACGGTGGTGAGTTTCAGCCTGGGCGGCACCGCTACCGCAGGCGACGATTACACCGTGCCGAATCCACTCAGCGTCACGATTCCGGCTGGTTCGACCAGTGCAGTTATCTCCGTAGCGACGCTGACCGATACGCTATACGAAGGCGCCGAGACAGTCACCGTTACCCTGCAAGCCGGCACCGGTTACAGCGTTGGCACACCGGAGACCGGTAGCGGCACGATCATCGACGCACAGGCCGCGCCCTCGGTAAGCATCGCCGATGCGATGGCCATGACCGAAGGCGGCACGCTGAGCTATGCGGTCACGCTGAGTGGTGCCAGCGCGAACCCCACCGTGGTGAATTTCAGCCTGGGCGGCACCGCCACCGCGGACGACGACTACACCACACCGGCTCCACTCAGCGTCACGATTCCGGCTGGTTCGACCGGTGCAGTCGTCTCCGTAGAGACGCTGACCGACGTGGTGTTCGAAGGCGACGAAACGGTGATGGTCACCCTGCAGGCGGGCACCGGTTACAGCCTCGGTACACCCAATGCCGGCAGCGGCACGATCCTCGATGCGCAAGGCGAACCGGTGGCCGCCATCGCCAACGCGGCTACGGTGACCGAAGGCGGCACGCTGAGCTACGCAGTGACACTGAGCAGCACCAGCGCAACCGACACCGTGGTCAATTTCATCCTGGGCGGCACCGCTACCGCTGGCAGCGACTACACCGCACCGGGCTCGCTCAGCATCACCATCCTGGCAGGCGAAACCAATGCACTCCTGCCCGTGGTGACGCTGACCGATACGGTGTTCGAAGGCGACGAAGCCGTCACCGTCACGTTGCAGGCCGGCACCGGCTACACCATCGGTACTCCAGGAACAGCTACCGGCACGATTACCGACGCACAGCTCGCTCCCACGGCGAGTATCGCCAATGCGGCTACCGTCACCGAAGGCGGCACGCTGAGCTACGCGGTGACGTTGAGTGGCGCCAGCACAATCGACACGGTGGTGAATTTCATCCTGGGCGGCACCGCTACCGCTGGCAGCGACTACAACGCACCGAACCCGCTCAGCATCACGATCCCGGCGGGCGCTACCAGCGCGCTCCTTCCCGTGGCGACGCTGACCGATGCGGTGTTCGAAGGCGACGAAACGGTCACCGTCACCCTGCAGGCCGGTACGGGCTACAGCGTGGGCGTGCCCGCCGTTGGCACCGGCACGATTGCCGATGCGCAAAGCCAACCGATAGCGACTATCGCCAATGCGGCCACCGTCACCGAAAGCGGCACTCTGAGCTATGCGGTGACGCTGAATGGCGCCAGCGCGACGAACACGGTGGTGAATTTCAACTTGGGCGGCACCGCCACCGCAGGCAGCGACTACACCACGCCGAGCCCGCCCAGCACCACGGTTCCCGCTGGCGCGACCAGTGCGCTTCTCTCCGTGCCGACGCTGGCCGACATGGTGTTCGAAGGCGACGAAACGGTGACGGTCACATTGCAGGCTGGCTCGGGTTACAGCGTCGGTACGCCAGGAACGGGCAACGGCATCATCGCCGATGCGCAGCAGCAGGTCGTGGCGACAGATGACACCGGCAACGTCGGCAGCACCGGCGGGGTCGCGGTGGCCAACGTACTGGTCAACGACACACTCGGCGGTGCTCCGGCCGTCCTGCCGCAAATCACTCTGGGACAAACTTCCTCTTCTTCACCGAATGTCGTGCTCGACACCAGCACCGGCGAAGTCAGGGTGGCCGCAGCGACGCCGGCCAATGTCTACACCTTAAACTACCGCATCTGCGAAGCCATCAGCCCGGGCAATTGCGACACGGCCGTCGTCACGGTGACGGTCCAGGCCGCGGCGATCGAGGCCAACAACGATATCCACGGCGAGGTGACCGTTGGATCTCGCCAGGTGCAGGTGCCGCTCAATGTGTTCGGCAACGACACCGTGAATGGCGGACCTGCCGAGGTTACCCAGATAGAGCTGACGACACTCAGCGTCGGGCCGGTGCAAATCCGGCCTGACGGCTCGGTATTCCTGCAAGCCGAAACGCCGGCCGGTGCCTACGACGTCGGCTATGAGATATGCGAGCAAGTAAACCCACTCAACTGCGATCAGGCCATCGTCTCGGTAACCGTGTTGGCGGCAACCATCGACGCGGTCGACGACAACGCAAACTCGGCTCAGAACGGCAACGTACTGATCGCCGTGACGGCCAACGACCAGTTGGACGGACAACCGATTGACGCCACCGCCAGTGTTGCCATCGCAACCTTGCCGGCCCATGGCACGGCAACGGTCGACAGCGAGCGCCGCGTGCTCTACGCACCCGCGCAAAATTTCAGCGGGATCGATGTGTTTCGCTATGAATTGTGCGAAGTCATCAACCCCGGCAACTGCATGGCAGCGACGGTAACGGTCATCGTGGCCGCCAACGAAGTGACCGCGAACGACGACAACGCCGAGGCGGATAGGCAGACCAGCGTCGTCATTCCTGTTCTGGCCAACGACACCACCCTCAGCGCCCCGCTCGATCCAGCCTCCATCAACGTCACGACGCCCCCGGAGCGCGGCGACCTGACCTGTTCCAACGGCACATGCACTTATTCGCCGGATCCCAGCCGCGCAGCTGCGGGAAGCGACACGTTCGTCTATCAGATATGCGATGTATCCACTCCTGCCGCGGTGTGCGATACCGCGATAGTCACGATCGAAATCGCCGCCGGCGAAGCTCAACTGCGCCTGAGCAAGCAAGCAACGCCTCGGCAGGTGAAACCCGGCGAGCTGGTGCGCTATACCTTGACCGTCCAGAACGTTGGCGAAGTGGCCGCCGCCGACGTCAGCCTCGCCGATCGTCCACCGGCGGGTTTCAGCTTCGTCGATGGCTCCTTGAGTGTCGACGACAGCGACAATGCCGGCCGTATCGACGGGATCGCGCCATTGCGTATCGGCGGCATCGATGTCGCCATCGGCGCAAGCGCTACCGTCACTTATTTCCTCCGCGTCGGCGCTGGCGTCGGCCACGGATCGCACCGGAACACAGTCGTTGCGGTCGACAGTGACGGTGCGCCAATTTCCAATGAAGGCAGCGCGGAAGTCGAAGTCGTCGGCGACCCTCTGTTCGAAGACAGCCTGATCGTCGGCACGGTATTCGATGATCGCGATGGCGACGGTTGGCAGGACCCTCCGGACGAGCGCGGCGTGCCGGGAGTACGCCTGGTGAGCGTGGAAGGCCTGGTGATCGAAACCGATGCCTACGGACGTTTCCATATCGCCGGCGTGCCAGGCGGCAACCCAACGCGCGGCTACAACTTCATCCTCAAGGTCGACCGCAGCACGCTACCGCCAGCAACCGAGTTCACCACCGAAAACCCGCGCGTACGGCGAATCACTCCAGGCCTGCCGGTGCGATTCGACTTTGGCGTCCGACTGCCCGCAGCCGGCGGGAGTGGGCCATGAACCTACTGCGCGCACGCTGGTATTGCCTGGGCCTGGTGGGCTTGTTCGGAAGCGTGTCTGCGCAAGGTGGGCAGACACAGGATGCAGCGGTCGCGGCGGGACCTTCCAGCAACCTGCGTACCGCCGCGGCACGCTACCACCTTGACCTGGCCGGTGGGGGCAAGCTGTGGGCCAGTGAGGATCCCAGTGTTCTGCAGCCCATATTGGGCGCCCAAACCGCAACCACCGCGGCCTTCACGAATGGCGGTCTCCACAGGCCAATTCAGTTCAGTGTGTACAGCAACTACAACGCGTTCATCGACCGCTTCGAAATCCGGATCTTCCATGGCGATGATATGGACCTGGCTCGCCCGCTCAGCGTATTGCCGGTCGCGAACCTTCCGATGGCGCAAGCCGAATGGGACGGCGCCGGTCTTCCCGCGACAGTGCGTGTCGGCGATTCGATCCATTACGTGCTCCGTGCCTACGACCAGGCGGGACGCTTTGACGAAACCCCCGCGCGTGCCCTGCAACTGGTCACACCCATCGAGCAGGCCAGCGGGCGCCATGCAGCGCGCAGCGACTTGCAGCAGCGCCTGGATGGAATGCTGAGTAGCGAGGATCTTGAACAGCCGTGGTCCGGCGACCAGGCTCAAGCCAGCGACTTGCGCGTACGCAACATCCCGATCCAAGGTTCACGTGTGCGCATACAGGCGGCGGATCTGCCCGTCGGCAGCGTGTTGACCATCAACGGGCGAATATTCTCCGCCGACCGCGAAGGCCGATTTAAGGCGGAATTCATAGAGCCGGTGGGAACACATGAGTACCGTATCGGCACACGGCCGCCTGGCAGCGAATCGATCGAGCAGCGCTTGCAAGTGGACGTCACTGGCCGCTACTCGGTGCTGGTGGCATTGGCCGACCTTACCCTTTCCCAGCGCAATGTCAGCGGCAGCGTCGAACCGCTGGCCGGCGACGCCAGCTTCGAAGACGGCTTCATGAGCGAAGGCCGGCTTGCGTTCTACTTCAAGAAGAAAGTCCGTGGCCGCTATCTGTTCACCGCACAGGCCGATACGAGCGAACGCGAGCTGAAGGACCTGTTCAGCGGCTTCCTCGATAGCGAGGCGCAGGACGTGTTTCGCCGGTTGGATCCGGACTTGTATTACCCCACCTACGGCGACGATTCGGGCACTTACCGCGATGTGGATACCCAGGGCCGGTTCTACGCGCGCATGGACTGGGACAACAACCAGGCGATATGGGGCAACTATCGCACCGAATTCACCGGCACCGAGTATGCGTACTACCAGCGGTCGCTGTACGGCGCCGCGCTGAGTTGGCGCAGCGCGGCGAATACAGCGCTGGGCGCGCCGCGCAGCCAGGTCAAAGTATTCGGCTCAAAACCGAATTCCACGCTGGGGCATAGCGAGTTCCTGGGCACCGGCGGAAGCCTGTATTACCTGCGCCATACCGATGTGCTGCCGGGCTCGGACACACTGGTGCTGGAATTGCGCGACAGGACCACCGGGCGGACCGAAACGCGCATCGATCTGCAACGCGGCGCCGACTACGAGATCGACGAGCTGCAAGGACGCATACTGCTGACGCGGCCGCTGGCACAACTTGCGCGCGAGAATCTGCGCCGCCTGACCCGCGACACTCCGCTCGACGGCTACGAGAACATCCTCCTGGCCGACTACGAATACGTACCGGACGGTTTTCGCAGCGCGGACGTCGGTTTCGGCCTGCGCGGAAAACAGTGGGTCGGCGAACACGTCGCCATCGGAGGTACCTACGTGGACGAAGACCGCGCCGGTGCCGACTACCGGTTGCAAGGTATCGACGTGACGCTGCAGGCCACGCAGGGCACGTACCTCAAGATCGAGCACAGCCGCAGTGAGGCGACGGCGGCGCCCATCTTTTTTTCCAACAATGGTGGCCTGAGCTTCATCCAGCGCAATCCCGTGCAAGGTTCGCGCCGCGGCGATGCCAATGCGATAGAGGCGCGCGCCGATCTGAAGGCATTGGGCTGGACGCGCAGCGCCTGGAGTCTGGGCGCGTGGAGCCGCGATATCGATCCGGGCTATTCGGTCGCCCGGTTCGATCATGGCCTCGCTGTTCGCGAGTACGGCGCCGAATTCCTGGGCGAGATCGGCCCCCGGTTCAGTCTGTTTGGTCGCTATAGCGTTGCCGACGAAGGTACCGGTGCGACACGCCGCCGACTTGAGCAAGGCCAGTTGACCGGCGAATGGCGGATAGGTGAGGCGGATCTGTTGGGCGCGGAGATCAGATGGCTGGGCCAGACGCGCTCCGGCGCCGAGCTGCACGGCCTGCTCGGTGCGCTGAGCTATCGCCGCTGGATCGGCGATGCGCTGGAGGTTTACGGCGTCGGCCAGGCAACGCTGGATAATGATCACGGTAGGTATCCAAGCAACGATCTGGCGACGATCGGCGGTCAGTACTTGTTCGGCGACCGCTCCAGCATCGGCGCCGAATACAGCCAAGGCAGCCGCGGCCAAGGTGTCAGGCTGGAAGGCGAGTACCGGCTCGACGCCTCCCACAGTGTGTATGGCAGCTATGGATACAGCACCGATCAAAGCTCGAGCGATCCAATGGGCGCAGGCTCGTTCGACAGCTCAATCTCCAACGTCCTCGGCAGCGGCTGGACGATGGGACAGCGCTGGCGCTTGTCCGATCAAACCAATCTGTTCAATGAATCGCAGTTCCTGAAGGATCCGCGCGACAGTGCGGAAGGACTGACGCATACGGTCGGGATGGAGTTCACCCCAAGGCCGGGTTGGAGTGCCGGCTTCACCGTGATGGACGGCGAGCTGGAAAGCCGAGGCGGCCCTGTCGACCGGCGCGCTTACAGCCTGATGGCCGGGCGTATCGACGCGCGCATGCAATGGGCCAGCAAGCTCGAATACCGGCGCGACCACGGCGCCGAACAACGCACCCAATGGGTCACCACCAACCGCCTGCTCTATCGTCTCAATCCGGATTGGCGGCTTGCCGCCCGGATCAACTATGCGCGCACCCGCGATGCGTTTTCCGCAAGCGCCAATGCCACCCTGGCCGAAAGCAACATCGGTTTTGCCTGGCGTCCGCACGACAGCACCCGCTGGGCCGCCTTCGGCAAGTTCACCTATCTCTACGACCTGGCTTCGGCGGGCCAGGACTCCGATATGTTCGACCAACGCTCGCGCGTGGTCTCGCTGGAAGGTTTGCATCAGCTGAGTCCACGCTGGGAAGTCGCGGCGAAGATAGCCAGCCGTTGGGGCGACTATCGCAGCGAACGCGGTGCGGGCGCCTGGTTCGACAGCCGCGCCCAGTTCGCTGCCGTGCAACTGCGATACCACCTGATCGCCCGCTGGGACGCCATGGCCGAATATCGTTGCTTCAAAGTAAAAGATGGCAGCACGCGGCGTGGCTGGCTGATAGGTGCCGACCGTCAGCTTGGCGAGAATTTCAAACTGGGTGCCGGCTACAACTTCACCGACTTCAGCGACGACCTCACCGATCTCAGTTACGACAATCGCGGCTGGTTCCTGAACCTGACCGGATACTACTGACCTTTCCTGGTGCCACGGACTAGGAAAAACCCGACCGGCATCCGCTGCGGCAACTGACAACAACTTCAGGCTTCTTCAGCTGTCTGCGCCTTTGAAAAGCGGTGAACCTGTGGGCGCGGTATCGCCGCACAACCATCCACAATCAAGGAAGAAATCCATGCCCAAGATCAGACGAGCCCGTTGTCTCCTCGCAATCTGTCTCGCACTGCTTTTCTCGGCAGCCGCCAACGCCGCCGCGCCGCAGATCGTTATCAGGAACTATGTCGATGCAAGGGATTACGTGAAAGGCACGCAGGTCGATGCTTGGTACAACATCACCTGGAAACTTAAGCGCAACTTCAATCAGATCTGCAGCGACACTTTCTGCGGGGGCGAGTTCAGCAATATCGAAGCGCTGCGCTACGTTTGCTCAGTCGACAAGGCCAGCGGCCGCGTCGGCATGTGTACTTGGACATTCGCCGCAAGCGATGAAACGGCCAATCCGGTCAACGGCCAAATCATCGTGCAGCAGAAGTTCTGGCAGTGCCGCACCCCACTGCCGCCGCGGACCACCATTGAGGGGCTGATGACCGCATTGGCGGGTAACGACCCGTTGCACGCCACGCTGCCTGGCTCCAACCGGACGATCATGGATGGCCTGATCGACGACTGCTTCTTCTGATTGCCCTGGAAGGCCTCTTCGGTACGGGAGGCCTTCCATCATCGTGCGGTCTGCTGCTTCGGGCGGATCCCACGGGGAAACGAAGAGCTCGCGGCGGGACGCCGCTCCTACAAGGTTCCGGACATGTAGAGGCGGCATCGTGGGAGCGGCGTCCCGCCGCGAGCTCTTGATTCGCAAGCCTTCGTCCGGTCGAACGCCGGCTGCTAGAAACTCTCCGAAGGCGCCGATATTCGCTCCGCGAACCAGGGGTTTCGTCGGCGAATTTCCCGTCCCGTCGATCCGTCGAACACAGCACCGGAATGGCCGGCTATGCTCCCCGGCAATCCAGAAACGCCGGTACCTTCCGTGTTCGCAAGCCTCTTCCTCGTTGCCCGCATCATCGCCGCCTGGATAGCCGCCATCATCGTAGCCGGCTTCCTGTGGAGTGGCCTCTTCCACGGCATGGATGAAGGCCCCGGCTGGTTCTTCGGCCTGTTGGCCATGCTGGTCATGATTTCGGTGCTGATCAGCACCATTTCGCACCTGCGGCGGGTGTGGCTGGTGGCCGGCCGCCTGGACCATGGCACGCTGTCCAGCCGCCAACGCCGCCAGATCGAAGTGCCGTTCGATGCCGGCGTAGCCTTCGATCTTCTGGATGCGGCGATCCGCGAGTTGCCACGCAGCGAGGAGGTCGAGAGCGCCCGCGATAGCTTGCAGGTTCGCGCCAAGGTCAAGCGAGTCGACCCGTACGGCGGCAAACCGCCTTCGCGCTTCAATGTGTTCGCCCGTTTCGCGGTCACCCGCAACCAGGTGCTGGCAACGGTCACACCGCGCAATGGCACCAGCAGCATCCTGCTGATCTGCGGTCCCGATGCCGATGCATGGACCGATCTGTTTACCCTGGATGACGGCAGCAATCTGGAAAACGCCGAGGCACTCACCCGTGCCCTCACCCGCCGCGTCGCCGAACACCGCCGCGGCGAACAAGCTGCCGCCGAGCAGACCGCCACCGAAAAGGAACTCACCGTGGCGCGCCTGAACCTGCTGCATGCGCAAGTGGAACCCCACTTCCTCTACAACACCCTGGCCAGCGCCCAGGTATTGACCCGCACCGATCCCGCGCGCGCCGACCAGATGCTGGGCCATCTCATCCAATACCTGCGTAGCTCGTTGCCGCGCACGGAGGATTCGCTTTCCAGCTTGGGCGAAGAGCTGCAGCTCACCCAGGCTTATCTGGAGATCCTGAAGATCCGCATGGGCGCACGGCTGAACCTGCAAATCGAAGTGCCGGATTCGCTGAAGTCGCTGCCGATGCCATCGATGATGCTGCAGACGCTGGTGGAAAACGCCATCAAGCATGGCCTGGAACCCAAACCAGGAGGCGGCACCATCTGGATATTGGCGCGCCCGCACGACGACCACGTCACCCTCACCGTGGCCGATGATGGCCAAGGCTTCAATACACAGAGCAGCGGTACCGGCATAGGCCTGAGAAACCTGCGCGAGCGTCTGCGCCTGACCTACGGCCCTGCTGCCTCGTTCGCCATCGTCTCCAATTTCCCGAACGGTGTAGCTGCCACCTTGACCCTGCCGAAGCCGGCCGAAGGAGCACGCCATGGCGTTTAAATGTGTTATCGCCGAGGACGAGGAGCTGCTGCGCACCGCATTGGCTTCGTTGCTGCGCGAAGTCTGGCCGCAGCTGGATATCGTGGCCGAATGCGAAGATGGCGCATCGGCATTGGAGGCCATCGCCGAGCAACAGCCCGACGTCGCCTTCCTGGACATCCGCATGCCGGGGCTGACCGGCATTGAGGTGGCACGGGCGATTAGCGAAGCCAGCCCGAAGACGCAGGTGGTCTTCGTCACTGCTTATGACCAGTACGCCATCGATGCGTTCGAGCAAGGCGCGGTGGATTATCTGCTGAAGCCCATCGCGCGCGATCGTCTGCTGGCCACGGTGCAGCGTGTGCAAGCGCGCGCCGCGGCAGGACATCCCGACGCCGCCACCCTGGACGCGTTGCTTCGCCACCTATCCGCGCGTCTACCCAGCAGTTCCAAGCCACCGCTTGCGTGGATCACCGCCAGCACCGGCAAGGAAACGCGGCTGATCATGGTGGACGACGTGGCCTACTTCCAGGCCGACAACAAGTACACCACGGTGATGACGGCGGAAGGCGAAGCACTGCTGCGCACGCCGATCCGCGAGCTGTTGGAGGCGTTGGATCCCAACACTTTCAAACAGATCCACCGCTCCACCATCGTCAACCTGAAAGCCATCGCCTCGGTCGTTCGCGACGACACCGGCAAGGGCAAGGTGAAGTTGAAGACCCGGCCGGAAACCCTCACGGTCAGCCAACCCTTCATGACCTTATTCCGCAACATGTAACGCAGCGCCTCGCGCTGCCCTATTGGAACGAAGGAATCGCCATGCGCATCATCACGTCCCTGATGTCCTGCCTGATGACTTTGGCGGGATGCCAAGAAAAGCCCAGCGTCACCCACATCACCCGCGCCAGCGGCGGCGAGGCCGGCGCCATTTTCAGCAAGGCCACGCTCGTGGACGGCGTGACAACCTTCCAGTGCTTCGAAAGCGACAGCGGCCGCTGCCATTACCTTGTCTATGCAGAACGGTGTCCCGTTGCAGCGCCCGGCGAGAACTCGAATTGCTCCCGCGAAACATTGGATAAGTTCGCACTCACACCAGGCGAACGCCGCGAAGTTCATGGCCTGCCGTCCGATTTTCGTCTCTGCGTCGATCAGCAAGAGTTATCGGCGACGACCAGCTGCGGATCCTGACCCCGCAACCTCTCTCGTAGGAGCGACGTAAGTCGCGATAAGGCTACCGGTAAAGCTTCATCGCGACTTACGTCGCTCCTACAAGAAAGTTGCCTGCGGACATGAGCAAACCGAATCACCAAGATTCCACCGCAACCTTTCTGCGGAGCTCATGGTTGGAAGCGGCGGGAAATCATTTTTTTCTGAGTTCTCCTGCTTCCAAGATCGGTAGTCCCGCCTCGGTTGGGACGTAGATGCGCTCGCCGTTACCGTCCTTGAGGCCCTGAATCCATAGATAGCGTAGGTAGGCTTCATTGTCTTGAAGCGACGCACCAATAATGCGGTTTGCTTCAGCAGTGGCGCGGGCATGCTCAATCTCGGCTTGACCCTGCGCTTTCGCCAGCGTGACCTTGGCTTGGGCTTGCAATAGCGCGGCTTGTTCCTGTGCCTTGGCCTCCTGAATCAGTATTTGCTTGGACCATTCGGCCTCTTTCAACCGCGCCCTACCTGCCAGCTCACTGCTGTAGACACGGTACTGAGGCCAACCCCAAAGCAGTACGACCAAGGCTCCAATACCCGCAACAGCCAACACCAGCATTTCACCTAGAAAGAACCGCCCTTCTTGCCGTTTCCGCATCCGTTATTCCCCATATGAAATTGAAAATTAGGGAGCAGTTCTTCTTGGTCACCAGCTCCCTTCCGATTTAATCAAGCTTCTGACCAGCCGCCACTTCAATCGCCTGTTTTCTTTAGCTCAAGATTGCGAGCGATGGCTTCGAGCGCCGCTGCACCACGCTGATGCGCTTTGACGAAACGAGCGGCCAATACGATCAAGTAGATCCCCAAACCGATAACAGCCAGAACATAAACGATGGCAAAAACAAAATGATAGCTAGGCACGAAGTGCACTCCTTATGCGACGATGAATCCGCGGCGCCACAAGAAAATCAATTCAAACTATTGGACTTCCGCGTCCATTGCGCCAGTCCTACCTTTCCACCTTCAACCCATACCCACCGACCGGCCGCGTTTCGAAACTCTGATCGAAACCGGCAATGATGGGCTTGGCGCGCGCGATGGCCTGCTGCACTACAGGCAGCGACAACGACGCGCGGTGGCTCTCCTGGCTATCCCACACTTCGGTTATCCAGATGCCGTCGGCATCTTTCGGATCTTCCGCAACCACGTAACTGCGGCAGCCGGGCATATCGTTTACGCCCTCCAGCAGTATCGCGATCAGCTCATCGCGCTTTCCTGGTGATGCCTTCATCTTTCCAATCAAGCCGTACATGCTTCTTTCTCCTTCAAGCAAACTCCAACCATGAGTGGCGGACACAACAGTGGTTGCCGCCGTCGTTGCAATAAAGTTTCGGCGAGTGATCTTCATAACTTCCAGCGCTAGCTCGTCATCCAACAGATCAGGGGGCCGGGCGATGCCCGTAACTCATGACGCGTGACAGCTTCCACTCTCCGTTCACCTGTTGCCAGACATGTGCGTACTTGGCGATACCGGCGAGCGACTCCGGACCGTCGCCCTTACGTTCGTAGAAGCGATGTGTTCCCGCTTCCATCGCGCCATAGCCGGGAACGGGATGGACTTCCAGTGAATCTTCCACCAATTCTCGCCGCGACCGGTAGCTATCGGGCGCTTTTTGGCCGTCGCAGCGCTTGCCGATCGCGGCAACGAATTCGTCTCCCGACCGCGCCACCACGCCTCCCTGATCGTGATAGAACTCCATGTCATCGGCAACCAAAGTGCGAAGCGTGGCCAGATCGCAAGTCTCGAAGGCTGCGTCGAATACCGCCTGGCCGCGAGCGCGGATGGAAGCCTTCAACTCGGCAGGAAGTATCGAGGGCGTACCGGCGGCATCGGCAACAGCAGCCTCTTCCGCCAGGCAGTTTACAGATAGGCACAGCATTGTCGGCAACAGCAGGAAATGGAATTTCATGGCAGACCTCATCTAGAAAACTAGAGTATCGATGAACCGTTCTTGCTACTGATCGATACAAGCGGCATCAACGTGGCGGTTCGGAAAGTAACCGGTAGCCGACGAGTGAAATCTTCCGAGGCTCGTCGCTGATGTCAGCCCGTGTACGGCCCCTTGACCTCTCCCCAACCCCATAGCGGCATCGGCGCATGCGGATCGACCGCTGCGCCAGGCTGCGAATTGATAACCGCAAGACGCGAACCCCATTCCAAATAGCCCACCAAGGCGGAACGGAACTCCGGGTCTTCCGGGAACTCCAGACCGTCCGCCGTCTCCAACAGGAGACCAACCCAGCGACGCCGCTGCTCCTGGGTGAGGTGGCGATTGAGATGCTGCTGAATCATGTGCGGATGACCACCGTGTTGCGTGGAGTATGCGGCGGGACCGCCAAGCACTTCCGCAAGAAAAGCGGCGACGTGAGCCGGGTGCTCATCGCTCATATGCGCGAAGATCGGCGCGAGCACGGAATCTTCTTTTACCCGCTCGTAGAACCGCGTGGTAAGCCGATTCAATGCATCGATACCGCCGAGCCAGTCATAGAGAGTAGGGATGTTATGAGGAGACATTTGCGCAGCGGATTCCTAGGTTCCAACACGAAAAGGGACTGCTTCATACCCGTTGCCCCTACCGCTCAGCCAGTTCAACTCGACCTTACCTTCGCCTCGCAGATAGTCTTGCGCGGCCAGGCACAGTGGGTGTGCGAGGTCGGCGTCCGTCAGCCGGCGATCCCGCCCATCCACCCGGACACCCAGAAAGTGCGCCTCTGTGGGTTGGTCGGTGTAGCTACGTGCGACGAAGCAAGCCGCCTCATCGACAAACCTGTAAATATCGTATTCGTAATGATACTCATGCATGCCGGCTTCATCCGGCTCGCTGGCATCGATGTAATGGGTGCGCTCAACCTGCATCTTGGCCCCGCTAAATCAACGCCACGGCGATACTCGCCAGGTAGCACGACAATGAGATTCCGATACCGATGACCGGCGCACTGAACCAATAGACCTTGCCCACCACGAACAATCCACCCACCGTCAGCAAGCCGACGACGAGCAAGTACGGCGAAGAAAACAGCAGGCCGCCGTGGGCGATCGCCAGATAGCCATAGATCAATCCGAACAGTATGGCGGCCATGCTGTGGCTGACATTGAAGCCCATCCAAAAGCTCCACATGGTCGCGCTCTTGGTGATTCCAGGCGCCACTTCCGCCATGCGCACCTGCAGCGCAGGATCCCGCGGCCTGAGCTTGGTGCCAAAGAACGTGTAGACAAGATGCAACGTGCCGAGTGAAAAGATGACGGCGGCACTGGCGACCATTAGACCTGTGGCAACCACGGCATTCTCCTAGAGCAACTGCCTATCGAAATCCATTTGCGACTCGTCTCCAGACTGGAGAATCGCTAAACCTTCGGTTTTGTACGCGACGCGAGTCGTCCTTTACGAAGCAAACGCTCCGACCGCATGACATGCAGGATGAAGACTTTTTGACCGTCATAGCGATAGAAAACACGGCAAGGCGGCTCGACTATCTGGCGATAGCGTGAACGTTTGAGCTCTTGCGGCCTACTGCCGCTCTCCGGATGGTCCACCAACATTTCTACATGCGTCACGATGCGTCTTACCAACTCCGCGGCCGCAGTCCTGTCTTCCAGGGCAATGTAATCAGCGATAGCATCCAAGTCGCTTAACGCCGGATCCGACCAGACTATTTCAACCATCGCGCCAGGCGCTTCCTGGCCTGGGCTTGTGTAGCCACCCTGCCTTCGGCGATTGCCAGTTCCCCGCGGGCGATACCTTCCAGCACACTCATGCGCTGCTGCATGAGCTGATAAGTTTCCACGTCCACAAGATAAGCACTGGGCAGACCGTGCTGAGTAATAAGAATCGGCTCTTTGTCCCGCTCGATATCTGAGAGGAGTTCGGTTGCCTGACGCTTGAGAGTGGTGACGAGCTCGATACGCATGAAGTGACACTACAGTATCACTTCAACCGGTGCAAATGATTTGCCGCCCCGACACCTGAACACATGATCTGCGTGCAATGTGCCTGTACCGGCACCTCAATGCGCCACATGTGCCGACTTGCCGCCGCAGGCCAGGCACTTGCGGTAGGCCTCGCCCTGCCGGTCGGTGCGTATCCGGGACATCATGCCGCCACAGGCACAACGCAGTTCGCGGCCGCGCGCCCAACGGTAAAGGCGCCATGTTGCGTACAGGGCCCAGCCGGTGCCCAGCAGAATGGCGAGCAGGAAAGACAAAGAAGCGATGCGTCCGGAGGTAAGCGTGGCGAACGCACTTTGCGTGCGCGCCACGGTTTCGGCCACGGCGAATCCACCGGTGACGATGACCACCGGCGGCGCGTACATACGCAATACCATCTTGGAAATCGGCCTCATGCGCTCTGCCCCAACGCGACCACGTGGCGAGCGTGTACGAACTGCGGCCCAGCGTCAATTGGTGATGCTTTGGCTCAGCGATTCCCAGGTCGGCGGGACGGGCCAGTCCGGCTCCTGATTGCCATCCAACACCCGGCGCAGGTCGCGGCGGTCCACCTGCGGGGCCAGCACGTGCACCAGTTCCAGCGCGTAGTCGCGCAGCACCCGCTCGCGCGGCAGTACCGCCCAGGCGATGCATTCCTTCACTTCCTTGGGCGCCGGCCAGGCGCGCAGGTCGGTGTCACTGGCGTTGACCGCCATTTCCGCCAGCAGGCCCACGCCCAGCCCGGTGCGGACGTAGGTCTTGATCAAGTCGGCGTCCAAAGCGGTCAGCGCGATGGTGGGCTCCAGGCCCACGCTGGCGAAGGACCGTTGCAACGACGATTCCGGCCGGGTCGAGGACTCGTAGCTGATCAGTGGCTGCTGCGCCAGTTCGGCCATGCCCGGCGCGGCGCCCGGACGATCCAGTGCATGTCCCTTGGGCACCAGTACCAGCCGGCGCCAGCGGTACAGCGGTACCGCGATGCCGGCCTGAGGCTGCTCGCCGGCGGTGCTGATGACCGCGATATCGGCATCGCCTTCGCTCAGCAGATCCAACGCGGCGCTTTCCGCCGCATGCTGAAGATGGACGCTGACCTGCGGATAGGCGCGCTTGATCTGGGCGATGGCCGGCGGCAGCACGAAACGGGCCTGGGTGTGGGTGGTGGCCAGGATCAACTGGCCCTGGCTCTCGTGACGCTGGTTAGCGGCGTAAGTGCGGATGTTGGAAGCTTCGGCCAGCACCGCACGGGCGCGCTCGATCACTTCACCGCCGGCCGGGGTGATGGATTCCAGGCTACGGCCCTTGCGGACGAACAACAGGAAGCCCAGCTCGTCTTCCAGCTGTTTCAGCTGCTTCGACAGGCCCGGCTGGGTGGCATGCACGCGTGCAGCCGCCAGCGTGATGTTGAGATCGGCATCGGCAATGGCGACCAGGTAACGAAGTTGCGTCAGCGTCATCAGTGTGTCTCGATGGCTGCGTCCGAGCTGCGGACGGTGACCAGCCAGGGGGAGGGTTTAGGGCAAGTCGTCCATGGGGAAGTCGTCCGCACCGCCCGGCAGTCGTACTGCCTCAACGCGAGTGACTACTCAATGGATGACGCGCCCTGGGACTGTAGTGGATTTACCCGGACCGTAGCGGGCTGGGCTTATAACCGCAAGACATATGCTATTCGGGCCAAGTTATTTCCGGCGGTTATCAGGCGGCGCTAGGGTCAGCAGCCCGATCCTGTGATGACCCGCGTGAGCGCTCCGCTGTTTCCCTTATCCGCCGATCTGCGCCACCGCTCCGTGCTGGTGGTGGGCGGCGGCGCGGTGGCCGAAAGCAAGACCGAAGCGCTACTAAGCTCCGGCGCCCTGCCCCGCGTCGCTGCGCCGGCGCTAACCGCGCAACTCAGTGCCTGGGCCCAGGCGGGCCGCATCGAATGGCTGGCCGGCGACTTCCAAGAAAACTGGCTGGAGGACGTCTGGCTGGCGATTGCCGCCAGTGAGGACGAAGCCGTCAACCAGGCGCTAGCTGATGCCGCCGAAGCTCGCCGCCTGCTGGTGGATATGGCCAACGATGTCGAATTGCCCAGCTTCCGGATACCGGCCGCGACCCATCGCACGGCGCTGCAGATCGCGAAGCGGAACGACATGCCTCACCAAGCCGCGCAAGCGCCCGGGTCGGTCGTGCTGGTCGGTGCTGGCCCAGGCGACCCGGGTCTGCTCACCTTGAACGCATTGCGCGCGTTGAGCGGTGCCGATGTCGTTCTCCACGACCGCTTGGTCAGCAGAGAGATATTGCGCCTGGTACGGCGCGATGCCGTATGCATCGAAGTAGGCAAATCCGCAAAAGGCCACAGCATCCGCCAGGAAGAAATCCACGCGCTGATGCTGCAGCACGCCCGCGCCGGCCAGCGTGTGGTGCGTTTGAAGGGCGGCGACCCGTTCGTGTTCGGTCGCGGTGGCGAAGAACTTCAGTTCCTACTGGCGCAAGGCATCGGTTATGAGGTGGTGCCCGGCATCACCGCTGCGGTGGCTTGCGCGGCTTATGCCGGCATTCCGCTGACTCATCGCGACCATGCGCAGTCGGTGCGCTTGATTACCGCCCACTGCAAGGCCTCGCTGGATACGCTGGACTGGCCGGCCTTGGCGCGTGAACGGCAGACGCTGGCGTTCTACATGGGCGTGGGCGAGTTGGAGACGTTGCGTGCGCGGCTGACCGACGAAGGGTGTCCGGCCTCCACGCCGTTTGCGTTAGTTGAGAATGGATCCCGCGAGGAACAGCGCGTGGTGATCGGCCAGCTCGACGATCTGCCGCAAACCGCTCGACATCATGGGGTTCGTTCGCCCGCCCTGCTGATCCTGGGCGAAGTGGCTGCGCTGGCAGAAACACTGCATTGGTTCGGCAGCGCGCCGCTGCGGGCGCCGCCGCAACATTCCGACAACCTTTCCGTGCCTACACTGCCGCGGGCCGCCTGACCTCATTCGATTCCGGAGAACACCATGCCCATCTACAACAGCATCCTCGACACCATTGGCCGCACGCCGGTCATCCGGCTGAACCGCGTGGCGCCGCAACACGTCACGCTGTACGCCAAGGCGGAGTCGTTCAACCCGGGCGGTTCGGTCAAGGATCGCCTGGCGTTGGCCATCGTCCTGGATGCGGAAGCCAAGGGCCTGCTGAAGCCCGGCGACACCATTATCGAAGCGACGTCCGGCAATACCGGGGTGGCGTTGGCGATGGTGGCCGCAGCGCGCGGCTACAAGTTCGTGGCGACGATGGTGGAAACCTTCTCCATCGAGCGCCGCAAATTGATGCGCGCCTACGGCGCGAAGGTGATCCTGACGCCTGCCGCCGAACGCGGCAGCGGCATGGTGCGGCGCGCAGAAGAACTGGCGAAGAAGCATGGCTGGTTCCTCGCCCGGCAGTTCGCCAATCCAGCCAACCCGGCCTATCACCGGCAAACCACGGCGGCGGAAATCCTGCGTGATTTCGCCGGCCAGCGGCTGGATCATTTCGTCACCGGCTGGGGCACCGGCGGTACGCTGACCGGCGTGGGCGAAGTGCTGCGCGTGGCGCGGCCGGAAGTGAAGGTCACCGCATCCGAGCCCGCTGGCGCTTCATTGCTGCTGGGCAAGGAGTGGCAGCCGCACAAGATCCAAGGCTGGACGCCCGACTTCGTGCCGGAAGTATTGAACCGCGAGGTGGCCGATCAGATCCTGCCAATCACCGATGCCGACGCCATCGCGGTATCGCGCCGACTAGCGGCCGAAGAAGGCATCTTCGTCGGCATCTCCGCCGGCGCCACCGTTGCCGCTGCATTGCAGGTCGCCGAACAAGCCAGCGAAGGCTCGGTGATCTTGGCGGTATTGCCCGATACCGGCGAACGTTATTTCTCGACACCGCTGTTCGAAGGCGTGAACGAAGGCTCGGACGACGAGTGGCTGGCGTCTCTGGGTTAAAGCCTTTGTAGGAGCGACGTGAGTCGCGATGGCGCCCCGATAGCCATACTGTGTGCGCGATAAAAAGCGCGCCGCAGCGCGCCCAGATGGCGAACTGGCAGGCTTTGCCACCGGTTGGATCTGCGATCGCGACTCGCCGGCGTCAGCATGCCGGCGCCACTCCTACCCGTCTGCTAGCCGCTGCTAAAAATTGCTACCGCCAGAAGTAAAAAGCCGCCAGCAATGCAAGGCACACGATAATCCACCAGCCCCGAGGCAGCATCCGATCACGCTGCACCGTCGTTGTTTGGATTGCCTGCCTGTAGTTCGGAGGATGCTTGCCCAGATAAGCGTCCACTTTGTCCTTGGCTTCCTTCAGGTGCAGGCCATAATGTTCGCGGACTATCTTGACCGCCTCTATTCGCTTGCCCTTGGCGAGAGCGTCAAGGGCTTCCGAAGGAAGTTCGCCGGTATCCGCACGGACTTGCTTCGGAACCTCGCTCGCATCGATTGAAAAGCCACGCTCTCCAGCCAGATAGGCATCCACGGCTTCCTTGGCATCGCGCAGGTCCATGCCGTTGGCCGAACGCACGAGCTTGATGGCGACGATGATGTCGCCTTTCGTCAGTGCGGCAATCGCTTCTGCGGGAAATCGGATGTGGTGCGACGACATGCTGATGGCCGATGATTGTCCGCCCTCACCATAGCCCGAGGACTACTGCGCGTACAACTCCAACGGCAGGTCATCCGGATCGGCGAAGAAGGTGAAGCGTTTGCCGGTGTACTCGTCCACCCGGATCGCTTCGGTCGCCACACCGTGGTCATTCAGGTGCTTTACCGCGGCATCGAGATCGTTCACCCGGAATGCCAGATGACGCAGCCCGCATGCCTCGGGGCGCGACACGCGCGGAGGCGGTGAAGGAAACGAGAAAAGCTCGATCTGCACACCGTCGTCGACGCGCAGATCGAGTTTCCAGGAGTCGCGCTCGTTCCGGTAAACCTCGGCGATTACCGGCAATCCCAGGATTTCGGTATAGAACCGCTTTGAGCGCGGATAATCCGAAGCGATGACAGCGATGTGATGGATGCCAGCGATTTTCATGCCGTATTGTGCGCCTCGCGATCGAACCGCGCTATTGGCAATGAGGCCGTCGCAACGGCCTGCGTTAGCGAAGCCAATGCGCTTCTCGTAGAGCCGAGTTTGCTCGGCTGCTTCTCGGCCCGAATGCATAGAGAAAAAGCAGCGGAGCAAGCTCCGCTCTACGAGATGCATATCCCTACCACTCAATGCATCGCAGCCGCATCAGCACCGGGTTTCGCCCCAGCCGGGGATTTTCCGCTTTGCATCAACAGCACCAAAGGCATTGCCAGCAACGTCAGCAGCATCATCAGCTTGAAATCGTTGAGATAACCGATGGTCGCGGACTGCCGTACGACTTCGTTGTTCAACAGCGCGATGCCCGAGGCCGTACTGGGGTCCCACATCGACGGCAGCAGCGTGGTCTCGGCGCCAAAGGCCGGAATACGCGCGCCGATTTCGGCATGATTGATTTGCGAAGCGCGCGACAACAGCGTCATCACCACTGAGATACCCACCGAAGAACCGATATTGCGCACCAGGCTGAAAAGCCCCGCGGCTTCGGTGCGCTGGCGCGGCTCCAATGTCGCATAGGCAACGGTTGAGATCGGCACGAACACCAGTCCCAACCCCATGCCCTGGATAACGCCCAGCCAGATGATGGCTTGCATCGAAGCGGTTGGACCGAACTGTGTCATGCCGTGCAGCGAGTACACCATCATCGCCATGCCAATGAGGATGGGCCAACGCGCATCCACGCGCCCCAGCAATCGCCCGACGATCATCATGCTGAACATCGTGCCCACGCCGCGCGGAGCCAGCACCAGACCGATCGTCAACACCGGATAGTTCATCAAGGTGCTGAGGTACGGCGGCAACAATGCGAGCGTCGCGAACAGCACGATGCCCACGACAAAGATCAGCGAACACCCGACCGCGAAGTTGCTGTTCTTCAGCAAGCCGAGGTCGAGCAGCGCATCCTCGCGCCGGCGCCACCACCACAATCCGTACATGTACAACGCAAGGAAAGCCAGTGCGGCTTCGATCTGGATTTCCAGACTGCCAAACCAGTCTTCGCTTTGCCCGCGATCCAGGAACAACTGCAATGCGCCGATGCCCAGCGCCAACAAACCCAGGCCGATGCCATCCAGCGAGCGCTGATGCACTTCGTCGTTCTTGACGCTGGCCATGATGCCGATCAATGCCAGGATGCCGATGGGCAGATTGATCAGGAATACCCAATGCCAGCTGTAGTTCTGCGTCAGAAAGCCACCCAGCGGCGGTCCGAGAATGGGGCCGACCATGATGCCCATGCCCCACATCGCCATCGCCGCGCCGTGTTTTTCCTTGGGGAAAGCGTCCAGCAGCAACGACTGCGAAATCGGCACCAGCGATGCACCAAACAAGCCCTGCAAAATGCGGAACAGCACCATCTCGCCGATGCCGGTGGCGATGCCGCACAACAGCGATGCCACGGTGAAGCCGCCGACAGCGATGATCAGCAGACGGCGACGCCCCAGCCGGCCCGCCAACCATCCGGTCACCGGCGTCAGGATGGCCGCGGCCACGATGTAACTGGTCAGCACCCACGACACTTGATCCTGGGTGGCCGACAGCGAGCCCTGCATGTCCGGCAGCGCCACATTGGCGATGGTGGTATCCAGCGCCTGCATCAGCGTGGCCAGCATCACCGATGCCACCAGCAGCGGACGCTTGGCATCTGCGGCGTCTATTTTCTTATTCAGATCGTTCATGTCTTAGCTCTTCGCCTTCTCCTGGGAGTAAGGCTTGTCCTGCGGTTGCCCGAGGCGGATGACAGCGATCCGGACATGCGGAAAATCCACACTCTCCGATCCATGACTCGCCCGTGCCAGGCGCGATCGGTTCTTCTTCTCGCAGAAAAATCAGCGCTTCACGGCGAAGCGGTCGCGCGGGTCGCGCTGGCGCCGCCATCACGCAGATCGACGCGCACCTCGGCGCTCATGCCGGCACGCAACTGCGGCGCATCCGAGCGATCGGTGCCGTCGATTTCCAGGCGCACCGGAATACGCTGCACGATTTTCACCCAGTTGCCGGTGGCGTTCTGCGGCGGCAACACGCTGAACTCGGCGCCGGAGGCCGGCGCAATGGAAGCGACGTGCGCCTTCCACTTCACACCGGGATAAGTGTCGACTTCGATCGTCGCCGACTGACCGATGCGCATCTTGGTCAGCTCGGTTTCCTTGAAATTGGCTTCCACCCAAATCGGTGCAGTAGCGACCAGCGGCATCGCGGTCTGCCCGACATTGATGTATTCGCCGACCTGCAAGTCGTGCAATCCCACGATGCCATCCACCGGCGCGCGGACTTCCGCATGCGCCAGGTCCAGCTTCGCTTTGGCCAGTGTGGCCAGCGCGGCGCGGTACTCAGGCAAGTCCTGCGTCGGTGTGCCGATGCTGCCGTTCAAAGTGGCGCTGGCCTCGGATTGCGAGGCGATGGCCTCGGACAGGTCGGTACGCGCTTCGGCGACGGCATGGCGCGCATCGTCGAGCATCTTGCGGGCCACCAGTTGCTGCGATGCCAGGCTTTCCATGCGCACCAGGTCGCGTTGTGCCCAGGCCAGTGTTTCTTTTGCGGCGGTGATCGAACTTCCGGTGCCGGTCACTTTTGCACGGCTGGCGCTAGCGGTGTTCGCCATGCTCGCCACCAGCGCCTCGTTCTGGGCCACGGCGATTTTCAGCGGATCGGTATCGATCTTGAACAGCAGGTCGCCTTTCTTGACGGCCTGGTTCTGGCTGACCGCGACTGCCACGACGCGCCCGCCGACCTGCGGCGCGATCAGGATACGGTCGGCTTTGATGTAAGCGTTGTCGGTATCGACTTCGCGGCTGGACTGGACCCATTCCCAGCCAAAGAAGCCGGCAACGGCCAGCGGGCCGGCGACCCACAGCCAAAGAGGCACGCGGCGACGCTTGGGAACAGTGGGGGTAGCCGCCGTTTCGGCGGTTTGGTTGATCTTGGAGGTCATGGTTCAGCCCTTGCGGAGGGAGGACTCGCCGCGGCTGGCGCGGTCGAGCAAGGAGAGGGTTTCGCGGATATGGGTCAGCACCTTGAGCGCGGTCGCCAGTTCGTCGGGGTCGACCCCGGCCACGCTGTCTTCGCGCACACCCACCGCCACCCGTTCGATCGCATGCATGATCTGGGTGGACTGCGGCGACAGGTGCAGGCGCCAGACCCGGCGATCGTTGGGATCGCTGTGGCGCTCGATAAATCCGGCTTTCTGCAGCCGGTCGAGAACCCGGCCCACCGCGATGGGCTCCATGTCCATCAGGTCGGCTAGCTCGGTCTGAGTAATGCCTTCGGCCTGATGGATACGCTTCAGCGCGCGCCATTGGACCCGGGTCAATCCCAGGGGCGCGGCACGGCGATCGAATACCCGCCCGTAAAGGCGGTTCAGATCGGCGATCAGATAACCGATGGAGGTGTAGTTGGATGTCTCGCTCATAGCATCCTATGATATAACTGCTTAGGCAGTTATGTACACGTCGCGACAGACCCAGACGTCGACAGGTTGCGGCTCGTTCAGGTACCCGTGTCCCTAGATCGCTCGCCAGCTAGGCGCACGCATAAAAAAACGCCGGCACTGGGCCGGCGTTCTTTGGCATTGCATGACTTGGATCAGAGGCGAATCAGCCCCCAGAATCAGCCTTCCCACTTGCCCAGCGCCGCCAGGCCATTGTCCTTGGCGCGGGCGTGGACGATGGCTTGTGCCTTGGCGAAATTGCCGGCCAGGTCCTTCGACCACAGCGTCAGCGCCGCCGACTGCATGGCGCGGCCGTAGGAGAACGACAGCGGCCACGGCAGGTTGCCTAGCTGGTTCATCGCGTTGAGGTGCGCGGTGGCGTCTTCGTCGTTCTGTCCGCCGGACAGGAACACGATGCCTGGCAGGATGGCGGGCACCGTGCTCTTCAGGCACATGACGGTGGATTCGGCAACCTCTTCCACGCTGGCCTGCTCTTCGCAGTCCTTGCCGGGAACGACCATCGAGGCCTTCAGGATCGTGCCTTCCAGCAGCACGTTCTGCTCGTACAGTGCGCCGAACAGCGAACGCAGCGTGGCTTCGGTGACCTCGTAGCAGGTCTGGATGTCATGGTCGCCGTCCATCAGGACCTCCGGTTCCACCATCGGCACCAGGCCCTGCTCCTGGCAAAGCGCGGCATAGCGCGCCAGCGCGTGGGCGTTGGCTTCGATGCAGGTGCCGGAAGGGATGTCTTCGCCGATGGTGATGACGGCACGCCATTTGGCGAACCGGGCGCCCAGGCTGTAGTACTCCTTCAGGCGGTCGCGCAGGCCGTCGAGGCCTTCGGTGACCACTTCACCGGGGCAGCCGGCCAACGGGTGGGTGCCCTTGTCGACCTTGATGCCCGGAATGATGCCGTTGGCGGCCATGTACTTGGCGAAAGGCACGCCGTCCTTGGTGGACTGGCGGATGGTCTCGTCGTACAGGATGGCGCCGGAAATGTAGTCGCTAAGCTTGGGCGTGGTAAGCAGCAGCTCGCGGTAGGCGCGGCGGTTCTCTTCGTTGTTCTCAATGCCTACCCCGGCGAAACGCTTGGCGATAGTCGTGGTGGATTCGTCGATGGCGATGATGCCCTTGCCTGCGGCCACCATAGCCTGGGCGGTTTCGGCGAGCTGTTCGATACTCATGAGAGGGTCCTGCGGGGCCTGGGGAACCGAAATTATAGCCCGCGAGGCATTGCCCCCGTTGACGCGCCATCGACCTACAGGGGATCGGCGGGTGCGGGGTCGTCCGGTACGCCAGGCCTTCCACCCTTATTTTGTCGCCAGCGCTTGGCGCATCCTGCTGTTGGCTTTTTCCCGGGTCACCAGCAAGAACCCATGCGCATCAATGCCGGGGAAGAATTCCGCGTCGGTGGCATGAACCTGCTGCTTGAGGGCAGCGATCCGGTCGTAGCATTCGGTTAGCGCGCCCGCATGGGGGCAGCCCAGCAGATGATAGAACTCGTGCACCACCACCTTGCTGGGCGGTGTGAACAACTGATTGACTGACGCTCCGGTGGCAACGACATAGCCGCGCGTGTGGGTGGTGTCGTCGACGCTTCCGAGCACCTCGGGCATGGTCAATCCCCATAGGAAATCGCCTGCATTACGGTCGACGAATGCAACCAGACGGTCGCACGGCGGCTCGAGCTCGCGTCTTACGATGTCGTCGAGCATGCTGTGATGGCTGAATCCCGGCCGCTCCCATGAGCGCACCCACGGCACCACGACTTCAAGGTTGTATGCCGCAAATTCGCGATTGACGGCCGCGATCAGCTCGTCCACCCGCTGCATGCTTACTTCTGGTGTCCGCAACACGCAGACCTGCAGTTGCGCGGGCGGACCAAACTCGACGGCGTGCTGGTGCCGCGTGTGAACGCCGACCGTCGAGCAGGCGCCAAGCAGACCGGCCAGCACAAGTACGGCGATCGGCAACTGCAGCGCGGCGCCGGTGCGAAAGCGCCGGATGAGAATCGAGACCGAAACCAACCCCTGCATCGCCACGACAGTGCCCCTGATGCGGCGACATCTGCTGTCGCCCAACGATAGGCAGCCCCGTGCTTGCCTATGTGCTCAGTCCGTCATGGCGCCAGTGAAGGACAAGTGAAACCGCACTGGTCGGTAGCGCGCGTTACAGCTCGCCCAGTCCTTCCGCCTTGCCATCGCTGCCGATCTGCAGCAAGCGCATGGTGTTGGTAGCGCCGTGACGCTCCATGTGGTCGCCGCTGGTGAAGATGACGCGGTCGCCTTCCACCAGCAGGCCGCGGTCGCGCAGGACCAGCATCGAATCGCGGGCCGCTTCGCGCGGGGCGAGGCCACGGCTGTCGAAGGCGATCGGGAACACGTCGCGCATCATCGCCATCTTGCGGCGCGCACCATCGTGGCGGGAGAACGCGTAGATCGGCGCGCTGGAACGGAAGCGCGACAGGTAACGCGCAGTGCCGCCGGACTCGGTCATCGCCACGATCGCGCGCACGCCGATATGCTCGGAGAGGAACATCGTGGCCATCGCGATGGCTTGGTCGGCGCGCTCGAGATTGCGCGGCGCCTTTTCGAAATCGGTGTCCATCTCGAACTGCTTCTCGGCACCCAGGCAGATGCGGGCCATGGCCTCGACCGCGCGCACGGGATAACTGCCCGCGGCGGTTTCGGCCGACAGCATCACCGCGTCGGTGCCGTCGATGACCGCGTTGGCCACGTCCAGCACTTCGGCGCGGGTGGGAATCGGGCTATCCACCATGGACTGCAGCATCTGCGTGGCGGTAATCACCACGCGGTTGCGCGCCAGCGACTCCTTGATGATTTTCTTCTGCAGGCCGGGCAATTCGGCATCGCCGATTTCCACGCCCAGATCGCCTCGCGCAACCATCACCACATCGCTGGCGTCGACGATTTCGGTCAGGTTCTCGATGGCTTCGGTGCGTTCGATCTTGGACACCAGCGCGGCATCGCAGCCATGTTCCAAGGCGATGCGGCGGGCGTCGTGCATGTCCTGCGCATTGCGGCAGAACGACACGGCGATGAAGTCCACGCCGATCTGCGCCACGATGCCGATCAACTCCTTGTCGCGCTCAGTCAACGCGCCCAACGACAAGCCACCGCCCTGCTTGTTCAGACCCTTGCGGTCCGACAACGCGCCGTCATTCATCACCGTGTTGACGATGCGCTCGCCTTCGACGCGTTCGACACGCAGTTGCATCAGGCCGTCATCGAGCAGCAGCACGTCACCCGGGCCGACATCGTTGGGCAGCCCCAGATAGCTCACGCCAACCTGCGAGGTGTCGCCTGGAGGCGCATCGGCGCTGGCGACCAGATCGAAACGGTCACCCGCTTTCAGCATCACTTTGCCTTCGGCGAAGCGCTCGATGCGGATCTTCGGACCAGGCAAGTCGGCGAGGATGCCGACTTCAGCACCGACGCGCTGGGCAGCCAGGCGCACCGCGGCGGCGCGCTTGGCCTGACCGGAAGGGTCGCCATGCGAGAAATTCAGGCGGACGACATTCACGCCGGCACGGAACAGATCCTCCAGCACGCCCGGCGGATCGGTCGCCGGTCCGAGGGTGGCGAGGATCTTCGTACGGCGCTGGCGGTCGGTCATGATGCGGTCCCTGGAAAACTAAAACGCTAACACACCGAGTACACAGCGCAACGACTTGACGCTGCATCGCGCAATACACACGCGCCGATTGTCTCAGGACAACCGCGCACATGCGCTTTAACCGCGTAAAAAGCGCTTGTTTTCAGCAACGAATGCGCAGCGGTCGATTGGTATTTTTTTGGTCTTTCGTGCGCCTGCAGTTGTTGCGGGCGCACAAGGATCCGCGCAAGGTTTGCGCGAAATGGAGCAGGCTTTACAGCGGCGCGATGCACATGTTCAGGCTGCCAGCAGCGCCAGCAACTGAGGTGGCTCAGCGGCCAGGCGATCCGCGCCCGCGTTTCGCAATTCAGCTTCGCCGCCAAAACCCCACAGCACGCCGATGCTGCGCATCGCGTGATGGCGCGCACCTTCGATATCCATATGGCGATCGCCGATCATCCAGCAATCCGATGGATCCACCGACAGCCGCCGCAGGGCTTCTGCGATCAGTTCCGGCTTGTGGCTCAATATGCCGTCTGGCGTGGCGCCGATGATGTCCTCGAAATAGTGCCCGAACGGCAAATGAGCCAGGATCTTGCGCGCGTGCGGCTCGTTCTTTGCGGTCACCACCGCCAATCGGTGGCCAGATGCGTGCAGTGTGTCCAGCGTTTCGCCGATGCCGGCAAACACTTGGTGCTCCTTCCAGCCATGGCTTTCGAAACGCTCGCGATAGTGCGATACCGCTCGCTCGACTAGCTCCGGATCCACCAGCAACGGCGCGAAGCTGGTGCGCAGCGGAGGACCGATCCAGCGGCGCAGTTCCGCTTCCGGAGGTACGGGATGGTCCAGTTGCGTTAGCGCGTGGGCAACGCAACGAGTGATCCCGACGGCAGAATCGATCAAGGTGCCGTCGAGATCGAAGAACAGCGTCGAACCTCTCACCGACCGCGCGCTTCCAGCGCCGCTACGGCTGGCAGCGTCTTGCCTTCCAGGAATTCCAGGAACGCGCCGCCACCGGTCGAGATGTAGGTGACTTGGTCCGCGATGCCGTACTTGTCCACCGCCGCCAGCGTGTCGCCGCCGCCGGCGATGGAGAACGCCGCCGATTCGGCGATGGCGCGCGCCAGGGTTTCGGTACCTTTGCCGAACGCATCGAATTCGAATACGCCCACCGGTCCGTTCCACACCACCGTGCCGGCCTGCTTGATCAGTTCGGCGTAGCGGGAGGCGGTTGCCGGACCGATGTCCAGGATCAGATCGTCATCGCCCACGCCATCGACCGGCTTCACGGTGGCCGGAGAATCGGCTTTGAATTCCTTCGCCACCACCACATCGGTGGGCACCGGGATGTCGGCGCCACGGGCCTTGGCATCGGCGCTGATCTTCTTGGCGGTATCGAGCAGATCGGCTTCGTACAGCGATTTGCCGACGGCATGGCCATCCGCGGCGATGAAGGTGTTGGCGATGCCACCGCCAACGATCAGCTGGTCGACCTTGCCGACCAGATTGGACAGCAGCTCCAGCTTGGTGGACACCTTGCTGCCGGCCACGATGGCCAACAACGGGCGCGCCGGTTTTTCCAGCGCCTTCTCCAGCGCATCGAGCTCGGCCATCAGCAGCGGACCGCCCGCGGCAACCTTGGCGAAGCGGATCACGCCATGCGTGGATGCTTGCGCACGATGCGCGGTGCCGAAGGCATCCATCACGAACACGTCGCAAAGCGCAGCGTATTTCTTCGACAGCGCCTCGTCGTCCTTGCCTTCACCGACATTCATGCGGCAGTTTTCCAGCAACACAACCTGCCCTGGCGCGATGTCCACACCCTCCACCCAATCCTTCACCAGCGGGACTTCGACGCCCAGCAGTTCCGACAGACGCTGGGCAACCGGCGCCAGCGAATCTTCCGCCGACCACACGCCCTCTTTCGGCCGCCCCAGGTGCGAGGTCACCATCACCGCGGCGCCTTTTTCCAGCGCCAGCTTCAAGGTGGGCAGCGAAGCAGTGATGCGTTGCTCGGAGGTAATACGTCCCGCGTCGATAGGCACGTTGAGATCCTGGCGGATCAGCACGCGCTTGCCGGACAGGTCGAGGTCGGTCATGCGAACGATGGACATGGAGTTTCCCGATGCGTGGACAGACCCGTATTGTCCGGGCTGCGGCGCTGCGCAGCAAATGCGCCGGTAAATGACGAACTCCCCTGTAGGAGCGACGTGAGTCGCGATGGGGCGTTACCGATAATGCCCATCGCGACTCAC
>CBFGZY010000033.1:0-39233 GCA_965653375.1 uncultured Pseudoxanthomonas sp.
CGTCAGTCGCGATCGCGCTTTACCGGTAAAGCGCCATCGCGACTGACGTCGCTCCTACAAGGTAGCCAGTGGCGCAAAGCAGAAGCCCGCCTTTGGGCGGGCTTCTTGTTCATCACTGCAAACTGAAATCGATCGGTACCAAGCCGTACGCCTGTACCGGCACGCCGTCGCGCATGGCGGGGCGGAAGCGCCAGTTCTTCAGGACGTGCTGCCTGGCTTCGCGGTCCAGCGACTTGTTGCCGCTGCTTTTGTCGATGCTCACTTCCAGCGGCGTGCCATCGGTATCCACCAGCACCCTCAGCATGACCGTGCCCTGCGCGCCTTCGCGCATGGCTTCACGCGGGTACTTGGGCGGGGGCGCGGTGACGTACTCCAAATGGCTGGCCGCGATCGGCCCGGTCGGCATGGCGATAACGGATGCATCGGCTGGACCGTCGGAAATCGTCGCCGTCACTGTCGGTTCGTTGCCTCCTTCGACGATCGGTTGTTCTGCGGGTGGCGTAATGGTGGACGGTCTTGGAATCGTTGCCGCGGGCTGTGGCGTCCGTGTGACAGGTTGAGGCTTGGTGACCTTTACCAGCGTCGGTTCAACCGGCTTCGGTCGTTCGATGAAGAAAATCTCCGGCTTGTAAGGCTTCACCGCCACGACCAGCTGCGGAGCGGCCAACGGCATCAGCAGCAGAAGCAAGGCGATGGCGTGGATCACCAGGGCTGCGGCGATGGCCAGTACCCGGCCGAAGTCGATGCGCGAATCAGAACCGAACGGCTGTATGCGAACCATGATCCACCTCCATATAGGGTATGCAAGAGGAACAACGACCGGGCGCGGAAAACGGGGTCGAGCATCCGTGCCTGAGCCAACATTGCGCCCGGTCCGGCGGTTGCGCAAGAGGGGTGCCGAGCTGAATGTATGTCGGGAGAAACCCCCGTATGCCGGTCCGCGAGCGGCGCACAAGCCAAAGCAGTATTAGCCGGGTAAGCCGGACGTCGCATTCGCGGAACGTTGACTTCGTCCATTACGAATCGCCCGGCGAAATCAAAACGAGCATAAAAAAAACAGGGCCGTAGCCCTGTTTTTTATGCGGTCCTAGTTTTGCGATCCGAGGAGGATTTATTTGCCCAGTTCGAACACCACGTCCAGATTCACTGAAAGCTTGGTTTCGCCGGGCGAGACCGAAGTATCCATTTCCGCTTTGCCGCGCATGCTCATCGCAGCCACCATCGGCATGGGATGAAAACCGCCACCATTGCCTTCGGAGACGCTGACGATGCGGCGAACGCGCAGACCTAACGCCTTTGCATAGGTCTCGGCGCGAGCCTGAGCTTTCTTCAGCGCCGCCAAGCGCGCTTCGTCGTACACAGGTTCGGGTTCGTCGATCTCGAAAGTAGGGCCGTTGATCTGGTTGGCCCCCTGTGCTGCCAGTGCGTCCAGTACTTTGCCCAGCTTGGTGACGTCGCGCACCTTCAAGCTGACCGTATTGCTGGCCTGGTAGCCAGTGATGACGGGCGGCTGGTTTTCGGCATACCGGTATTGCGGGTTCAGGTTGATGCCGCTGGTCTGCACGTCCTTGTCGGCGATGCCGGCGGCTTTGATCGCAGCGGTGACTTTGGCCATTTGTTCGGCGTTCTGACGCATCGCGGCATTGCCATCGGCGGCCTGAGTCACCACACCGGCCGAAATAGTCGCTACATCCGGCACCCGCGAGGCCTCGGCCTGAGCCGAAACATTCAACAGCGTCCCGTCGGTGGCGACGGCATAGCCGGGAACAGACTGAGCGTGAGAGGTCATGGCGACGGTTCCGAGGGCGAGGGACAGGGCAAGTAGCAGCGGTCGTAGCGGGCGTTGGCGCATGGGATCTCCTTATGGTGCCGGCCGGGTGTGCACTCGGTCACAGCGGTGGGTTGAAGTGTTCGGACAAGCATGAACGCGTTGTGAGTCGGAATGGGGTTACCGCGATGGGGCCGTGCATGGAACGGAAATTAAGAGCGTTCAGTCAGCTGCCGCGGGTTATTCTTTCACGAATGCTTTATCTGGCCTCCAAATCCCCCCGCCGCGCCGAACTGCTGACCCGTCTGGGCCAGCGTTTCGGGCTGCTTGACCTGGACGTGCCCGAGCATCGCCAGCCGGGCGAGCCGGCGGAGGAATATGTCCGCCGGGTGGCGCGGGAAAAGGCCGGCGCAGGCCTGTTGAAGGTGCTCGCAACCCCTGAGGCATGGGTGCTGGGAGCGGACACCGAAGTGATATTGGACGATGAGGTGTTCGGCAAGCCGAAGGACGCCGACGATGCCGCGGCAATGCTGCGCCGGTTGTCCGGACGTACCCACCAGGTGATCTCGGCCGTCTCGTTGGTCAGCGCTTCGCGGGAGGCGCAGGCGGTATCCGTGTCGGAGGTGACCTTCATGCACCTGGACGACGAAGCTATCGCCGCTTATGTCGCCAGCGGCGAACCGATGGGTAAGGCGGGTGCTTATGGAATCCAAGGCGCGGCGGAGCAATTCGTCTGTCATCTGTCCGGCAGTTTTTCCGGCGTGATGGGTTTGCCTTTGTACGAAACGGTGCAGTTGCTGCGGCAGTTCGGCCAGGGGCGCGCTCCTCAACAGCATGTTCCTCAAAAGCAGGCTCACATTTCTTCACAAACGATCTCGGACGAGGAGCGGAACCGCTAATGCGAATGGGGAACCATTTCACCGCAATCACCGCGATCATCTTGTCCGGCGCCACTATGGCGCATGTGCCGGTCCGGCGAAACGCGCGTCGATGCGGCGTGCTTCGACACGGCGGGCTTCGATACGGCGTGCTTCGATACGGCATGCTCCGGCGTGAAGGGATGCGCCGCGCATGAGCGAGGAAATCCTGGTCAACGTCACTCCGCGCGAAACCCGCGTGGCCGTGATCGAAAACGGCATGCTGCAGGAATTGCACATCGAGCGCGGTTGGCGCCGGGGCGTGGTCGGCAATATCTACAAGGGCAAAGTGCAACGGGTGATGCCGGGCATGCAGGCGGCCTTCGTGGAAGTCGGATTGGATCGCGCCGCGTTCCTGCACGCCAACGACGTAGTGCGGCCTGCACCGGTCGCCAACGGTGAAACCGAAGATGCGGCGGTGCCGCTGACGCCCCCGCTGGCGGTGCCGATCATGGATTTGCTGCGCGACGGGCAGGACATCGTGGTGCAGGTCGTCAAGGACCCCATCGGCAGCAAGGGCGCCCGGCTGACCACGCAGATCAGCATTCCTTCGCGCTACCTGGTGTTGTTGCCGCAATCGAAAGTGGTGGGCGTGTCGGCGCGGATAGAGGACGAAGCCGAGCGCCAGCGCTTGAAATCGCTGGTCACGGATTTGTCGGCCCAGCACGGCGGACACGGCTACATCATCCGCACCAACGCGGAAGGGCAGCCTGCCGAAGCACTGGCCGAAGACATCGCTTACCTGGCGCGCGTGTGGGCGTTGGTGGAGCAGCGCAGCCGCGATTCCGCGGTGGGCACCTGCGTCTATGAAGACCTGACGCTGCCCTTGCGTGCGGTGCGCGACCTGATGCGCCGTGATGTGGAGAAGGTGAAGGTCGATTCCCGCGAAACCAGTGAGCGGTTGCAGGCGTTCGCAGCCAAGTACATGCCGGTGCTGGCCGAACGCATTGAGCATTACTCCGGCGAACGGCCCATTTTCGATCTGTACGGCGTCGAAGACGAAATCGGCCGCGCGCTGGATAAGCAGGTGCCGCTGAAATCGGGCGGTTACCTGGTCATCGACCAGACCGAAGCGATGACCACGATCGACGTGAACACCGGTTCGTTCCTGGGCCAGCGCAACCTGGAAGAAACGGTCTACCGCACCAACCTGGAAGCGGCGCAATCCGTCGCGCGCCAGCTGCGCCTGCGCAATCTGGGCGGCATCATCATCATCGACTTCATCGACATGGACGATCCGGAGCATCGCCGCCAGGTGCTCCGGACGCTGGAAAAAGCGCTGTCGCGCGATCATGCGAAAACCACGGTGTACGAGTTCTCGCCGCTGGGCCTGGTGGAAATGACCCGCAAGCGCACCGTGGAAAGCCTGGAGCGGCAGCTGTCCGAACCTTGTCCGGAGTGCAGTGGGCGCGGCACCATCAAGACCACCGAAACGGTCACCTACGAAATCTTCCGCGAGATCACCCGCGCCGTGCGCCAGTTCGAGGCAGCGCGTCTGCTGGTGATCGCATCGCCCAAAGTGGTGGCGCGCATCACCGACGAGGAATCGGCCGCGGTCGCGGAGCTGGAAGAATTCCTCGGCAAATCGATCCGCTTCCAGGCGGACGAGCAATATCTGCAGGAGCAGTTCGATGTCGTTCTGCTTTGAAGCCGGAAGCGGGAAGCCGGTAGCCGGTAGCCGGGATTTCCCGAGTTGCACTGCTTTGCCCGTTTCCGGTTTCCGGTTTCCGGTTCCCTGACCATGCCTACACCTCTCCGCCGCCGCTTACGTCTGGCGCGCCGTGGCGCAGGTTACTGCGTGGCCGTCACCCTGGTGCTGATGGCGCTGGTGTTGGGCGTGGCCAGCCAGGTACTGCCGTTGGCGGAGCGTCATCCGGACCGTGTCGCGGCATGGTTGAGCGAGCGCGCGGGCCGGCCTGTGTCGTTCGATCGGGTGAAGACGCAATGGACGCGGCGCGGCCCACTGTTGCAGCTGGATGGCTTGCGCATCGGCGAAGGCGAGAGCGGCGTCAGCATCGGCCAGGCGGAAGTGCTGGTGGCGATGTACAGCGGGTTGCTGCCTGGCCGCTCATTCACCGAGTTGCGCTTGCGCGGTTTGTCGCTGACGCTGCAGCGCGGAGACGACGGCACCTGGTCGGTGCGCGGCCTGCCGGGACAGCAACAGACCGGCGGCGATCCTCTTAAAAGCCTGGAAGGACTGGGCGAACTGCAGGTGATCGGCGGCAAGTTGGCGATCATCGCGCCCTCGATGATGGGAAACCTGCAACTGCCGCATATCGACCTGCGCCTGCGTGTCGAAGGAGATCGCGTGCGCGCCGGTACCCGGGCATGGATCGATGACCGTGCGGAACCGCTGCGGCTAACGGTGGATTTCGATCGCCGGCAAGGCAACGGACGCGCGTACCTGGATGTGGAAGCCGACGATCTTGCCGTGTGGTCGCCCTTGTTGCGCTATGGCGGCGTGGTGGCCGAGCGCGGGCAGGGGCGCGTTCGCGGTTGGGCGGAACTGCGCAAACACCGGGTCGTGTTGGCGACCATCGACGCCGATCTGCAACGACTGGGCCTGCGCGGTGCGGCGATCGCCGGCGGAAATGAAATCCCGCGTGCGCGCTTCGATCAGATCGACGGCCTCATGCGCTGGCAACTGGTCGCTGGCGGCTGGCGTCTCGATGCGCCGCGCCTGCGTGTCGGCGCCGCACCGCAGGCACAGACATTGGACGGGTTGGTGATCGCCGGCGGCCAGCAGTACGCACTGCTGGCGGACGAAGTCGATGCGGCTCCGCTATTTGCCGTACTCGGCCTCAGCGATCGGGTGGACGACGGCCTTCGCCGCTGGTTGGCGCAAGCCAAGCCCAGCGCACGGCTGACCGATCTGTCGGTGGTCGGCCGGCGAGGCGGTGCCATGCGCGGGCAGGGGCGTCTGAGCGGCATGGGCTTTTTGCCAGTGGGACACGCGCCCGGCTTGAGCGGATTGGCCGGCGATTTTCGTGGTGATGCCGAAGGTTTCGAGCTGGCCCTGGATCAGCGCTCGCGGATGCGTTTCGACTGGCCCAGCGGATTTGGCGTGGCCCACGAAGTCGATCTGAACGGCAAGGTGGTAGGTTGGCGCGAAGGCGCAGGCTGGCGCATCGGCACCTCGGCATTGCGCGTGCACGGCAAGGACTACGCTGCCGACGTACGTGGCGGCCTGTGGTTCCAAGGCGACGGTACCCGGCCCTGGATCGACATCGCCGCCGATCTGGACGACGCGCCTGTCTCCGCCGCCAAGGGATTCTGGGTTCATCACAGCATGCCCAAGGCGGCTATCGATTGGCTCAACGCAGCGCTGATCGGCGGAACCGTGCGTGACGGTCGTGCCGTCGTCAGCGGCGACTTGGACGATTGGCCGTTCCGCGACAACAACGGTCGTTTCGAGGCCGTGGGGCATATCCAAGGTGGCCGTTTCAAGTTCCAACCCGATTGGCCTGCGCTGGAACAGGTGGACGCGGACATCGCCTTCATCGCCAACGGATTCCAGTTGCAGGGACGTGGTGCCTTGGGCGGAGTCGCTATCGATTCCTTCCAAGCCGGCATCGCGGCATTCAACGATGCGGAACTGAAGATCGACGCCCAGGCCAACGCGGATGCTGGCCACCTGCTGAGTCTGCTGCGGCAGAGCCCCTTGCAGAAGACCTATGGCGAAACCATGGCGCATCTGGAAGCCAGTGGCCCGGTGCGCGCCAGTTTCAGTCTGCTGCAGCCGCTGCATCGCCAGAAGATCGCACTCAAGCGCGTCGACGGCATGGTGGAATTGCAAGGCGCCAAGTTGGCGGAGAAACGCTGGAATCTGGCGTTCACTGACGTCCGCGGCAAAGCGCGCTATGACGATCAGGGATTCTCGTCCGAGCCGCTCGCCGTGATGCACCAAGGACACGCCGGTGTGCTGTCGTTGCGTGCCGGCAGCGGTGTGCGCGACAAACAGCAAGTGTTCGAAGCCGACCTTTCCGCTCAGCTAGGCGCGCAGGAGTTGTTGGACCGCGCGCCTGAAATGGCTTGGCTGAAACCGTACCTGGAAGGCACTTCGGCATGGACGGTCGGTGTGACCATTCCCAGGACGCCTGCCGGTACCCCGGTCAACACCACGTTGCCGAGCCAGTTGAGCCTGCGTTCCAATCTGGTAGGCACGGCGCTCAATCTGCCGGCGCCGTTGCGCAAAGCGGCCGCAACGCCGTTGGCGACCAGCGTGCGCGCACCGTTGCCGATGGGTAGCGGACAGATCGATGTCGCCTTCGGCGATTTGCTGGCGTTGCGCGCGCGCAGCAGTGGCGATCAGACCGGCATCCGCGTCGCACTGGGCAGTCGCCAAGTGAACGAGGCCGCGCCCGCATCGGGGCTGATCGTCACTGGCCGCACCGGCAATTTGGACGCGATGGATTGGATTGCGATGGCCAAAGGTGGCGATGGCGAAAGCAAGCTTCCGCTGCGGCACATCGACGTCACGGCCGAGCGCTTGCTGCTGATTGGCGCAGCATTCCCCAATACGCGGCTGCAAGTGGCACCGGCCAACAAGGCTGTCGCCATCGCGCTGGATGGCGAGGCGTTGGCAGGCTCGCTACTGGTGCCCGAAGCGAAAGGGGCGGCGATTTCCGGCAAGTTGTCGCGCGTTTTCTGGCGTAGCGCGGCTCCGGCGGGCGCCATCACTACGCCCGCGCAACGCGCGGCGGCGAATGATTTTGATCCGGCGAGTGTTCCGCCGCTGTCGTTGGATATTGACGATCTGCGCTTCGGCGCCGCCAGTTTCGGCAACGCCAAGATGCGTACCCGGCAGATGGCCGCGGGCATGCAGGTGGATCAACTGCAACTGCGTTCGCCCAAGCAGGCGATCGATATCAGCGGTCAGTGGACCGGCCGCGGTACCAATGCGCGCACGCGTCTGAATGTCGCGATCGACAGCCAGGACGTTGGCGCGATGATGGACGGCCTGGGCTATAAACGCCGTGTCGGCGGAGGCCACGGCAAGATCAAGATCGATGCCGGTTGGGCTGGCAGCCCAGGTGCGTTCCAACTGGCGGCCCTGGAGGGTAGCGTCAACGTCGCCGTCCGCGACGGTCATCTGCTGGAACTGGAACCCGGCGCCGGGCGCGTGCTCGGCCTGTTGAGCGTGGCCGAACTCCGCCGGCGCATGATGCTGGATTTCAGCGATTTCTTTTCCAAGGGATTCGCTTTCAATCGCATCGACGGCGATATTCGCCTGAGCAATGGCCTGGCCAGCAGCGATAGCTTGGTGATCGATGGCCCTGCTGCCGAGATACGCATTCGCGGCGACACCGACTTGCGCGCCGAGCGATTCGACCAGACCGTCTACGTGCTGCCGAAATCCGCCAACGTGCTGACGGCGGTGGGCGCCGTCGCCGGCGGTCCTATCGGCGCGGCGGTGGGCGCGGTCGCCAACGCGGTGCTGAAGAAGCCGCTGGGCCAGATGGGCGCAAAGACGTATCGCGTCACCGGCCCCTGGAAGGACCCCAAGGTGGAGGTGGTTGGCCGTGAGCAATCGCGCGCCCGCGCAACCAGAGCCTCGGCGCCGGCCGGCAGTCCGTGATCACGTTGTTCGGAGCCAGCTGAGTGCTCAAGCGGTGGCAGCGCCGTTGTAGGAGCGGCGTCCCGCCGCGAGCTTTTCGCTTGATTCATGTTGATCTGACGGAAGAGCTCGCGGCGGGACGCCGCTCCCACAACGCCGCCCCTACCGGCCGGAGGCTTCTGCACTCGCAGAAATAGCTGTAATCCTGATCCAACGTACACATGCATGAACATCTTTTCCCGTCCGCCAGCCGTTTCGCCGCTTGCGTTCGGCGTTCGCAGCCCCAACCCTGAGTCCCATGACCAATTCCCTCGCACTCGCCGAAACCCGCCTGCTGCTGCCCGCCGGCCTGGACCAACAACAACTGGACCGAACCTTCGGAACCTTGTTGGGGCCGGGTATCGATTTCGGCGATCTGTATTTCCAGCACACGCGCCGCGAAAGCTGGACGGTGGAAGACGGCATCGTCAAGGACGGCGCCCATTCGATCGAGCAAGGGGTCGGTGTCCGCGCCATTTCCGGCGAGAAGACGGGTTTTGCCTATTCCGACGACATCAACAGCCAGGCATTGCTGAGCGCTGCCCATTCCGCGCGCGCCATCGCCCGTGAAGGCGCCGCGCACGCGCCGCATGCGCTGGTGCGCGGCGGCGGACGCTCGCTGTACGCCAGCGACGATCCCATCGATGCGATGGGCAACGACGACAAAGTCGAGGCCATGCGCGCGGTCGATCGTTACGTTCGCGCTGCCGACCCGCGAGTGCAGCAGGTGACTGTCAGCCTGTCAGGAGGCGTCGATACCGTACTGGTGGCGCGCAGCGACGGCGTCCTTTCCGCCGACGTGCGTCCGCTGGTGCGTTTGAATGTGCAAGTGATCGTGGAGCAGAACGGCCGCCGCGAGTCCGGTTACGCCGGCATGGGCGGGCGTTATTCGTATACGCAACTATTCGCCGATGGAAAGCCGCAGGATCTGGCGCGCGAAGCGCTGCGGCAGGCGCTGGTCAACCTGGATGCGGTGGATGCGCCCGCCGGCGTGATGCCGGTGGTGCTGGGCGCGGGTTGGCCGGGCGTGCTGCTGCACGAAGCGGTTGGCCATGGCCTGGAAGGCGACTTCAACCGAAAGGGCACCAGCGTCTACGCCGGCCGCATGGGCCAGCGCGTGGCATCGCCGGGTGTCACCATCGTCGACGACGGCACGCTGCCGGAACGCCGCGGCTCGCTCAATGTCGACGACGAAGGCACGCCGACCCACTGCACTACGCTCATCGAAGATGGCGTGCTGGTCGGTTACATGCAGGACACGCTCAATGCGCGCCTGATGGGCATGGCGCCCACCGGCAACGGCCGCCGCGAATCGTTCGCGCACCTGCCGATGCCGCGCATGACCAATACCTACATGCTGGCTGGAAAGCACGACCCGGAAGAGATGATCCGTTCGGTCAAGAAAGGCCTGTACGCAGTCAATTTCGGCGGTGGCCAAGTCGACATCACCAGCGGCAAGTACGTGTTCTCGGCCACCGAGGCCTACCTGATCGAGGACGGCAAGATCACCGCCCCGGTCAAGGGCGCCACGCTAATCGGCAATGGTCCGGAGACGATGCAGAAAGTGAAGATGGTCGGCCACGATTTGGAACTGGATGCCGGCGTGGGCGTGTGCGGCAAGGACGGGCAGAGCGTGCCGGTGGGCGTAGGCCAGCCGTCGCTGTTGATCGAGGGGCTGACCGTCGGCGGAACCAAGGCCTGACGGCCGGGAATAGGGAATTGGGAATGGAGAATGGCAAAAGCGGGGGATGGGTTTTTTACGACTCCCTATTCCCCATTCTCTATTTCCGGCGGTTCCGCAAGCAGCTCTCTCAGTTCGCGAAACAACTCCCGAAACGCATGCGGCGGTTTGTTCTTGAGCCGTTCTTCGCTGGCGTTGCGGATCAGTTGGCGCAGGTGCTGGCGGTCGGCGTGCGGGTATTCATCCAGCAGCTCGCCCAACGCAGCATCGCCGTCGCTCAACAGGCGTTCGCGCCACTGTTCGGTACGGTGCAGCGCGGCGGCGTCGCGCTTGGCGGCATCGCCGTCCTCGTCCAACGCATCGCGGATGGCTTCCAGCGTTTCGTCGTCTTCACGGCGCATTTGCTTGGCAAGGAATTGCAGCTGCCGCTTGTGCGCGATGTGCGAGGTTATCTTCTGCGTATCGCGGATGTGCTGCAGCAGTTCTTCCGGAATCGGCAGTTTGGCCAACTGGGCCGGTGGCAGCGCCACCAGTTGTTCGGCCAGGCTGCGTATTTCCAGCGCTCCCTGCCTTTGCTGGGTGCGGCTGGGGCCGAGGAATTCGCCGGTTTCAGGATCGCGTCCGCGCATGGTGGAGCCCGCTCTTTATTGGAATTTGCGTCGTTGGAGGTTGCTTTACTGAAGCTCGCTTCATTACAGCTTGCTTCATTGAAACTTCCGGCAAGGGACAGCCGGTTTGTCGCGAGGGAATTCGCAGGTGCAGCACAAAGGATAAAGCATTGAACGCCATTACCGTCCAAACCCCCGATGACAGCCTGGCCCGCTTGGAGCACTTGGCGGAGTTGTCGCAGCGCCTGCTGGAACGCGCCAAGAAGCGCGGTGCCACCCAGGCGGAAGTCAGCTGCAGCGAAGAAACCGGCCTGAACGTCAACGTGCGCATGGGTGCGGTGGAAACCGTGGAATCCAACCGCGACCGCGGTATCGGCGTCACCGTCTACTTCGGCAAGCGCAAGGGCAGCGCAAGCACCGCGGATCTGCGTGAAGAAAGCCTGGATGCCACGGTCGAACAGGCCTGCGCCATCGCACGCTATACCGAGGACGATGAAGCCACGGGCTTGGCCGATCCAGAGCTGATGGCACGGGAATTTCCCGACCTGGACTTGTGGCATCCCTGGGAAGTGGACGCGGACCGCGCCGTCGATCTGGCGCTTGCCTGCGAAGCGGCCGGCCGTGAAGCCAATTCGAAGATCGAGAATTCCGACGGTGCTTCGGTAGGCACCGGCGCAAGCCTGTCGGTGTACGCCAATTCGCACGGTTTCATCGGCCGCGAACGCGATACGCAGCATTCGATCGGTTGCGCGCTGATCGCCGGGCAGGGCGACGGCATGCAGCGCGATGGCTGGTACAGCAGCGGCTTGTCGTATGCCGATCTGGAAACGCCGCAGGCCATTGGCCGGCGCGCCGCCGAACGCACTGTCGCGCGACTGCAGCCGCGCTCGCTGCCGACGGGCGAGTATCCGGTGTTGTTCGCGGCCGAGATCGCTCGCTCGTTGATCGGTCATTTGCTGGGCGCTGTGTCCGGCGGCGCACTGTATCGCCGCGCCAGCTTCCTGCTGGACCATGCTGGCCAGCAGATATTTCCTTCATGGTTCTCCATCGAAGAGCAGCCGCTGCTGCGCAAAGGACTGCGTTCCTCACCGTTCGATGCGGAAGGCGTGGCCACCCGGACCTCGGCGCTGGTGCAGGATGGGGTATTGCAGCGCTACGTGCTGGGTAGCTATTCCGCGCGCAAACTTGGGCTGCAGACCACGGCCAATGCGGGTGGCGTCTATAACCTCAAGGTGTCCGCCAACGCCGGCGGCTTCGAGTCGCTGATCGGCGGCATGTCGCGCGGACTGCTGGTGACCGAGCTGATGGGGCAGGGCATCAACGCGGTGACCGGCGACTATTCGCGCGGGGCGGCCGGCTTCTGGGTCGAGAACGGCGCCATTGCCTACCCGGTGGACGGCATTACCGTCGCCGGCAACCTGAAGCAGATGTTCGCTGGCATCGACGCGGTGGGGAGCGATGTGGACCCACGCTCGCATATCCGCGTCGGTTCCATTTTGGTGGGCCGGATGACCGTTGCCGGCGGCGAATAACGTTATGCTTCCCCAGGGGAGACCCGCCGGAGGACCAAGCGGGGCTCTACCAGACCATTCCATTGCTAAGGGGATCCATGCATGAGTGAATTCGAAAACGTTACGACGCCACCTCCACCGGCGAGTAGCGCAGGCCCGCAGGAAGATCGGACCATTGCGCTGATTACCCATCTTTCGGGGATCGTCGCGGGCTTCATCGTTCCGTTGATTATGTGGTTGATCAACAAGGACAAGGCCGACAAATCGTGGTTGACCGACCAGTCCAAGGAATCGCTGAACTTCCAGATCACCGTCGCGATCGCCTATGTGGCAGCCATCATCCTGACCACGATCACCTTCGGCCTGCTGTTCTTCCTGCCGATGCTGGTTTGGGTAGGCAACCTGGTGTTCTGCATCCTGGCTGGCGTCAAGGCCAACAACGGCGAGTCGTACCGCTATCCGTTCGCGCTGCGCCTGATCAAGTAATCGCGCGCCGCCAGTTCAAAAGAGGGCCCGGTCGATCCGGGCCTTTTTTTTGCGAAGTCCGGTTGCGCGGAGCAACTCGACTACGGGCGCGGTGTCAGTTGGCCCGGTTGATCGCCAGCTCGCCCAGCGCCTTCAGCGCATCACTGCGCGGACCGAAGACCGCCAATGCGGTTTGCATCTCGCCAGTGAGTTCTTCCAGCTTTGCCATTGCGCCATGCATGCCGAGCAGCGCGGGATAGGTGGATTTGGCTTGCGCCACGTCCTTGCCCGCGGTCTTGCCCAGTTGCTCGGAGCTGGCTTCGATATCCAGGATGTCGTCGCGCACCTGGAAGGCCAGGCCCAGTGCGGCGGCGAAATCATCCAGATGCTGCAGCTCATCGCTGCTTGCTCGACCCGCGGCCGCACCCATCCGCACGGCGGCGCGGATCAGCGCACCGGTCTTCAGGGCATGCATGCGTTGAAGCGCCGCGAGCGACTGCAGCGTGCCGGTGGCATCGATATCCAACGCCTGACCGCCGCACATGCCGGCAACGCCGGAAGCGCGGCTCAGCGCCTGCAGCCAATCCAGGCGAAGAGCGGCATCGGCGTCGGCATGGGCCAACAGGTCGAACGCCAGCGTCTGCAAGGCGTCGCCAGCGAGAATCGCGGTGGCTTCGTCGAATGCGATGTGCACGGTGGGTTGTCCGCGGCGCAGGTCGTCGTCGTCCATGGCGGGCAGATCGTCGTGCACCAGCGAGTACGCGTGGACCAGTTCCACCGCGGCTGCGGGCGCGTCCAGTGTCGATTCGTCGGCGTCGAACAGTGCGCCGGCCGCGTAGACCAGCAAAGGGCGCATGCGCTTCCCGCCGCCCAGTACCGCGTGGCGCATGGCGGCGTGCAGCCGTTCGGGCGATTGCGACGCGACCGGCAGGGAGTGTTCCAGCTTGGCCTCGACCCGCGCCGTCCAGCGCGCGAACGCGGCTTCAGTCGACATCGGGTGCGGACGCGAAAGGCTCGGCGGTTTCCGGATTTTCCGGGTCGCTGAGCAGGCGAACGCGCAATTCGGCCTGCTCCAGCGCCGTCTGGCAGCGGCGGTACAGGCCAACGCCGCGTTCGTAAGCGGCCAGCGACTCTTCCAGGCTCATGTCGCCGTGTTCCATCTTCTCGACCAGTTGCTCCAGTTCGTCCAGCGATTGTTCGAAATGAGCGACGGGAGAAGCGTCAGGGGTGTTTTTCTTGGCCATGTGGGAAGTGTGCGGACCGGGATGGATTAGGTCAACGCGCAGGCATAGGAGCGGCGCTACGGGGTGCCATCGCCCTGGGAATGATGCGACCAGCGCAACGTTGTGCCGGTCTGGTGCAGCCAGGCGTCGAAATCGGCTGAATAAACCAAGTCGCCCGCCGCCGCCAAACGACCGTGGGAATCCCAAAGCAAAGGCAACCGACGCCGCACCCACGGCGGCACGCCCAGTTCCTGGAGGACTTTCTTCAGCTCGTGTGAGTGGTCGCGGCCAGGCAGGAGGATGCGCTCGCCGCCTTGCCGGGCGGAAACGCGCAATGGCTCGAAAGCCGGCTTGTCGAAACCACCACCGCCGTCCAGTTCCAATGAGCCTCCACCAGGCAGCGACAACGGCGCTTCGCCCCGCCAATGCGTCTGCCAATCCGCGGGCAATGCTTCCCGCTGCCGATCGGCGTGCAGCAGTCCGCGCCAGCGCTGCACCAGGGCATCGTTCCAGGCGAACTCGGCTGCGGTATCGGTGGTTGCTGTGAGCAGGTCGGATTCGATCCGTGCGACGCCTTCGCCCGGTAGCGGGGGCAGCCCGAGCTCGGCGATCCAGCAGCGCAGCACGCGCGCTCGCCGGCTGCGGGGTAGTTGCATCAGTGAGGCGACCGACAGCGCTTGCGGATCGGCGGTACGCACCGTCGCCAAGGCCTGTGCATCGCCGTCCTCCAATAGCTCGACGGTTTCGGCCATCAAGCTGGCACTGCGGGCGAACGCGGCATCGGCCTGTGCCCAGCGTTGCCGCAACAACGGGAGGACTTGGTGACGGAGGAAATTGCGGTCGTGTCGAATATCTTCGTTGCTGGGATCTTCGATCCAGGCAAGATCATGCGTTTGAGCGTAAGCGTGCAGGGTCTTGCGAGAGACGTCGAGCAACGGCCGCCAGTGCCAGCCGTGGACGAAGCGTCGCCAGGGCCGGATAGCCGCCAAGCCTTCCGGGCCAGAAGCGCGCAGGGCGCGCAATAGGAAGGTTTCGGCTTGGTCGTCCAGGTGATGCGCAGTTACCAGCACTTCGCTTTCGTCCAGGACTTGAGCGAAAGCGAGATAGCGCGCGCGGCGCGCAGCGGCTTCCAGGCCTTCGCCGTCGCGTTCGACGTGCACTCGAACGACGTGCAGCGGGACGTCCAGCGTTTGACATAACGCGATGCAATGGGCCGTCCAGTCATCCGCGGCGGTGTGCAAACCGTGGTGGACATGGATCGCGCGCAAGCCACTCCGGCGGACCTCGTCGTCCTGCGCCAGCGCGTGCAGCAGCACGCACGAGTCCAGACCACCGCTGAAGGCCGCCAGGACGGGGGTGGCTTCGTCGCGTCGCAAAGCCGCGCGCAGGGCGGCGGTCGGGTCGGTAGTACTCATCCGTGCATGCTAGTGGGTGTTATGGACTTTTGGGGTGAGTCCCAAAGCTCACGACGCCGATGGGCCTGCCGCATGATCCGGGTAGCGGCAGGCAGACGGCGGAGATGCGGTCTACTGCACGCGTTGCAGGATAAGGATCATGGCGCTCAGCCAGCACAGACTGACGAACAGACCCAGCACCAGGTTCTGGCTGACGCCGATCTTGTGGCGGTAGAAGCGGTTGTACGCCAGCGTCGCGCCTACCGGCAGCGCGAACAGGATCAGCGGCAGTACCCACCACGGCGATGACAGCAGGTTCATTGAACCTCCTCCTTTGCCCCGCGCCTGTGGCCAGCTGCACCGTGCGGCACGGGATGAGTTGATCGATGCCGCCAGCTTCCCGCAGACCCGTGGCCGCGGTCTTGATCCCGATCAACTCAGGCCCGGAAATACGGGCGCATTGTCTGTCAGGCCAGCGCGGCCAACTCCTTGCGCGCCAGCTCTATCCACTGGCGTTGCTCGCGTTGGTAGTACTTCGGCGCCACGTCGGAGCGAGTCAGGATTTCCTTGAAGAGGGAAATGGCGCGCGGCGAATCGCCATTGCGCTTGAGCAGCAGCGCATAACGGGCGCGCGCCTCTTCGCCCGGATAGCCCTGCACGACCGCCTCGTATTCGTCCAATGCGGCCGTGATGTCGCCGGTGCCCTCCACCGCACGCGCATACAGCAGATGACCGTCGCTGGAGCGGAAGTTGGGATTGGCGGAAATCAACGCATCCAGCGTGTCGCGCGTCTGTTGCGCTTGGCCAAGGCCGAACTGCGCCTTCGCCAGGCCGAGCATCAGATCCGGGTCGGTCGCGTACAGTCCTTTCAGGGATTGCTGGTACAGCTCGGCGGCGTGGGCGTAATCGCCGCTGCGCAGGCTTTCTTCGGCCAGGCGGCGGCGATTTTCCGGCGTGTCGACGGCTTGCAGCAAACGCGCGGCATCGCGCTTGTCGCGCTCGGGATCGATCCGGTCGCGCACGTTACGGACGGTGCGTCGAGCCGACGGGTTGTGCCGCAAGTCCGGCAGGATTTCGGCGATGACATACACCAGCACCGCCAGATAAGAGAACACCAACAGGATGAACACCCAATACAGCGGTCTGCCGGTGCGTACCACGTGCACGCAACAGGCAATCTGCAGGACGATGGACAACAGGATGACAGGACTCATGGAATGCGTGATCCGCAAGCGAGATTGGCCGACATGATCCGCCGCAACCAAGGGATGGTAGGGCCCCATGCAGGGACCGATTGTAGCGAGTCGAGCCAGGCTCAACGCTTGTATCCGCAGCCAAATTTGGGGAATGCTTGGCGCATTGCCGCACGGCCGTGAGCAGGAGAGGGGATACTCGATGCGTCGTTGGATAACCAGGTTGTTTGTGTTGATGGCGGTGGCGGTTCCGTTGACGCTGGTAGCGGTCTACTTCATCAATCCATTCGGCGTGCGCTCGGCCGATCCACGCCAACGCATCACCGCGCATGGTTTGTACCGGGTGCCATCCTCCAACATGCTGCCCACCGTCGAGCCGGGCCAGGTACTTATCACGCGGGCCGGATACTACGTGGCGCGGCCGCCGCAGCGGGGCGACGTGGTCACGCTGTTGGTTCCGGCGCATGAGGGGCAGATCTGGCTGCAGCGGATCATCGGGTTGCCGGGCGAGACCATCGCCATCGAAGCGGGCAAGGTGATGATCAATGGCCGCCCATTGGAGGAAGCCTATGTCTCTCCAGAGAACGCAACGGCCGACTACTCGTTGTCGATGGCGGCGCGGACCATTCCCCCAGGTCACTATTTCATGATGGGGGACAACCGGGATAACAGCATGGACAGCCGCATCCTCGACCTGACGCGGCGCGAGGATGTCACCGGCAAGGTGGTCGTGATTTTCAAGTGATCCAGCTGATGACGGTAGCATGCGCTGCGCGCACCAGAGGGCCGTCCGTGCGCAACTGAAAACCGATGTGCACGGCGCATCCCGCAACCGCGCACGCTCCCGATCAGGCCGCCTCGTACGCTCCGTATCCGCGCAAACGCTCATAGCGGCGCTTCAGCAGATCGTCGACAGGCAGCTGTTCCAGTGCGTCCAATTCGTTGATCAGCACGGCCTTCAGGCGCGTGGCCATCTGTTTCGGATTGCGGTGGGCGCCGCCAATGGGTTCGCGGACCACTTTGTCCACCAGGCCCAACGACAGCAGCCGCTTGGCGGTCAGGCCCAGTTGCTCGGCCGCGTCCTTGGCCTTGTCGGCGGATTTCCACAGGATCGAGGCGCAGCCTTCCGGGGAGATCACGGAATACGTGCCGTATTCCAGCATCAGGGTGCGATCGCCGACGCCGATGGCCAGTGCGCCGCCGGAGCCGCCTTCGCCGATGACGGTGCAGATCACCGGAATCTTCAACTCGGCCATTTCGAGCAGATTGCGGGCGATGGCCTCGGATTGGCCGCGTTCTTCCGCGCCCACGCCGGGGTAGGCGCCAGGGGTGTCGATAAAGGTCAGCAGCGGCAGCTTGAAGCGCTCGGCCATCTTCATCAGGCGCAACGCCTTGCGGTAACCCTCGGGCCGGGGCATGCCGAAGTTGCGGGCGACCTTGCTCTTGGTATCGCGGCCCTTCTGGTGGCCGATGATCATCACACTGCGGCCGTCGATGCGGCCCAGGCCGCCGACGATAGCCTTGTCGTCGGCGAAAGCGCGGTCGCCCGCCAGTTCTTGGAATTCATCGCAGAACACCCGGATGTAGTCCAGCGTGTAAGGCCGGGCCGGGTGGCGCGCCAGCTGGGAGACCTGCCACGGGGTCAGGTCGCGAAAGATCTGCGCCGTGCGTATCCGCAGCTTGTCCTGCAGGGCATGAACCTCCGCATCGACGTTGACCGCCGGGCCAGCGCTGGCGTTGCGTAGTTCCTGGATTTTGGCTTCCAGATCGGCGATAGGCTGTTCGAAATCGAGGTAATTCGGATTCATCTGCGGGCCGTTGGCCGGAAAGCGGGGAGTTTATCGTAGCTGGCGCCACCATACCGAGCCGGATGGGGGCGGGAGCCGGGGGCCGGGGGCCGGGAGCGGTGAGCGAAAGGCTGGGGCTTTTCCTCCCCCTTGACCAGCCATTCGGCTGTTAGAAACGAAAAAGGGGGACTGGAGGGGGATTTGCTTTTGCTTTGCTTTTTTTATAAGAGCAAAAGCAAATCCCCCTTAATCCCCCTTTTTCAAAGGGGGAGATGAAGCAGCATGCTTTACCGCTCCCCGCTCCCCGCTCCCCGCTCCCCGCTACCGGCTACCGGCTACCGACCTAATTAGCCCACGGCCGAGCCAGGCTCAGTTTCACTGCGCGCACGCCGGGCTGCGCGCGCAGCGCGTCCAGCAGCTCCGTATCCACGCGCACGGCCTTGCTGCCATTCAAGTCCAGCATGCCGGCGGTGCGTGTCTTGCCGGATTCCATCAGCAGGTCCAGGCGCAGGGGCGTGCCGCCGGGGCGGTGTCGTGCCAGCAGGGCATCCACGCGCTGCCACAGGCCCGGCACGCGCAAGTCCAGGCGCAGCGACAACCGCTGCGCGTGTTGCGCGCACAGTTGCGCGTAGTCCCAGCACTGACGGATGCGCAGGCTGAAGCCGCCGCTGAATTCGTCTTCGCGTAGCCCGCCCTTGACGATCAAAATGCGGTCGCGGGTCAGCAGTGGGCCGAACTCGGCCAGCGAATCGGAAAACACACTGCATTCGATCCGGCCGCGTCCGTCTTCCAATTGCACGAACATCTGGCTGTCGCCCTTGCGGCGCACGCCGACGACTTGGCCGGCCAGCAACGTGGTTACCTCCGGCCGCCAACCCTTCTTTTCGCCGGCCGGTTGCGCCGCCCAGATCTTGTCGAGCTCGCCCAGATCGTTGCCGACCAGGCTGCGCAGATCTTCGCGGTACGGATCCATCGGATGGCCACTGAGATAGTGGCCCAGCGTTTCGCGTTCGCCATGCAGCTTCTGCGCGACCGGCCACTCGTCCGTCTGCGGCAGGTCGATGTGGATGTCGTCGTTGCCGCCGCTGGAACCGAACATGTCGATGATGCCCGCGTTGCGGTTCTTGCTGAGCTGATCGATGGCCTTCAGCACTTCCGGCAGTTGCAGCGCCAGCGAGGCGCGATTTTTGCCCAGCGCATCCAATGCGCCGGCATTGATCAATGCTTCCAGGGCGCGCTTGTTGAGCTTGGAAGAATCGACGCGCTTGCAAAAATCCAGCAGGCCGCTGAAGGCGCCACCTTCGCGACGCGCCTTGACGATCGCTTCGCATGCGCCCTGACCGACGCCCTTCACCGCGCCCAAGCCGTAGCGGACGGTGTTCGCGTCGGTGGCGACGAACATGAAGTCCGAATGGTTCGCATCCGGCGGCAGGACGGTCAGGCCAAGCCCGCGCGCCTCGTCCAGGAAGGCGACCACCTTGTCGGTCTTGTCCATGTCGGAGGACAACGTGGCGGCCATGAATTCGGCCGGGTAGTGCTTCTTCAGCCAGGCGGTCTGATAGGCGACCAGCGAGTAGGCGGCGGCGTGCGATTTGTTGAAACCGTAGCCGGCGAACTTCTCCATCAGGTCGAAGATCTCATCGGCCTTGCGTTCGTCCACGCCATCCTTGCCGGCACCCGCGCGGAAGATCTCGCGGTGCTTGGCCATTTCGGCCGGCACCTTCTTGCCCATCGCGCGGCGCAGCAGGTCGGCGCCGCCCAGCGAATAACCGCCGACGATCTGCGCCATCTGCATGACCTGCTCCTGGTAGACCATGATGCCGTAGGTCTCCTTCAGCATGATTTCGGTGCGCGGGTCGGGATATTCGAATTCCTCGCGTCCGTGCTTGCGCTCGACGAACGAGGGAATCATGTCCATGGGACCGGGGCGGTACAACGCGTTCAGCGCGATCAGGTCTTCGAACCGGTCGGGCTTGGCTTCCTTCAGCGCACGGCGCATGCCCGAGGATTCGAACTGGAACACCGAGCCGGTGTTGCCGTTGGCGAAGATGTCGCGATAGACGCTGGCATCGTCCAGCGGGATCGTGGCGATGTCGATCGGTTCCAGCGCTTGCTGCGCGCGCCGCGCATTGATGGCCTTCACCGCCCAGTCGATGATGGTCAGCGTGCGCAAGCCGAGGAAGTCGAACTTGACCAGGCCAACCGCTTCCACGTCGTCCTTGTCGAACTGCGTCACCGGCGATTTGCCGCGGCCGCCTTCGTCGTGTTCGGCGTACAGCGGGCAGAAGTCCGACAGCGGCGAAGGCGCGATCACCACGCCGCCGGCATGCTTGCCGGCGTTGCGGGTCAGGTCTTCCAACTGCCGCGCAAGGTCGATCAGGTCGCGGACATCGTCTTCGTCGCGATAGCGGTCGATCAGCTCCTGTGACGCCATCTCGCTGCTGCCTTCGCCCATCGCATCCTTCAGTGTCACGCCCAGGATGTTGGGGATCAGCTTGGCGACGCCGTCGACCAGTCCGTACGGATAGCCGAGCACGCGGCCGGTGTCGCGCACCACCGCCTTGGCCGCCATGGTGCCGTAGGTGATGATCTGGCTCACACGGTCGCGGCCGTACTTGGCGGCGACGTACTCGATCACCTCGTCGCGCCGGTCCATGCAGAAGTCGATGTCGAAGTCGGGCATCGACACGCGTTCGGGATTCAGGAATCGCTCGAACAGCAGGCCGTACGGCAGCGGGTCCAGGTCGGTGATCTGCAGCGCCCACGCCACCAGCGAGCCGGCGCCGGAACCGCGGCCCGGACCGATCGGAATGCCCTGGTTTTTTCCCCACTGGATGAAGTCGGCCACGATCAGGAAGTAGCCGGGGAAGCCCATCTTGCAGATGGTGTCCAGCTCGAAATCCAACCGCTTCTGGTAGTCCTCGCGCGCGTGGCCCGGCGCCAGCGGATTCTTCTCCAGGCGCTTGGCCAAGCCTTCATGCGATTGGCTGCGTATCCAGCTTTCCAGCGTCTCGTTGCTGGGCACCGGATAGGCAGGCAGCGCGTACTCGCCCAGCCGCAGTTCCAGATTGCAACGCAACGCCAGCGCTAACGTGTTGTCGATGGCGTCGGGTACGTCGGCGAACAGTTCCACCATCTGTTCGGCAGATTTCATGTACTGCTCGGCGCTGTAGTCGCGCGGACGCTTGGGGTCGTCCAGCACGCGGCCGGTGGAGATGCACACACGGGCTTCGTGCGCGTCGAAACCGCTGGGATCCAGGAACCGCACATCGTTGCTGGCTATTACCGGCAGCCCGCGCGCCGATGCCGCATGCAGGGCGAAAGCGTTGAAAGCTTCCTCGCCGTCGCGCTGCGTGCGTGTCAGTTCCAGGTGCAGGTTTTCGCCGAAGGTGCGCTGCCAATCGGCCAGGTGCTGTTCGGCCAGTTCATGCCGTCCGCTCAATGCCAGACGGCCTGCAAAACTGTTGCGACCAACGATGGCGAACAGGCCTTCGCAATCCTGCCGCAGCCATTCCGGATCGATCGCCACGCCGTCCAGGCGATGGCCTTCCATCCAGGCGCGGGTCAGCAGTCGCGACAGCGACAGATAACCGGTGTTGTCGCGGCATAGCAAGGTGAGCTGCCAAGGCGATTCATTGCCTTCGACAACGCTGATGTCGGCGCCGGCGATGGGTTTGATGCCTACGGTTTCCGCGGCTTTGTAGAACTTGACCAGCGCAAACAGATTGTTGCGGTCGGTGACCGCCAATGCCGGCAGGCGCAATTCGACCGCGCGGCTCAGCAGATTGGGCTGTTTGGCTTTCTTCGGGTCGGCCTGATCCGGCTTCTCGGGCACGCGGATAATGGAATCCGCCATCGAGAATTCGGTGTGCAGGTGAAGGTGAACGAAACGGGAGGTCATGCCGACTCGGATAGCTGTCCGAGCAGGGTAGCGGCGGGGAGAAAGCGGGGCAAGGCTTGACAGCTGGTCTGGAGCCTCCAGCCCGGCCGAACGCGTATGGATGGCGGCGTCCCGCTAACTGAGCGGCAAAAAAAAGCCGCCCTCGCGAGCGGCAGGGGAAAGAGGGTGGGGAGTTTTTCTAATGAACGCGGAACATGGGTGTCGGCTCCGGGACGTAGCTGCTGTCGCGGACGTGGCGGAATTGAGCGTGCAGTTCAGCCTCGGCGATCCGTGCCATGGCCCAGTCTTCACGGCTGAACCGGAAATCGGCGCGCGCGCAACCGCGAAGCTGCGCTTCCAGCGCGCCCAGGCGACGGTAGTCCAGATAGCGCTGGGTTTCTTCCGCCAGCAGGGCCCAAGCGGCTTCGTCGATGCCGCTTCTGGCGTTGCTTCCGAGATCGGCCGCCATACGCTCCAGCCGCGCACGCGTCAGCGGATCGCATGACCATTCGCGGTCGGCCAATATTGCGCGAAGCAGTTGCAACCGGTCGTCGTGGGCGGGCGGGTTGGATTCAAGGTTCGCGCTCTCCGCGCGAAGTCGTGTGTTGGACAGCGTGGACATGGATAACCTCCTGCCGGGTGGGGACGGCATATGGATTGGATGCACGGATAGCGTGCGCGGTTGCAGCGCGCGTGTCGTCTGCTGAAAGTGACCGTGACCATGGACACGGTGTGCTGTTATCCGCCCACGGTCGCGGCCGATTCGCTTTCAGCGGCGCAGCAGGGGCTGGTCAGCAAGGTGAGTGGATGCGGAATGCTCGTGCACCGCTTCAACGCGACTAATGACTAGCCCCAAAAGTCGGGCGTCGCGGTGAGACGTTGGGATGAAACCGACGGATGCAGCGGAGGTTTCACGCCGCTAATGGTTAGGCATCAGCGGGACTGTCCGGCCCGAAGACATTCCTGGTAACGCGAGTCAGGCTATTCCTTCTGTCGCACGCACCGGTGCGAAACTGCGCCGATGATGTGCGCACGGACCGTGCGCCTTGAGCGCGGCCAGATGCGCGGGCGTGGAGTAGCCCTTGTGCTGGTCGAACCCGTATAGCGGCCACAGCGCGTGCAATTCGCGCATATGCCGGTCACGGGTGACTTTCGCGAGTATCGAAGCGGCCATGATCGCCTGGTCCAGTGCATCGCCGCCGATCAGCGTCTCGGCGGCGCAGGGCAGCCGCTTTGGCGCGCGGTTGCCGTCGATGCGCGCCAGTTCCGGCTTGGGGCGCAAGGCGCGTACCGCGCGGCGCATGCCTTCCATGGTGGCTTGCAGAATATTGATGCGGTCGATTTCTTCCACATCGACGAGCTCGACATGCCACGCCATCGCGCGTTCCACGATCAACAGATACAGCGCTTCGCGCTTGGCTTCGGTCAGCTTCTTCGAATCATCCAAGCCGTCGATGGGACGCGCCGGATCCAGGATCACCGCGCCCACCGCCACCGGCCCCGCCAACGGGCCGCGCCCAGCCTCGTCCACGCCGGCGATCAGCCGGAATACGGGGGCGGGGAATAGCGAATCGGTGGATGACATTTCTGGCGTGTGTAGGAGCGACGTAAGTCGCGATGGGGGCTTTTCGAGGCTGGAAGATCGTGGCTGTGTTTTTGATCGCGACTTACGTCGCTCCTACAAGTGCGTGTGGCTGGATCAATTCCGCTATCGCCTCGGCGGCGCTGGCGGAAGCATCCTGCCGCAGCGACTGGTGCAACTCAAGATACTTCGGCTGCAAAGCGGCCACGGCCTCGGGATTCTTGAACCAATGCAGCACGGCCTGGCTGAGATTTTCCGGGGTGCATTCGTCCTGCATCAGTTCCGGTGCCAGGTCTTCGCCGGCGAGCACGTTCGGCAGCGCGTAGCGTTCGATCTTCAGCATTCCCAGCATCTTGACCAAGCTGTAGGTGGCCGGGGCGATCTTGTAGCCGACCACCATGGGCCGCTTGGCCAGCATCGCTTCCAAGGTCGCGGTGCCGGACGCCAGCAGTACCACGTCGCTGGCATACAGCGCCTCGCGGGCCTGGCCGTCCAAGAGACGGTAGTTGAGGTTGGAGAAGCGCGGATCCGAGTGCAGGGATTCCAGTGCCTGCCGGCAAGCCGTGCTCGCTGCGGGGACGATCACTTGCAGGCCGGGGATTTCCTGCGCCACACGCGCGGCAGCTTCCAGGAAGGGCGCGCCGAGGCGATGGATTTCGCCCAGTCGGCTGCCGGGTAACACTGCAAGCACCGGCGCGTTGCCGGACAGGCCCAGCGCCCGGCGCGCGGCATCGCGGTCGGGTTGCAGTGGTATCGCATCGGCCATGGGGTGACCGACGAAGCGCGCATCGACGCCGTGGCGGGCGTAGATCGGCGGCTCCATGGGAAACAGGCAGAGCACGCGGTCGGCGCTGGTGCCGATCTTTTCCGCGCGCTTCTCGCGCCAAGCCCACACCGAAGGACTGACGTAATGCACAGTTCGCAGGCCACGATGCTTCAGCCAGCGCTCCACGCCCAGATTGAAATCGGGCGCGTCGATGCCGATGAATACATCCGGTTTCCACGCCAGCACGCGCTCGCGGAAATTCTTGCGCAGCTTCAGCAGGCGCGGCAGATGGCGCAGCACTTCGGCCAGGCCCATCACCGCCAGCTCGCTGGCATCGAACCAGGTCTCGCAACCGGCCGCGCGCATTCCATCGCCGCCGATACCGGCAAACTCGGCCTGCGGAAATCGCTGACGCAAAGCCGCAATCAGCCCGGCCCCCAATCCATCGCCAGAAGCCTCGCCAGCGACGAGCGCTATGCGGGGAGCGGTGAGCGGTGAGCGGTGAGCGGAAGAAGCGCCTAACTCGGACATGACAACAACGTCGGAATTCCGCTCACCGCTCACTACTTTCCGCTCACTCATCTCAGCAGCGGCCGTTGGCCGGCTTCGACGAAATCCAGCAGCGCACGCACATCGTCGCTGTCCTTGGCCTGTTCGAGCAATTGCTGCTTGGCTTCCGCCAGCGGCAACCCGGCCATGTACAAAGTGCGATAGGCGCGTTTGATGGCGCTGATCCGTTCGGCATCGAAGCCGCGGCGCTTCAGGCCTTCGCTGTTGATGCCGCGCGGCCGGCCGCTGGATTCGCTGGCCACCATGGTGAATGGCGGCACGTCGCCGCTGATCAACACGCCCATGCCCAGGAATGCATGCGCGCCGATGCGGCAGAACTGATGCGCACCGGCGAAGCCGCTCATGATCACCCAATCCTCGACCGTGACGTGCCCCGCCAACGTGGAGTTGTTGGAGAACACGCAGTGATTGCCGACATCGCAATCGTGCGCGACATGCGTATACGCCAACAGCAAGTTGTCGCTGCCGATGCGGGTGATGCCGCCGCCGTCGCCGGTGCCGCGATTCAAGGTGACGAATTCGCGCACGCTGTTGCGGTCGCCGATGACCAACTCGGTACGTTCGCCTTTGAACTTCTTGTCCTGCGGATCGCCACCGATCGCGGCATGGCCAGCAAAATGGTTGTCGCGGCCGATACGGGTGGGTCCCGTGATACTGCAATGCGGTCCGATGACGGTGCCTTCGCCGATCTCGACATCATCGCCGATGTAGGCGAACGCGCCCACGCGCACGTTGGCGGCCAGCTTGGCGCCAGGCTCGATCACCGCACTGGGATGGATCGCGGTGGGGGCGCTCATCTCAGTTCGTGTCCTCGGCGCACAGCACGTCGGCACAGGCGACTTGCTCGCCATTCACGCGTGCCACGCCGGTGTAGAAAGCCATGTTGCGAATAAGCCGCTTCAAGGTAACGTCCAAATCCAGGCGATCGCCCGGGACGACCATTTTGCTGAAGCGGGCGTTTTCCACTTTCACCATGTAGAACATGCGGCCGGAGGTTTCGCCCTGATGGGACAACTGGGTCAGCAGCCCGCCGGCTTGCGCCAGCGCCTCGATGATCAGCACGCCCGGCATGATCGGCAGCGCTGGGAAATGTCCGGTGAAGAACGGCTCGTTCTGGGTTACGTTCTTGTAAGCCAGTACGCGCTTGTTAGGCTCAAGCTCGACTACCCGGTCCACCAGCAGGAACGGATAACGATGCGGCAGTAGTTTGCGGATGCCGGCGGCATCGATGGGAAGTTGTACTTCGTGGGTCATCAGGTTTCCTTGTCAGCCGCCAACACGCGGCGAGCCAGTACATCCAGTTGCTTGAAACGGGCAGCGTTCTTACGCCAGCTGCGATTATCGGTAAGCGGCGTGCCCGAGGAATATTCGCCGGGCTCGCGTATCGAACTGGTCACCAGCGACATGGCGGTGATCACCACGCGGTCGCAGATTTCCAGGTGTCCCAAAACGCCCGCGGCGCCGCCGATCAGGCAATAGCGCCCGATCCGGGCGCTGCCTGCGGCCGCGCTGCAACCGGCCATGGCGGTGTGTGCACCGATGCGGACGTTGTGGCCGATCTGAATCTGGTTGTCCAGGCGCACGTCTTCTTCCAGGACGGTGTCTTCCAGCGCGCCGCGGTCGATGGTGGTGTTGGCGCCGATCTCGCAATCGTCGCCAATGGCCACGCCGCCCAATTGCGGCACCTTGACCCAGCGGCCGGCGTCCATCGCCAGGCCGAATCCGTCCGCGCCAATCACGGCGCCGGGATGGATCAGCACTCGCTGCCCCAAACGCACGCGGGTGACCAGCGTTACCCGCGCAATCAACTCGCTGCCGGCACCGATTTCGCAGTTTTCACCGATCACGCAGCCCGGGCCGATCACGCAGCCATCGCCGACCGTGCTGCCGGCCCCGATCACCACGAACGGTCCGACCTGGGCAGTAGGGGAAATCGTCGCGGCGGGATCGATGACCGCACTGGCATGGATGCCCGGCGCGTGCGCCGGCTTGGCCTCGAATAGCGCGGCTATCTTGGCGAAGGCCGTATAGGGATCCTTGGCGATCAGCGCGGTGCCGGGGGCATCGCCGACATCTTCCTGGCGCATCACCACCGCACCGGCGCTGCTGTCGGCCAGCTGTGAGCGATAGCGAGAATTTGCGAGGAATGCCAATTGGCCATGGCCTGCGCGCGCCAGGGTGGACACGCCTTCGATCCGCACGTCGCCGTCGCCATGCAAAGTCAGCTCGAAGCGGCGAGCGAGTTCGGATGCGGTGAAAGTCTGGGTCATAAGGCCGCTAGTTTAGCGCCTTGTGCGTGGACGATGCCGCTGCCCACAGCAGGCAATCGGAACGCAGGCCACGATGTCCGTAGCCTGCCGTATGTTCCGCCGTCTTGCGGATGCGGCACTCGCTGGCCGAGTGCCTTCCGGTTCCCCTCCCTCGCATCGCGAGAGAGGGTAGGGAGGGAATCGATTCGACCGTGCGAACCGATTCGTTTCGAATCAAGAACGGGTCAGAACGCGCCGCCGAAGGTGAACTGCAGGCGCTCGATTTCGTCGCCGTCTTCCTTGCGCAGCGGGAACGCGTAACTGATCGAGATCGGACCCACCGGCGCGCGCCACAGCAGGGCTACACCGGTGGAAGCGCGCAGTTCGTTGGCGTCGAAGTTGTCGATGCCGTCGTACACGTTGCCGAAATCCAGGAACGCCGAAACGCGCGCCGCATTGGAGTCGAACAGCTTCGGGAAGATCATTTCCACCGAGCCGGTGGTCTTCAGCGAGCCACCCAACGGCTGGCCTTGGTACCCCGAAATGATTTCCGAGCGTGGGCCCAGGGTGTTGTCGCGGAAGCCGCGTACGGACCGCGTGCCGCCGGCGTAGAAGTTCTCGTAGAACGGCAGGCCGGTAGCGGTAATGGTGCGGTCAAGGGTGGAGCCCGGGGCGCAGGGGCCCGAGCCGCCGTTGGTCGCCAACGTGACGGTGGTGCCCGGGACCTGCGGATCGGAGCCATTGACCCGGCAGAAATTGCGGGTGATGTCCGAACCGTAGCTGTCGCCGTAACCGAGTTCGGCGCGGGTGTTGAGCACGATCGCGCTACCGAGGCGCCAGTACTTGGAGAATTCGTAGTTGAGCTTGTAGTACTCCACCGTCGAACCCGGCAAGGCGACTTCCGCGGATATGCGCTGGTACATGCCGCCGGTGGGCATGAAGTAATCGTTGCGGGTATCGCGTGCCCAGCCTATCTCGGCGCGCCAGGCGTGGAATGTGCGCTGGCCGACCGCATCGATGTAGTCGATGATCGAACTCGGCGTGGACCCTGCAAAGGTCAGGATCTCGTTGCTGTCCAGGCCGAACAGCAACGAGACGGTATCGTTCTCGGTGATCGGCAGACCCAACACACCCTGCGCGGCAGCGCTGGTGGTGGAGTATTGCGCGGTGTTGAAGTCCGAATAGTCGAACTCGCGCCACCACAGGTTGTAGCCCAGCGACATGCCTTCGTCGGTGAAGAACGGATTCGTGTAGGAGAACGAATAGCGCTGCAGGTAATCGCTGCGCTGCGCTTCCACCGACACGCGGTTACCGCCACCCAGGAAGTTGTTCTGCGACAACTGGATCGACGTGGTCAGACCGGAGAGCTGCGAATAGCCCAAGCCGAATACAAAGCTACCGGAGGTGGTCTCCTTGACGTTGAACACCACGTCGACCTGGTCGTTGGTGCCCGGCACGGCCGGTGTCTCGACGTCCACGGTCTCGAAGTAGCCCAGACGACGCAGACGCACGCGCGAGCGGTCGATCGCCGCCTGCGAATACCAGCTGTCCTCGAACTGGCGCATCTCGCGGCGCAAAACTTCGTCGGAGGTGCGGGTATTGCCCTTGAAGACGATCCGCCGCACGTTCACGCGCGGGCCCGGCACCACCTGCAGATTGATCGCCACCATGCGCTTTTCGCGGTCCACGGTCGGGATCGGATTGACCTGGGCAAAGGCATGGCCGATGTTGCCCAAGGTGGCCGTGATCGAATCAGCCGTCATTTCCAGCAGCACGCGGGAGAATGTCTGGTCCTTCTTGACGATCACCAGCTTCTCGATCTCTTCCTTCGGCAGCACCGTATCGCCGGTGACCTTCACGTCGGAGATGGTGTATTGCTCGCCTTCGCTGATGCCGGCGGTGATGAACATGTCGCGCTTGTCGGGACTGATCGCCACCTGGCTGGAGTCGATGCTGAAATCGACATAGCCGCGGTCGAGGTAGAACGAATTCAGGCGCTCGAAGTCACCGGATAATTTTTCCTTGGAGTACTGGTCGTCGCGGCGGTACCAGGACAGCCAGTTGCTCTCCTTGGATTCCCAGCCTTCCAAGATGTCCTCGGTGGGGAATTTCTCCGCACCGATCAGATTGACATGGCGGATCTTGGCCGCCTTGCCTTCCTTCACCGCGATCGTCACGTCCACCCGGTTGCGATCCAACTGGCTGACAGTGGGAGTGATCTCCACGTTGTACTTGCCGCGGTTGTTGTATTGGCGGGTCAGTTCCTGGGTCACGCGATCCAGGCTGAGGCGGTCGAAGGTATCGCCTTCGGCCAGGCCGATGTCCTTCAGGCCACGCAGCAGATCCTCGGTCTTGATGTCCTTGTTGCCGGTCAGGGTCAGCTTGTTGATGGCTGGCCGCTCGGTCAGGGTCACCACCAGGATCTCGCCTTGGCGGTCCAGCTTGACGTCTTCGAAGAACCCGGTCTTGTACAGCGCGCGGATCGATTCGGCGATGTTGGTGGGAGTGACGGTGTCGCCGCGCTCGATCGGCAGGTACGTCAGCACCGTACCCACGGAGATGCGCTGCAAGCCATCGATGCGGATGTCTGCGGCGGTAAAGCTGTCCGTGCTCAACGGCGCGGCGGCCGGCGCAGTCTGGCTGGGTTCCGTCGTCGTCTGAGCCAGGGCCGGCACGGCAATGGCCGAAGCCAGGGCGAGGGCAAGCAGGCGGCGGGAAGGCAGTCGCGTCATCATCACATCCGATTGGGGTCGATCCTGCTGCGCAGGGGTTTGCAGGAAAGGCGCTTGCGGTAGGCAAGCAGATTTTGAACTAATGGGGTTGGAGCGGGCCGGCGATAGAAAGTTCAAAGGCATCAGGTCACCAGACGAAGGATGTCGTTGTAAAACGCCAGGCCCATCAGTCCAGCCAGCAGAGCCAAACCCACATATTGCCCGGTGGCCATGGTGCGTTCGCTCAACGGACTGCCTTTGACCAACTCTATAAGGTAATACAGCAGATGCCCGCCGTCCAAGACAGGGATGGGCAGCAGGTTGATGATGGCCAGGCTGAGCGACAGCAGCGCCAGGAAGAACAAGAACCAGGCCGCGCCCCGCTTGGCGGTCGCATTGGCGACTTGGGCGATGGTGAGCGGGCCGGAAACGTTCTTGACGGAAGCGTGCCCGGTCAGCATCCGCCGGATCATTCCCAGCGAATCCGAGGCCATTTTGCCCGTTTCGCGGAAGGCGACGGGAATGGCCGCGATCGGTCCAAAGCGTTGCATCGCGTCGTAGGGAGCTGGCTCAAGCTTGGCAGGCGGAACTATCCCCAAGGCCCAGTATTCGGTTCCCGACCGCGGATCGCGCGTTCGCGCGGGCTGGATTTCGAAGGCGTGGCGCACGCCCTGACGGTCGACCTCGACCATCGAGGGAACCCTATTTCCACCGAGTTTCTGCACCAAGGGAGATATGTCACCAAATCCGTAGACCGGCGAGCCATCGATGGCGGTGATCTGATCGCCGGGCAGCAGTACGCCATCGGCGGGGCTGCCAGCTTCGGTGCGCTCGATCACGGCGGGCACGGTGCGGTGCTGCCAGTCCAGGCCGGCGATGGCGGCCACATTGGTTTCATCGAAGGTGGGTGGCAGATCCGATAGCGGCAGCTGGCGCGTACGCGTTATGCCTTCGACATCCTCGACTTCCACCGCTACGTCGTGGCGATCAAGAGCGTATCGGGTGATCGTGGTTAGCGCGTCGGACCAGGTGGCTATGCGGTCGTCTTCTATTTGCAGCAGGCGGTCGCCGCGCTTGAAACCAGCTTCCGCGGCGATGCCGCTGACGCTGCCCAGCGTAGCCGAGTAGTCTTCCTTGCCCACCACGAACATCGCCCACAACAGCGCCACGCACAGCACCAGATTGGCGATGGGGCCCGCGGCGACAATGGCGATGCGCTGCCATACCGGTTTGCGATTGAAGGCGTACGGCAACTGGTCCGCTGGCACATTGCCTTCGGCCTCATCCAGCATCTTCACGTATCCGCCCAACGGCAATGCGGCGATGGCGAATTCGGTGCCGTGGCGATCGCGGCGCGACCACAGTGGCTTGCCGAATCCGACGGAAAAACGCAGCACTTTCACGCCACAGCGGCGAGCGACCCAGTAATGTCCGAATTCGTGGAATGTGATCAGCACACCGAGTGCGACGATCATCCACCAGATTGAGCCCACCAGATCACTCATCGATATCGGCACTCATGCACGTGGAGCGTGGGCTGCGATGGCCCGTTCGGTCAGTCTACGGGCCTGCGCATCGGCGGCCAGCAGCGCCTCCAATGAATCGGCCGGAGCGGCAGGCAGCGCGGCGAGGGCCTCTTCGACCAGCGCGGGAATGGATAGGAAACCGATTTGGCCCTGAAGAAAGGCTGAAACGGCCACTTCATTGGCGGCATTCAGCACCGCTGGCGAGGTGCCGCCTGCTTCCAATGCGTGCCAAGCCAACTGCAGGCAGGGAAAGGCATCGGTATCCGGGGCTTCGAAGTCCAGCCGTCCCTGGGTCAGTAGGTCCAAGCCGTCGACTCCGGATTCAATGCGTTCCGGCCAGCCCAAACCCACTGCCAGCGATGTGCGCATGTCGGGCAGCCCCAACTGTGCCAGCGTGGAACCGTCGACAAATTCCACCAGGGAGTGCACCAGGCTTTGTGGATGCACCAGCACGCCCAGGCGGTCGCCGGTCACACCGAACAGATGGTGGGCCTCGATCACTTCCAGCCCCTTGTTCATCAGCGTGGCGGAGTCGACTGAAATCTTGGGACCCATCGACCATTTGGGGTGTGCGACGGCCTGCTGCGGCGTCACTTGCGCCAAAGCTTCCCGGGTCCACCCACGGAATGGGCCACCTGAAGCGGTAAGCACGATACGCCTGACGTCGTCCTGAGCCCGGCGTGAACGCAGGCATTGGAAGATCGCGTTGTGTTCGCTGTCGATCGGGACAATTTCGGCGCCAGCTTGTTCGACCGCAGAAGTGAGCAGTTCTCCGGCCAGGACCAGCGATTCCTTGTTGGCCAGCAGAAGGCGCTTGCCTGCGCGGGCGGCGGCAAGCGTCGATGACAAGCCGGCGGCGCCGACAATCGCCGCCACCACGGTGTCACAAAGATCGCTGGCGGCCAGTTCGTCCAGTGCCTCGTCGCCGGCATGCGCCTGCGTGGGCAGACCGGCCTCACGCAGACCCTGCTGCAGCCGTTGATACAAGCCAGTATCGGCGATGACGGCATGCGCCGGCCGATAGGCGATGCACAGCGCCAACAGCGTCTCGACGTTGCTGCCCGCGGCCAGCACGGTGGCTTCGAATCGGTCCGGATGGCGGGCGATCACATCCAGCGCGGAAGCGCCAATGGAGCCGGTGGCGCCGAGCACCGCGACTTTGCGTTTCGTTGGGGCCGGCATATTCAGAATCCGAACAGTTCCTTGCCCAGCGCGAATACCGGCAAGGCGGCCAGAACGCCGTCGATGCGGTCCAGCACGCCGCCATGGCCGGGGATGAGATCGCCGGAATCCTTGGCGCCGACATGGCGCTTGAGCAGGCTCTCGAACAGATCGCCGACGATGGAGAACAATACCGTCGCCACCGCTACCACCAGCACCGCCGGCAGTTGCGCGAAGCCGCCGCCGGCGACGAACGTACCCGCCGCGGCCACGGCCAGGCCCGCCACCAAGCCGCCCAGGGCGCCTTCGATGGTTTTGTTGGGGCTGATGCGCGGCGCCAGCTTCCGGCTCCCGAACACCTTGCCGCCAAAATGGCGACCGGCGAAATACGCGCCGCTATCCGCTGCCCAGACGATGATCAGCGCGACAAACAACCAGAGGTGTCCATTGGGTTGGCTGGCGTGGATCAGTCCCAGGGCGCACCAGGCGGGTACCACCGCCAATGTGCCGGCGGCCAGTTTGAACGCCCGCGCATAGGTCCGGTGATCGGACGCGAAACCATAGAAGCGCAGCCATAACAGGGCGAAAAACCACCAGATCACACCCAGCAACGCGACCAGTCGCAGCGGCACCAAATCGGGCGAGCCCGCCGACGCCCACACCAGCAGCACCATCAGCAGCAGGTTGGCGGTCAGCAACACGGTCCGCGGCAGCGTGTCATCGATCTCGGCCAGCTTGAACCATTCCCACAAGCCGATCAGAAACACCAAGGCGGCCAGTGCGGCCAACCACGATGTAGGCAGCATCAGGATGGCCGCGATGGCGATGGGCGCCATGGCCAACGCGGCGATCACACGCACTCTTGTCGCACTGGACTTGCTCATGCGGGTGTCTTCTCCGTCGCGCTATCGGCGATCTGGGCACTGGTCAGGCCGAAGCGGCGCTCACGCCGTGCGTAATCGTCCATGGCGCGTTGCAGGTGGGCCGCATCCAGCTCCGGCCAGAGGATTTCGGTGAACCAGAGTTCGGTGTATGCCAACTGCCACAGCAGGAAGTTGCTGACGCGGTGGTCGCCGCCGGTGCGGATGAACAGGTCCGGCGGCGGCAGATCGGCCAATGAAATGCGCGCACCGAGCACGGCTTCGTCGATGTCTTCGACCCGCAGCCGGCCGGCCGCCACATCGGCGGCGATCGCGCGCGTCGCCTGCACGATGTCCTGGCGCCCGCCGTAGCTGGCCGCGATGGTCAAATGCAGGCGCGTGTTGCCGGCCGTCAGCGTCTCGGCCGCGGTCATGCGTTGAACGATGTCGACGGGGAAGCGCTCGCGTTCGCCGATGAAGCGCACGCGCACGCCGCGACGGTCCAGTTCCGCGACTTCGCGGTCCAGCGCGTTGAGGAAGAGTTTCATCAGCGCCCCGACTTCGTCTTCCGGACGGCCCCAATTCTCGCTGGAAAACGCGAACAGGGTCAGCGCGCCGATGCCGTATTCCAGGCAGAAATCGATGCATACATTGACCGCACGCGCGCCGGCGCGGTGGCCAATGGCGCGGGGGCGCTTGCGCCGCTCAGCCCAGCGGCCGTTGCCGTCCATGATGACGGCAAGGTGGCGCGGGACGGCTTTTTGTGCGGAGGGCGACATGGCAGTCCTCAGACCGCCATCAATTCCTGTTCCTTGGCCTTGACCACGTCATCCACGTCCTTGATGGATTTGTCCGTCAGCTTCTGGATTTCTTCCTCGGTCCGCCGCTCTTCGTCTTCAGTGATCTGCTTTTCCTTCAACAGGTCCTTGATCTGCTGATTGGCGTCGCGGCGGATATTGCGGATGGCGACCTTGGTTTCCTCACCCTCGGAATGGACGACCTTGGACAGTTCCTTGCGGCGCTCTTCGGTCAGCGGGGGCAGGTTGAGGCGGATGACGGTGCCGGCGGTGTTCGGGGTAAGCCCCAGGTCGGAGGCCAGGATGGCTTTTTCGACCGGGCCCACCATCTGCTTCTCCCACGGCGTGATCGTCAGCGAGCGCGCATCGGAAATCGCCACCGTGGCGACCTGCGACAGCGGCATGTCCGAGCCGTAGTAGTTGACCTTCAGATGCTCGACCAGGGCGGTCGAAGCACGGCCGGTGCGCACCTTGACCAGCGTGTTGCGCAGCGCCTCAATGCTCTTGGTCATGCGCGTCTGCGCGTCTTTCTTGATTTCGTTGAGCATCGCGAATTCCGTTGCGTGGCGTTAAACGCCCGATTATAGGGCGTTTCGGCCATGGGCGGGCCCTTTCCCGTCCCTTTTCCAAAGCCCAATGGCGCCTAGGCTGGATCAGTGCGAATGATGCGGCGCGGCATCGTGCAGATCATGCTCGCAGCGCCCGCCATGCTCGATTTGCAGGGTGGCGTGATTGATGCCGAAGCGGTGATCCAGCTCGTGCACGGTAGCGTCGATAAAGGCGTCGTGATCGTCCGCCCGCCGCCGCACCAGGTGGGCCGTCAGGGCGACTTCGCCTGCTCCGAGTGGCCAGATATGCAGGTGATGGACCGCATCCACGCCCGGCTGCTCGACCAGGAAGGCGGTGACCTCCGCCTGATCGATATTGGTCGGTACCGCATCCATGGCGGCATTGAAGCTGTCGCGAAGCAAACCGAAGGTGCCCACCGCAATCACCACGCCAATCAGCAGTGCGGTCGCCGGATCCAGCCAGGACCAGCCCAACGCCCACATGCCCAGGCCGGCAACGACCGCCGCCAGCGACACCGCCGCGTCGGCGATCAGATGCAGGAAAGCGCCGCGTTTGTTCAGGTCGCGGGCATGTCCTTCGCGCATCAGCCAGGCAGCACCCAGATTCACGAAAATGCCGATCGCCGCCACCGCCATCACCGGTATTGCGGGAATGGCGGGGGGAGCGTTGAACCGTTTCACTGCCTCCCAGCCCAGCGCGCCGGAAAAAACCATCAACAAAATGGCGTTGGCCAGAGGCGAAAGCAGGGTCGCGCGGCGCCAACCATAGGTATGGCTATCGGTCGGCCTTCGCCGGGCCAGTGCGGCCGCCGCCCAGGCCAAGCCCAATCCCAGTACATCGCCCAGGTTGTGCAGGGCGTCGGATAGCAGCGCCAGCGAATTGATGTGGAAGCCGTAGCCCGCTTCCAGGATGGTATAGGCCAGATTGATCAGCGTAACCAACGCAAAGGCGCGCGTTGCCGAACCGTGACCGTGATGATGAGCGCCATGAGCATGTCCCATGGCCGCTAGGGTGCCGCGGGATGCGGGCGGACACAATTACAAGGGAGTAAGCGGAAAAGGGCCGTACGCGGTGAACGGCAGAAACGACAGCGTTGAGGTGTACGGGTCAAGAGGAAAGTTAAAGCGAGAGCCTTTCCGCTCACCGCTCACCGCTCACCGCTCACCGCTCACCGCTCACCGCTCACCGGCCCTCAATCCCTTCCCTTCACCAACGTACCGACATTCTCGCCGCGCAGGATTCGCATCAGATTGCCGGGGACGGTCAGGTCGTAGATGCGCAACGGCAGGTCGCTGTCGCGGCAGAGGGCAAAAGCGGCGGTATCCATGACTTCGAGATTGCGGTTAAGCACCTCGTCGTAGGTCAATTGATTGAAACGCTTGGCTTCGGGGAACTTGCGCGGGTCGCAATCGTAGACGCCATCGACCTTGGTCGCCTTGAGCAGCAAATCGGCATTGATCTCGATCGCGCGCAGGGCGGCGCCGGAATCGGTCGTGAAGAACGGCTGGCCCACGCCGGCGGCAAAGATCGCGATGCGGCCTTTTTCCAGGTGGCGCACGGCGCGGCGGCGGATGTAATCCTCGCAGACGTCGTTGATCTTGATGGCGCTCATCACGCGGACCTTCGCGCCGAGTTTCTCCAGCGCATCCTGCATGGCCAGCGCGTTGATGACGGTGGCAAGCATGCCCATCTGGTCGCCGGTCACCCGGTCCATTCCGCCAGCAGCCAGTCCGGCACCGCGGAAGATGTTGCCGCCGCCGATCACCAGGGCGACCTCGGCTCCGGCTTCGCGCGCCTCCATGATTTCGCGAGCGATGCGTCCGATTACCGCCGGGTCGATGCCGTAATCCTCGGACCCCATCAGCGCTTCGCCGGAAAGTTTGAGCAGGATGCGGCGAAAGACTAGGGGCGCGGTCATGGCGATCTCAACGTTGGATAAACGGCGCAATTCTATCCGAGCCCGGGCATCAGATGTTCACAAGATGCATATCCCACGGAGGCAACCAAGGCTTCGTCGCATTTTTCCTTGGCTCTGGCCCGGCGGGCGTGCCGTTTGGTTCGTCCTCGTGCGGGAGGGGCGGCCATCATGTCGTGATCGAAATCCGTTACATTCGCTGCCGCCGCGCGAATGGACGCGGTTCGACTATCGGGAAGCAATATGGCCATACGTACATTGCAGGAATTCCTTGCCTCATCGAAAGAAAAGGATGTCGGAGGCGATGCCTTCGAACTGGAAAGCTCGCACATGCTGGAAGTGCGCCTTGATGGTCTGGTATGGGCCAAGGCGGGCGCCATGGTGGCGCGTACCGGCAACGTCAAGTTCACCCGTCAAGGTGTGCTGGAACAGGGCCTGGGCAATCTGCTGAAGAAAGCGATCAGCGGCGAAGGCATGCAGCTGATGAAGATGGAAGGCAACGGCCGCGTGTACCTGGCCGACGCGGGCAAGAAGATCACGCTGTTGCGCCTGGCCGGCGAAGCGATCTTCGTCAATGGCAACGATGTACTGGCCACCGAATCGGGCATAGAAAGCAAGATCAGCATGATGCGCAAGGCGGCCGGCATGATGTCGGGCGGTCTCTTCAATGTTCGCTTGAGCGGACATGGCATCGTCGCCATCACTTCGCACTACGAACCGTTGACGCTGCCGGTTTCGGCGACTACCGGCCCGGTGTTCACCGATCCCAATGCCACCGTGGCCTGGTCCGGTGGGCTGAGCCCGGAAATCGTCACCGATATCTCGCTGGGCACCTTGCTGGGGCGCGGCTCGGGCGAAAGCATCCAGTTGCGATTCGCCGGCGAGGGCTGGGTTGTGGTTCAGCCCTATGAGGAAGTGGTGTTTCAGGCCAAGGAATGAAGCAGAGCCGGTAACTGGTAACTGGTAACCGGTAGCCGGAGAGCGGGAAAGCGGGAGAGCGGGGGAGCGGGGGAGCGAAAGGGCTTGGCTTTGCCTCTCATGAGCGGCCATTGGGCTGTCAAAAAGGGAAAAGGGTCAGTGATTTGTTTTTGCTTTGACCCGTTTCCCGTAGGCACAAAAAAGCCGCGGATTTCCGCGGCTTTTTTTTGGAACGGCAAAGCGGTCGGCGGTTAGGCCAGGCCGGCTTGCTTCATCACTTCGGCGGCGTAGTCTTCCACCACCTTCTCGATGCCTTCGCCCACCACCAGGCGCTGGCTGCTGATCACTTCGGCGCCGGCGGCCTTCAGCACGGCTTCCACCGACTGGTTGGTGTCCAGCACGTACGGCTGGCCGTACAGGGTGACTTCGTTGACGATCTTGGCGATCTTGCCGCTGATGATCTTTTCAAGAATGTCGGCCGGCTTGTTCTTGTCCTTGTCGGACATCTTGGCCAGTTCGATTTCCTTTTCCTTGGCCACGAATTCGGCTGGAACGTCGGAAGCCTTGATGTGCGGCGGGTTCATGGCCGCCACGTGCATCGCCAGGCCGCGAGCCAGCTCGGCGTCGCCGCCCTTGACCTCGATCAGCACGCCGATCTTGCCGCCGTGCACGTAGGCCGCGACGTTATTGGCGCTGTCGACAGTGGCCATGCGACGGATCTGGATGTTCTCGCCGAGCTTGGCGATGGCGGCCGCACGGGTTTCCTCGACGGTGTCGCCGGAAGGCAGCTTGGCACTCTTGAGTGCCTCGACATCGGTGGCGCCGGAAACCAGGGCAGCCTGGGCGACGGCGTTGGCGAAAGCCAGGAAGTTCTCGTCCTTGGCCACGAAGTCGGTCTCGGAATTGATTTCCACCAGCACGGCCTTGCCGCCGTTCTGGGCGACCGCGATGCGGCCTTCGGCAGCCACGCGATCGGCCTTCTTGTCGGCCTTGGCCAAACCGGACTTGCGCAGCCACTCGGCGGCGGTGTCGATGTCGCCGTTGTTCTCGGTGAGCGCCTTCTTGCACTCCATCATGCCGGCGCCGGTGCGCTCGCGCAGTTCCTTGACCAGGGAAGCGGTGATTTCCACGGGAATTACCTCATACGGTGGTAGGGCGGGCCCAGGCCCGCCAACTTGAAATAGCGGCGGGCCAGGGCCCGCCCTACGTGATGTCGAACCGCCGCGCCCTATGGCGCGGCGGCATTGCAGGCCGATTACTCGGCGGCAGGTGCGGCTTCGTCGGCTTTCTTGCCGGCAGCCTTCTTGGCCGGCGCGCGGCGCGGGGCCTTGTCGCCATCGGCTTCGGCGAACTCTTCTTCGCGCACGACGGCGGCGTTCGGCGAGGCGGCCTTGCCTTCCAGCACGGCGTCGGCGGCGGCGCGGGCGTACAGCTGCACGGCGCGGATGGCGTCGTCGTTACCCGGGATCGGGTAGTCCACCAGGGCCGGGTCGTAGTTCGAGTCGACCACCGCGATCACCGGGATGCCGAGCTTCTTGGCTTCCTTGATGGCGATGTCTTCATGGCCGATGTCGATGACGAACAG
>CBFGZY010000034.1:0-37991 GCA_965653375.1 uncultured Pseudoxanthomonas sp.
AATTTACCTTAAAAAACATCCTCGTGGCGCCGGGCCCCGTGCCCCCGCCCCCCCCCCCGGGGGGCCCCGGCCCCACGCTACCTGGCGATCACTCCGCGATCCTTCGGGCTATCACACCAAAGCCACGCCCCGGTTAGGAGCCAACTCGGCGGCAGCAGCGGCACGTGGGAGCAGCCTCCCGCCGCGGGCTCTTCGGCCGGATTAACACAAGTCAGGCGAAGAGTTCGCGGCGGGACGCCGCTCCTACAAATGACAACGCCTCACAGGCCGAAGTAAGCCTCGTTGATGCAATCCACCGCGGCCGGCTGAATTTCGACAAGCTTGCCGCTGGGCAGATCCAGCCGTCGGGCCCAGATCACGTCCGTCAGATATTCCTTGTCCATGTTCTGGCGGACGACGGCAGCCAGCCGCTCGTCTTCCTTGCCATGAACCCGGCAGTTGCCGAACTGCAGTTGATAGCCCTCCTCCGCTTTCGGATACGGCTGGGCGTCGGTGATCTTCCATAGCGCGCTCTGTCCGTCGCGGCCGGCCATCTTGGCGGCCACGACATAACGCAGGACCGGTTCGGCTTCAGGATCGCCGTCGTCTGCGAGTACGCCGATGGAGTAGTCGCAAACGCGCGCGTAATCATCCGACTCGGAAATGCAGGTACCGCCGGCGTCGCGCAAACCTTGCGGATACGGCGGCACGGTCCGTCCGATCAGCTCGGAGACATGGACGCCGGGCGATGACAGCGCCAGCAGCACGGGCAAGGCCGCTGTACGCATGCTCAGGCCTCCTGCACCTTGAGCGTCATGCCGTCCACCGCGATCACCCGGACGGGCGTGCCCGCCGCCAGGTCGGGGCCCTGCACGACCCAGTAAGCATCGCCCAGCTTGATCCGTCCGCGCCCACCGGTGATCGCCTGGTCCAACGGCGCCACCGTGCCGATCAATTGTTCGGCGCGGCGGTTGAGCAAGGGCTGGTCGCTGACGCGCTCGGCGTGGCGGAACCATTTGCGGTAGATCTGTATCGAGACGAAGCTCAGGACAATGAACGCCGCGACCTGCACCAGCAGAGAAACACCCGGTATCAGCAACACACCGACGAACACCACCGCCGCGGCGAAACCCATCCACAGCATGAAGGCGCCGGGCGCCATGGCTTCGGCCGCGAACAGCAGCAGGGTGATCGTGGCCCAGGACACCACATCCCAACGCATGGCTCAGACTCCCGTCCGCGGTGGCACACGTGGCGGCGCGGCTTGTTGCTTGCCCAAGGCTTCCTTGGCCAACTCGGCGATGCCGCCGATCGAACCGATCATGCCGCTGCTTTCCATCGGCATCAGCACGAACTTCGAATTAGGCCCGGTCGCAAGCTCCTTGAACGCCTCCACATACTTCTGCGCGACGAAGTAGTTGATCGCCTGCACGTCGCCGTTGGCGATCGCATCGCTGACCATCTGGGTCGCCTTGGCCTCGGCTTCTGCCAACCGCTCGCGTGCTTCGGCGTCGCGGAACGCGGCTTCCTTGCGGCCTTCGGCTTCCAGCACTGCCGCCTGCTTCTCGCCGTCGGCGCGCAGGATTTCCGATTGCCGCGAACCTTCGGCTTCCAGAATCTGCGCACGCTTTTCGCGTTCGGCCTTCATCTGCCGGGCCATCGAATCGATCAGATCGCGCGGCGGCTGGATGTCGCGGATCTCGATGCGGTTGACCTTGATGCCCCAGGGATTGCTCGCCTGGTCGACCACATTGAGCAGCTGTGCGTTGATGGTTTCGCGATTGCTGAGCGATTCGTCCAGGTCCATCGAACCGATCACGGTACGGATATTGGTCTGCACCAGCGCGATGGTGGCGATCTCCAGGTTGGAGACCTCGTAGGCGGCCTTGGCGGCATCCAGCACCTGGAAGAACACCACGCCATCCACCTTCACCACCGCGTTGTCCTTGGTGATGACTTCCTGGCTGGGGACATCCAGCACCTGCTCCATCACGTTGACCTTGCGGCCCACGCCATAGACCACCGGGATCAGGAAATGCAGGCCGGGACTCAGCGTATGGGTGTACTTGCCGAACCGCTCCACCGTCCACTCGTAACCCTGCGGGACCATGCGGACGGTCTTGAACAGGACGATCACCCCGGCGAACAGCACGACGATGGCCAGAAAACTTGTTTCGAACATGACGATACACCCCTTCCTTTCCCTAGATATGGGCGGAGTATAGACGTAGGTGGTGGCCGCAAACGGTCCGGCCATCTCCCGGCCTGCGACGCTTTCGCCACCGGCCGCATCTAGAGAATCACATGCAGCCCGTTTCCCGCTTCGCCATCGATGTATCGGACACCCTGCTCGCCCAGGCGCGCGCGGGGCGGCAGGATGCGTTCGAGCAGATCTACCGGTGGTTCGAGCGTCCCGTGTTCACGTTGGCACTACGGATCTGCGGCGACCGCGAGGAGGCTTTGGAAGTTTTGCAGGACACCATGCTGAAAGTCTTCCACCACATTGACGATTACCGCGGCGGCAGTCCGTTCTGGGGTTGGCTGCGGCAGATCGCAGTCAACGAAGCACTGATGCGTCTTCGCCGCAGCCGGCGTCTCGATGGCGAAATCGCGATGGGCGAAGACGAGTTACCGGAAGACCATGGTCCGCTGCCGCCCGCGGCGGCCGACGCCGCCATGCTGCAACGTGCCCTGGCCGCGCTGCCGGTCGCTACTCGCACCGTGCTCTGGCTGTACCACGCGGAAGGCTATACCCATGACGAAATCGCCGCGATGACACAACGCACCGCCAGCTTTTCCAAATCGCAGCTTGCGCGCGGCACTCGCCGCCTACGCACTCTGCTGAAGATCGAGGAGCCTCTCCATGCCTGATTCCCGTGCCTCTTATGAAACACCGCGCGGCTGGGGCGAGGCTTTTGCCGCCTTGCCCATGGAAGCGCCGCCTGCTGACGCATGGACTTCGATCGCCCGCCGGTTGCCGCAGCCCCAACCGGATGCGCGCCGCAGGCGCCGTCCATATTGGTTGGCGATGGCGGCGGCGATAGCGCTGGCCATGGTGATCCCCGTGTTCCAGTGGATCGAATGGGAAAATCCGGAAACCCTGCCCGCGTCCAGCTCCGTGGCGACGGCACCTGTTGCGCCCGCACCTTCATCCATTTCCAGTGCCGGGTCCGTCGAATCGACCGTCGCTACCGATGAGTCCCAGCCAGTGGCGATGTTGCCGATGCCGGATTCGACTTTGCCATCGTTGCCGACAACAGCAACGGCCACGGCAACTGCGCCTCGTATCGACATGCCGGCGAAAACGCGAGAGAGCTCGCCGGCCTCGCCTTCGGATCCGGCTCCCGAGGCGACAGCAATGGCCGAACAGCACCGGCAATTGGAAAACCTGTACGCCGAGTCGGCGCGCTTGGAGGCCGTCCTTGCGCAGCTACAGGAACCGCGCGTCGCCAGCGCGACCGCCGCGACACTCAGCGCCGAACTGCAGGACCACATCGCCGATATCGACGGCGCGCTTTCCCAACCGGATATGGCTTCCGCGTCGCAACTCGACTTGTGGCAACAGCGCGTCGATGCGCTGCGGCAACTGACCGGCGTGGAAACCACCCAGCGATGGATGGCCGCCCAGGGTACGGCCACGGACGGGCCGTTGGCCCAGGTGTACTGATCTAGTGAATCAATCCGAGGTAGTCATGAAATCGATCTTGCGGTTTTCCATCCTAGCCATGGCGCTGGCGATGGGCTTGTCCCCGGCCTCGCGCGCGGAGACTTCCGCCGAGCAGCAAAAGCAGTTGGAAGCGGCGCAAGCCGATCTGCACCGCGCGGCCAGACGCGTGGCCGAGCTTTCGCGAGAACTGGGTTTGGCGGAACGCCCCATGCCTATCGTGCGGCGCATCGAACAACGGCCGATGTTGGGCGTGCTGCTGGCGCCGGACAGCGATGGCGTTCGGATCACCGGCGTCACCCCAGACAGTGGCGCCGCCAAGGCCGGGCTGAAAGCAGGCGACCAGTTGCTGAAGATCAACGGCAAGGCGATCGCAGGCAAGGACGGCGATGCCCGACTCGCGAGCGCGCGCGCCTCGCTGGCCGAATTGAAAGCCGGAACACCCGCGAGCATCACCTACCGGCGCGACGGTCGCACGCAGGAAACCAAAGTGATTCCGGAAGCCGGCCGGCCGGTGATGACACTTGTTCGTTCGGACACGAGCGGCAAAGGCCCGCACAGTGGCGCCCTCCTCCTGCGCGGCGATGGAAGCGAACAGATACTCTCCGGCGAGGCGTTGCCTCTGACCGACCTGCACCTGGGCATCGCCCCTGGCATCCAGGCGGAATTGCGGCGTATCGAAGACTTGCGCGGCTGCCATGGCGATGATTGCCGGCTGCCGATGCTGGCCGAAGCCTTCCGCTGGGAGGGCTTGAACCTGGCCTCGGTGGATGCGCAATTGGGCCGCTACTTCGGCACCGAATCCGGTGTGCTGGTGCTATCCAATGGCGCCGAGCTGGAAGGGCTGCAGGCGGGCGATGTGATCCGCAAAGTGGAAGGCAAGCCAATGACATCGCCACGCGACGTCATGGCGGCGCTACGTGGAAAGCCGGAGCAAAGCCGTGTCGAAATCGAATTCCTGCGCGACCGGCAGACCCGCACCGCCCAGGTCCGCTTGCCCAAGACCTTGCCGATCCGCGTGCCGCTGCCTCCGTCACCGCCTTCGGCACCAGGTGCGCCTAGGCCGCCACTACCGCCCATGGCTTTCGTGGCGGAGATGCCGCGAGTCGTGCAAGAGCGGCGTACCGACCGCGTGATGGTGCTGGACCCGGAGGGCCGCGCCTATGAAATCGACGCACCGGAGCCGCCGGCGCCTCCACCGCCGCCGAAGCCAGCACAAAGATAACAAGAACGATGTAGGTGAATCCCACCCCCGCTCAAGCAGGGGTTTTTGTAGCGGCCGTGCGCTTCTCGAGCCGAACTTGCTCGGCTTTACAGAAGCGATAGCGGCTATTCGCTATCGCCTGCCGTTGCGACGGCATCAATGTTATCGGTTCGGCGAGGTCGCGAGGCGCGGAGCACGCTCTACCCACTCGCTAAAGACCTTGGCGATATCGGCCTCCGGTACCGGCTTGCCCTTCTGCACGTCGCCGGCTTGGGAGAACAGCGGCATGATCATCGCCATGCCATCGACCTTGGTCTTCAGGTGCAGCCCCGGTGCCTGCGACAAGTATTCGTCCCAATGCGCGCGCACCTTGGCCCAATAATCCGCGGTGGCCTTCCAGTAGGCGTAGGCCGGGGCGAAGTCGATGTCCTTGGTCTTCTGGTAGTCGTTGAAGCCGAATTCGCGCGCCAGCTCCACCTGGCTGCCGTCCGGCTTGCGCAGCACCTTGGTATTGAACTGCTCGTGGGTCCAGCCGCTGGGCGTGATGGTGTGGCGGTTGATCACCGACAGCGCGTTGTAATCGCTGCGCTTGGTGTATTCGCGGCGCGGCAGCGGGCGCCAGCTCAGGTCGCTGGTCCAGGTGGCGATGCCGTTGCCGTATTCCCAACGGCCGGTGCCGCAATAGCGCGGCGCGTCGCTGACTTCATAGACGCACTGAGTCCACGCACCGCGACGCTTGTCCTCGGCAATCGGACGCACGTGCCAGGTCTGGTCGGCGGTGAACTCGAAACGCGTCGGCGCTTCATAGGTCCAGTCCTGTCGCCAATGCTTGGTGACGTGGCCGCTTTTCGCATCCACCAGGATGTGCTGCAGCACGATCCGGCCGGGCGCATCCTCCACCACGATGACGGTCTCGTCGCCACCGCTGCGCATGGCGGCCTGACGCTCATAGCCGGGCTGCAGCAGCACGGTTTCGTCGAAGGCGAAGTCGACCTGGTATTCCCCTTGCATCGCGAGGATGGATTGGCGGTCGCGCGCCGTATCCGTGGTCTGCGCCAGTGCCGTACCCGCTTGCAGGCACGCCGTTCCAGACAACAACAATGTGGCTACCGTTCGTTTCATGGTTGCTTTCTCGCTTTCGGTTTGATCAACGGGACAGCGTCTTCGCAGTCCTTATAGAAACAGCAATCAACTGCTTGATTGCTGGCGGTCTTTCTCCCTCGCATCGCGAGGCAGGGCAAGGGTGGAGGATGCGATTCGGGCGGATTCAAACCTGTTTCGCTCCGAACCAAATCGGTATTCGTTTTGTATTGCGCTCGCCGTGAGTGGCGCCTCGCGGCCAATGGATTCCGAAACGATGTCCGCGTCGACTCCTTCGGCATCCACGATCCGCCGCGCGGTCGCGGCGCCCAGCGCAGACACCGATGCCAGACTGGCGGCCAGTACCGGCGATGCACCCTGGGGCAACGCGTACAACCGCACCGTGCAGGCGCGCCAATGCCTGCTCAGCAATCGGCCCGCCATGCGACGCCATAGTCGTTCGGCCACGTTTCCGTTTTCGGTCGTTTCCTGGACGCGGGGAAGCGAGGTCATCATGCGATCCCAAGCCAGGAAGTCGCTGTCCGGCAGCAAGTGCAGGCGCCAGCAGCACCGGCCCTCGCTATCGAAGAACCGCACACTCTCACGCAGCCCGTCGCTGTCCACGCCAACGGTAGCCTCGGCGTATGCCGCCTGTGCCCACCCGGCGAGCTCGCTGCCGTGCTGCATCCGGTACAGGCACAGCACCGTGCCCAGCGCCGCCAACTGCTGAGGTTGCGGCAGCACGTGCGGCGTCGCCACGCGTTCCGAATCCTCATACATCAGCGCGCTGGCCATGGCCACTACCAGTTCAACGACAGGCTGGCGGACAGCGTGCGTCCGGGACGGGTGTAGCGGTCCAGCACAAGGCTGCTTGCCAATACCCCGTTCACGTCTGCCCAATCGGTGTACTTCTTGTCAGCCAGGTTGAGGACGCCAATGTTCACCTTGGCCCCGGGCGCGAACTGCCAGTGCGCCAGCAGATCGAGCACGCCATAGCCGGCTGGCCGGTATTGGGTGCCTGTCGCGGGACGCTTTTTCCTTTCGGCAAAGCTGCCGACCAACTCGGCACCCCATGCTTCGCGGTCGTAGGCCAGTCCGAGGGTGCCGCGCAATGGATCGACCGAATTGAGCGGCGTATCGTTGGTCTTGTTGTCACCGCGCGCGTAAGCCACCGCGCCGCGCAGCGACCAACCCTGCAACCGATCGGCGAGCGCGCCGAAGTCGACCCCGGCCTTGAACTCGGCGCCATAGATGCGGGCGTCGGCCACGTTCTGTGACTGGAACACGATCAGCGGCGTCTGTGGCGGCGCGCTGACCGGCACGAAGGATTCGATGAAGTCCCGGTAGTCGTTGTAGTAGCCGGTCAGCCCGGCGTAGAACGCGTCGTTGGAGAAACGCACGCCCAGTTCGTAGCCGTCGCTGGTCTCCGGCTTCAGATCGGGGTTGGCGATGACGGTGTAGCCGGCGGTGAGATTGGTGAAGCCGACGTTGACATCGCCGTAGGGCGGCGCACGGAAACCGTGTGCGTAGTTGGCGAACAACGACCAGCCTTCGGCGAAGCGCCATACGCCGCCCAGCTTGGGCGACACGCTGGTTTCGTCCATGCCTTCCACCGCGACGCCAGGGTTGTCTTCGGCGAAGATGTTGTCCAAGGTCGGATCGAGCTTGTAGTAGTCCACGCGCAAGCCCGGAATCAGGCTGAACTTGCCATCGGCGAAACGCATTTCGTCCTGCACGTAGGCGCCGATCTTGGTGGTCTTGCTGACCGGAAAATCGCGGACCGGGAACACATCCATGCCCACTGTCTTGCTGACCGCACCGGTGGCCAGATTGACCGTCATGCCGTCGCGCTTCTCGTGGGTTTCGGACCAGGAAGCATCCACCCCGTACGTCAAATCGTGGTCGACTGTGCCGGTGGTGAAGGCCTTGTGGAAAATCCCCTGCAGACCGTACAAGCGCTGGTCGAAATTGTGATCCATCACCCGCCGCGTATTGTTGCTGCGCCGTTCCTGGGTGCGCTGGGTGCTCTCGCTGTCCTGGCGATAGATCCGCCAATTCAAACTGTCGGCGAAGCCCGCATCCAGACTGTCGACTTCATGTTCCAGCGACACGCGCGCACGGGTTTGGTGGTCCCTTCCTTCCTGCGAAAGAATGGCGGCGGTCAGATTGCTGAGCGCATCGACGCTGCTGTAGTCCTCGTTGCCTTCCACCGTCAGCTTGAAGCGCTGGTTCTCGCTGGGCGCGTATACCAGTTTGCTCAGCAGGCTGCGGCCATCTCGGCGCAGAGGGTTTGCGGCAGTGCGAGCCGCACCTGAGCTCTCGTTGTCGCCCTGGTTTTCGGTTTCCTTGCCCTGGCGATGGCTGACCGCCACCATGCCGCTCCAGCGGTCGCCGCCGAACGCCGCGGTGGCGCCGCCGAACAATCCTTCCCAGTCGCTCTCGAAGCCGAACTTCAAACCGAAGTAGGCATCCTTGCCTTCCTCCAGATAATCCGAAGGGTCCTTGGTAACAAACGCGACCACGCCACCCAATGCATCCGAGCCATACAGCGAACTCGCCGGTCCGCGCACGATCTCGACCTGCTTCAGTGTTTCAAGGTCGACGAAATTACGATTGGCCGCCAGATAGCTGCCGAAGCCGAAGTTGTCCGACACCGGAATGCCATCGGTCTGGATCAATACGCGGTTGCCATCCAAGCCGCGAATACGGAAGCCGCTCAGGGCATTAAAGCGACCGGTGGTGGCGGAGACCGACACGCCCGGCTCGTAGCGCACCAGATCCTTGATGTCGCGAATCAGCCGGTCGTCCAACTGCTCGCGATCGATCACGTCCACCGTGCTGGGCACATCCGAAAGCGCACGCTCTCCGCGAGTGGCGGTGACTTGGATCCGCTGGAATTCGTATGCGGTCTTGGCGGCGCTGGCGGAAGCGGCGGCTGGACTATTGGCGGAACTATCGGCGGCGGTTTCGGCGTGGGCCAGGCTGGCGAATGCCAGCCACAGTGCCGAGGTCAGCAACGTGGGGCGCATCATGGGCGTACAGCTTTCCTGTCGGTTTCAAGAGTAGATAGAGACCGGAAAGGCTGGCGGCCGATGGAATCGTTGGCTGGCGCCCGGTGGAGTAAAGAAGCGATTCGCGGCACGCCGCCCTGGAGAGGAAGGGCGGCGCACTGCGAATCGCGAGCTACGCGGGTGAGGCTAGGCTTACTTGGTAAGAATCAGCTTGTCGTTGCTGGTGTGGCGCAAGCGGTACACCTTGTCGCCGTGGCGGATCAGGATTTCGCGCTGGCCCTTGAGCAGCGTCTCGCTGTCCAGCGCCTCTTCCGCGAACGCCGGACGCGACGGCAGCCGGTCCCGCAGCGACAAGGGTTCGACCTTCGATAAGGGGGTTACGTTTGCGGTCATCGGATAGCTCCATGGCGGAACGAATTAAGATGATAATGATTCTCATTATAGAGTCAACAGGCAGTTTGGGAGCGGGGAGCAGGGGAGCGGGAAAAGCCTGTGGCTTTACTCCTCCTTTGACTAGGCACGTAGGGCGGGTCTTGACCCTTCATTGCCATCTTGATGCTTGCCTGGACAACTACCGAAAGCCGCCCGTCAATATTCCAAGCCACCTCCACCAGCCATCGTCGCGAGTTCCGGCATGGCGATGGCGGGTCAAGACCCGCCCTACCCCCAATGTTCGCGCGTTGGAATTCAAGGCCTCCCAGCTACGTAGGATGGGTCGAGTGCAGCGACACCCATCATCGCGATCGATGGGTGTCGCTGCGCTCGACCCATCCTACGATTCCCAGTTCCAATTCCCCGGCCCCTCAAGACGTCGCAGCGCTCAGGCGATCCCAGAAGGCTTCGTCATATCGCTGCGACAGTTCGACCGCGCGCAGGTTCTCCAACAACTGCGGTACGCGGCTTGCGCCGGTGATGACGGTGGAGACGAACGGGTTGCGCAGGCACCAGGCAATCGCCAACGGCGCGGGTGCTTCGCCGGCCTCGGCGGCAAGTGCGATGAAGCGGCGAACACGTTCGCGGCGGCGCTCTTCGGGCGAACCCATCACCAGGCGCTGCAGTTCTTCGTTGCCTTCGTAACCCAGCCGCGTATCGGCGGGCACTGCCTGATCGTATTTGCCGGTCAGCAAACCCGACGCCAATGGCGACCAAGTCGTGGTGCCCAGGCCCAATTCGGAATACAGCGGCGCGTACTCCAATTCCACTCGCGAACGCCGCAACAGGTTGTACTGCGGCTGCTCCATCGTGGGTGCATGCAGATGATGATGGCGTGCGATGCGAGCCGCTTCCTTGATTTGCGCGGCAGACCATTCGGAAGTACCCCAGTACAGCACTTTGCCTTGCCGGATCAGCGTGTCCATGGCCCATACCGTTTCTTCGATGGGCGTGTCCGGGTCCGGACGATGACAGAAGAAAAGATCCAGGTAGTCCACTTGCAAGCGCCGCAACGCTGCGTGGCAACCTTCGGTCACATGCTTGCGGGACAAACCGCGCTGGGTCGGCCGAGGATCGGCGACTGCGCCGAAGGACACTTTGCTGGAGATGCAATAACCATCGCGCGGCAATCGGAGATCGCGGATGGCATCGCCCATCACGCGCTCGGCTTCGCCATGCGCGTAGCTCTCGGCGTTGTCGAAGAAGTTGACGCCATGGTCCCATGCGGCGGAGATCAACTCGCGCGCGCCATCACGGCTGATGCGATCGCCGAAATTGACCCAGGCGCCAAACGACAAGGCGGAAAGCTGCAGACCGGATGAACCCAAGCGGCGGTATTGCATGTCGGTCTCCCTGCACGGACATACCGCGCAAATGAGAAGAGTTTACTCATCGCCAAAGCAGCATCGGCTAGAATGCGCGCACTTTCCTCCGGGGAGTAGCCTACCTGCCGCGTGCAGGGTCCGTGCATCAACATACTTGGCGGCTTTCGTTCGGGATCACTCCCGCCCTGAAAGCATTCCGATCCGGGAACACCCCGTCCAGGAATCAAGCCATGGTGTGCGGGGCTGAAGCCATCGCTTCGGCTGGGCAAGACCGAAGGCAGGCATTGCGTCACCCGGGCCGGGCTGCGCGATGTTTGCCTTCGCGTTCGCGAATGCCTGGCCCCGGAGCTCCTGATGTTTTCACTGCAAGCCTTGCTGGTATCGACCGGGACGGTCGCGCTGGCTGAAATCGGCGACAAGACCCAGTTGTTGGCCCTGTTGCTGGCCGCCCGCTACCGCAAGCCCTGGCCGATCGCGCTCGGCATCCTGGCCGCCACACTGATCAACCATGCGGTCTCCGCCTGGTTCGGCGCCGAGTTGTCGCAGTGGCTCTCGCCCACCGCGCTTCGCTGGGGTGTCGCGGCCAGCTTCCTCGCCGTTGCCCTATGGACGCTGAAGCCCGACAGCCTGGACGACGAAGGCGACCGCCTGCCGCCTCACGGCGCCTTCGTTGCCACGACCGTCGCATTCTTCCTGGCCGAAATCGGCGACAAGACCCAGATCGCCACGGTCCTGCTGGCTACCAAGTACGACCCTCTGTGGCAGGTCATCGCCGGCACCACCGTGGGCATGCTGTTGGCCAACCTGCCGGTGGTCTGGATGGGACACCGCTTCGCCGATCGGTTGCCGCTCAAGCTCGCGCGGGGGATGGCTGCCGTGGTTTTTCTCGCCATTGCCGCCTGGGTAGCCTGGAACGGGGTCGGCTGAACGAGATTGGCCTGGGCGGTTCAGCCGGAGACGCTTGGGCCGCCTGCTAGACTGCGGCGCTTCGGAACAATGACTGTGGTTTGGGGGATTCCATGCTCGAAGCTTTGGGGCGCGTCGGCTTCGGCCTATTCGGTTTGGCGGTACTGATCGGCATCGTCTGGCTGTTTTCCAACAACAAGAAGGCCGTGGACTGGAAGCTGGTCGCCACCGGCGTGGCGCTGCAGATCGCCTTCGCGGCGTTGGTGTTGTTGGTGCCGGGCGGGAAAGAAGTGTTCGACTGGCTCGGCCACGGCTTCGTGAAGGTCCTCGAATTCGTGAAGGCCGGCTCCGGCTTCATCTTCGGCAGCCTGATGGATACCGAAAAATTCGGCTTCATCTTTGCTTTCCAAGTGTTGCCCACCATCATCTTCTTCGCCGCACTGATGGGTGTGCTGTACCACCTGGGGGTCATGCAGGCAGTGGTCAGGGCAATGGCATGGGCCATCACCAAAGTGATGCGCGTTTCCGGTGCGGAAACCACCAGCGTCTGCGCCAGCGTGTTCATCGGCCAGACCGAGGCGCCGCTGACGGTACGCCCCTACATTCCCAAGATGACCGAGTCCGAGCTGATCACCATGATGATCGGCGGCATGGCGCATATCGCCGGCGGCGTGCTGGCGGCCTACGTCGGCATGCTGGGCGGCGGCGATCCGGAACAACAAGCGTTCTACGCCAAGCATCTGCTGGCCGCTTCCATCATGGCGGCGCCCGCCACCTTGGTGGTGGCCAAGCTGCTGATACCGGAAACCGGCACGCCGCTGACCCGCGGCACGGTAAAGATGGAAGTGGAAAAGACCTCCAGCAACATCATCGATGCGGCCGCCGCCGGCGCTGGTGACGGCCTGCGTCTGGCGCTCAATATCGGCGCCATGCTGCTGGCCTTCATCGCCTTGATCGCGTTGATCAACTCGCCGCTGACCTGGTTCGGCGAAGTCACCGGCTTGTCCGCATTGATCGGCAAGCCCACGGACCTGGCGACGATCTTCGGTTTCGTGCTGGCGCCTATCGCCTGGGTCATTGGCGTGCCGTGGCAGGACGCCAGTACGGTGGGGTCGTTGATCGGGCAGAAGTTGGTCATCAACGAGTTCGTTGCCTATATGCAGCTGGCCGACATCGTCAACGGCAAGGTCGCCGGCGTGTCGCTGAGCGGAGAAGGCAGGCTGATCGCCACTTATGCACTGTGCGGTTTCGCCAACTTCAGCTCCATCGCCATCCAGATCGGCGGCATCGGCGGTTTGGCGCCGGAGCGCCGCTCCGACCTGGCGCGTTTCGGCCTGCGCGCCGTGCTGGGCGGCACCATCGCCACGCTCATGACGGCCACCATCGCCGGCGTGCTGTCCCATTTCGGCTGATGGCAGGTTTCCGCACGCGTCGTGGTTCGCGGTGTTTGGTCGAACCAGGCCGTTCTTCTCCTGCTTTTTTCGTTTCTCATTGGCGGCGTATTAGCCAACCGTGCTTGATCAGGCCATCTTTATGACGACCCCCGCAGCTTCCGCATCCCGTGCCCACGTTGCCGTCATCGGCTCGTTCAATGTCGACCACGTCTGGCGCTGCGACACGTTGCCGGCGCCAGGCGCGACCATCGCCGGCAAGTACACGTTCGGCCCCGGCGGCAAAGGCTTCAACCAGGCCGTCGCGACTGCCCGTGCCGGTGCCCCGACCGTATTTGTCTGCGCCTTGGGTGACGACGCCGGTGGCGCACTGGCGCGTTCACTGGCCGCGGCCAACGGCATCGACTTGCGCGTGCAAGCCTGCGAAGAACCCACCGGCACTGCGGGCATCTATGTCGACACGCACGGCCGCAACAGCATTGTGGTCGGCGCGGGCGCCAACGCGGCGCTGACGGCGGAATTCCTGGAACAGCAGCAAGCCACGGTCGCGTCCGCGGGCGTTTTGCTGGCGCAACTCGAATCGCCGGTGGAAAGCGTTACCGCCGCGCTGCAACTGGCGCGACTGCACGGCGTCACCACCGTGTTGAATCCCGCCCCGGCCAATGCCGGCACCAGCACCGATCTGCTGGCGCTGGCGGACATCATCACGCCCAACGAAACCGAGTTCGCCGCACTACTCGCCCGCCACCTCGGCGAGCGCGTTGAGGCCGACCAAGTGGCCACGCTGGACATGCAGACACTGCACCACTTCTGCCGCCAGCTGTTTCCGCACGGCACGGTGGTGGTCACGCTGGGCGCCACCGGCATATTCGTGTCGCACGCTGAAACCGTCTTGCATGGCGACGCGCGCGCCAACTATCGGGCGCCGGCCGAGGCCGCCAACGTGGTCGACACCACCGGTGCGGGCGACGCGTTCAACGGCGCCTTGGCCGCATCGCTGGCGACCGACCCGACGGCGGCGTTTTCCCAGCACGTCCGCTTCGCCAGCCGTTATGCCGCCTTGTCCACCGAACACCTGGGCGCTGCCATGGCCATGCCAGCGCTGGCCGATGTGCAGTCCCGGTACAGCGACTAGCTCTGTTTGACCCAAGTCAACAAAAGCCCTGAAAGACAGGGCTCCAGTTCATTTTGAAAACAATTCTCATTTACAATGAGGGTGACGTTTTCAACTCAATGATCTGGACCATGACGCTTCCCCACCCCCGTCTGCTGACCCTCGCGGTCGCCCTCGCCCTTCCTTCCGCGGTCTTCGCGCAAAGCCAAACCGACAACCCGACGGAACTCGACCGGGTCACCGTCTCGGCCAGCACCAGCCGTATTCCCGATTCCGAAGCCGCCCTGCCCAACACGATCACGGTGATCGACCGCGCGCAGTTGGAACAGCAGTTGGCGCTGACTCAGGATTTGTCGCAGGTTTTGGCCAATCTGATTCCGTCTTTCACTCCTTCCCGGCAGAAGCTCACCAACGCGGGTGAAACCCTGCGTGGACGCAAGCCGCTGTACCTGGTCGATGGTGTCCCGCAGTCCACGCCGTTGCGGGACGGCGGCCGCGATGGCCACACCCTCGATCCGGCGATGATCGAGCGCATCGAAGTGATCCACGGCGCTAACGCGTTGCAAGGACTGGGCGCTTCCGGCGGCATCATCAACATCATCACCAAGCACGCCCCGCGCAAGGATGGCAGCAGCTTTCACGATGTCAGCCTGAGCGCCAGCAGTGCGCTTTCGCACGAGGACGACAGCGTCGGCTATCGCGGCTCCTATCTGTTCGGCACCCGCCAGGGCGCATTCGATTTTGTTGGCGGGGCGTCCTACGCGAGCGAAGGACTGTATTACGACGGTGATGGAAATCCGCTGGCGATCAATGCGGTACAGGGCGACTTGATGGACTCGCGCAGCCACAACCTGTTCGCCAAAGGCGGCTGGAACATCGACGAAGATCGCCGCCTGCAGCTGACCGCCAACCGTTATCAGCTGCAAGGCAACAACGACTACGTCGTGGTCAACGGCGATGCCATCAACGGCATTCCCGCGAGCTCCGAACGCGGCGACCCGGAGGGCGAAGGCCCGCGCAACCGCACTACGTCGGTGGTGGCGGACTACACCGACAAATCGCTCGGCGGCGGTTACCTGCAGGCGCAGCTGTACTGGGTCGATTTTTCCGCGCTGTACGGCGGCAGCGACTGGGGCGATTTCTGGGGCGACGGTCGCGATCTGAACTGGTACGACCAATCGCAGAACACCTCCGAAAAACTGGGCGGCAAATTCAGCTGGTCGCGTGGCGATCTGTTCGGCCTGCGGCTGCGCGCGACGCTGGGCCTGGACGTGGGTCGCGATACTACCTCGCAGGAACTGGTCATCGCCGGGCTGAATTGGGTGCCGGAAACGGTCTACGAATCCTGGTCGCCGTTCGTGCAAGCCGAGTGGTGGCTGACCGACACGGTGATGCTGACCGGCGGACTGCGCTACGAACACGGCAAGCTGGAAGTCGACGACTACACCACGATCCCGGCGAACGCTGGCGGCAGTCAGTTCGTGCAGGGCGGCTCGCCAACCACCAGCGAAACGATGCCCAATGTGGGTCTGGTGTGGGAAGCGACAGACGCGTTGAAGCTGTATGCCTCTTACGCGGAGGGCTACACCGTCGCCGATATCGGCCGCGTATTGCGCGCCGTGAACCGGGCGGGCCAAAGCGTCGACGGCTTGGTCGACCTGCAGCCGGTAATCGCCGATAACCAGGAAATAGGACTGGACTACGACGACGGCCGCTGGTTGGTTCACTTGGCGATGTACCGTTCGGATTCCGATCTGGGTTCGCGATTGGATTTCGACACCGCCACCCAAACCTACAACGTCGCTCGCGAGCGCACCGAGATCAAAGGCTTCGATGGCAGTGCGGCGTATCAGGTGCAGGACGATATGCGAATCGGCCTCGCCTATGCCCGCACCCGCGGCCGCTACGACAGCAACAAGGACTATCGTGTCGATAGCGATCTGCCCGGTATCAACGTCAGCCCCGACCGCCTCACCGCCTTCTGGGAACTGGCGTTCACGCCTTCGGCGAACTTGCGCCTGCAAGCCAGCAAGGCTTACAACCGGGATTTCTATACGCTCAACCGCGCCGGTACCTACGATAAGGTCAGCTTCGACGGCTACACCACCGTGGACCTCTTGACACGCTTCAAGCTGCCGGTCGGCACTTTGAGCATCGGCGTGGAGAACGTATTCAACGAGCAATACATCAGTTATTACTCGCAGGTCACGACTCCACGCAACGACACCTACACGGCCGGCCGCGGCCGGGTACTGACGGTAGGCTGGTCGCACCGGTTCTGATCGTCCTCCACTTGTCCAGCATGCTCCAGCGCCAGACCAACTCCGACCTGCCAGCACGCCGCCGTTTGCGCGGCGTGCTGAAGTGGCTGCACTTATGGTTGGGACTCACTGCCGGCATTGTGCTGGTGGTGGTGGCGTTGAGCGGCACCGTACTGGCCTTCCAGCGCGAATTGCTGCTGATGGCGCATCCGCAGCTGGCCAAAGCAGAACTACCGCCGGTAAGCATGCAGGGTGAGGCCCTGGCGCGCATCATCGAGGAATGGGGTCCGCGCGGCATGCGCTCAGCGGATTTGCCATCGGCCAGGCTGCCGGTGTGGCAGGTGTTTTTCAGTGGTGGCGAACGCCGGTATTTCGATGCCGCCAGCGGAGAGCTGCTGCTGGCACGCAGCAAGGACAACGATTGGGTGCTCTGGCTACGCGATCTGCATACCCATCTGCTGGCGGGCGAGACAGGCGAAGAAGTGCTGGGCGTGTTCGGATTGATCGCCCTCTTCATTCTGTTATCCGGTCTTTATCTGTGGTGGCCGCGTTGGCGTGCGCTGGCCGCCAGCCTGCGCTGGTATCGCGGTCCGCCGACGCGGCGTTGGCTCAGCTGGCATCGCAGCACCGGCGCATTGCTGTTGCCGGTGCTGTTTCTGGTGGTGGCTACCGGCGTGGCGATGGTCTACAACCAGGCGACCCGCAACGCACTGCGATGGTCGTTGGACGATGGCCCGGAGATGGTGCCGCCAATACCGTTGCCGCCGACCGATCAGGCCATCGATTGGCCCGCATTGCTGGCCGCGTCGGAAGGCAGGCTCGCCGGCGGCGAACTGCGGCGGATCGCGCTCCCCAAAAAAGACGATGCACTGATATCGATCCGTGCCCGCGCCGCGGGCGAATGGCATCCGAACGGCCGCAGCGTGGTCTGGATGGATCCCTATCGGCTGCAGGCGGTGCAGGTCTACGACGCAACCGCTCAGGACCTGGGCTCGCGCATCAGCGATGCCATCTATCCGCTGCATGGCGGCTTCGTGGGTGGCAAGGCGTGGCAGTGGGGCGTGGCGTTGACCGGCCTGGTGCCCGCATTCCTGCTGATTTCCGGGTTCCTGTTCTGGCGTGCGCGGCGCCGGCACGCACGCTAGGGCGTTGCCAGAAAGCAAAAGCAAATCTCCCTCAAATGCTCTTCAACCGCCGAACGGCGGGTCATCGCTTATAAAGAGGAGAGGCAGACCAAAGCCTTCTCACTTCCACTTTCCACTTTCCACTCCCCGCTACCGGCTCCCCACCGATTCCCCTGCCCGCGCAGCGGACGGATAATGGCGGCATGGCATCCCAAGCGCTCCACATCGGCCCCCACCGCATCGACCCGCCCGTATTCCTGGCTCCGATGGCAGGTGTGACCGACAAACCGTTCCGGCAGCTGTGCAAGCGGCTGGGCGCGGGTTCGGCCGTGTCGGAAATGACCATCAGCGATCCGCGCTTCTGGAAAACCGAGAAATCCCAGCGCCGCATGGATCATGTTGGCGAGCCGGCGCCGATCAGCGTGCAGATCGCCGGCACCGAACCGCAGCAACTTGCCGAGGCCGCGCGCTACAACGTGGACCACGGCGCGCAGATCATCGACATCAACATGGGCTGCCCGGCCAAGAAGGTCTGCAATGCCTGGGCCGGTTCGGCGCTGATGCGCGACGAAATGTTGGTGGCGCGAATATTGGAAGCCGTGGTGGGAGCGGTCGAAGTGCCCGTCACCTTGAAGATACGCACCGGCTGGGACTGCGATCATCGCAATGGCCTGACGATCGCGCGGATTGCCGAAAGCAGCGGCATCGCTGCGCTGGCCGTGCATGGGCGTACCCGCGATCAGCACTACACCGGCGTCGCCGAGTACGACACCATTGCCCAGATCAAGTCCGCGCTGACCATTCCGGTAGTGGCCAACGGCGATGTCGATTCACCGCAGAAGGCCGCGCATGTGCTCCGACATACCGGCGCCGATGCGGTGATGATCGGCCGCGCCGCACAAGGCCGGCCGTGGATCTTCCGCGAAGTGGCTCACTACCTGGCGACGGGTCAGACACTGCCGCCCCCGACGCTCGCGGAGATACGCGACATCCTGCTGGGCCATCTGCACGCGCTGCACGATTTCTACGGCGAGCCGCAGGGCGTACGGATAGCGCGCAAGCATCTGGGCTGGTACGCCAAGGATCGCCCCGAACATTCGGCCGAGCAGCGCGCGGCGTTCCGCGCCGTGGTCAATCGCGCGGAAACGGCGGACGAACAGGTGCGGCTAACCCGCGACTATTTCGACGCGCTGGTAGCGGGCGTGGTGCCAGACTTGCCCGCGGCCGCCTGACCTGCTGAAACGCGCTCAAACCCGTTGAGCGCCGCATTTCAAAGGAATATTCACCATGAGTGATACCAAGCCCGAGGCGACCTACCTGCACGGCTTTTCTGCGGTGGAACAAGCGCGACTGATGAAGCAGGCGCGGCTGGCGGAATCCACCATCTTCAGCAACATCGACTACACCGGCGCACGCCGTGTGCTGGAAGTCGGCAGCGGTGTGGGCGCGCAAACCGAGATCCTGCTGCGGCGCTTCCCGGATATCCATGTCACCTGCGTGGACTTGAACGAAGCACAGTTGGAGGCCGCACAGCGAAACCTCGCCAAGATGCCTTGGTGCCAAGGCCGCTACACCCTGCAGCAGGCCGATGCCACCAACCTGCCGTTCTCGCCGCGCGAGTTCGATGCGGCGTTCCTGTGCTGGGTGCTGGAACACGTGCCTTCACCGGCCCGCGTCCTGAACGAGGTTCGCCGCGTGCTGTCGCCGGGCTCGCCGGTCTATATCACCGAGGTGATGAACTCATCGTTCCTGCTGGATCCTTACTCGCCCAATGTCTGGCGCTATTGGATGGCCTTCAACGATTTCCAGTACGACAGCGGCGGCGACCCGTTCATCGGCGCCAAGCTGGGCAACCTGCTGCTGGCCGGCGGTTATCGCGATGTCGCCACCGAGATCAAGACCTTCCATTTCGACAACCGCGAACCGGCACGGCGCAAAACCATGATCGCCTTCTGGGAGGAATTGCTGCTGTCGGCGGCGGATCAACTTTTGGAAGCAGGACGAGTCACCCAGGAAATCGTCGACGGCATGCGCCGCGAAATGAACGACGTACAGAACGATCCCAATGCGGTGTTCTTCTATTCCTTTGTGCAGGCGCGGGCGACGGTTTATTGAGTGGTGCCGCTTTTACGGAGCGCAAAAAGCAAATCCCCCTCAGTCCCCCTTTTACGCTTTTAACAGCCGAATGGCTGGTCAAGGGGGACTGAGGGGGATTTGCTCTGGCTCTACGAATCAACGCTGCCCTTCTCGCAACGGCACCTCATCTGTGGGATCCATCGCAGCACGGAACGGCTGATCCGATTGCCGCCAGATGCGCTGCCACATGGCTCCCATCAGCTTGCGCATTCCATCGATTCCGGAAACCGGAGCCGCCCACGGCAGCTGCACCGGCGCTACCGCGTGCCAAGCATCGCTCCGCCGTTCGGCGACCGCGAATTGAAAGGTGTAATCCGGTTCCAATCCCATGCGCAGGTCCGACAGCACCAGCCGGTCGCCCTGCACCTGCGCCCGCATGAAGCCGCGGTTGAACCAGGTCAACCGCTTCACCGCGGGGATGTCTCGCGCTTCCGCCAATGCCTGCGTATTGGATGGATAGCCGCGGAAGACCAGCGGCCCTTTGTCGAACACCGAACGCTCGGCTTCGACATATCCGCTGGGGGTCATTGCCACCACCCGCCACAGCAACGTATTGAACGGCATCGGCACCGAGAAACGCGGCGCGCCGGACAAGCCCATGGCCGCGAGCGTTCGATCGGCTTCGCGGTCCACCAGGTTCTTGGCGGCCAGTGACCAGCCCAGGTAGCCGCAACTCAGTACCAAACCTGCGACCAATGCACGTTGCGCAAGCCGCTTTTCGCGCGCGAACCAAGCCACCACGCAGCCGATAAGCAGCCAGACGGTGTACGCCGGATCGATGATGAAGACGCTGGACCACATGGTGGGCGGCGGCATCAGCGGCCACCATAGTTGCGTGCCATAAACAGTGAATGCATCCAGCAGCGGATGCGTCACCAGCGCCAGCTGCATGGCCCAGAACCATCGCCGCGGCGACTCCGCGACCCGGCCGCCGGTGCGTTTGAACAGCCACCAGATCAACCATGCGACCAGCGGCAGCACGAATAGTGAGTGACTGAAGCTGCGATGCACCGTCATCAGCGCGATCGGGTCATCGGTGAACAGCATGATGGGAAAGCTATCCAGGTCGGGCAATGTGCCCAGTGCCGCGCCCGCCAGCAACGCAGCGCGACGGTGACGGGCCGGGGCAATGGCCGCCGCGATGGCGCCGCCGAGTACGATTTGAGAGAGGGAGTCCATGGCGGGATGCTAACAGCCCGCGCGCCCTGTTGTAGGAGCGACGTGAGTCGCGATGAAGCTCTACTGGTAAAGCTTCATCGCGACTTACGTCGCTCCTACAAGTTATGGCGAATCAAGCCGCCTTCGACATATCCGGCGACACCAGCCGTAGGCGTGCTGGAACAACCGAGAGCACCTGCCCAGCATGCGATACCAACTGCAAGCTGCCGTCGGCTTCCTCGCACAACGCGGTCAGGCTTTCCACCCAGTCGCCGTCGTTGGCGTAGACCAGGTTGTCGCGTTGGAACAAAGCCGCGCGATGGATGTGCCCGCAGATGATGCCGTCGAGGCCGCGGCGCTGCGCATCGTCCAAGCCGGCCTGCACGAAACGGCCGATGTAGCGTTCGGCCGCATCGCTCTGGCGTTTCAGGTATTCGGCCAGCGACCAGTAGCGTAGGCCCAGGCGGCGGCGGACCTGGTTGGTGATGCGATTGCCGGTAAGGATGCGGTAGTACAACCAATCGCCGAATTGTTCTTGCAGACCGCCGAAATGGGTGATGCCGTCGTAGTCGTCGCCATGGGTCACCAGCAGGCGCCGGCCATCGGCGGTAGTGTGGATAGCGCGGCGGCGCACTTGCATGGCAGGCAGCATCAGTCCGCAGAAGCGGCGCACGGGACGGTCATGATTGCCGGGCACGTAGATCAGTTCGGTGCCATTGCGTGCCAACGCGTGCAGGTTTTCAACCACGCGATTGTGGGCGGCATCCCAGGAGGCCCGACGCTGCGCCATCCACCACAGGTCCACGATGTCGCCTACCAAGTAGAGCCGGCGGCAGCGCAGCCCGCTCAGGAAATCGGCGAACTCGGCCGCGTGGCAATGCTTGGAACCCAGATGAACATCGGAAACGAAGACCGCGCGCTTCATCGGAGCGGTGGCGGTCCGGGGGCTCATGCCGGCACCGCCTCGCGCGGAGTTGGTTCCAGATAGCGCGCTCGCTTCTTGGGGCGAATGCAGTGCAGATCGACTTCGATCAAACCGTCGATGGAATCGCTGAAGGCCGGATCCACGCCGAATGCGAGGAACCGCGTGCCGCCCGGTTCGCATAGCTCGGTGTATTGCTTGTACAGCATGGGTACGGTGGCACCCAATGCATCCAGATTGGTTCTCAGCACCCGGAAAGCGGTGTCCGCGTCCAATTGCCCGAACGAAGGCGGCGTGGCGGTGTAGCGGAAAGGATGGCGCGAAACCGCTTCGCCGCTGGGATCGCCGTAGTACTGGGCGTAGTAGCTGACGATCTGTTCGCGTGCGTGCAGCGGCAGCGCCGCGCTCATGGATACCGCGCCGAACAGATAGCGGATACGCGGATGCCGGCGCAGATAGGCGCCGATACCCTGCCACAGGTAATCGATACTGCGGCTGCCCCAGTACTCGGGCGTCACGAAGCTTCGTCCCAGCTCCATGCCTTGCGCGATGCGCGGCAACGCGTCGTCGGCGTAGTGGAACAACGAGGCCGTGTACAACCCTTTGAGCCCCTGCTCGGCCAGTACCGGCGCGCCGCGGGCAATGCGGTAGGCGCCGGCGATCTTCCGCGCTTGCGCGTCCCACAACACGATGTGTTCGTACCAGGCATCGTAAGGATCGACGTCCATCCGCTTGCCGGTGCCCTCGCCGACCTGGCGGAAAGTCAGTTCGCGCAAGCGGCCGATTTCGCGCAACAGGGGGGAATCCGATGCCACTCGGCCTACGCATATTTGCTTGCCGTCGGTGGTGGCGCCCAGGCATTCCATCGAGGCTATGGCGGTGCTCAGGACGTGCCGATCCACTGCGGCCACCAGTGGTTCCGGCCCTTCCTGGCTGGTTTCCTTCCGCCGGCCGATGGCGTACAGCGCGCGCCTTACCTGAGCCACTGCGGTCTGGGGATCGACGCTTTCGTCGACCCGCATCAGGTTGCCGACGCGCAGAACAATGCGGCGCTGGCTGCGGGTGAACATTTCGCGCGCCAGCAAGGCCGTGCCCGCCGGCTTCAACAAGGCCGAGGCGCCGTAGAAGAACGCCGAGTTGCGCGCCTGAATCCGCACCGGCAACACCGGCGTGCCGGTATTGCGGGCAAATCGCAGGAATCCGCGGCGCCAGCGTGTGTCGGTCACTCCGCGCGGCCCCAACCGCGAAACCTCGCCCGCCGGGAACACAATGACGCATTGTTCGTTTTCCAATGCCTGCTCGATGGCGCGCAGGCTGTCCGCACCCGGATTGCCACCCAGGATGCGTACCGGCAGCAGCAGATCCTTCAGGTTGTCGATACCGGTGAGGAAATCGTTGGCGACGATCTTCACGTCGCGCCGGACGCTGCCCACGAAGTGCAGCAGGGCCATGGCATCCAGCGCACCGGAAGGATGATTGGCCACGATCAGCAGGCGGCCGCTGTCCGGAATCCGCCGGCGCTCGACGTGGTCCACCACATAGCGCAGGTTGAGGAAGTCCATCGCCGCTTCGAGAAAGGCGAAGTCGCGCAGATGGGTATGAGCGGCGAGGAAGCCGTACGCCGCATCCAGCCGCGACCATTTGCCGAACGTCTTCAGCAGCGGCCGCGCCACCCAGGCGCGGCGGCCACGGAACCACTGCGGGTAGCGTTCTGCGATCTGTTGTTCCAGCGGGCGCATATCGAGTCGGCGGGAATCTGCGGCGGGGTTTCGCGCGCAGCCTGCTACCGATTCGCGACACCCCGATGGCGGTTTTGCGGCAGATGCGTGACAGCGGGCCTTGCGGGGATCGGGGCCATCCTTTTTCTTCCCGGTTTAACCCTACTGCCACGCTGAACGGGGCAGAATGCACGCTCTGCCCGGCGCGTGTATCATGCGCACCCATCTTTTCATCCCCATAGAGGGATATACCAAGGGATACAAGCCGAATGTCCAATTACCTGTTCACCTCCGAATCGGTCTCCGAAGGCCATCCGGACAAGGTCGCCGACCAGATTTCCGACGCCGTCCTCGACGCCATCCTGGCCCAGGACAAGCGCGCCCGCGTGGCTTGCGAAACGCTGGTCAAGACCGGTGTGGCCATCGTGGCCGGGGAAATCACCACCTCCGCCTGGATCGATCTGGAAGCGCTGACCCGCAAGGTGATCGTGGACATCGGCTACGACAGCAGCGAAGTCGGTTTCGACGGCGAGACCTGCGGCGTGCTGAACCTGATCGGCAAGCAGTCGCCGGACATCAACCAGGGCGTGGACCGCAAGAAGCCCGAAGAACAAGGCGCTGGCGACCAGGGCCTGATGTTCGGCTATGCCACCAACGAGACCGACAGCTACATGCCGGCGGCCATCCACCTGTCGCACCGCCTGGTCGAACAGCAGGCCAAGGTGCGCAAGAAGAAGAATTCGCCGCTGCCGTGGCTGCGCCCGGATGCCAAGAGCCAGGTCACCCTGCGCTATGAAAACGGCAAGGCCGTGGCTATCGACGCAGTGGTGCTATCGACCCAGCACGACCCGGACATCAAGCAGAAGGACCTGGTCGAAGCCGTGCGCGAGCACATCGTCAAGCCCGTTCTGCCGGCCAAGTGGCTGCACAAGGGCACCAAGTTCCACATCAACCCGACCGGCAAGTTCGTGATCGGCGGCCCGGTGGGCGACTGCGGCCTGACCGGCCGCAAGATCATCGTCGACACCTACGGCGGCTGGGCCCGTCATGGCGGCGGCGCGTTCTCGGGCAAGGATCCGTCCAAGGTGGATCGTTCGGCCGCCTATGCTGCGCGCTACGTGGCCAAGAATGTCGTGGCTGCCGGCCTGGCCGACCGCTGCGAAGTGCAGGTGTCCTACGCGATCGGCGTGGCGGAGCCGACTTCGATCTCGGTGACCACCTTCGGCACCGGCAAGATCGACGACCAGAAGATCGAGAAGCTGATCCGCAAGCATTTCGACCTGCGCCCGTACGGCATCATCCAGATGCTGGACCTGATCCATCCCATGTACCAGCAGACTGCCGCCTACGGCCACTTCGGCCGCAAACCGCAGGAAATCAGCTACACCGACGGCGCCGGCAAGAAGCACACCGCTACCGCGTTCTCGTGGGAAAAGACGGACCGTGCCGAAGCACTGCGCAAGGACGCCGGGCTGAAGTAAGTCCAATCCTTTCGTCGAAAAAAGCCAGACGGGCCGCGCAAGCGGCCCGTCTTCGTTGGGCTGCCTAGACAAGTTGCTACGACAGCTCCAAATCAAATCCCTCCCAAATGCTCTTCAACCGCCGAATGGCGGTCAAGGAGGAGGGGCTCTCCCTCTCCCGGCTCCCGGCTACCAGCCCCTACAGCCTCACCGTCACCCGCACTTCCGCCGAACCGCCGGCGTGCGCGGCCAGTACGCGGTCGCCGACGCGTTCGAACATCAGGTCCACGCGTGCGCCGGCAACGTCCACGCGTTCGACCCGCAACCGATCCACGCCAAAGGGCAACTGCGGGTGGTCGATGATCACTTCGCTGCGCGCCGCATCGACCTGCAGACCCAGGCAGGCCTGTAGCAGCATGAACACCGAACCGGCCGACCACGCCTGCGGTAGGCAGGCGACCGGATAGGCGATCGGCGGTTCGCCGGTCACCCGCGGGAAACCGCAGAACAGTTCCGGCAGACGCATGCCGAAATGAGTGGCTGCCTCGAATACTTCGCCCAGCAAATGCATGCTCTGCCGCCGCGCACCGTAGTGCGCCATGCCGGCCGCGCATAGCGCCACGTCGTGCGGCCACACCGAGCCGTTGTGATAGGACATGGGATTGAAGCGCGGCTGGTCCGATGCCAGCGTCCGCACCCCCCAGCCGTTGTCGAAGGGCGGCGAACACAGCTGCGCGATCACCCGCTGCGCGCGCGACAGTTGCGGCAGGCCGACGTAGAGCAGATGCCCCGGATTGGATGCGCGGATGCGGCACATTCGCCCCTGGCCGTCCCGCGCCAGCGCGTAGAAATCCAGTGCCTCGTCCCAGAATCGCGCTTCGACCGTCTCGCGCATCCGCTCGGCGCGGATCCGCCAACGAATGGCCGCTTCTTCCTCACCCCGCACCGCCGCCAGCGACGCCATCGCTTCCAACGCGGAGAACACGTAACCCTGCACTTCGACCAAGGCGATCGGCCCGATCGGCATGCTGCCGTCTTCATGGAAAACCGAATCGTCGCTGTCTTTCCAGCCCTGGTTGGACAATCCACTGGCTTCGCCGCGCGCATAGGCCAGCAAGCCGTCGGGGTCGGCATCGCAGCTGCGCTCTATCCATTCCATGGCTTGCCGCAGCGCAGGCCATAGCCTTTCCAACAAGACCAGATCGCCGGAGCGGCGAAAATAGCGGCCGGCCAGCATTACGAACAACGGCGTGGTGTCGACGCCACCGTAGTACAACCCGAACGGTATCTCGCCCAACGCCGCCATTTCGCCCTTGCGCGATTCGTGCATGATCTTGCCCGGCGCCGAATCGCGGAACGCGGATGTTTCCTGCGCCTGGCGCTCGGCGAGGAACGCCAGTACGCCCCGTGCCAAGCCAGGATCTATCCAGAGCGTTTGCAAGGCAGTGATGATGGCGTCGCGGCCGAAAGGCGTCGAAAACCAAGGGATGCCCGCGTAGGGATAGCGGCCCGAAGGCAATTCGCTGGCCAGCAATGCGATGTCGGTGCGCGAGCGCTCAAGCCAGGCGTCGAACAGAAGACCGCCGCCGCGCAGACGTCCACCGGAGCGCCTGCGCGCACGCATCGAGCCCCGCGCCCGGATAGCCGCTGCGCGGTAGCGCTCGCGTCCCGGCCGTGACGGCTCCATGCCGACTTCCAGATACAGTTCGAATCCCTGGTGCGGCAGCAGCCGCACATCGAAGCGCGCCTTCTCATCCGTCAATGACGATGGCGGCAGCGAAAAACTGATCACGGTGCTGCGAAGCGTTTCGTCCAGCCCCACATAACGCAGTGTCGCCGAATCCGCGCTCAACTCGGCCGGAAGATACTCGCCGCGGCGTGCGCGCTGCATGCCGCGCACCTCGAACATGTCGCGGAAATCGGCACCGAACTGGATCAGCAACGGCAACACGACTTCGTTCTCGGCGTAGTTGATGCAATCGATGCGTTCGTACAGCCGCCCGCACCAGAGAAAGCGCGAACGCTCGATATGGATCACACCCTGCGCGGCCGGGTTTCCGCCAATCGGCGGCAACGGCCGGTTGGTCAGATGCACGTTGAAAACGACTTTGTCCTGTGCGATCGCCGCGCTCAACAACGTGGGCTGATCGCCATCCAGACAAAGCCGCAAGCGCGACAACGTGCGCGTGCCCTCCTGAAACAAACCATCCCCGTCGCCATGGATGTCGCCTTGCGCGTCGCACACCAGGAAGCTGTCGCCCTCTTTGAGCGAGTAGCTGTTTTGAATATTGCCGGGAACCGTGGTCAGCATGCCGCAGGATCAGGCACTACCAACGGCCGTTCCGATAAACGACGAGATCGTCGGCTCGGGAATTGGAAGCTGTGGGCCGGAAAGCGACTGCGCCGAGCCCGCCAGCACCGTCTCATAGATATCCAGATAGCGCCGTGCCATGACCGGAGCCGAAAACCGCCGTTCGAATACACGCCGTATTTCGGCGCGATCCAACTCCGGCAGGCGTGCCACCGCCTCCACCGCCTGCTCTTCCGAATCGACGATGAAGCCGGTCACGCCGTGGTCGATCACTTCGCGCACCGAACCGCAGTCCCAGGCGATCACCGGCGTTCCGCAGGCCATCGCTTCGATCATCACCAGGCCAAAGGGTTCGGGCCAATCGATGGGGAACAGCAGCGCATCCGCGTTGCCCAGGAATGACCGTTTGCCTGCGTCATCGATCTCGCCGATGAAGTCCACACCGTCGCCTGCCAGCAATGGCTCGATCCGTTCGCGGTAATAACCCACATCCACCGCATCCACCTTGGCCGCAATCTTCAACGGCCGGCCCGCGCGCCGCGCGATGGAGATAGCGCGGTCCGGCCTTTTTTCCGGTGAAATCCGGCCCAGGAATGCAAGGTAACCGCCAGCAGGTTCGGGCACGGGAGTCAGCAACTCCGGTGGCAGTCCGTGGTAGGCGGTGCCTACCCAGTGGGCGAAGCGCAGCGATAGGCGCTGTCGGTCGGAAATCGACACCAGCGGGAAACGCGGCCAACGGCGATATACCTCGCCGAGGTCCAGCAGATCCAGGCGCCCATGCAGCGTGGTGAGCGTGCGTTCGGCGATATCTTCGAACAAGGGAAAATGCAGCAGATCGACGTGGAAATGCAGCAGGTCGAACTCGTCGGCGCGGCGGCGCACCTCGTGCAGCATCGACAGATGCGCGGCCAGGTCGGATTTGAGCGGCTCTGGGTCCAGCCGGAAGGCACGTCCGCGGGCCGGTACCAGCTCAGCGCGGGTGCGACTGTCGCCGCTGGCGAAGACGGTGATGTTGTGCCCCAGATCGACCAACGCATCGGCCAAGTAGGCCACGATGCGCTCGGTGCCGCCGTACAGGCGCGGCGGCACCGATTCGTACAAGGGCGCGATATGTGCGATGCGCATGGGACGAATCCATCAAACGGACATCACGTCGTGGGCGTCTGGTTAGGCTCGTCGCCGCGATTGATGGGGATGCGCCTGCCGACCTGCGCCCGCGGCGTCTTCGGCAAGGTCACTGTCAACAACCCATCGCGGAATTCCGCCCTGACTTGTTCCCATTCGACATCGGTCTCGATCGGGATGCGACGTTCAAACCGGCCGTAGTAGTACTCGCTGTAGCGGCGCCCGGCATCCTCGCGGACATCGCGGCGTTCGCCCCGCAGCAGCAAGGCGTCTCCTTCGTGCAGCACTTCGACATCGCGATCGCTCATGCCCGGCAGCTCGGCCGTCAGTACCAGCTCCTTGTCGCGCTCATTCAGCTCCACACTCGGCCAGTCGCTTTCACGGTCGAAACCGAACCGCGACAAAGGGCGGTCGAATATGGGGCGGTCGAACTGACGCATCACGCCGTCGAACAGCCGGTCCATCTGGCGCTGCAGGTTTACTAAAGGGTCGCCGCTTTCACGCAGCTGGGACGCGCGCTCGCGATGGCGTGGAGTCAAATGCCTTACGTTCATGATGTGCTCCTCATACGTCACGGTTGCGCGATGTTGGGAACGAACGACCCGCAGAGCCTCGCGCAGGAATCGGCGCCGCGGCCATGGCAAAAAAGCGCCTGGAGCAATCTTCCGACAAGCGTTGCACACGCTTAGCGCAGATGGTTCTCCATGCAACTGCTACAAACTTGTCTACCGCGCAGCTAGGGGGAAATCTGTCGCATTCAAGATCGCAGCTGCGGGAGCAGTCAGTGTGAATTAAACCTGGTAGAGACCGCGTCAATAACGCGTGCATTTTTCGAAGGACCACCTTGCCCCGGCGGGCGTGCTTGGCATGCCCATGGTGAGTTCTCCATCGGTCGGGCCATTGCCCCGCCGGTCAAGGTTTCGCTTACCATCGCCGCCATGGGGACCCACAACGACCGCCGACCGATTGCCGCGCGCGCTAGCGGCTGGGCTGTGAAGCTCAGTGCTGCATTGGCGCGGTCCAGCATCACCCCGAACCAGATTTCGGTGCTGAGCATCTTCTTCGCTGCTCTCGGCGCGATGATGCTGGTCTGGTCGCCCAATCTGGCTGGATTGCTGCTGTGCGCGGTCTGCATACAGCTGCGGCTGGTCTGCAATCTGCTGGATGGCATGGTGGCGATGGAAGGCGGCAAACAGACCGCCACCGGCGCGCTCTTCAACGAGTTCCCCGACCGCGTCGCCGACTCGCTGCTGATCGTCGGACTGGGCTATGCGGCAGGCGCGTCCTGGCTGGGCTGGATGGGTGCATTGCTGGCGGCGCTGACTGCCTACGTGCGGGTATTCGGCGGCAGCCTCGGGCTGGCGCAGGATTTCCGCGGCCCGATGGCCAAGCAGCACCGGATGGCGGTGATGACCATCGCCTGCCTGCTGGCCGTCGCCGAACAGCTGACCCTAGGCAGCCAATACAGCCTGATCGTTGGCAGCAGCGTCATCGCAGCCGGCTCGCTACTGACCTGCGTGACTCGCACCCGCGCCATAACCGCGCAGCTGCGGGCCGGCGGCTGAGATGATGTCGCGCCTGCTGGTCGCGGCGATAAAACTGTTCATCGGCGCGTATCCGCGCTGGCGCGGCAGCCAGCCCTCCGCGGCACAGCGTATCTACTTCGCCAATCACGCCAGCCACCTGGATACGGTGGCGCTGTGGTCGGCACTGCCACCGGCGCTGCGCGCGCATACGCGACCGGTAGCCGCGCGCGATTACTGGGGCAGCGGGATTCGTGAAGTCGTCGCGCGGCGGGGTTTCAACGCGGTACTGATCGAACGCGACCGCGAGAAGTGCCAGGGCGACGTGCTGCAGCCGCTGTACGATGCGCTGGATGCGGGCGACTCGCTGATTATCTTCCCGGAAGGCACTCGCAACTACGAACCTTTGCCGCAACCGTTCAAGTCCGGACTGTTCCACTTGGCGCAGCGCTACCCGCAGGTCGAATTCATAGCGGTATACCTCGACAACGCGCGCCGCTGCTTGCCCAAGGGCAGCCCTGTGCCAGTGCCACTGGTGTGTACAGTGCGTTTCGGTTCGCCGGTTGCACTGCAGCCTGGTGAAGACAAGGCGAAGTTCCTGCAGCGCGCTTGGCAGGCGGTGGTGGACTTGTCATGAGATTGTCCGTTTCCACTGAGCCCCTGGACAGCTTCCTGCAAGCGGCCATCGCACGTGCGCCAATGACATTCTGGTGGGTCATCGGCGGCGTGATCGCTTTGCTGCTGATCGCCAGCGGGATCGGCTGGCTGCTGGGCCAACGCAAACCCGGCGCCGTTATCGACAACCTCAACGCACGCATTCGCGCGTGGTGGGTGATGGTGGCGGTGCTGGTGGCCTGTTTCGTGCTTGGCAAAGTCGCCACGCTGGTGCTCTACGGGCTGCTGTCGTTCTTCGCGCTGCGCGAGTTCGTCACGCTCACGCCGACGCGGCGCGGCGACCATCTGTCGCTTTGCCTGTGCTTCTACGTCGCCATACCACTGCAGTACTGGCTGATTGGGACGGACTGGTACGGTTTGTTCGTCATGTGCATTCCGGTCTACGGCTTTCTGCTGTTGCCGGCGGTATCGGCGCTGTCCGGTGATACCGAACAGTTCCTGGAACGCAACACCAAGATCCAGTGGGGCCTGATGCTGACGGTGTACTGCCTGAGCCATGCGCCGGCACTGATGCTGTTGCGAATTCCGGGCTACGAAGGGCAGAACCTGATGCTGTTGTTCTACCTGTTGCTGGTGGTGCAGCTGAGCGACGTCCTGCAGTACGTGTTCGGCAAGTTGTTCGGCAAGCATCTGCTGGCACCGCAAGTCAGCCCGTCGAAAACCGTGGAAGGCCTGATCGGGGGCGGCCTGGCCGCGGCTGGCATTGGCGCCGCGCTCTGGTGGATCACCCCGTTCACGCCGCTGGAATCGGCGCTGTTGTCGCTGCTGATAGTACTGTGCGGGTTTCTCGGCGGACTGGCGCTGTCGGCGGTCAAACGCAGCCTGGGCGCCAAGGACTGGGGCGAGATGATCGAAGGACACGGCGGCATCCTGGACCGGCTGGATTCGGTGGTTTTCGCCGCGCCGGTGTTTTTCCACGTTGTCCGTTATGGATTTCAGTAGGACGCGCCTCGCGATGACGCCGAGGGCGATGAGGCCGTCGCAACGGCAGGCGATGGCGAACAGGCCGTTAGGCGCCACTCCACGAATGTCGCGCGGTACAATGCCGCATGTCCCTGATGCAACTTCAGCGGGTCGACTTCAGTGTCGGCGGGCCGCTGCTACTCGAACACGTCGACCTCAGCATTGAACCCAACGAGCGCATCTGCATCGTGGGGCGCAATGGCGCGGGTAAATCCACCTTGATGCGGCTGTTGGCCGGCGAACTGAAAGCCGACGACGGCGAGGTGCGCCTGCAAAACGGCATCGTAGTCGCCCGTATGGCGCAGGAAGTGCCGCAGGACACCAGCGGCACGGTGTTCGACGTGGTCGCGGAAGGCTTGGGCGACCTGGGCCATCTGCTCGCCCGCTATCACCACGCGCTCGCCGATGGCGACATGGACGCCATGGGCGAGGCGCAGACCCAGATCGAAGCACAACACGGCTGGGACCTAGACCGGCGCGTGGAACAGGTACTCGCCAAACTGGAACTGCCGGAGGACGCCGATTTTTCCGCACTGTCAGGCGGCATGAAGCGCCGTGTGCTGCTGGCGCAGGCGCTGGTGCGCAAACCGGACATCCTGCTGCTGGACGAGCCCACCAACCACCTGGATATCGATGCGATCGCCTGGCTGGAAGGATTCCTTAAGCAGTTCGAAGGCAGCATCGTGTTCGTCACCCACGACCGCAGTTTTTTGCGTTCGCTGGCCACACGCATCATCGAGATCGATCGCGGCCAAGTCACCAGTTGGCCCGGTGACTACGAAAACTATCTGCGTCGCCGCGAAGAACGGTTGCACGCGGAAGCGCAGGAGAACGCGCGCTTCGACAAACTGCTGGCGCAGGAAGAAGTGTGGATCCGCCAGGGCATCAAGGCACGTCGGACCCGCAACGAAGGCCGCGTCACCGCCTTGAAAGCAATGCGCCGCGAACGCGCGCAGCGCCGCGACCTGACCGGCAACGTCAAGATGGCAGCGGCGGCCGCGCAGAACTCCGGCAAGAAGGTCATCGAAGCCAAGCAGGTCACCCAGGCCTACGACGGCCGGGTATTGCTGGACGACATATCCGCCACCATTTTCCGCGGCGACCGCGTTGGCATCATCGGCCCCAATGGCGCCGGCAAATCGACCTTGCTGAAAATCCTGCTCGGCGAGATGAAGCCGCAGCAAGGCGAAGTGACGCTGGGCACGGGATTGCAGATCGCCTATTTCGACCAGCATCGCAGTCAGCTGGATGAAACCCGCAATGCGCTTGAAAACGTGGCCGAAGGCAGCGACTTCGTCGAGATCAACGGCAGCCGCAAGCACATCATCGGCTACCTGCAGGATTTCCTGTTCTCGCCGGAACGTGCCCGCGCACCCATCACGCGCCTGTCGGGTGGCGAGCGCAATCGCCTCCTGCTGGCCAAATTGTTCGCGCAACCTTCCAACTTGCTGGTCATGGACGAACCCACCAATGACCTGGACGTGGAAACGCTGGAACTGCTGGAAGAGTTGCTGATCGACTACAAAGGCACGTTGCTGCTGGTGTCGCACGATCGCGAGTTCCTCGACAACGTGGTCACCAGCACGCTAGTGCTGGAAGGCCAGGGGCGGTTGGCGGACTACGTGGGTGGTTACAGCGATTGGGTGCGCCAACGGCCTGCTGCCTTGTTCGCAACCGAGCCCGCCACTCCCGCAAAGGCGGCAGCTTCAGTTCCGTCTCCCGCACCAGTTTCGACCGAACCCAAGCGCAAGCTCAGCTACAAGGACGCGCGCGAACTGGAACAACTGCCCGCCCGCATCGAAACGCTGGAAACGGAGATCGCACAGCGCACTGCTGCGATGAACGACCCTGCTTTCTATCAGCAGGATGCTGCTGCCCTGCTCAAGGCCAACGAGGCGCTGGCGGCGTTGCAGGCCGAACTAGATGCCGCTTATAGGCGTTGGAGCGAACTGGACGGCTGATCCGTCGCCGCTTCGATATGTAGGAGCGATGTGAGTCGCGATGTAGTTTTTCCGGTAAAGCTTCAATGCAACTCACAACGCTCCTACAACAGCGAGGGCGCTTCCGTAAAGCCGCCTTGTCGGCATACGAAAGACCACCTCGTAGCGTGCGCCGCGCGCACGACGGAATGACGGACATGCGTACAGCGCATGCCCGTCCGCCATCTATATCCACCGCGGCAAGACCAAAGAATCAACCCGTATTCTGCACGCCCTGCGATACGCCGTTGATGCTGGCGACCAGTACGCGCAACAGGTTGTCGTCTTCGCGGCCGCTGTCGCGCCAACGCTTCAGCAAGTCCGCCTGCAATACGCTGATCGGGTCGATGTAGGGATTGCGCAGGCGAATCGACAAGGCCAGCCGCTGATCATGCTGCAATAGCCATTCGTTGCCGTTCAACTTCATCACCCATTCCCGTGTGATCGCGTGCTCGTTTTGGATCCGCGGGAAGAATTCGTCATGCAGCGGCCCCGCCATTCGCGAAAACATCTCCGCGATGCTCAGGTCGCCCTTGGCCAACACCATCGAAATGTCGTCGAGGAAAGTCTTGAAGAAAGGCCAATCCCGGGCCATTTCGCGCAGCGTTTCTTCGTCGCCGTCGTCGATCACGGCTTTCAGGCCGCTACCCACGCCATACCAGCCGGGAATCACCGCGCGAGCCTGACTCCACGCGAACACCCAGGGAATCGCGCGCAGATTGGTGAGCGCCGCATCCTGTCCCAATCGACGCGAAGGCCGCGAACCCAGCGTCATCCGTTCGATCACATCAATAGGCGTGGCGTTGCGGAAGTAATCCATGAAACCCGGCGCATCGACAAAGGCGCGGTAGGCCCGGGTGCTTTCGGCGGAGACGCGCTCCATGACCTCGCGCCACCGCGCTTCGCGCGGCTCCGGCGGACGCGGCCGCAGACTGGAGACCAGCACCGCGCCGGTCGCCTGTTCCAGCGAGCGCAATGCCAGCGCACGGATCCCGTACTTGCGATGGATGACCTCGCCCTGCTCGGTGACGCGCAGCCGTCCATCGACGCTGCCGCGCGGTGAGGCATCCACCGCACGCGTGGTCTTGCCGCCGCCACGGCTGATGGAACCGCCGCGGCCATGGAAGAAGGTCAGCTTGATACCCAGTTCCTTGGCCGCCTGCAGCAGTTCCACTTGCCCGCGCTGCAAACCCCAGCGCGAAGCCGCGATACCGCCGTCCTTGCCGCTGTCGGAATAGCCCAGCATGACCATCTGCACGTTGTCGCGCGCGGCCAAGTGGGCACGGTAGACAGGATCGGCAACCAAGTCGCGCAGGGTATCCGGGCCATGCTGCAGATCGCCCACGGTTTCGAACAGCGGCGCGATATCCAGCGGCACATGGCCATCGGCGTCGACCAATCCGCCACGCCGCGCCAGCGCCAGCACGGTCAGCACATCGGCGCGGTTGTGGGCCATGCTGATGATGTAGGCGCCCAGTGCCTGGGTTCCGTGCCGCTGGCGCGCATCGGCCAATGTGGCGAACACGGCATCCAAGCGTTGATTGGTGTCGTCGTCTGCGGCAGGCAACCGCTTTTCGCCGCTGGCGTATGCGCCCAGCAGGGCTCCACGCTCCACTGCATCGCGCGATTCCCATTCGGTATCGCCCAGCGCCGCGGCCACCGCGCGCGCATGCACGCTGGATTCCTGCCGCACGTCCAGACGCGCCAAGTGGAAACCGAAGCTGCGTATCCGCCAGGCCAGCCTGCGCACCGCGAACCATCCGGCGTGGATGCCGCTATTGGCTTCCAGGCTGCACAGGATCAGATCGACGTCATGCGCCAGTTCTTCCGGCGAGCCATAACCCTCCGGTCGGTCTTCCAGCGTTGCCTGCAGGCGCGCGCGCATGAGGTCATTGAGCAATCTGTACGGCATGTCGCCGTGGCGTGGGCGCGACTGCGCGGCGGCTTTCGGCATCAGTGCCCGGTATTCCTCCAACCGCGCCATTACCTCCGGCGAAACACCCACTACCGACGTGGATTGGCTGAGCAGCGAAGTCAGCTGCCACAGTTCCTTCTTGTAGCGGGACAAAATGGCGGCGCGCTGCGCCTGGAGAGTGGCCGCAATAGTGCCGGCATCGACATTCGGGTTGCCATCCATGTCGCCGCCAACCCACGTCCCGAAACGCAACAGACGAGGCAGATGCGCGGTGACTTCAGGCGAAGGCCCGTATACCTCGGTGATCGCGTTCTCCAAGGTTTCGTAGAGCACCGGCATCACCCGGTACAGCACTTCGATCAGATAGAAGCCGACGTGTTCGCGCTCGTCTTCCACACCCGGGCGCACCGGCGAGGAATCGGAGGTCTGCCAGGCCGAGGTCAATGCCATGCGGAACCGCGCGATGTCGGTGGCGCGCTCGCCCGGCGTGCGCTGGCCGTCCAGATCGTTGATCAGGCTGGCGACCATCAGCTGCTCTTTCTCCAACAGCGCCCGGCGCACGGCTTCGGTCGGATGCGCGGTGAATACCGGCTCGATGTCGATCCGCGGCAGCCATTCGGCCAGTTCCTCCAAGGTCACGCCCTGGGCTTTCATCTTTACCAACGCATCGTGCAGACCGTCCGGCTGCGGGGTCCGGCTGCCGGTGCGCTGGTAGTCGCGGCGGCGGCGGATGCGATGGACGCGCTCGGCGATGTTGACCACTTGGAAATACGTGCTGAAGGCACGGATCAGCGATTCGGCATGTTGCGGCGTAAGCCCAGCCAGCAACCCGGCCAGCGACTGCGGCGGCGCGTCGCTCTGGCGGCGGGCGATGGCGGTGGTGCGCACGCGCTCTACTTCATCCAGGAATGCCGGGGAGACCTGCTCGGCCAGCATGTCGCCAACCAAGGCGCCCAGGCGGCGCACGTCTTCACGAAGCGGAACATCGGGCGGAGCGAATTCCAGACTGCGGGGGCTATTCATGCTGATGAGGACTTTCCGGTCGGTCGGCGGTAACCCACCTGCCCTGCGCATCCGGTGCGGCGGAGCCGGCGGTGGTCCCAACGATTCTGCACCCCCCACCTTGGCTCCGTCAGTCCCCGAGGCGGAGCGGGCGGCCATTGCTGCATGGCAGCAACGCCAAGCCTAACCCAGCTCCGGCCCGTTTTGGTCATCTTTCCATCCGGAACAAGCGATATAATGCGGCGCCTCGCCGAGGGGCGCTGCGACCGGGTGTGCCGATCTTCCGCAAAGCCCGCACTGATCATGTGCGGAGGTTATGCGGAGATTTCCACTACACGGCCAGGCTCGGCAGGATTCTTTTGTAACGGCGCCCGGTCAAGAATGCGAGTCCGCTCGCCACTTTTTTCCGGAGCCACACAATGAACGCAGTACGCAATTTTTCGACCGAAGGCGATTACAAGGTCGCCGACATCTCGCTGGCCGAATGGGGCCGCAAAGAGCTGGACATCGCCGAGCATGAAATGCCGGGCCTGATGTCGATCCGCAAGAAATACGCCGCCACCAAGCCGCTGAAGGGCGTGCGGGTGACCGGTTCGCTGCACATGACCATCCAGACCGCCGTGCTGATCGAGACGCTGGTGGACTTGGGCGCCGACGTGCGCTGGGCTTCGTGCAACATCTTCTCCACCCAGGACCACGCCGCCGCGGCGATCGCGGCAACCGGCACCCCCGTGTTCGCCTGGAAAGGCGAAACGCTGGAGGAATACTGGGATTGCACCCTCGATGCGCTGAACTTCGGCGGCGGCAAGCTTGGTCCGCAATTGGTGGTCGACGACGGTGGCGACGTCACCCTGCTGATCCACAAGGGCTACGAGCTGGAAAACGGCAGCGACTGGGTCAACACGCCTTCGTCCAGCCATGAAGAGCAGGTCATCAAGAACCTGCTCAAGCGCGTGCACCAGGAACGTCCGGGCTACTGGACCGACGTGGTCAAGGACTGGAAGGGCGTGTCCGAAGAAACCACCACCGGCGTGCACCGCCTGTATCAGATGATGGAAGCCGGCACGCTGCTGGTTCCTGCCATCAACGTCAACGATTCGGTCACCAAGTCCAAGTTCGACAACCTGTACGGCTGCCGCGAATCGCTGGCCGATGGCCTGAAGCGTGCGATGGACGTGATGCTGGCCGGCAAAGTGGCGGTGGTCTGCGGTTACGGTGACGTCGGCAAGGGTTCGGCGCACTCGCTGCGCGCCTACGGTGCCCGCGTGATCGTCACCGAGATCGACCCGATCTGCGCGCTGCAGGCGGCGATGGAAGGCTTCGAAGTCAACATCATCGAAGACACCCTGGGAACGGCGGATATCTACGTCACCACCACCGGTAACAAGGACATCATCACCATCGACCACATGAAGGCCATGAAGAACCAGGCCATCGTGTGCAACATCGGCCACTTCGACAACGAGATCCAGGTTGACGCGCTGTACAACCTGCCCGGCGTTAAGAAGATCAACATCAAGCCGCAGGTGGACAAGTTCGTGTTCCCTAACGGAAACGAGATCTTCCTGCTGGCCGAAGGCCGCCTGGTCAACCTGGGCTGCGCCACCGGCCAC
>CBFGZY010000035.1:0-37184 GCA_965653375.1 uncultured Pseudoxanthomonas sp.
GGGCGCGGGGCGCGCCCCCCCGCGCCGCATTCGCCAAAACCCGGCGGCTGGCGTGTCTCCCCCCCCCCCCCCGCGACTTTTACACCCTTGCAGGAGCGACGTGAGTCGCGATGGCGCCTGATAGCCGCTTAGGGTGCACGATGAAGAACGCGCCGCAGCGCGCCAGGGTGGCGAACCGGCAAGCGGCAGCCGTTCTCGTACTCTAATCGCGACTCACGTCGCTCCTACAAGGAGGGTGTTTGAGCACCCAAAGGCACAGCAAACCCCGCTATCCTCTACGGCGAACCATTGGAAGACGCGGATGAGCCAGACCCCCCGTATCGCTTTTCTCGCCAGCCCCACCGATGAAGCGCAGCAAGCGCTGGCAACGCTGACGGCGCAACACGGCTCGCATCCGCCGGCGGAAGCCGACGTGTTGTGCGCGTTGGGCGGCGACGGTTTCATGCTGCAGACACTGCATCGGCACGGCGGACTCGGCAAGCCGGTGTTCGGCATGAAGCTGGGGACGGTGGGTTTTCTGATGAATCACTTCCGCTCAGACGGACTGCTGGAGCGCATCGCTGCCGCAGAACCCGCCAAGTTGCGGCCGCTGGAAATGCTGGCGCTGACCGAATCCGGAGCCAGCACCGGATCGCTGGCCTACAACGAGGTCTCGCTGCTACGTCAGACCCGGCAAGCAGCGCATATCCAGATCGATCTCAATGGTGAGACTCGTCTGGACGAACTGATCTGCGATGGCGTGCTGACCGCGACTCCGGCCGGCAGCACGGCCTACAACTTTTCCGCGCACGGCCCCATCCTTCCGTTGGGCTCGCACACCATTGCCCTGACTCCGATCGCACCGTTTCGGCCGCGTCGTTGGCGCGGCGCCATCCTCAAGGCCGACACGGAAGTCCGCTTCCGCATCCTGGACCCTTACAAGCGTCCGGTCAGCGCCACCGCGGATTCGCACGAGGTGCGGGACGTCGTGGAAGTGACCATCCGTGAATCCCGTGACCACACGGTAACGATGCTGTTCGACCCGGAACACAATCTGGAAGAACGTATCCTCAGCGAACAGTTCATGGTCTGATTGAGGCGGATCGTCTGATTGAGGCAGCGGGCACCGAAAACGGGTATGGTCGCGGCGTAGTAGGTGCGCTGCACCGCGGACCGCTGGCCGGGCCGGGGATAAAACGAAGCAAGTGGGGTAAGCAAACTGGGATAAGCCTGCATCTGGCCGGGGAGGGTGATGATGCTGTTGAAGTCCATTGTGGTGCTGGGCGCCTGCCTGGCCATTTCGAACGCGCATGCCTGCAAGCTGTCCAGCGGCGTGAGTCCATTTCAAGTCAGCACCGCCACGGCGTCCGAATCGGCGCCGGAGGAGCTGAAGCCGCCTGAGGTACGCATCGTCAGCATGACCCGCGGTGTCGGCACTCGCCACGCTTCCTGCGACGATACCGGCCTGCTGACCTTGCAGGTGGAGTGGCCGCGCGGAACCGACTACAAGCTGCGCGATCTCGGATTCCAATTCCGGGTGGTTTCGGGGGAAACCGCGTATGCGCTCTTTCCCAAGGATCCGGTCGTCGGCCAGGTGGAAGGACGAGAGGCCGAATTCCTGTTCATGTGGCAGGACGGACCGCCCGCCGAGCAGCAACCGATCCGTCTGGAGGTGGAAGTGCGCGCGGTGACGCAGGACCACCGTCTTGGTCCGCCCACACGGTTCATGGTGGAGGCCGCTCCAGGCGGATAGCGGCTCGCCGACAATCCATCATCGACCAGCCGAATGGCTGGTCGTGACGGCTAAGCAGGTGCTACCAAACTGCCGTAACGCTTACCCATCGCGGCACGGAAAAGACATCCGTGCGAACGCGGTCTCGCCGACCGCCACCGCCATGCCCGATACTGTGCGCATGTCCGATAACACGCCCCGCCTGCTCACCGTTGCCGTTACTTCGCGCGCCCTGTTCGACCTGGAAGAAAGCCACAGGCTGTTCGAGGGCGAAGGCGTGGATGCCTACAGCGCTTATCAACGTAGTCATGAAGACGACGTATTGGCGCCAGGCATCGCGTTCCCGGTAGTGCGCAAGCTGCTGGCTCTCAACACCGGCGCGCCAGTGGATACGCCGCGCGTGGAGGTGATTCTGCTTTCGCGCAATTCTGCCGACACCGGGCTGCGTATCTTCAATTCCATCCAGCATCACGGTCTTGGCATCGTACGCGCGGTATTCACCTCGGGCGAGCCGACTTGGCCCTATATCCGTCCTTTCGGCGCGGATCTGTTTCTGTCCGCCAATCCCGAATCGGTGCGGCGCTCGCTGGAGCACGGCATCGCGGCCGCCACCATCCTGCCCGCGCAAGCGCACCAGCAGCGCCACGAACACCAGCTGCGCATCGCGTTCGACGGCGATGCGGTGATCTTCAGTGACGAAAGCGAGCGGATATCGCGCGAGCAGGGCGTCGAAGCCTTCAGCCAGCACGAACGGGCGCGGGCGCGCGAGCCGTTATCCGGCGGACCGTTCAAGGGTTTCCTTTCGGCGTTGCATCAGTTGCAGCAGGTGTTTCCGGCGGACGAACGCTCGCCGATACGCACTGCGCTGGTCACCGCACGTTCGGCGCCCGCGCACGAACGCGTGATCCGGACACTGCGCGAATGGGGCGTACGCTTGGACGAAGCGCTGTTCCTGGGAGGGCGCCACAAAGGGCCGTTCCTGGATGCATTCGGTGCCGATATTTTCTTCGACGACTCGCAGCACAATATCGATAGCGCCGTCTTGCATGTCGCAGCGGGACATGTGCCGCACGGCGTCGCCAATCCCGAGTAGTCCCTAGATTCTGTAGGAGCGACGTGAGTCGCGATGGAGCTTTACCAGGAAAGCCAATCGCGACTCACGTCGCTCCTACACCTACATATGTCTAAATGAGCCGGAAGGCGCTCCTACGGCGACGTCAGCGGCAACCGGATATCCGTCAATCGCCAGCGCAAACCCTGGCGGGTGAATACGAAGGTCATCGGTGCGCCATTTTCGTCTTGCACCGTCGCGGTGAACCGCGATAGCGATTCATAGTGGTGCTGGGCATTCTTCAAGGGATCGGCAGGCACCGGCGGCGCATAGGTATCGCCGCCCACGGTTTCCCCGATCGCTTTCTTCCACATCGACCGTCCCTGCAACAGCGCGCCGATGCCCAACGGCGTGACCATGGTGTCGACTGCGCCGCCCAGCATTCGGTTGGCCGCCGAAAGCGCAAAGGCGCCCAGCAGGTTGGACGACATGTCCGGGCCCGCCTGGCGCGCCAGGTAGTCTTCCATCTGCGCGCGCAGATTGACGCGTAGCGCCGGGAAATCGACGTGTTTTTCCAGCTTGGCGGTGTCCTGTTCGGCCAGCGCCTGGCGGATGCCATTGATCGCCAGATAAGGGCCTGCCGCCACATAGCCGCCCAACGCCAGCGCCAGGACAACCACCAATGCGATCCACTTCTTCATGACCAGCTCCTGCAAGAACAAGACAGACGTAGAGCTTCTGGGGCGATACCTGCCGAGAATCGAACTTAGTCATCCAGCACGCGTTGGAATGACCACATCGATACCTTGCGCTAGAACTCCAAATCCAAAGCCGCACACAGATAGTCCATGAAAGGCGCCAGCGCTTCCAGATCTGTGGCCAAGGTCTGGCGCAAGCGCGGACCGGTCATGGTGGCGTTGTCCAGCGACCGCCAGAAGACGAAGTTCTTGTGTTTCAGATCTTCGATGAATTCGAAATCGGCGGGGAAGCCGCGCGGTGCTCGCACCAAAACCTCGCTTTCTTCGAAATCGAAACGTTTGCGGAACTTGGGCGCGTGCGCCGCGGCCTTCCAACTGCCGGGGTTCTCGAAGATGAACTGGCGTACGCGGCGCTGGGTGTCCGGTTCGGGATGCCATAAGCCAGCACCTACGAAGCTTTCGTTCGGTTGCAGATGCACGTAGAAAGAAGGTGCGGGTACCTGCTTGCGACGTTCGTGATACAGCCGCGCGCCCTGCCAATTCTTGTAAGGGGACTTGTCGGTGGAAAAGCGCGCGTCGCGATAGATGCGGAACAACGAGCCGCCCACGGTCTTGGGGTCGGAGCGGAAATGCCCGCTGATCTGTGCAAGGTCCGGTTGCAGGTCGGTCAGCAGGCGCAGAAACGGCTGCCGTACATGATCTTCGTACTGCTGCTTATGCGTGTTGAACCAGACCTTGTCGTTGTTGCGGGCCAGGCCGCGCAGGAACTTGAAACTGGCTTCGGAGAAATAGGTGCTCATGCCGATGAATCGACTATCTGATGAAAGGAACCGTCTTTTCCGGTACCACGACTCACGCCGCGCCTACCGGGTTCTGCAACTGAGGCTGTAGTTCGCCCGCCCACGCCTGCAACTGATCCAGCAGCGCCTGCTTGGCGCCGTCGCCGATGTGTTGGACGCGCAATGCGGCAATCTCGCTGGCGAAACTTTCGAAGGTATATTCGGACCAGCCACTGTCTTCGCAAAGCCGCCTGCGGCGGTAATCGTCCCAGCGTTCGCGTTCGTCCAAGGTCAAGGTTTCCGGCCAGTTGCGGGCGCGATAGCGGAATAGCAGCTCCGGCAGGCGCGCATCCTGGAAACCGAAATCGCGCTGGCCCAGTTGCGCGGGCGGTGTCGCCCGCACCTGCAGGAAACGGCGCTTGTCGGCATCGGCCAGGAAGCCATCGTAAAGCGAGGCATCCGGATCGGATACGCCGTACGCGCGCTCGTCGGCGAAAACGCGGCGGACTTTCTCAGCCAGGGCGGGGCCTGCTGCGCGCAATGTTTGTGCGACAGCTTCGACGCGATCCGGATCGATGCGCAGCCGCTCGAAGTCGGCCGGCCGCAGATGCGGCCAAGCCACAAGTACGGGTGCTTTGTTGAGGTGCACTTCCTTCAGAGGAATGCGCACTTCGCCCTCGGGCAAGTCGGCGCTGGGCGTGTACAGCCGATCCGCGATCTGCGCGGCATCCATGCGCAACAGGGCGTCCGCATCGCCATCGAGATCGAATACGAGTACGCGGTTGTCGAAACGCGGATGCCGGCTGATCGGCAGCACCGGCGCCGCGCATAGGCGACTGGCCGGATATCGCTGCGAGATATGCAGCACGGGCTTCATCGCGATGGTGTCCATCAAGTTCGCGGCAAAGCGCTTGTCGCGCAACTGCAGGGCGTAGTCCCACAGGCGCGGCTGGCTTTGGTGCATAAGTTGCGCCATGCCGATGGTGGCGTAGACGTCCGAGAGCGCCTCGTGCGCGTCGCCTTGGCGGACCCCGTTGGCCAAGGCCAGTTGCTCCAGCTTGAACGAGGTGCTGCCGTCCTCGCGCTGAGGCCAGACGATACCGTCCGGGCGTAGTGCGTGCATCAGGCGTAGCGCGTCCAGCAGGTCCCAGCGCGAATTTCCACCGCGCCATTCGCGCTCGTAAGGCTCGTAGAAATTCCGGAACAGCCCATGGCGGACAAACTCGTCGTCGAAGCGCAGCGAGTTGTAGCCCAGCGTGCAGGTTTCCGGTCGCGCCATCTCGTCATGAATGCGACCGAATGCCTCCGCCTCGTTGACGCCTTCGCGCAGCGCCCGTTGCGGCGCAATGCCAGTGATCAGCGTCGCGACGGGCGAGGGCAGCAGATCGTCTGCGGGCCGCACGAAGAAACTGATCGGTTCCTCGATGATTTGCAATTGCGCGTCGGTACGTATGGCCGCGAACTGGGCCACGCGCGTCCGACGCGGGTCGGCGCCGAAGGTTTCCAGGTCGTAGAACAGAAAGCTGGCAGCCACTACGGTGCATCCACCAATGGCGATAGCCGTGCCAGCACCGCGGCATCGACCGACATCCAATCCACTTGGGCCAGGGAATCCAGGCCATGCGTGGCGTTGGTCAGGATGTCGCGCTGGATTTCACTGCGTTCCAATGCCGTTGCGTAAGGAATCAGCATGAACGTGACCATGGCGTAGTGCGGTACGAAGCGGCCGGGATGGCGCTCCTGCAGCGCCAGTTCGAGTTCGCGTTGCAGCAGGAAATCGGTGTTGTCCACCCGGTCGCGCATTTCCAGATAGTTTTCCAGCGCCATTTTCTGGATCGCCAGCGCATTGGGCTGCCGTTCGGCCTCGAAAGCGGCGAACGCCGCGGCGCGGTCGTCATGAGAAAGGAGATGTCGCGCCAGTGAGACGCAATCTTCGAAAGCGCAGTTCATGCCCTGACCGTGGAACGGCACCATCGCATGTGCGGCATCGCCCAGCAGCACGGCACGGCCTTCTATATGCCAACGGTCCAGGTACAAGGTTGCCAGCAACCCGGGTGGGTTGCGTTCCCAGTCCTGTTCCAAAGTCGGAATCAAGCGCAGCGCATCAGGAAAATCGCGTTGGAACAATGCGCGAGCCTCCGCGCCACTGCGGATGGTCGCGAAGCTGGGGTCACCCTGGTTGGGCAGGAACAGGGTGACGGTGAAAGTTTTTTCGTCGTTCGGCAGTGCGATGCACATGTAGCGGCCGCGCGGCCAGATATGCAGCGCGTTGGGTTCCATCCGGAAATCGCCGTCAGCGGCGGGGGGGATTTCCAACTCCTTGTACGAATGGTCCAGGAAGTCGGTGCGTTCTCCCAATTCCGCTTTCTGCTTCATCGCAGCCCGCAGCGAAGAGCCGGCGCCATCGGCACCCACCAACGACTCAAAGGCGATGTCGCGGTTTTGGCCAACACGGTCGTCGACGAAACGGGCGAGGCCAGCATCGAAATCGACGCTTTCCAGCCGGTGATGGAAATGCAACTGGGCGCCGGCCTGTTCGGCCAGATCCAGCAGCGTGATGTTGAGATCGCCGCGATGGATCGACCAGATCACTTCCGAATCGTCGCGTCCGTAACGCTGCAACTGCAGGCGGCCATCCAGCGAGTGCACCATGCGCCCACGCATCATCACCGCCTGTCGCATCACCGCATCGTCGGCATCGGCCTGCCGCAGCGCATGGCGGCCACGTTCGGCCAGGGCGAGATTGATCGAGCGACCGCCTTCATAGCCTTTTAGCCGCGGATCGCCTCGTTTTTCGTACACCTGCACGCTCCAGCCTTCGCGCGCCAGCAAAGTGCCCAACAGCGCGCCCGCCAAGCCCGCGCCAATGATGGTGATGGAGCGTTTGTGTTCAGTGGTCAATGCGATGCTCCGCCATCGGCCGCGAGCGCGGTGTCCGTCATCCCCGCGAAGGCGGGGACCCAGTGACTTGGCTCTGACCCGTGATCTCGAACCATAGATCGCTCCAATACGGGTTGGATTCCTCGATTAGTCGAATCTTCCACGCCCTGTTCCATTTCTTGAGTTGCTTTTCTCGCGTAATTGCTGCGTCCATGGTTCCATGCAGCTCGTACCACACTAGTTGTGCGACGCCATAGCGTTGAGTAAACCCCGGAACCGCATGATTGCGGTGTTGCCAAACACGAGCGACCAAATTGCTGGTGACACCGATGTAAAGCGTTCCATTCCGTTTGCTGGCCATCAGGTAAGTCGCTGGCTGCTTGTCCATAAGCCTCCGTTTGAGATGCAAAGGCGCTGGGTCCCCGCCTGCGCGGGGATGACGGATAGCGTTTGCGCGAGAATGACGGTTTCATTAGAACCCCCGCCATGCTTCCGCTTCTTCCACAAACCGATAAACATCCATGAAGCGGTTGTACAGCGGTGCTGGCGAGATGCGGATGACATCCGGTTCGCGCCAGTCGCCGAGTGTGCCCACCGAGACCAGGTAATCGAACAGTTCGCGCCCGCGTTCTCTTCCGCCGATCACGCGCAACGACAGCTGCGCCCCACGTTGCTGCGGATCGCGGGGTGTGATGACTTGCAGTACGTCGGACAGCCGCGCCTGGATCAACGACTCCAGAAAGCCAGTCAGTTTCAGCGATTTGGTCCGCAGTGCGGTCATCCCGCCCGCCTTGTCGAACAGATCCAACGACGCGCGCAACGGCGCCAGTCCCAGGATTGGTGGGTTGCTCAGCTGCCAACCTTCCGCGCCCGGCGTGGGCAGGAACTCGGGCCCCATGCGGAAGCGGGTTTCCTTGTCGTGGCCCCACCAACCGGCGAATCGCGGCCGATCAGTGCGCGCGTGACGATCGTGCACAAAACACCCGGCAACCGCACCGGGACCGGCATTCATGTACTTGTAGTGGCACCACACCGCGAAATCGGTGTTGCTGTCATGCAGCCGTAGCGGCAGATTGCCGGCGGCGTGGGCCAGGTCGAAGCCGACCACCGCGCCTTGCGCGTGCCCCAGCCGGACGATCTCGGCCAAGTCGAACGCCTGGCCGGTGCGGTATTGGATTCCGGGCCATAGCACCAGCGCCAGACGTGGACCGTGTTCGGCGATGGCACGTTCGATGGCCTGCATCGAAAGCGTGCCGTCGGCCTGGTCGGGCTCCAGTTCGATCAGCGCTTCTGCCGGGTCGAAGCCATGAAACCGGATCTGCGATTCCACCGCGTGCCGATCGGAAGGAAATGCGCCGGCTTCGATCAGGATCGCCGGGCGTTCCGCAGTTGGGCAGTAGAAGCTGACCATCATCAGGTGCAGGTTGGCGGTCAGCGAATTCATCGCCACCACTTCCGAGGGCTGCGCACCGACTACGCGCGCCAGCGGCTCGCGCATGAGTTCGTGGTAGGTCATCCATTGCGCGTGGCCGGTGAAATGGCCTTCGACGGCTTCCATCGCCCATTTGTCCAGCACTTCGTTGACCTGCGTACGCGCGGCCCGCGGTTGCAGACCCAGCGAGTTGCCGCAGAAGTAAAGCTGTTCGTTGTGTTGATGTTTGGGGATGTGGAATTCATTGCGCAATGGGCGCAGCGGATCGGCGGCGTCGAGTGCGATGGCGTGGGTGCGGGACAGCGATTCGGTCATGGAGTTCGAGGAGTGGTGTGTAGAAGTGGTGCCGGCATGCCGGTACCGGTCAGTCGCGATGAATTTTCCGGGGATACGTGATCGCGACTGACGTCGTTTGCTTTCACATGAACCTCGCGGCCGACAGGCCCAGCCATTCCAGCGCGGTGCCGTGGTACAGGCGGGCCTGCTGGGCTTCGTCCAATCCCAGCGCAGCGATGCCGGCGCCCGGTTCTTGTTCGCCCAGCGGGAACGGATAATCGGTGCCCAGCATCACGCGTTCGAAGCCCACCGTGTCCAGCAGATAACGCAACGCGCGCGGATCGGCGACCCAGGAGTCGAAATACACCCGCCCCAGGTACTCGCGCGGATTGCGGTAGTTGTCGGTCGCCACCAGGTCTGGGCGCATGTTGAAACCGTGTTCGATGCGGCCGATGGTATAGGGGAAACTCCCGCCGCCATGGGCGAAACAAATCTTCAGTTCCGGCAGGCGCTCCAACACGCCGCCGAAGATCAGGCAGCAGGCCGCGCGCGATTGCTCCGCGGGCATGCCGACGAGCCACGGCAGCCAGTATTTGGACATCGAAGCCGCGCCCATCATGTCCCATGGATGCACCAGGATGGCAGCCCCAAGTTCGCTGGCCGCCTGGAAGAATTCGAACAGTTCCGGCGCGTCCAGGTTCCAGTCGTTGACGTGCGAGCCGATCTGCACGCCCTGCAGGCCCAACTGGTCCATGCAGCGTTCCAGCTCCTGCACCGCCAAGCGTGGGGATTGCAGCGGCACGGTGCCAATGCCGGCGTAATGGCGGGGATAGTCGCGACAGGCGGTAGCGGTGTGATCGTTGAGTGCCTGGTGCAGTTCCAATGCCTGATTCGGCTTGGCCCAATAGCTGAACATCACCGGCACCGTGCTGATCACCTGCACCTGCACGCCGAAGCGGGCATAGTCCTGGATGCGGACCTGGGTATCCCAGGTCTTGGGCAGGATCTCGCGGAAGAACTTGCCGTCCTTGTAGATGCGGTGGCGGCCGTCGTCGCCGTGGTGAATTACCGGGAACCGCACATCCCCGTACTTGCTGGCCAAGTCGGGCCAGTCGCGGGGCAGGAAGTGCGCGTGGGTATCGATCTTGAGCATGGCCGCAGTTTAGCCGAGCCGGGTAGGGCGGGCACGGTGCGGTGCAAGGCAAACATGGATTGGCGTAGAAACAGAGGCTTGCTCCGCCGCTCTCATCCGGGCGTGAAGCCTAAGGCAGCGGAGCAAGCTCCGCTCTACGTTATTCCGCCGCGTACTTCGGTGGCGCCGGATTCAGGTGACCGCAGGCCTTGCAGGTGCGAAGTTCGCGCGAGGAGTAGAAATGATCGAATACCGCGGGAAAATCGGTTTCGATATTCTTCAGCGGGAAAAATTCCTCGTACAGCTTGTGGTTGCAGCTTTCGCAGTACCACAGCAGGCCATCTTGTTCGTGAGGAAGGCGCTTTCGTTCGATCACCAGGCCGACGGAGTTGGGCATGCGTTGCGGCGAATGCGGCACACGCGGCGGCAGCAGGAAAATTTCGCCGGCGCGGATCGGAATATCGCGCACGACGCTCGCGCCTTCTTCGCCATGCTCCTGGACACGCAGCACCATCTCGCCTTCCAACTGGTAGAACCACTCCGCGCCTTCGTCCCAATGGTAGTCGGTGCGCTGGTTGGGCCCGCCCACCACCATGACGATAAAGTCACCGACATAGATGACCTTGTTGCCTACCGGCGGTTTTAGCAGGTGGCGGTGCTCTTCGATCCAGGCGTGCAGGTTGATGGGGTTGGGGAGCATGGCTACTTCTCCTCCTTGCCGGAATGAGTGGGAGATGGGTTCTTGTCGGGGCTTGGGCGGCTTTTCCCTTGCAGCTCTTCGATGGTTGGCGGTTCAGGGCGAACTTTTTGGCCGGCCATGGCCGCTATCTCGACCAGTCGCGAGCGAGATTCATCCAGTGCCGGGACGCCCATATCCGCCCGCTCGGCATCGGTGACTGCGCCGTCGGCTATTGGGAAAAGAAACATGCCGTGCTCGTCACCTTGGTACTGCGTCCCGTACCACTGCGGTTGAACGCGTTGCATCAGCATGCGGTCCCAGGAAGCCGCCATCAGCCACCGGTATTGTTTGTTCTCCGGGTCAAGATAGCCCGCTATCGTGGCAAGCGAATGAGCCAGACGGATGTCGTCGGCAGAGTGCTGAAATACCATTGCTGCAGAGAAATAGTCGCCAGCGGTATGTAGTGATCCGTCTTTTACCATCTGCAAAACAGTATTGCGCCGTTGCCTGTCGCGGGCCTTGACCGCTTCCGGTTCGTTGCGGAATGCGTCCCCTTGCCGATCGGTTTGATCCGCATCGAGTATCTTTTTCAGCACTGCATTGTCGGCTTGAGCGGGCGGAACCGGCGATGATTCCGAGGCAGAGGCTAGTCCCGGATGACTTGCGATAATCAGCAATAGCCATATCGCGAATCGACGCATGGTCAGGCTCTCAGCGCGGCAACACATTTAAGCTCTATCGCGATCGGCGTAGGCAAAGCGTCGATGCCCAGGGTGGTACGACAGGGCGCGTTGGCCGGGTCCGGAAAATACTCTGCCCAGATCCGATTGTACGCGGCGAAATCGCGGGCCATGTCGGTCAGGTAGACGGTGACGTCGGCCAGATCTTCCCAGCGTGCACCGCTGGCCTCCAATACGGCCCGCACGTTGGCGAATACGGCGCGGGTCTGAGCTTCGATGTCGTACTTTCGTACGCGGCCATCGGCGAAATATTCATTGCCGGCAATCTCGTTGCTCGCCGGATCGCGGGGGCCGATGCCGGACAGGAACAACAGATCACCGACCCGGCGCGCGTGGGGATACGCGCCCACCGGCGCCGGCGCTGCCGATGTGTGGATGGATTCACTCATGGCGAGTGGCATCGGGCGATATCGCGGAGACCGCCTTCTGGTAGGCCGGCATCAGCTTGTCGCTGGCGTCCACGCTCATGCCCAACTCGCGCACACGGCCATCGAAGAGGCTGTAGACCCACCCATGCACGGCCAGCGGCTGTCCGCGTGCCCATGCATCCTCCACAACGGTGGTCTGGCACACGTTGAATACCTGCTCGATGACGTTGAGCTCGCAAAGGCGCGCATGACGTAGTGACTCGGTATCGACCTGGTCCAGCAACGCCGCATGTTTCATGGCTACATCGCCCACGTGGCGTAGCCAGTTGTCGGCCAGGCCTACGCGTAGGCCGGTCATCGCGGCATGCACGCCGCCGCAGCCGTAGTGGCCGACCAGCAGAATATGCTCCACCTTGAGAATATCCACCGCGAACTGGATCACCGACAAGCAGTTGAGATCGGCGTGGGACATCACGTTGGCGATATTGCGATGGACGAAAACCTCGCCTGGGTCCAGGCCGAGGATCTGGTTGGCCGGTACCCGCGAGTCGGAACAACCGATCCACAGGTAACGAGGCGATTGCTGTTGCGACAAACGCTTGAAGAAGCCGGGATCTTCCCGCTTGATCCGTTCGGCCCATTCGCGGTTGTTCTTCAGGAGGTCTTCGAGATCGGGCATGGAGTGATTATCTTAGGGAGAGACAGACGTTCTTTGCTTCGGTGAAGAAGCGCATGGCTTCGGTGCCGCCTTCGCGGCCCAGCCCTGAAGCGGCGACGCCGCCAAAGGGCGTGCGCAGGTCGCGCATCAACCATGTATTGACCCAGATGATGCCGGCGCGCAACCGCGCGGAAAGGCGGTGCGCGCGGTCCAGATCCCGCGTCCACAGCATGGCGGCCAGGCCGTATTCGGTGGCGTTGGCCAGTGCCAACGCTTCTTCCTCACTATCGAAGGCCTGCAGCGTCGCGACGGGTCCGAAAATTTCCTCGCGGTTGCTCGCCGTATCCGGGCCCAGGCCTTCCACCACGGCCGGCGAAACGAACCAGCCGGCGCGATCCAGTGCGTGGCCTCCAACCAGGAAGCGGCCGCCTTCATTGCGTGCGCGGTCCAGGCAGGCCATTACCTTGTCGAAGTGGGCCTTGGACACCAATGGGCCCAATTGCGTGTTGTCATCGTTCGGGTTGCCTACACGCAAGCCAGCGACGCGTTCGACAAAGGCGTCGCGGAACTCGTTGTAGATGCTTCGTTCCACCAGCACGCGCGAACCGCATAGACAAATTTGCCCGGAGTTCTGGAAGGCGGAACGCACCAGCGTGTCCAACTGAGCGCGCCAATCGCTGTCTGCGAACACAAGGGTGGGATTCTTGCCACCCAACTCGAGCGACACCTTCTTCAGCTGTGGCGTTGCCAAGGCGGCGATGCGACGGCCCACCGCGGTGCTGCCGGTGAAGGAGATCGCCTTGATATCGGGGTGCTTCACCAAGGCTTCGCCAGCTTCGGCGCCGGCGCCGTGCACGATGTTCAGCACACCGGATGGCAATCCGATCTCTGCCGCCAGTTCGCCCAGCAGCGTGGCGGTCAGCGGGGTGACTTCCGACGGTTTGGCGACCACCGTATTGCCGGCCGCCAGCGCGGGCGCGATCTTCCAGGTGAACAAGTACAGCGGCAGGTTCCAAGGCGAGATGGTCGCCACCACTCCCAACGGCGCACGCAGCGTGTAGTTCAGCCCGGCTTCGCCATGGTGCGATTCGCTGGCGAACTGGGTGGCGGCATGAGCAAAAAAGCGCAGGTTGGAAATGGCGCGTGGAATCTCCGCGTCACGGGCGAGGGAATAGGGTTTGCCTCCGTCCAGCGACTCAGCGCGGGCGAAATCCTCCAGACGCGCCTCGAGTGCCGAGGCAAGCTTTTCCAGCCAGGCAGCGCGTTCGGAATTGCGCAATCCCGACCAGGCAGGAAAAGCCCTGGCAGCGGAGGCAACCGCAATGTCGACGTCTGTTGCATCGCCAGCAGCAACCTGTGCGAAGGCCTGGCCTGACGCAGGATCGAATACCTCCAGCCATCGACCGCCAGCCGCAGGATGCGCTTGGCCATCTATCCAGTGGGTCAGGGACTTCATGCCGATAGCTTAGTAGGAGCGCCCCATGGGCGCGAGCTTTTCCCGTCGGGCTACGATGAAGGCCTGCCCGTTCGGCGCCCGGACGCAGTGCAGCAGCGTTGTTAGATCGATTGCATCCGCCCGCCATCGACCGCCAGGCTGACGCCATTGATGTAGGCCGCGGCAGGGCTGGCGAGGAAGGCGATGGCGTTGGCCACTTCGCTGGCATCGGCGAAACGGCCTGCCGGTACGCTGGCGATCATGGCCGCGGCGACGGCTTCTTCGCTCTTGCCACTACTGGCCGCGCGGTCGCGCAGTATCTGGTCCAGCCGCTGGGTGCGCGTATAGCCAGGCAAGACGTTGTTGACGGTGATGCCATGCGGTGCCAATTCACGCGACAGCGTTTTAGCCCAGCTGGCCACCGCACCGCGAATGGTGTTGGACACGCCCAGATTGGCGATAGGTTCCTTCACCGAAGTCGAAACCACATTGACGATACGGCCCCACCGCGCCTGTTGCATGCCGGGTGCGACGGTTTGCACCAGCGTGTGATTGGCAAGCAGGTGTCGCTGGAAGGCTTCCAGATAGGCGGAGGCTTCCGCGTCGATCGCGCGACCGCTGGCAGGCCCGGCGGTGTTGTTGATCAGGATGTGCACCGGCCGTTCGGCGATTGCCGCCTGCAGCTGTTCGCGCAGAGCGTCATGCTGCGAAGTATCGGCGGCGACCCAGTCGTGTCGTTGTGCCGGGGAAATCCTGGGCAGCGCCGCCGCCACTTCCTGCAGTACCTCGGCTCGCCGCGCCAGTACCGTCACATCGGCGCCAAGCAAGGCCAGCTCGTGTGCGGTAGCGCGGCCAATGCCTTCGGATGCGCCGCAGACCAGCGCGTGTTTACCAGAGAGGTTCAGGTCCATGCGCACTTTTCGTCGAAATCTCAGCAGTGGAGCTTAGCCCACGCCGCGCCGGTTTGTTTATATCACTGTAGCCGCCGACGCCTCCCGCTGACAGGGCAGGGCCCAAGGCATCGGCCTTATGTGGGCTCGCGTCTTGCCAGACGTTCCAACATGAAGCCCGCGACCTCATTGGCCTGCGGATCGCCGATCTGGCGCAAGCCGTTTGCTGCGGCCTGCACGTTGGCAGCGGGATGATTCTGGCTGAACTTGAATTTCAGCTCGATCTTTTCCGGAATGAAGCGGAACCCGATGATGCCGCGTAGCTGACTGACGTGATCGTCGCGGTCGTATTCGAAACGCCAGTCGCTGCCCACGCGTGTTTCGTTGCCGACACTCAACCGGTCCACGATGCTGGCTAGCGTTGCCGTGTCGTCGGTGGTTTCCAACTGGCCGTACAGATGCGCCACAGCGTAGTTCCAGGTCGGCACGCGCGCGGCTTCTTCCTTGTCCGGATACCAGCCCGGTGAGATGTAGGCATGCGGTCCATGCACGATCATCAGCGCAGTGCCGGCATGGCGGGCCTGTGGATTCGGCTTGGCCCAATGGCCTTCGATGAGCACCTGCTCGCCATCGCGCGCGTACAGCACGGGTAGATGGCTGACGATGGGGATTCCCGCGTCGCTGGTGATCAAGGTGACGAATGCGTCGCGCGCAATCAGCCGGTCAAGTTCGGCCAAGTCGGTTTCAGCGAAGGCTCGAGGCGTGTACATACGGGCTCAGGCGCGCCGGCCCAGTTGCTGGACCATTCGATCACGCAAGGCTTCGTCGCTCTCTGCGTGCGGCGGCGATATCTCGCCCAGCGAAAAACCACGGGTCAGCGCGTCCTCTTCGTCCAAACCGTCATACGCGACGAACTCGGCATCGAACAACGCCGCGCGGGCCGAATCTTCGCTGTCGTAAGGGAGGACATTGCCGTCGCTGTCCAGTACATCCGCGGTGCCGGCCTCGTGCACCCGCATCCGCGCCCAGATCAGCGTGCGGCCGATCGAAGCCAGGTACCAGCTTTCGGAAACGCCGGAATTATCGTGCTCGTTCATGCCAATGCCACCGACCACAGCCACAACATTCCCGCCATCGCCAGTGCGATAACGATGACCAGCATGGCAACGCGCGCGGGCGTTGCCAGGCCGCTCAGCGACGAATCCCGGCTTTCCCGGTACTGGCCGGACATCAGCCAGCGCAGGGCCTCGGGCTTCAGAAAGGCGCCCGGTCCCCACTGGGTGGCCAGGTCGCCGTGGCGATCGCGGATATGCACCAGCGTCAGCGGCCAGAAAATCACGAACGCGCAGAAGCCGGCGATGGCGACACCGACAAAGCACAGGGCAAAAAACAAAATCACTGCGGTAGAACCTCGAGGGAAAACCTATAGCGCCATCCCGGACAGGCCGGGGTGGCAATCAGAACTCAGAACTCCGCGTTGCCTGGTGCGCGCGGGTAGGGGATCGCATCGCGGATGTTGCTCAAGCCGCAGACATAAACCACCAATCGTTCGAAGCCCAGGCCGAAACCGGCGTGCGGCACCGTGCCGTAGCGACGGAAATCGCGATACCAGCCGTAATGCGCGGCGTCCAATCCGAACTGCGCCATGCGCGAATCCAGCACATCCAGGCGTTCTTCGCGCTGCGCGCCGCCGATGATCTCGCCGATGCCGGGCGCCAGCACATCCATTGCCGCGACGGTCCTGCCGTCGTCGTTCAGGCGCATGTAGAACGCCTTGATGTGCTCGGGATAGTTCAGCACCACCACCGGTCGCCCGATATGTTCTTCGGTCAGCCAGCGTTCGTGTTCGGTCTGCAGGTCCAGGCCCCATTCCACCGGGAAATCGAATTTCTTGCCCGATTTCTGCAGCAGGCCGATGGCGTCGGTATAGTCGATGCGCTCGAACGGCGCGTTGACGAAGTTTTCCAGGCGGGTAAGCGCATCGGCCTGCACGCGCTCGGCGATGAAAGCCATGTCGTCGCCACGCTCATCCAGCACCGCGCGGAACAGATACTTCAGGAAATCCTCGGCGACCTGCGCATTTTCCATCAGGTCGGCGAACGCGATTTCCGGTTCGACCATCCAGAACTCGGCCAGGTGGCGAGTGGTGTTGCTGTTCTCGGCGCGGAATGTCGGCCCGAAGGTGTAGACCTTGCTCAGCGACAGGCAGTAGGCCTCCACGTTGAGCTGGCCGGACACAGTGAGGAAGGTTTCTTTGCCGAAGAAGTCGCGGCTGAAATCCACTTCGCCTTTGCTGTCGCGCGGCAGATTGGCCATGTCCAGCGTGGATACGCGGAACATCTGGCCGGCGCCTTCGGCATCGGACGTGGTGATGATGGGCGTGCTGATCCAGTAGTAGCCGCGCTCGTGGAAGAAACGGTGCACCGCCTGGGCCAAACAATGGCGGATGCGCGTTACCGCACCGAACAGATTGGTACGCGGGCGCAGGTGCGCGACTTCACGCAGGAATTCCAGTGAATGCGGCTTGGGTTGGATGGGGTAGGTTTCAGGGTCTTCCACCCAGCCAACCACTTCCAAGCTTTCGGCCTGGATTTCGAAGCTCTGGCCCTGTCCCTGCGAAGGCACCAAGGTGCCGGTGGCGATCACCGCGCAACCTGCGGTCAGGTGCTTCACTTCGGATTCGTAGTTGGGCAGCGAGCTGGGCGCCACCACCTGGATGGCCGCGAAACAGGAGCCGTCGCTGACATTGACGAAGGACAGGCCCGCCTTGGAATCGCGCCGTGTGCGCACCCAGCCGCGCACTGTGACCTCGCCGCCTGCGGGGAGCTTGCCCGCCAGCGCTTGTTCGACGCTTACCACCGTCATGACTTGAATCCTTCCGTAATGGGGCCATATGAGGAACAGGCAGTTTAACGGGTGAGCTGGCATGCTTGCGAGGCATTGCCTCGAGTGCCTGCGAACGCCAGGCCAAGGATGACCGGCCGGTTCATCCGCAGCCAGCAGCCTTGCGCCGCGGAGGGCGCGCGGTAGCCACCGGAAACCTTTATAACCTCTATAATCACCTTCTATCGTTCGAGATGCATATGGCTATCACCCTGACTCCCGTCGCTTTTCAGCGCGTGCAACGTTTCGTTGCCGAGTCCGGCGCGTTGGGCTTGCGTTTCGGCGTCACCCGTACCGGCTGTTCGGGATGGGGGCACGTCGCCGATCTGGCCCGCGAGCAGCGCGAAGGCGATACGGTGTTCGAGCAGGATGGCGTGAAGATCTACGTCGATGCCGATAGCCTGGCGTTGGTCGACGGCACCGAGATCGACTTCGGCAAGCAGGGTCTTAGCGAAACCTTCGTGTTCCGCAACCCGAATGCCACCGCAGAATGCGGCTGCGGCGAAAGCTTCACCACGCAGGCCGACGCGGCGTAACCCACCGGCAACGACCTCGTTGCGCGCTTCGGCGTCGCAGCGGCGCGCGACAGCACTGTTCCGGGCTGGTTTCCAGCTTTAAGCTTCGGCTCCGTCGTGTCCGGAGTCGCCCATGTTCCGCATCTTCCTTCTTGCCGCTGTGATCCTGGCGGGCACTTTGCCGGCCAAGGCCCAACCGGTGGCGCGCAATGCCCAGCTGCACGCTCTGTTCGCCGAAGAATGGGAGCGCGGTCTGCGCGAGATCCCCGAGAATGCCAGCTACCAGGGCGATAGCCGTTACAACGATCGCTGGACCGATCTCAGTCTGGACGCCATAGCGCGACGCGAAGCCGCCGACAAGGCTGCGCTGGACAAGCTGCGCGCCATCGACCGCAGTGCGCTGTCGCCTGCCGACCAGTTGAACTACGACACCTTCGATTGGCAGTTGCAGCGGACGGTGGCGCGTCAACGGTTCCGCGAATACCTCCAGCCGATCAACCACCAAGGCGGCCCGCAGACCGCCGACGGACTGGCCGAAGTGCTGCCGTTCGCATCGGTCAAGGATTACAACGACTGGCTGAAGCGGATGGAAACTTTGCCGACGGTCATCGACCAGACCATCACGCTGCTGGAAGAGGGCGCTCGGACCGGTAATGTCCCCCCGCGAATTCTGATGCAACGGGTGTCGGCGCAAATCGCTGCCCAGGTGGTCGAAGATCCCACCAAAAGCCCGTTCTACCGACCGTTCTTGCGCTTTGCCGACAGCATTCCCGCAGGCGAGCGCACCGGCCTGCAGGAGCGCGCCAAGCGCACCATCCTGACGCGCATCGTCCCGGCCTATCGCAAGCTGGGCGAGTACTTCGAAAAGCAATATCTGCCCAAAACCCGCGACGGCATTGCCGTTACCGGCTTGCCGGATGGCCGTGCGTACTACGATTTTCTGGCGGGCTACTACACCACCACCGACTTGAATGCCGAACAGATCCATAAGATCGGGTTGGGCGAAGTGGCGCGCATCCGCGCGGAGATGGAGAAGATCAAGGCCGAGGTCGGCTTTCAGGGTTCATTGGCTGAGTTCTTCACTTATCTGCGTACCGATCCCAAGTTCTTCCACAAGACTCCCGACGCGCTGCTGACTGCCTATCGCGCCATGGCCAAGCGGATCGATCCGGAACTGGTGAAGGTGTTCGAGACCATCCCGCGCATGCCGTACGGCGTGCGCCCGATTCCGGACAACATCGCCCCGGATACGACCACCGCGTACTACCAGCCCGGCGCCAGCGACGGCACCCGTCCTGGCTACTACTACGTCAACCTGTACAAGCCGGAGGTCCGTCCGACCTGGGAAATGATGCCGCTTTCGCTGCACGAGGCGGTGCCGGGGCATCATTTCCAGTTCGCACGCGGATTGGAGATGCCGGACGCGCCGATGTTCCGTCGTACCGCCTATTTCGTGGCCTATGGGGAAGGCTGGGGGCTCTACGCCGAGCAGCTGGGCTACGAGATGGGGCTGTACACCGACCCCTACGACCGGATGGGGCAGTTGGCCTATGAGATGTGGCGTGCGGTGCGGTTGGTGGTGGATACCGGCATGCACAGCCAGGGCTGGAGCCGCGACCGGGCCATCGAATACTTCACCGACAACGCCCCCAAGACCCGCCAGGACATCGTCAACGAGATCGACCGCTACATCGGCACCCCTGGCCAGGCGCTGGCCTACAAGATCGGCCAGATCAAGATCTCCGCCCTGCGCGCCAAGGCCAGCAAGGAATTGGGCCCGAAGTTCGACCTGCGCGCCTTCAACGATGCCGTCCTGGAAACCGGCTCGGTCCCCTTGGAGGCCCTGGAGCGGCATATTGATGCGTGGATTCGGGAGACGGGTAGCCGGTAACCGGGAGCCGGGAGCCGGGAGCAGGTTCCCGGCTACCGGCTACCGGCTTCCTTGCACCTAAGTACCTGACCTGCCATAATTTCCGGCTCCCAGCGGCGGGTATCGCTGCCTGGGTTCTTGCTCCACCGCGTCCGTTTTGGGCGGTCGGGGAGCTGTCCGACCGGTTTCCTGCGTGAAACCGGCCCACATCCGAAAGGTAAACAACGATGCGTCACTATGAAGTCGTGTTCCTGGTCCATCCCGACCAGAGCGAACAAGTACCTGCCATGATCGAGCGCTACAAGTCGGTGATCGAGGCTGGCAATGGCAAGATCCACCGTCTGGAAGATTGGGGCCGCCGTCAGCTGGCCTATCCCATCCAGAACCTGGTGAAGGCCCACTACGTCCTGCTCAACATCGAAGTCGAGCAAGCCGTGCTGGCCGAACTGACCGAAAGCTTCCGCTTCAACGACGCGGTGCTGCGTCACCTGATCATGAAGCGCGATGAAGCCGACACCGAAATGTCGATCATCATGAAGAGCAAGGACGAGAAGGGCGATAAGCCGGATCGTGGCGAGCGTCGCCGTCGCGACGATGACGATGGCGAAGCTATCGAAGCTTCGGCCGAAACCGATTCCGACACCGTCGAAGCCGCCTGAGCGCGACCTTTAGGAGCATCACACAATGTCCAAGTTCTTCCGCCGCCGTAAGTTCTGCAAATTCACCGCCGAAGGCGTGAAAGAGATCGATTACAAGGATCTCAACACCCTGCGCCAGTACCTGACCGAGACCGGCAAGATCGTGCCGAGCCGCGTCACCGGCACCAAGTCGCGTTACCAGCGTCAGCTGTCCACGGCCGTCAAGCGCGCACGTTTCCTCGCGCTGATCCCGTACACGGACAACCACGACGTTTGATTGCGTAAAGAGTGAAGTCGGCGGCTTTGCCGCCTGCCAACAGCGAAGAGCGCATGCTCTTCGCCACTTGCAGCTTGCGCAGCGAGCGACCTCACTTTCCGCTGTTTATTCACTGTCATTCGGACAGCCACCGCTGCGGGAGGATTCCCGCTAACGAATACGGAGCAATACCATGGAACTGATTCTTCTACAGAAAGTCACCAACCTCGGCGTCCTGGGCGACAAGGTCAACGTCAAGCCTGGCTACGGCCGCAACTACCTGGTGCCGCAGGGCAAGGCCGTGCCGGCGACCGCCGCCAACGTCGCCGAGTTCGAAGCCAAGCGCGCCGAGTACGAAGCCAAGGCCAAGTCCGTGCATGACGAAGCCGAAAGCCGCCGCGCCAAGCTGGAAGGCGCCAGCGTGACCGTCAAGGCCAACGCTTCCACCGAAGGCAAGCTGTTCGGTTCGGTCGGCCCCCGCGATATCGCCGATGCGTTCACCGCTGCCGGCATGCCGTTGGAAAAGAGCGAAGTGGTGATGGGCGAAGGCCCGATCCGCAATATCGGCGAATTCGAAGTGATCGCCAAGCTGCACGCCGACGTCGAGACCACCATCAAGGTCGTCGTCGAACCGGAAGCCTGAGTCGCCATCCAGGCCAAGCATCAAGAAGGGGCGCCGCAAGGCGCCCTTTTTTGTTGGATGACCATTGGGTTGATTCATCGGCGAGCCGGCCGACGAACATGGCGACGCACTCAGCCGTTGGTCGGACCGTGCCAGGCTTGGCTGCTGGATGACACGCCCTAGTCGCAACGAGTGAGATTCCCACCGGTTATCCACATGGTTATCTGCAACCCCCCAGCGGTGGAACGACTACCATGCCTGACCCCGTTCCCTTCGCTGCCCATCGGCTACAGGAGTTCGTAGCACCCATGCCCGCACGCCCCGGTTTTCGTCATGACGTCCACGACGCGCGCATCGAGCAACTGCGCGTGCCGCCGCATTCCATTGAGGCCGAGCAGGCCGTGCTGGGCGGATTGATGCTGGCGCCGGAGGCCTACGACCGCATCAACGACAAGCTGACCGAACGCGATTTCTACCGTCGCGATCATCAGCTGATCTATCGCGCCATCTGCGAACTGGCAGAAAGGAACCGCCCGTACGACGCAGTGACGCTGGGCGAATGGTTCGAGTCGCAGGGCCAGATGGAGCAGGTCGCCGGTGGCGCATATCTGATCGAGCTGGCCAGCTCCACACCCTCGGCAGCCAATATCGTGGCCTATGCCGAAATCGTCCGCGACAAGGCGGTGATGCGGCAGCTGATCGATGTCGGCACCGAAATCGTCAACGACGCTTTCCAGCCCGAGGGCAAGGAAAGCAGCGAGATGCTGGCCGTGGCCGAACAGAAGGTGTTCGCCATTGCCGAAGCCGGCGCGCGCGGCCGCACCGACTTCGTGGCGATGAACAACGCTCTGAAGGACGCTTTCGAAGTCCTGCAAAGCCGCTTCGAGAACGGCGGCAGCGTCACCGGCCTGCCCACCGGCTACACCGAATTCGACGAAATGACCGCCGGTCTGCAGCCGACCGATCTGCTGATCCTCGCCGCCCGTCCGGCGATGGGTAAAACCACGCTGGCTTTGAACATGGCCGAGTACGCCGCCATCAAGTCGAAGAAGGCGGTCGCGATCTTCTCGATGGAAATGTCGGCCGCACAGCTGGCATTGCGCCTGATCTCCTCCAACGGCCGCGTCAACGCCACCCGCCTGCGTACCGGCCAACTGGAGGACGAGGATTGGAGCCGTGTCACCAGCGCCATCCGCATGTTGAAGGAAACCAAGATCTTCATCGACGACACCCCGGGCCTGTCACCGGACGTGCTGCGCTCCAAGGCGCGCCGTCTCAAGCGCGAACACGACCTGGGCCTGATCGTTATCGACTACCTGCAGCTGATGTCGGTGCCGGGCAACAGCGAAAACCGCGCGACGGAAATCTCGGAAATCTCGCGCTCTTTGAAAGGCCTGGCGAAAGAACTCAACGTACCGGTGATCGCGCTGTCGCAGCTCAACCGTTCGTTGGAAACGCGCACCGACAAGCGCCCGGTCATGGCGGACTTGCGCGAATCCGGCGCTATCGAGCAGGACGCCGACGTCATCGTCTTCATCTACCGCGACGACTACTACAACAAAGAAAACTCCCCGGACAAAGGCCTGGCCGAAGTCATCATTGGCAAGCAGCGTAGCGGCCCGACCGGTTCGATCAAACTGAAGTTCTTCGGCGAATACACCCGCTTCGACAACCTGGCCCACGACTCGGTGGGTAGCTTCGAGTAACTTGTGGGGAAAGACCGAACCGCTTGAGCAATGTAGCCTGGATGCAGCGCAGCGGAATCCAGGGAAGGATGCCCGACATGGTGAACTACCGACGCATATGGATGCCCGGCGGAACTTTCTTTTTCACCCTTGCTCTGCGGGATCGTAGCGCCGACACGCTGGTTCGACATATTGACGACTTACGGCAGGCATTCGGAGAGGTCAAGTCCAAACGTCCCTGGGATACCGACGCCATGGTGGTTTTACCCGACCACTTACATGCGCTATGGACGCTTCCTGAAGGTGATTGTGATTACCCGGGCCGTTGGCGAAGCATCAAGTCGGCTTTCGTGCGCCGCTTGCGCCGGGCCGGCGTTGCGGTACGGATCAATGCCAGAGGTGAAGCGGATGTCTGGCAACCAAGGTTCTGGGAGCACAGCATTCGCAATGAAGACGATTACGCGCGGCATGTGGATTACATTCACCTCAACCCTGTAAAGCATGGCCATGTTTCTCGTGCAGTGGACTGGCGCTTTTCATCGATACATCGCTACGTGAGGCAAGGTATTTTGCCGCCGGATTGGGCAGCGGAGCCCGGAGGAGAGGCTGGTTTCGGTGAGTGATCCCGGATTCCGCTGCGCTGCATCCGGGCTACGTCGAGTAAATCCCTGCTGCCTGGAAGCAGCGCAGGGAATTCAGTGGAAGGACTATCGGCGTCGTCGCTTCCGGGCAGCTACGGATAACGGCGTTACAATCGCCGCATGCACGAACCGCTTTCCGCCGCCGTTTCCGATTTGCTGCCTGCGTACCGCACCGAGGCGAGCGATCGTCCCACGCGTATCCGGGTCGATCTGGATGCGCTGACTCACAATCTGCATGCCTTGCAGCGCCATGTCGGCGTGCCGGTGATGGGCATCGTCAAGGCGAATGCCTATGGTCACGGCTTGGTGCCGGTGGCCCGGCATCTGCAGGCCGAAGGTGTCGCGCAACTTGGCGTCGCATTCGTGGAGGAGGGCATTGCGCTGCGGCAGGCCGGCGTACGGGTGCCGATCCTGGTGCTGGGAAGTATCCATGCGCCGCAGGTGACGCAGTTCCTCGCCCACGACCTGGAGGTCACGGTTTCGTCGATCGACAAGCTGCGCCAGGTGGAGCAGGCCGCGGAATCGATGGGCCGCAAGGCCGTGATCCATCTCAAGCTCGATACCGGCATGGAACGCATCGGCGTGCACAGCGAGAATGCCGCGCCCTTCATCGAGGCCGCGATTAACTCGCGGTGGTGCACGGTGAAAGGCATCTACTCGCACTTGGCGTGTTCCGACGATCCGGACTCGCCGATGACGCGGGAGCAGTTGCAGCGTTTCCTGAGCGCATGCACGTACTTCGACCGGGTCGGTGCGCCGATGCCTGTCCGCCATCTCGCCAACTCCGGTGGTGTGCTGCATTTTCCGGAGACGCACCTGGACATGGTGCGGCCCGGCATCGTCTTGTACGGGGTGTTGCCCGATCCGGCATCGCGCGCCACCATCGATTTGCACGCGGCGCTTTCGCTGGTTTCCAAGGTGGTGTACTTCAAGGTGGTGAAGGCGGGACGCACCGTGAGCTACGGTGCCACTTGGGCCGCAGGGCAGGACACGCGAGTCATCACCATTCCGATCGGCTACGGCGACGGTTACCCGCGTTCGCTGTCCTCGCGCGGCGAGGTGCTGGTGCGTGGGCAACGTCATCCGATCATCGGCCGCGTCTGCATGGACCAGTTCATGGTCGATCTAGGACCCGGTGGGACCGCCTATAACGGCGATGAGGTAGTGCTGATCGGAAAGCAGGGCGATATGGCGATCTCGTGCGAAGCCGTGGCGCAGGCAGCCGGCACCATTCCCTACGAGATACTCACCGGCCTCAACCAGCGTATCCCGCGTGAATACACAGGCGGCACCGATACGGAGCGCAACATTTGACGACGGCGAGCCAGCATGACATCACGCCACGGGGCGCAGGGCATGCTGGCGCGAAAGGCCGCCTCTGCGGCATCTGCCCACAGCCGAACCGCATCGGGCATTTGTAGCTTTTATGCCGCACGCCCTGGTCTGGTTCCGCAACGACTTACGGCTGGACGACAATCCGGCGTTGCGCGCGGCACTGGAAGAGGGTTACACGCCGATCCCCGTGTACATCCATGTGCCGGAAGAGGAAGGCGAATGGGCGCCCGGCGCGGCGTCCAATGCATGGCGGCACCATTCGCTGATCGCGCTGGATGCGGATCTGCGCAGCCGCGGTTCGTATCTGCGGGTGTTGCGTGGTCCGTCGCGGGACGCGCTGCAACGTTTGATCGCCGAATCCAGCGCGCAGGCGGTGTTCTGGAACCGAAAGTACGAGCCCACCACTCAGCCGCGCGATATCGAACTTAAGAAGCAGTTGCGCGAACAAGGGCTGCAGGCGAAAAGCTTCAACGGCAGCTTGCTGTTCGAACCGTGGCGGCTGGCTACCGGCCAGGGCGGCCCGTACAAAGTCTTCGCCCCATTCTGGAACGCGGCGTTGGCGCAATGGCGGATGCCGCAATGCTGGACGGCGCCTGCTCGACTGCCTGCCGATGGCGCGCCAGAAGCAGCAGAAACCATCCCCGCGCTTGGCCTGCAGCCACGCACAGCATGGGACGAGCCGTTCTGGCAAAGCTGGCAACCAGGCGAAGCCGGGGCATACGAAGCGCTGGAAGTCTTCGTCGACGGCGCCTTGCAGGGCTACCACAGCGAACGCGACTATCCTGACCGGGTGGGCACGTCGCGCCTGTCGCCGCACCTGCATTTCGGCGAGATCGCGCCATGGCGCATCGTCGAGAGATTGGAACAGGTCCGCAGCGCCAAGAACGGTGCCGACATCGACGCTTATTTCCGTCAACTGGGGTGGCGCGAGTTCGGCTATCACTTGCTGCATCATTTCCCCGCGACCCCGACCGAAGACTTCAATCCGCGGTTTGCCCGCTTCGATTGGGCGGAACCCGATGTCGTGGCATTGGCGGCCTGGCAACGCGGCATGACCGGCGTGCCCATCATCGATGCCGGCATGCGCGAACTATGGGCGACCGGCTACATGCATAACCGTGTCCGCATGATCGTCGCCAGCTTTCTCACCAAGCAGCTTCGCCATCACTGGCTGCACGGAGCGCGTTGGTTCTGGGACACGCTGGTAGATGCCGATCTGGCCAACAACACGTTGGGCTGGCAGTGGTCGGCAGGTACGGGCGCTGACGCCGCGCCGTACTTTCGTATCTTCAATCCTGTGACACAGGCGGAGCGGTTCGATATCGACGGCACCTATATCGCTCGCTGGGTGCCGGAACTGGCATCGCTTCCTTTACCCGAACGGTTCGCGCCTTGGCGACAGCCGGCATTATTGGCGAGCGCGGCACCTTCCTATCCGCAGCTGCCTTCGATAGACCTGATGCAAGGGCGGGATTCGGCGCTGGCCGCTTACCGGAAGATCGCCAAGTAGGCCGGCCCGCGTTGACGCCCTTCGCCGGCACATGCTTCACTCGGGGTGGGAGAGGAGAACAACATGGCAACAAAGAAAGTGCCGGGGAAGTTGCGCCGCGAACCGATGTCTCGGGTCGACACCGCATGGTTGCGGATGTGCCGCCCCACCAATCCGATGATGATCACCGGCGTGCTGATGTTCGACGAGCCGATGACGCTGGAGCGGCTGAAACAAGTCATCAAAAAACGCTTCCTGGCGTACCCGCGTTTTCTTCAGAAGGCCGTGGACACACCCGCTGGAGCATCGTGGGTGGAAGACGCCGATTTCGATCTGGACTGGCACGTACGCCTTACGGCGCTACCCGGCCGCACCGATCCGCGCTCGGAGAAGAAAGCACTGGAGCGGTTCGTCAGCCAGTTGGCTTCCACGCCGTTGGACAAGACCAAGCCACTTTGGCAATTCCATCTGGTCGAAAAGTACGGCTCGGGTTCGGCGCTGGTGGCGCGCATCCACCATAGCTATGCCGACGGCATCGCGCTGGTGCAGGTGCTGCTGTCGCTGACCGATACCAGCCGCAAGCCGGATAGTGAATTGCGCGCGACCTGGCTGAAGAAGGATGGCGTGGAAGTCGTTCGCCGCGTTGGTGCTGTCGACCGTTACCTGAAACTCGGCGGCAAGATGTTGGGCAAGGGCATGGAGATGTACCGCGATCCTTCATTGGCCGCGGTGTTGGCGAAGGAGGGTGGCGAGATCGGCCGCGAGTTGTTGGCCGCGCTGGCCTTGTCCGACGATCCGCCCACCATGCTGCGCGGCAAGCTTGGCGTCAGCAAACGGGTGGCTTGGGCCGAGCCGCTGGCGTTGGAGGAAGTAAAGGCGGTCGGCCGCGCCTGCGACTGCACGGTCAACGACGTGCTGATGGCCGCCGCCGCTGGCGCGTTACGCAGCTACATGCTGGAACGCGGCGAAAATATCGACGGCGTCACCTTGCGCGCTACGGTGCCGGTCAACCTGCGCCCGCTGGAACACGCCAAGAAGCTGGGCAATCACTTCGGCTTGGTGTTCCTGGACCTGCCGGTGGGTGAAGACAATCCGATCCGGCGACTTGAACGTGTTGCCGAGTGCATGAATAATCTTAAGAATTCGCGTCAAGCTATTGTTGCATTTGGACTTTTGGCCGCACTCGGGATGGCGCCAGCCGCCTTGCAAGGCGTAGCCCTGGAGCTCTTCAGCCGCAAGGCGACCGCCGTGGCGACCAACGTGCCGGGGCCGCAGCAACCGCTTTACATGGGCGGCTGCCGCATGCGCGAAATGATGTTCTGGGTTCCGCAGACCGGTTCCATCGGTATCGGCATCTCCATCCTCAGTTACAACAACCAAGTGCATTTCGGTTTGATTGCCGATGCCAAGCTGATTCCGGACCCCGACGCGGTCATTCGCCGGTTCGGCCCGGAATTCGAAAAACTGCTTTACCTGGCGTTGATGGGCGACTGGGACCACGCCCTGGACGCGTCCTCGGCTAGCAGTCTGGTGCCCGATGTTGCCTGAATGAATGGCACAACAATCGCGATTTATGAACATCTCTGTGATTAGCTTTAGCGGTTAGGTTGTCCCGCAAGGCCCCTCAAGGAGGTTCCAATGAAAACGATGTTCAAAACCTGCGCGCTTTCAGCGCTTGCTGTCACTCTGCTGGGCGGTTGTGCCAGCTATACCGGCCAGACCAGCGATCCCAATGATCCCAACCGTACCCGTACCGGGGCACTGATCGGTGCCGGAATCGGCGCTGTCGCCGGCCTGCTCAGCGGCGGTGATGCCACGGAACGTCGTCAGCGTGCACTGGTAGGCGCCGGCATCGGTGGCTTGGCCGGTGGCGGTATCGGTGCTTACCAGGACCGGCAGGAGGCCGAACTGCGTCGCCAAACGGCAGGGACCGGTATCGACGTCACCCGCGATGGCGATGTCATCAAACTCAATCTACCCGACGGCGTGACCTTCGATTTCAACAAAGCCGAGTTGAAGCCGCAGTTCTATCCCGCACTCAACAACGTCGCCGCCACGCTGCGCGAGTACAACCAGACCATCGTGGAAGTCACCGGCCACACCGACAGCATCGGCAGCGACGCGGTCAATCAGCGCCTGTCCGAGCAGCGCGCTTCCTCGGTCGGCAACTACCTGATCGGCCAGGGGCTGATGCGCGAGCGCTTCGAGATCGTCGGCATGGGCAAGCGATATCCCATTGCCAGCAACGACACCGAATCCGGCCGTGCTCTTAACCGCCGCGTCGAAATTCGCGTGGTGCCCGTGCGCAGCAGCTGACGCGATAGAGCAATAGCGATTGATAGTAACGGGCCGCGCGAGCGGCCCGTTTTTTTTGCGGTCCTCTCCGAAAAGAGCGCCTGGCGTGGACCAATGCGAGCAGACGGTGCGGAGGCATTTTGACCAGCCATCAGGTTGTTAAGAGTCGACAACCGAATGACGGGTCATGACGATGGTGATTCAAGTGAGCAGTTGATACGAAAAACACCAAGCGTTCGATCCGCACTTATCCGCTTTGATCTGCGTCGAACGCTCTTCGCGTCTCCAAGCCTGTACCGCGTCCGATGTCAACCCGTTTCGCCGTGGCGCGCGGCTTGCCACAATCGCCATCCCACCCGGAACACCGGGGCTCATCCGAAAACGGAAGCATGCAAGACAGCAATTCGAAAATCGCGGCGTCAGCCACCGCCCTGCAGATCGCCAAGACCATTGCCGCGGAGATCGGCGCGGAAACCACCCAGGCACGTGCGGCCATCGCACTACTGGATGAAGGCGCCACCGTTCCCTTCATCGCCCGTTACCGCAAGGAAGTCACCGGCGGTCTGGACGACACCCAGCTACGCAATCTGGAAACGCGCCTGACCTATCTACGAGAGTTGGAAGACCGACGCACCGCGGTACTGGCCAGCATCGAAGAGCAGGGCAAGCTCACCGACGAACTGCGCGCCGAAATCGAAGCCGCCGACAGCAAGTCGCGCCTCGAAGACCTGTACCTGCCGTACAAGCCGAAGCGCCGCACGCGCGCGCAGATTGCGCGCGAAGCCGGCTTGGAGCCGCTCGCCGACGGTTTGCTGAATGATCCGACCCAGGTGCCGGAAATCTTCGCCGCCGGATTCGTCGATGCGGAAAAAGGTGTCGCCGACGTCAAGGCCGCGCTGGAAGGTGCCCGTGCCATCCTGATGGAGCGTTGGGGCGAAGACGCCGCACTGGTGGGCGAACTGCGCGAATGGCTGCACGAAGTCGGCGTGATCCGCGCGCGCGTGGCCGAAGGCAAGGAAAACGAAGGCGCCAAGTACCGCGATTATTTCGAACACGCCGAGTCGTTGGCGAAGATTCCTTCGCACCGTCTGCTCGCATTGTTCCGCGCCCGTCGCGAAGAAATCCTGTTCCTCGATCTGGATCCGGGTAGCGAAGCGGAAGCCGGCCATCTGTTCGCCGAGGGCCGGGTCGCGCAACGTGCGGGCGTGTCCGCGCAAGGCCGTCCTGCCGACAAGTGGTTGCTGGACGCCTGCCGCCTGACCTGGCGCGCCAAGTTGCATATGCACCTGCTGCTGGACTTGTTCGGCCAAGCGCGCGAAAAAGCCGAAGCCGAGGCAATCGCAGTGTTCGGCGACAACCTCAAGGACCTGCTGTTGGCCGCACCCGCCGGCGCGCGCGCGGTGCTGGGGTTGGACCCGGGCCTGCGTACGGGCGTCAAGGTTGCCGTGGTGGACCGTACCGGCAAGCTGGTCGCCACCGATACCATCTATCCGCATGAACCCCGCAAGCAGTGGGACCAATCGCTGCATACGCTGCGCGCGCTTTGCAGCAAGCATCAGGTCGAGCTGATTGCCATCGGCAACGGCACCGCCAGCCGCGAAACCGACAAGCTGGCCGGCGACCTGATCAAGCTGGCGCCTGATTTGAAACTGCAGAAGATCGTGGTGAGTGAAGCCGGCGCTTCGGTGTATTCGGCTTCGGAGTTCGCTGCGCGGGAATTCCCCGATCTCGACGTGAGTCTCCGCGGCGCGGTGTCGATCGCGCGCCGCTTGCAGGACCCGCTGGCCGAACTGGTCAAGATCGAGCCCAAGGCGATCGGCGTGGGCCAATACCAGCACGATGTCGATCCGTTCCGTCTGGCCCGCGCGTTGGATGCCAAGGTCGAGGACTGCGTGAACGCAGTCGGCGTGCACGTCAACACTGCGTCGGCGGCGTTGCTTTCGCGGGTGTCCGGTTTGTCTTCCACCGTGGCGGAAAACATCGTGCGTTTCCGCGACCAGAACGGCCCGTTCCGCAGCCGCAAAACGCTGTTGGAAGTGCCGCGTTTGGGCGAGAAGACGTTCGAGCAATGCGCCGGCTTCCTGCGCATCGCCGATGGCGACCAGCCACTGGACGCTTCTTCCGTACACCCGGAGGCGTATCCGGTCGTCGAGCGCATCGTGAAAAGCTGTGGCCGCGAAGTGAAGCAGATCGTCGGCGATGCCAGTTTCCTGCGTGGGGTGAAACCCGAGCAGTTCACCGACGAGAAGTTCGGCGTGCCAACCGTGCGCGACATCCTCAAGGAACTGGAGAAACCGGGCCGCGATCCGCGCCCGGAATTCAAGGCCGCACGGTTTGCCGATGGTGTGGAAGAGCTCAAGGATCTGAAGGTCGGGATGATCCTGGAAGGCGTGGTCAGCAACGTGGCCGCGTTCGGTGCCTTCGTCGATATCGGCGTGCATCAGGACGGTCTGATCCACATCTCCGCGCTTGCGGACCGCTACGTGAAAGATCCGCGCGAAGTGGTGAAAGCGGGCGACATCGTCAAGGTGCGCGTGCTGGAAGTGGATATTCCTCGCAAACGCATCGCACTGACGCGCCGCTTGGATGACACGCCGGTGCCGCAAGCGTCGCCGGCGCAGCGCGAAGAGCGCGGTGCGGCGCGGCCGCCTTCAGGCCAGCGTCCAGGCAATAGCCGGGATGGCGCGCGCGGGCAGGGCGGCTTCAACAAACCCGCCACTGCACCGCCGGCCGACAACGCACTGGCGGCCGCTTTCGCACGGGCTAAAGGCAACGCCTGAGTACCGTATCGCGAGTAGGACATAGCTTGTAGGTAGCGTGCGCCGTGCGCACGACCCACGCTACGGACGCACGCTACGTAAGCTGCCCTTTATCTCAAGGCCCTAGTACGCGACGGTGGCGATCTGCCGAAGGAAGCGAGGCTGTTCGATCTCGCTGACGAAAGCGTCGGCATAGTCGCCATAGCTGATCGCGCTCTTGCCCTGCGCATCGGCTAACAACGCGGTGGCTTGAGTGCGAAACCCGCCGCGCTTCTCGCCTGGGCCGATTTGTGCGGCGGGCGCGTAGAACGTCCAATCCAGATCGTCGATGGCCTGGAACTGCCTCAGCGCATCGCGATGGGCCAGCGCATAGGCCTTGTACGCCTCCGGGAAGCCTTCGGTATCGACCAATTGCACGCCCGGCGCGACTTCCAGGCTGCCGGCGCCGCCAACGACAACTACCCGGCGAATCCCGGCGTCGCGCGCGGCCGCAATCAGCGCCTGGGTGACCCGACCCAGGTCGGCGATGTCGTTGGGCGCGGGACCGTAGGCGCTGGCCAGCACATCGTGGCCCTGGATGGCGGCGACCAGGGCGTCGTGGTCGTCGAGCGCGGCAATGGCGATGCGCGCGCCCTGCAGTTCGGATGGCAGGTCGGTATCGCGGCGAGTAATGGCGGTGACCTGGTGGCCATTGGCAAGCGCCTGGTGGGCGATCTGGCGGCCGATTTGTCCGGTGGCACCGATGAGGGCGATTTTCATGTGGGCATTCCTGCTTGGTGGGATGCCGGCACTTTAGTGAGCTGAAATCGCGCGAAAAACCCCGTATAAGTACTTTGTTTGTTGCATTAATCGAGCAAATAATGGACCGAATGACCGCAATGACGGTTTTCGTCGAAGTGGCCGAGCGTGGCAGCCTGACCGCCGCCGCCGATGCCCTGGACATGTCGCGCGCCATGGCCACGCGTTATCTGGCCGAACTGGAAGGCTGGTTGGGCACGCGGCTTTTTCACCGCACCACGCGCCGCATCAGCCTGACCTCCGGCGGCGAACTGGCGTTGGAGCGCTGCCGCAAGCTGCTGGAACTGGGTGCCGACTTGCAGGCTTCCGTCATCGAAGACCGCGACGGTACGCCGCTGCATGGCCAACTCCGCATTACCTGCAGTACCTCATTCGGGCAGAACCAACTGGCGTCGGCGGTTGCCGAGTACGTGGCGCATCATCCGGATGTGCGTGTAGACATGCTGTTGCTGGATCGTACGGTCAATCTGGTAGAAGAGCGCGTGGACCTGGCCATCCGCATCACTCACGAACTGGATCCAAACCTGATCGCTCGCCAGCTATCGATCTGCCGTTCGCGCCTGTGCGCGTCACCCAGTTACCTTCAGGCGCGCGGCATGCCAGTGCGCGCGGAAGACCTGGCCACTCACAATTGCCTGACTCATCATTTCGTGGGAAAGAGTCTGTGGCAGTTGCGTCGCGATGGTCGCGACATAGCCGTCGCGGTAGGCGGCAATATCAGCGCGAACGAGGCCAGCGTTCTGCTACAGGCGGTGCGTGCCGGTGCGGGCATCGCCATGTTGCCTACCTATCAAGCTGCGCCGTTGCTTCGCAGCGGGGAACTCATCTGCGTGCTTTCCGACTACGAAATAGCCCCGATGGGGATATACGGTGTTTATGCCACGCGCCGTTTGTTGCCGGCCACCGTGCGTTCGTTCCTGGATTTCCTTGCCGAGCGTTTTGGCGATGAACCCGATTGGGACCGCGACCTCATCTAAGGCCTGTCATTACACCGTAGCCATCCAGTAGCCATCCGCACCGTGCGAAAGCGGACTACGAGCATAGGCGCCGCATAGCCACGGGCAGCCCTTGGCAACAGGTCTGCGATCGATATACTCCGCCCAACTACCCACAGGAAGTGAGGACCCAATGCGTACGATCTTATTGGCCGCTGCACTGGCGCTGGTCGCTGTACCCGCGCTGGCGGACTCAATCCGCTTCGGCGACAAGCTGCTGACGGACGGCGACAGTGCCGCCAAGGTGAAGCAGATCGCCGGTGACCCGGACACAGTGGAACCGATCCAGAACCAGTTCGGTGCAGCCCAGGGCGAGCGCTGGCAGTACTACCGCGACGGCAAGACGATTACCTTCACGATCATTCAAGGCAAGGTCACCGCGATCGTCGAAACACGATGATCGTGCGTTGCGTCAGATGATCAGATGACCAACCGCAAATTCGGCCCGGCACCGGTCATTCGACCGTCCTAAACTCAAGCCTGGCGGTTCGCTTTAGAAAGCAAGCCTGGTCTCGCTTTTATATGAGGACCGGAACACGGGACAACAAAAAAGCCGGAATCTCGCGATTCCGGCTTTTTGTTTGAGATGGTGGAGGTGGGGGGAATTGAACCCCCGTCCGAAGGCACTCCATCCCCGGCACTACATGCTTATCTCACCGTTGGGTCTCGTCCTGCAGCAGCACGGTGGGCGAAGCGCACCGCAGAACCAGCCTGTTTTGGTTAAGCCGTGACTGACAGGCAGCCGTCACAGCCGGTTCCGTGATAATGACCCTACATCTACGAGCACGGGCACAAGTAGGTTCGGGGCTTACGCCTTAAGCGGCGAGAGCGTAGTTGTCGTCGTTGGCAACTAAAGTTTGCCGCTGGATTAACGAGGAAAGCTGCCCCCTCGGCATGCACCAGGCAATTTCGCAACCCCCGTCGAAGCCAGTGCACCCCCGGGAATCAGAACTTGCTGATCCGTGCAGTGTAGGGGTCGCGTGCACGTGTCACAAGAGTGAAGGCGCGCACGGTCACCCTGGCTTCACCTCACTCAAAATGGCCGGCGGCGAACGCCCGCGTCGTTGACCAAACTGAAGGAACGCAGGAGACCGCTCATGGCAGGCAGAAAGACCCCCGGCTCCACACGCAAGACCGCCCCGAAACCGCGCAAGGCTGCGGCCAAGACCGCCACCAAGGCGCCCACCAAAGCGGCGGCCAAGAAAGCCACCAAGAAGGCATCTGCGGCGCCCAAGCCGCGGCACACTGCAAAGAAAGCGGGGGCGGGCGAAAAAAGCCTGCTGCAGCGTTCCGGCTTCCTTGCCACCGCGCAAGGCGAGGCCAAGACCGTCATCTACATCCACGGCATCGGCAACAAACCGCCGGCCGAAGTGCTGCGCCGGCAGTGGGACAACGCGCTGTTCGGTCGCGGCATGGGCGAGCGCACTCGCATGGCGTATTGGGTCAATCGCGAACGCTATCCCTCGCCGGAGGAGGGTGGCCTGGAGGATCGGGACCAGGGCCCTGTACTGAACCAGGCCGAGCAGCGGGTGCTCAGCGCGCTGGGCATCGAGCCCTCGGTGCGCGATCTGGGCAAGCTGGCAGATGCGCTGGCGGACAGCGAAACGGAGCGGCTGGTACTGCACCGGATGCTGGGTGAGTTGGAGGCTTCCGCGCCGCCGCCGGGTACGCCGGGCGCGAAGGGCATCGGTGGGCTCATCAACCGCGCTTTGTTGAAGGTGATCTCAGCGGCGCTGCTGCAGGACGTACACGATTTTTTCTTCGTCGAAGCGCGGCGTAAAGCCATGAAGGAGAGCTTGAAGCAGCGGCTGGATGCGGGCGGTGGACCGTTCGTGGTGATCGCGCACAGCCAAGGTTCGATGATCGCCTACGACGTGCTGCGCGAATTGAAAGCCGAGCAATACGACATCGCGCTGTTCATCACCGTCGGGTCTCCACTGGGCCTGCCGACGGTGCGCAGCATGTTCCGCGACTGGACGAAGAAAAAGAAACTGGAATTTCCCGCTTGCGTGCGGCGCTGGGTGAACGTAGCCGATACCTTGGACCCGGTGGCGTTGGATGAAGACCTGGGCGACGACATCGACAAACCGGGCCAGCGCTTCGTCAACATCGATGGCGCCAGGATCAATCCCGACTGGCGCAGCAACCCACACTCCGGCTCCGGTTATCTCTCCATTCCGCAAGTCAGGACCGAAGTCCGCAACGCGGTGGGCGTGGGCTTCGATCAGCCCGTCTCCAATACCGTGCTGATCAAGGATTTGTCCGACCAGTTGGAGGCGCGCGGAGCCGAATACCGCCACGAGATATTGATCGAACTCGACAAGCTGGCCGCAGGCGATAGCCGCAGCGACGTGCGCGATGCGCTGCTGAAACGCATCCGCGGATTGGCGGCGCAGACCACCGGCCTGAAGGGCGAGAAGCTGGACGATGCGATCGAGCTGGAGGACAGCCTGCAACGTTTTGTCTCCGCACGGCTGACCCGTTTCGAAATCGAAACGCTACGCAACGATTACCGTAGCCTGAGTTTCAAGCGCCTGTGGCGTGATGCCGGAAAACGCGCGCTGGTGAACCAGTCGCGTAGCGTCATCCATGCCGATGCCGCACAAGCGTCTTACCGGGCGCTGGGGCAGCGGATCGGCTGGGCGGTGTTGGACACCGGGATCGCGGCCGGGCATCCGCATTTCTACGAAAAAGACAAAAAAGACCGCGTGGTGGCGCAGTGGGACTGCACCGAACGCGGTGCGCCGCGCAAGCTGGTGCGCGGCGATGGCGAGGCCTTCGAAAAGCTGGACGGTAATGGCCACGGTACCCATGTGGCCGGCATCATCGCAGGCGCTTGCCGTGCCGCTTTGCCCGGTCCTGACGGCCAAGCCGATGTCGAGTTCGCCGGTATGGCGCCGGAGACGCAGCTCTACGGATTCAAGGTGCTGGACAACGACGGCAACGGACGCGACTCATGGATCATCAAGGCCGTACAACAAGTCGCCGAAATCAATGACCAAGCGGGCGAACTGGTGATCCATGGCGTCAATCTCAGCCTGGGCGGCTATTTCGACGTGGAAAGCTACGGCTGCGGCTTTACTCCGCTATGCAACGAGCTGCGGCGGTTGTGGCGGCAGGGCGTGGTCGTGGTGCTGGCGGCGGGCAACGAGGGGCTTGCCTGGATCATGCAAAGCGATGGCGAGTCGTATCCGATGAACATGGATATGACCATTGGCGACCCGGCCAATCTGGAAGAGGCCATCGCGGTGGGCTCGGTGCACAAAAGCAATCCGCACAGCTATGGCGTGTCGTACTTTTCTTCGCGCGGGCCGACCGCCGACGGTCGCATCAAGCCGGATGTGGTGGCGCCAGGAGAAAAAATCATCTCGGCGCATTTCGATTTCAAGCCCGGCGATCCGAGAACCTGGATGGTGGAAATGAGCGGCACCAGCATGGCCGCGCCGCACGTTTCAGGCCTGGTTGCGGCGTTCCTGTCGGCACGCCGCGAGTTCATCGGTTTTCCCGACCGGGTCAAGCAGATCGTCCGGCAGCATGCCGTGGATATCGGCCGCGACCGTTACATGCAAGGCTGCGGTATTCCCAACCTGGCGCAGATGCTGTCGTCGACTTGAGGTGTGGGGTCTTGTACTTGTAGGAGCGACGGGGGTGGCGGTTAAGCGGGAGAGGGTAGG
>CBFGZY010000036.1:0-36828 GCA_965653375.1 uncultured Pseudoxanthomonas sp.
CGCTTCCCGCTTCCCGCTTCCCGCTTCCCGCTTCCCGCTTCCCGCTTCCCGCTTCGGAGCCAGCATGACGACGCTGCACGGCAAAACCCTCTTCATCACTGGCGCTTCGCGCGGTATCGGGCTGGCTATTGCGCTGCGGGCGGCGCGGGATGGCGCCAACGTCGCCATTGCCGCCAAATCGTCGGTGGCCAATCCCAAGCTGCCTGGCACCATCCACACCGCGGCGCAGGCGGTCACGGCTGCGGGCGGGCAGGGCTTGGCATTGAAGTGCGACATCCGTGAAGAGGATGACGTGCGTGCAGCGGTGGCGGCCACGGTGGATGCTTTCGGTGGCATCGACATCCTGGTCAATAACGCGAGCGCCATCTGGTTGGCCGGTGCGCTGGATACGCCGATGAAGCGCTTCGACTTGATGAGCCAGGTCAATTCGCGCGGCAGCTTTCTTTGCGCGCAGGTGTGTTTGCCCTATCTGTTGAAGGCTCCCAATCCGCACATCCTGACCCTGGCGCCGCCGCCGTCGTTGGACCCCAGATGGTGGGCGCCGCACACCGGCTATACGCTGGCCAAGATGGGAATGAGTTTCGTGACGCTCGGGTTGGCTGGCGAGTTCGGGCCGCAGGGTATTGCCGTCAATGCATTGTGGCCGCGCACCATCATCGCAACCGACGCGTTGAACATGATTCCGGGCGTGGAAATACCGCGCTGCCGCAAGCCGGAGATCGTCGCCGACGCTGCTCACGCGGTGCTGACGCGTCCCGCAGCGGGTTTCCATGGCAACTTCCTGATCGACGAAGCGGTGCTGCGTGAAGCGGGCATGGAAGACTTTTCTTCGTATGCAGTCGATCCCTCGCAGCCGCTGTTGCCGGACTTGTTCCTGGACGCGTGAGCGAAGTGCCCGACACGGCGCATCAGTACTGCACCGCTCTCGAAAACATGTCCTTCCTGAGGTCGATATGAAATACCTGCACGCCATGCTCCGCGTCCATGATTTGGAGGCCACCAGCCAGTTCTTCACCCAGGGTTTAGGACTGACCGAGACGCGCCGCATGGAGAATCCGGGCGGCAGATTCACCTTGGTCTATTTCGGCGCACCCGCTAATCCCGAAGCGGAAATAGAACTGACTTATAACTGGCCATCGGTTGATGGAACGCCGGACGAAAACTACGGCAGTGCGCGTAACTTCGGCCATCTGGCCTTCGAAGTGGACGACATCTATGCCATCTGCGCGCATCTGCAATCGATTGGTGTGATCATCAACCGCCCGCCGCGCGACGGCCGCATGGCATTCGTGCGCACGCCCGATCTGATTTCCATCGAGCTATTGCAAAAAGGTGGACGTTTGCCGCCCCAGGAGCCTTGGCTTTCGATGCCGAATACGGGAAGCTGGTGAGCAGTCCTTTCCGCATAGGTGGCCGATGAGCCTTGCCCTGATCGTGATAGATGTCCAACGCGGGTTGTTTGACCCCGAACCTCGTCCGGCGGAAGCCGAGGAAGTGATCGCGCGCATCAACGCGTTGGCAGCACGCGCACGTGCGGCCGATGCGCCGGTGATCTTCGTGCAGCACGAGCGTCCGGGCGATTTGGAAGCCGATTCACCGGGTTGGGCGTTGCACGATCAACTGCAGGTACACGCTGGCGACCACCGCATCCGCAAGACCACGCCGGATGCGTTCCTGCGCACCGGTCTGGAAGAGGTGCTGGCGTTCTCGGGCGTGGACCAGATGGTGATCTGCGGCTACGCCACCGAGTTCTGCGTGGATACCACCACGCGCAGCGCGGCGGCGCATGGTTATGGCGTGGTCCTGGCGGCCGATGCGCACACCACGCACGACAAGCCGCACGCCGACGCGGCGCAGATCCGCACTCACCACAACGCAACGCTTCCGGCCATCACCAGTTTCGGTCCGGTGATTCGCGCGCAACCCGCCGCGGAAATCCAGTTCTAGTAACAACTGTCTGTAGGAGCAGTGTCGTGGGAGCGGCGTCCCGCTGCGAGCTCCTTGCCTGTTGGTTGGCCATTCGATAAGGAGCTCGCGGCGGGACGCCGCTCCCACAACGGCGCTCCGGCTACTACCGGCTTCCTGTTACCGGCAAAAGGCCGCCGCAACGCCGGCAATGCAGCGCTTCGCGGTCATGTCCTTTCAGCCTGCACTGCGGACAGTCGCGTCCGTCCAGGTGGTCGGCTTCATGGCCGGCCTCGCGCAGGCCGGTCACCAATTCCGCGGTGTAGATGCCGGTAGGCACGGCGATGATGCTGTAGCCGATCAGGATCAGCACCGACGTCACCGCCCTGCCCAAGGCGGTCTGTGGCGCGATATCGCCAAAGCCCACGGTGGCCATGGTCACGATGGCCCAGTACATGCTGGTCGGAATGCTGCTGAAGCCATGCTCCGGCCCTTCGATGAGGTACATCGCCGCACCGAAGATCACCACCAGTGTCAGCACCGTACTGACGAAGACGAATATCTTCCGGCGGCTGCGCCATAGTGCACCCAGCAACAATCCGCTTTCTTCCACGTACTGGGTCAGCTTGAGAATGCGGAACAGCCGCAGGATGCGCAGGACGCGCAGCACCAGCAGGCTCTGGCTGCCCGGTATCAGCAGCGAGAGATAGGTCGGCAGGATGGATAGCAGATCGATCAGTCCCCAACCGCTGAGCGCGTAGCGCAATGGCCGGCGCACGGTCATCAGGCGCATCACGTATTCCACCGTGAACAACAGCGTGAAGCCCCACTCCAGGACATAGAGCAGCTTGGGATAACGCGCGTGGATGCTGGCGACGCTGTCCAGCATGATCACCAGCACGCTGACCAGGATGGCTGCGATCAGCAGCAGGTCGAAATTGCGCGACGGCGGGGTGTCATGGCGGTAGATGATGTCGAACCAGCGGCGGCGCCAGCCGGTTTCGCGGGCGGGACTGAGCTGGGGCGAGGAAATGGGACGCATGGTCGACCTCCTTGGAACCTGTTCACGCTCCTGCTGCGGTCGCGACGGATCGCGAACAGGTTCTTATCCGAATTCGGATTGTGGCGCACCCGGCGTGATCGGCGACAATACCCATCTTGTCCCGCTGCTTTCCACTGCCATGACTCTCCCGACCACCGCCGATCTGCTGGCCGCCGGCCAGCGTTTCTACCTCCCGATCTATCGCCCGCGTGCGGTCATCCTGGAGCGCGGCCAGGGCGCGCGAGTCTGGGACAGCGACGGTCGCGACTATATCGATCTGTCCGCCGGAATCGCGGTTTGCGGACTGGGCCATAACGATCCGGATCTGGTGGCGGCGCTGACCGAGCAAGCCGGCAAGCTGTGGCATACCAGCAACGTCTTCTACAGCGAGCCGCCGCTGCGGTTGGCCGAGGAACTGGTGACGGCTTCGCGCTTCGCGTCGCGAGTGTTCTTGTGCAACTCCGGGACGGAAGCCAACGAGGCGGCGATCAAGCTGATCCGTCGCTGGGCCACCTCGCAAGGACGGGCGCCCGATCACCGCGTCATCGTCACCTTCCGCGGCAGCTTCCACGGCCGCACGCTGGCAGCGGTCACCGCCACCGCACAGCCCAAATACCAGGAAGGCTACGAACCGCTGCCCGGTGGCTTCCGCTATGTCGATTTCAACGATCTCACCCAGTTGGAAACCGCCATGGCCTACGGCGATGTGGCCGCGGTGCTGGTCGAGCCGGTGCAGGGCGAGGGCGGGGTGATGCCGGCGGCGTCGGGGTTCCTGGCGGCGGTCCGCGAGTTGTGCGATCGCCACGGTGCGTTGCTGGCGTTGGACGAAATCCAGTCCGGCATGGGCCGCACCGGTACGTTGTTCGCGCACTGGCAGGATGGCGTTACCCCGGACATCGTCACCCTGGCCAAGGCGCTGGGCGGCGGTTTCCCTATCGGCGCGATGCTGGCCGGTCCCAAGGTGGCGGAAGTTATGCAGTTCGGCGCGCACGGCACCACATTCGGCGGCAATCCGTTGGCCGCCGCGGTGGCGCGGGTTGCGTTGCGCAAGTTGTCGTCGCCGCAGATCGCCAACAATGTGGCGCGCCAAGCGGCGGTGTTGCGGAAGGGATTGGACGCGATCAATGGCGAGCTGAATCTGTTCTCGCAGGTGCGCGGCCGCGGTCTGATGCTGGGTGCGGTGCTGCAGCCCAAATATGCAGGACGCGCCGGCGAGATCCTCGACCATGCCGCTGCGGAGGGGCTGTTGCTGTTGCAGGCCGGCCCAGACGTGCTGCGTTTCGTACCCGCGTTGAATATCTCCGATGAAGAAGTCGCCGAAGGAATGAAGCGCCTGCAGGCCGCATTGCGCACGTTCGCAGAGTAATGCCGATACCGGTAGGTCGCGACGTACAACGCAAAAGACCTCAGACACGGATCAAAGCAGATAAAGGCGGATAAGGCCCTTAAGGTCTTATCCGCTTTTTTGTTGCTTTAAAGAGCAAAAGCAAATCCCCCTCAAACGCTTTTCAACCGCCGAATGGCGGGTCATCCCCCTTTTAAAAGGGGGAGGTAAGGCCAGAGCGTTTTCTGGTCCCTGGTCCCTGGTCCCTGAACCCCGCCCCCCCGCTCCCCGCTCGGCCTACCCCCGGCCCACTCCTACCTACCCACCCAACCCGCACCTACCCACTGCGGGGCGCCGCACGATGGCCGCGGCTGGGTATGTTGCTGAGGAAGCGTTACGAAGTTGGAAAACGCAACGTCCTTGGCGACGTAGCGGTCCACCCTTCGGTAACGCAGCGGCGAAGGAATGCGCGTGGCATCACGCCGAATCCGAATGCGCCGAGGAGCCAGGGCACGCATCCGGACACCGTCTGCAGCGGAACGGCTGATCCACGTTAGACACGCACGCCAGTAGCGACCGGCGTCATGCGTATCCGAAAAACGAAGTCGGAATTTCCAGTGCACGTAGCCGGTAACGGCAGGTGCGCGAGAGAGCAGTGCGCGCTTTTCAAGCCTGCCGGGTTGTGCGCCGATGAGGGCCGAATTCGTCCACCACATCATTTCATTCGCAATCAGTGAGGAAGCCATGGGGAACAGCATCAAACGAAGTGTGTTGACCAGTTTCATTGCCCGAAGCCTGCGGGAACTCGATGACGCCACGTTGATGCGTGCGGCTTATCTGTCGTTGTTGTTGGGGGCTACTGGCTATGCGCAGATGGCGAACGCGCAGAACATCGGCATGGCGTCGGGGGACGCCGATGCCACCACCCTGGACGCCGTCAGCGTGGTGGGCGCGGGCTCGACGCGCACCACCGCCAGCGTGGCCAAATCCGAAATCGAAGCGCAGGCACCAGGCGTGGCGCCGCAAATGCTGCTGAGCACCTTGCCGGGCGTGAACGTGCAGACCACCGATCCGTTCGGGCTCTACGAATTCGGCGATTCCATGCGCATCCGCGGCTTCAGTTCCAACCAGGTCGGAGTAACCCTCGACGGCATTCCGATCGAAACCGCCGACGTGCGCGAAGGCGGTCCCATCAGCCGCTACGTCTCCACCGAAAATCTCGCCGACGTGACCTTGTCTCCCGGTTCCGGCGACGTCACCCAGCCGTCCTACCACGCGTTGGGCGGCGCGATCCGCTACAGCACGCTGGCACCGGTGGGCGGCGACGACTGGAGCGGCCGGGCGACGATGACAATGGGCTCCTACGACCTGGTGCGCACGTTCGTGCGTGTGGACACTCCGCAATGGTGGGATAACGGCCCGGCGGCCTACTTCTCCGCCTCGCGCATTCGCAGCGGCATCTGGGATCTGGATCCGGCCACTCAGGAAAGCGACCACTTCGAAGCCAAGATCCGCCAAGACTGGGATGCCGGCACGTTGACCTTGGGTTGGATATGGAACAACCGCGAGGACCACGATATCCAGGCCTATACGGTGAATGGCGGCTTGGATTGGGACATCACTGAATTCATCACCGGCGATCCGGCGTTCGATTCCAACAACTACACGGTGTGGAAGAACGGACGCCGTGATTCGTTGTTGAGCCTGACCGGCGATTTCATGCTGACTTCCGCGTTGGGCCTGAAGTTCGTTGCCTACAACGAAGAAAAGAACGGCTGGGGCATCGGCGCGACCGGGCCGGGCGGCATACGCACGCAGTACAACAATGCGATTGCCGGAACACCGGGCCGTACCGACATCGTGATCCTGGACCCCACCGCAGTGTTCGATGCGGACGGCAATTTGGTCAGCATCGGGAACATGGCGCGTCGCCTGGAAGACATGGGCGGAACCCGGCGCGGGCTGACCACCAGCTTCAGCTGGGAAACCGAGATCAACAAACTCGAGGTCGGCGCCTGGTACGAAACCTACGAGTTCTTCCAGACGCGTCCGCTCTACAACGTGGACCCCAGCAGCGGCGAGATACTGCAGGGCGAACTGCCCATCGTCATCTACTACGACCGCCATTTCGACAGCACCGTCACCCAGTTGTTCGTGATGGACACGCTGAAACTGATGGACGAAAAGCTGACTTTGCAGGCCGGCGTCAAGGGCCTGCGCGTCGAGCGGGAATTCACCGGCATCGCCAACCTCGACGACTTCAACCGTAGCGCCACCCGCACCACCGAGAAGACCGATAGCGATTGGTTCCAGCCGCAGGCCGGCGCCAGCTACCAGGTAGGCGAGGGCACTCAACTTTTCGCCAACTATGCCGAGAACTTCAGCTCGGTGCCGCGGCTGGCGATGGTGGCCGGCGGTGGAACATGGGAGACGCTGCAGCCGGAAACATCGAAGAACATCGATCTGGGCATCCGCAGCGAGCATCAGACCTGGAGCGGTTACGTCGCGCTGTATCGCATCGCCTACAAGGACCGCATCATCACTTTGTCGGATCCGGATCCGCAAGTGGTGGACTCGACTGTCTATCAGAACGTCGGCGACATCGAAACCTATGGTGCCGAAGCATCCGCGTTATGGCAGCCGACCGTGAACTGGCGCTTGGGAGGCAATCTCAGCCTCAACCGGTCCGAGTTCCAGGACAACTACATCAACACCGCCGGTGAACTGGTGGAAGTCGAGGGCAACGACGTGCCGGATCAGCCGCGTGTGTCGTTCGGTCTGAGCGGCGGCTACCAAGGCGAGCATTTCTTCGCCAACCTCGACGGCAAGTACACCGGCAAGCGCTACGGCGACACCCGCAACAACGAACGCACCGACACGACATTCATCGCCAACGGCAGCGTTGGCTACCAAGGCGGCGACACCGGCTTCCTGGCGGGTGGACGAGTGCAGCTGTCGGTCTACAACCTGTTCGATGCGGACGATGCGATCGGTGCGGTATTCCCGAACGAAGCGGGGGGCTCATACAACCTGGTGGCACCGCGATCGGTCTATCTCAGCTTGTCCTACGTGTTCTGAGCAGTGGCGGGGCGCGTCCTGACCGGCGCGCCCACCGCATGCCAGCAACACACGGCTGAAGCAGGTAGATCATCAGTATCAAGAGGAATGTCGATGCAGTTGGGCAAGAATGGTTCGATGACGCGACGCCGTCTGTTGCAGAAGATCGGACTGACCGCCGGTGGCGCGATGATGTACCAGGCGATGAGCAGCCTGGGGTTGGCGGCCGAGTCCGGCTACCAGGGGCCGCTGCGTCTTGAGGGAGATCCGAAAGGCGCTTCGGTGCTTGTGTTGGGGGCGGGGCTGGCCGGCATGACCGCCGCCTACGAACTGCGCCGCGCCGGCTATCGGGTCAAGTTGTTGGAATACAACGCGCGACCCGGCGGCCGCAATTGGACGCTACGGGGCGGCGACCGTTATACCGAGCTCGGCGGCTTCGAGCAGACCTGCCGTTTCGACGATGGGCTGTACCTCAATCCCGGGCCCTGGCGAATTCCGCATCATCATCATGCGGTGTTGTCGTACTGCAAGCAGTTCGGCGTACCGCTGGAATCGTTCGTGCAGGTCAACTACAACGCCTGGCTGCACAGCCAGAACGCGTTCGGCGGCAAGCCGCGGCGCTTTCGCGATGTAGATGCCGATTACAAGGGGCATGTCGCCGAGCTGCTGGCGAAGTCCACCCAGCAACGCGCGCTGGACCGTTTGGTCAGCCAGGAAGATCAGGAGATCCTGCTGGAATCGCTGCGGCATTGGGGTGCCTTGGACAAGAACTTTGCCTATGCCAAAGGCGAGGTCAGTGCCTTGCGCCGCGGCTTCGGCAAGGAACCCGGCGGCGGCTTGTCCGGCAAGCCGGAATATTCCGAGCCGGTGCAAGTGGGCGAGGTGCTTAACTCGAAGTTGTGGGCGGCGTTGGCGGCCGGCAACAACTACGAGATGCAGACGCCGATGTTTCAGCCGGTTGGCGGCATGGACCAGATCGGCAAGGCGTTCGCACGCCAACTGGGCGACACGATTCAGTACAACGCCAAAGTGAGCCGTATCGACCAGGACAGCCGCGGCGTCACCGTCACTTATCAGGACGCGGCAACCGGTGGCGCGGAGCGTGTCGAAACCGCGGACTGGTGCATCTGCACGATTCCGCTGTCGGTGCTGAGCCGGATACCGATAACGGTCGGGCCGGCGATGACCGAAGCCATCGGGCAACTGCCCTATGCCGGATCGGTGAAAGTCGGTTTGCAGTTCAAGCGTCGCTTCTGGGAAGAGGACGAAGCGATCTACGGCGGCATCAGCTACACCGACTCGCCGATTACCCTGATCAGTTACCCCAGCACGGGGTTCCAGAGCCGCGGTAAAGGGGTGTTGCTGGGTGCTTACGTGTGGGGATTGGAAGCGTTCGAGTTCACCTCGATGCCGCCCGAGCAGAGGGTGCGCAAGGCGGTTGAATACGGCACCCAGCTGCACGCGCAATATCCCAAGGAATTCGAAAACGGCATTTCGGTCGGCTGGCATCGTGTGCCCTTCACCCACGGCTGTTTCGGCATGTGGACAGAGGAAAAGCGCGCGCAGCATTACGAGAATCTCTGCCAGATCGACGGGCGTATCGCATTGGCCGGCGAGCATGTTTCCTATATCCCGGCATGGCAGGAAGGAGCGATCGTGTCTGCGCTGGACGTGATCGAACGCCTGCATCGCCAAGTGATGACCACAGGGGGCCGCGCATGAGCACAGCGACGAGTTTGTTTCGAGCGGCATCGGTCGTCGTCCTCGCCTTGGCCGCATCGATCACCGCCGCCACGCTGGTGCGCCCGGCGAAAGCGCAAACCTCGGACGCCACGTCGTTCTACACTCCTGCCAGCTTTTCCACCGCTTCGGGCGAGGAGGTCTACCGGACCGTTTGCCAGAGCTGCCACATGCCGGCGGGCGAGGGTGCGCTGGGCGGCGGCGAGTATCCGGCCTTGGCGGGCAATCCCAAGCTGGCGGCCGCGCCCTTCGTGGCGATGATGGTGTTGGATGGACGCGCCGGCATGCCGGGACTGGGCCAGATGCTGAGCGATCAGCAGGTGGCCGAAGTCACTCACTATGTACGCACGCATTTCGGCAATGACTATCCCGAGGCGATGACCGCCAGCGACGTGAAGGCGATGCGCCATTGATGCGGCATCGGTAATTCAATCTTTTCCAGGCAGGAGAAAATCATGCGAAACCAGACAATGACGATGTACGCGGCCGCGTTGGCGGTGCTGTTGATGGCGGCACCGGGCGCGGTAAAAGCGGCCGACGTAGTGCGGCACAAGATTCCGGGTAGCGATTTCCCGATCTCCGCCGCGGTCGAAGTGCCAGCGGGCAAGACCACGGTGTACCTCAGCGGCGCGGTTCCCAGGCTGGATGCCGGCGCTTCGAAGGATTCGGCTGAAGACTACGGCGACACCGAAGCGCAGACCATCAACGTGCTCGGTTCGATCAAGAAGCAACTGGAATCGATGGGGCTGGGACTGGGCGACGTGATCAAGATGCAGGTGTTCCTGGTCGGCGATCCGGCGCTGGACGGCAAGATGGACTTCGCCGGTTTCATGAAAGGCTATCGTCGGTTCTTCGGTACCGCCGAACAGCCCAACCTGCCTTCGCGTTCCGCGTTCCAGATCGCCGGACTGGCCAATCCCGCGTACCGTGTCGAGATCGAGGTGGTAGCCGTTCGTCCCTGAGTAGATCCATGGGTATCCGTCCCTGAGTTCGCGCTTCTCCTATTGTCGAGGTGGTTATGGCATCGCCCGTCTCCCGTCGTTCCTTTCTGCGTGGTTCTGCTTTGGCCGCAAGCGCTCTGGGCTTGGGCGGTGCGCCATTGTTGAGCGATTCCCGTGCGGCGCACGCGCAGCAGCGCCCCAGTCCGCCGCCCGGCTCGGACGCGGAAGATGCGGTAATGATCAATGCCAACGAGCACCCGCTGGGACCTTCGGCAGGCGCGCGCCAGGCGATCGCCGACATCGCAGCCAAGGGCGGACGCTATCTCGGCGGCCTGCAGAACGAACTCGTCAAGGTATATGCGGCGCAATTGGGCGTGCCGATGGATCACCTGATGGGATACGCCGGTTCAACCGAGCCGCTGGATTACACGATGTTGGCGTTCACTTCGCCCACCGCCAGCCTGGTGACCGCCGATCCCACCTTCGAATCCGGTTGGCGGGCCGCCACGCGCAATGGCGCCAGCGTGCACAAGCTGCCCTTGCGCGCGGATCATTCGCACGACGTCGAAGCGATGTGCGCCAAGGACCCCAAGGCAGGTGTCATCTACATTTGCAATCCGAACAATCCGACCGGCTCGGTCACGCTGCGCCACGATCTGGAATATGCCCTGGCACACAAGCCAAAAGGCAGCATTCTGGTAGTGGATGAGGCTTACATCCATTTTTCCGAGAGTGCTGTCAGTGCAGTCGATTGGGTCGCGGCGGGCAAAGATGTCGTGGTGCTGCGCACATTCTCCAAACTTTATGGCATGGCAGGCATCCGCCTGGGCTTCGCGGCAGCGCGCCCGGAGCTGCTCGATCGATTGAAGTTCTACAGCGTCAACAGTCTGCCGGTCACCGCGGCGGCGGCAGGACTGGCCAGCTTGCGCGATCCCGAACTGGTGCCGCAGCGGCGCCAGGAGACCGCACGCATCCGCACCGATGTAATGGGGTGGCTGGCGTCCAAGGGCTATAGCTGCACGGCATCGGAGAGCAACTGTTTCATGGTGGACGTGAAGCGGCCGGCCAGCGGCTTCATTGCCGATATGGCGGCGCAGCGAGTGTTCGTAGGCCGCGCCTGGCCGATATGGCCGAATGCGTCGCGCATAACGATCGGCACGGCCGAAGAAATGGAGCGGTTCAAGGCGGCTTTCGAACAAGTCGAAGCAGGAGCCGCGGCGACCGCGCAGACGATGCCCGAGTTAGGTGGGCCTTGGCAAAGATTCTTCGAAGTAGCCTGATTCGCAAGCACTGATCAGAGGTTTCGCATGAAGCACCGCTGCATGTTTGTTCTGTTGCTGTCGTGGCTGTTCGCCGCACCTGTCATGGCGCGGACCTGTGCCGTGCTGGTGGAAGGCAACGACCAGATGAAATTCGACCTGCCCGAGATCGTGCTGGCCGCCGATTGCACGGAAGTGCAATTGACGTTGAAGCACACCGGAAAGTTGGCGGCGAACGTCATGGGCCACAACTGGGTGCTGACCCGGACTGCGGATTTCCAGGCCGTGGCCAACGACGGCATGCGTGCCACGCTGGCCGATTCCTACCTGAAAAAGGGCGACCCGCGGGTGTTGGCGCACACGGTGGTCATCGGCGGTGGAAAGTCGACGACGATTCGCTTCCCCACCCGTGTACTAGCCAAAGGCGGGGACTACACCTTCTTCTGCTCGTTCCCAGGCCACTGGGCGATGATGAAGGGGAAGCTGGTATTCGGTTGACGCTGTTTCATTCTTCTGAAGGAAGAACACAACACACGCTTTCTTGAAGCGAAACGTAGCTGGCAACTCGACTCGCCATCAATCTTGCAAAGGCGGCACCGCCGAGGTCGCCAGGCCGCGCTGCAAGGCCAGTGTCCTTGCGGCTTGACGCGATTCCACGCCGAGCTTGCGGTAGATGTTCTTGAGATGGAACTTGACGGTGTTTTCCGAAAGATTGAGCAGCCGGGCAATCTGTTTGTTGGAACTGCCGCGGCCCAACTCCGACAAGACCTCCACTTCGCGCTCGCTGAAGGGGGCGACGGCGGTATTCTCGTGGTCGCGGAGCTTTTCCAGCAGCGTTTGAATCGCCAGGCAGCGGGTGGTGCCCGCCGCTGCCTGAGGGTCGCGTTGCAGTGCCAGCCTTAAAAGCGCCTTTGCAGGCGCGCCAAGCTCCAGTACTGCCTGCCACGATTGGGTAGTAGCGATATAGTCCAGCGCCTGTCCCAGGCACGCCACGGCTTCGTCGGCTTCGCCGCGCTGTTGCAGCGTGAAGGCGATGCGGACGCGCGCGCGGGCCAGATGCGGTTGGTTGCCGATCTCCAGGCAGGCCGTCTCCACGGTGCGCAACAGATTCAATGCGGTTTGGCTGCGCCCCCCGGATTGATGCCAGCGTGCCAGCGCAAAACCAAGTGCGCTGACGTGACGCCAACAGTGGCGGTGCAGCAAGGCATGGAGAAAATGCGCTTCGCCGCCGGTGTCGGCAACCAGCAGATCGACGCCAGGCGAAGGCGAGAGGTCCAGCAGGACATCCAGGCGCCAGGCCGTTGCCAAGTCCAGCAGCCGGTTCAAATGGCGCGCGCGTGCGGTGGCTTCGATACGGTCCAGCAGAGCCAGCGCGGTCTGCGTGGTGCAATCGCGACGGCGGGCCAATGCCAGCGCGGTCTCGTAGGCGGAAGCGAAGATGTCCAGCCAGCCATCGTGCTGTTCGAGAAGCGTCAACGCCGGTTCCAGTTCGGCGGCCGCTTCGTCGTAGCGGCCGCGCTCGCATTGCACCTGCGCGAGCAGACAAACCGCCACCGCCTTCAACGAGCTTTCGATGCCGGAATCCTGTTCCGCCATCGCCAATGCTTCCCGATAGGTCGCATCGGCCAGTCCGAGCCGGCCACGGTAGTAATGGCTTTGCCCCAGATGGGTCAGGGCGTAGTTGACGCCCATCGTGCTGTCCGCCTGTTGCATGGCGTGCTGCGCCTGCAGCGCATAGCCTTCCGCCGCAGCGAACTCGCCGCGGCCGAGCGCAGTGGTGGCGCTGATGCACAGCAAGGTGCCGCGGCCGATGCCATCGCAGCCATCCAGCGCTGCTGCCTGTGCGGCGATGCGAGTGGCGCCATGTGGGTCGGGACAGATTTCATCCAGAAGATCGCGCAGCAGCGCCACCACGATGGTGTAGTCGCGCCCGAACAGTTCGCGGTCTTCGGCGGAGAATGCGCGGAAGCGCTCCAGCAGTAGCCGCGCGTGTGCGAATTCGCCCAACCGCATATGCAGAAAAGCCTGGGTCAGATTCAGCGCGGGTGTATCGCGGATGGTCTTGTAGTCGAAATGCCGCAACAGCAGGCGCACGTGGCTCAATCCGTGCCGTAGCAGCAATTCCCAGTTGCCGCTCGCGGCGAAGAAGCCGGCCGCCAATTCGACATCGCCGGCATGGGTCGCGTGGCGGACCGCTTCCAACAGATGATCATGGTCGGAGAACCAGACGGCCGCACGGCGGTGCAATACCGGAAGCCGTTCCGGCGCTTGCTGGCGCAACTGGCGGCGCAGGTAATCGGCGAACAACGGGTGATAGCGGAACCATTCGTGATCGGCATCCAACGGCACCAGCAGGCCATGGAAATGATTCAGCCGCGACAGCAGCAGATCGCTGTCGCGGCGTTCGCGCAACGCATCGGCCAGATCGGCATTGAAACGGTCCAGCACCGAGGTTTTCAGCAGGAACGTGCGCAGGGGTTCGTGTAGATCCTCCACGACCTGTTCGGCCAGATATGCCGCGATTTCGCCGGAACGGCCGCGGAATTTCTCCACGTCCTGCAGTCGCTGCTCGTCGCCGGCGATCCACAGCGAGGCCAGTTGCAGCGCGACCGCCCAGCCCTCGGTATGGCGCTGCAACTGCTGCACTGCCTGCAAAGGAATATGTGCACCGAGCACGGCTTGCGCCTCGTCATCGTCCAGCGCCAGGTCACGCGCGCCGATGCGTTCGACACAGCCGCGTACCGACCAGCGAGACAGCGCCAGCGCAGGTGCCGTGCGCGTGGCCAACAGCAGGTGCAGACGCGGCCCGCCATGCTGGAGCAGCCGCATCACTGTTTCGTCGATATTCGGGTTACGGCCGCGGTCGTAGTCGTCGAGGATCAACACCAGCCTGCGTGGCGTCCGTTGGATCAGCGCAAGCAGGGCGTTGATCACAGCCCCGGTGTCGAATTCGTTCTGCGGCGACTTCACCGTCTGCAGCAAGGGGCCCAATTCGATTCCGGCGCGCCCGATCGCCAATGCCAAGCCGGTCAGGAACCGGCACAGTTCACCGTCTTCCTCGTCTACCGACAGCCATGCCACGGCGGCCTCTCCGCCGTCCCGCAGGCGGTGGTACCACTGGCTGAGCAGGGTGGTCTTGCCGAAACCCGGCGGCGACAGGACGACCGTCAGCGGCAAGCGCGAGGCTCGGTCGAGCCGGCGCAGCAGCGCGGCGCGTGGCGCCGTGGTCACGTGCTGCGGCGGCGGTGCAAGTTTTCCGGCTACGGCCCAGTGGGCTTCCATGCTGAACTGGCCAAGCTTGTTCTCAACAAGCGGCATGGGAGGACGGCACGAATGAAGTTGCTGCGGTGCAGCAACAATACACGAAGGGAACAGGGGAGGGGGGAGATGGGAGGCGGGAGGGGGAGAAGCAAAATTCCCGGTCAATCCCTTTACCAAAAGGGCGTAGAAACTGAGCTTTTCCCGCCTCCCCCCACCCCCCCCCCCCCACCCCCCCCAAAAAACCGCCAAGCGCTTCAGTACCTTGCCCAGTGAACGGCCATCGGTGACGGTTTCCGCATGCAGGCCCACGCTGCGGGCGCCCTGCACGTTGGCGAAGATATCGTCCACGAACAGAGTCTCGCTGGCGTTCCAGCCCAACTGTGCCAGTGCCAGCCGATAGATTTCGGGCTCGGGCTTGCGGACACGCAAGCTGCCGCTGCAGAGCACGCGGCCTTCGACTCGCTGGTACATCGGGGCGACGATGCGCGGGATCGCCTGCGCCATCAACAGGCCGTTGTTGGTCAGTACGCCCAACTGCAGTTCGCCGTCGAGCGACTGGATGTGGCGCAACACGGTGTCATCGGCGCGGCTTCCCGCCACCCGCGACCCGATCCAGGTTTCGATATCGATCACCGCGCCAATGCCGGTGCCGAGCCTGCCCAGATAGGTGTCGGTGTCGATCAGCCCGCCGTCGTATTCGGTTTCCAATCCCGAAGTGAATAGCACCTCGCGGACGCGCTCGTGTTCGGCGTAGGCAAATTGCGCCAGGTGTGCGATGCGCAGTTCGTGGCTGTAATGCGCCAGGACACCGTCGAAGTCGAACAGTACCTGGCGGATCTGGGGGCGACTCATTTCTTAGCCTGCCACCACCCGGAATGCTTCGCGTGCGGCGGCCAAGGTCTGCGCGATCACGTCGCTGTCGTGTGCGCTGGACAGGAAACCGGCTTCGAACGCCGATGGCGCCAGATATACGCCGCGTTCCAGCATCGCATGGAAGAAGCGATTGAACGCGGCGACATCGCAGGCAACCGCCTGTGCATAGGTATCCACGTACTGATCGGTGAAGAACAGGCCGAACATTCCGCCGACACGCGTGGTGGTTACCGCCACGCCCGCATCGTGCGCGGCTGCTTCCAGGCCATCGCAAAGCGTATTCGTCGCGGCTGTCAGGCGTTCGTAGAAGCCGGGGGCCTGGATCAGCTCCAGCATCGCCAGGCCGGCGGCCATCGCCACCGGATTGCCGCTGAGCGTACCGGCCTGGTAGATCGGTCCGCTTGGCGCGATCTGCGACATCAGGTCGCGGCGGCCGCCATACGCGCCTACCGGCATGCCGCCGCCGATGATCTTGCCGAAGGTGTTGAGGTCCGGGGTGACGCCATAGTGCGCCTGCGCGCCGCCCAGGGCGACACGGAAGCCGGTCATCACTTCGTCGAAGATCAGCAGCGCGCCGTGCTGCGTGCACAAGTCGCGCAGATGCTGCAGATAACCGGCACGCGGCGGCAGGCAGTTGGCATTGCCCACCACGGGTTCGACGATCACGCAGGCAATCTCGCTGCCTTGCTGTTCGAACAAACGGGTGGCGCCTTCGAAGTCGTTGTAACTCAGCGTCAGCGTCAATTCGCTCAGGCCCACCGGCACGCCCGGCGATGTCGGCACGCCGAGGGTCAGCATGCCGCTGCCGGCCTTGACCAGAAACGAGTCGCCATGGCCGTGGTAGCAGCCTTCGAACTTCACGATGCGGCTGCGGCCGGTAGCGCCGCGTGCCAGCCGGATCGCCGACAGCGTGGCTTCGGTGCCGGAGTTGACCATGCGCACCATTTCGCACGACGGCACCAGCCGGGTGAGTGTCTCGGCCATCGTCACTTCGGCCGCACAGGGCGCACCGAAAGACAAACCGTTCTGGATGGCGGCTTGTACCGCATCGCGAACGGCGGGATGGTTATGGCCGACGATCATCGGCCCCCACGAACCGACGTAGTCGATGTAGCGATTGCCATCCACGTCGTACAGATAGGGACCATCGGCACGCTCGACGAAGAACGGTTCACCGCCCACCGATTTGAAAGCGCGCACCGGCGAATTGACCCCACCCGGGAGCAGCGTTTGGGCGCGGGCGAACAGGGCGTGGGATTGATCGTGATTCATTGGCATTGTCTGTAAGAAGGGCTGGACGTTGTAGGAGCGCCGTCTCGGCGCGAGTTTGTTTTTATCGCGACTTGACAGGAAAGAGCCCGCGGCGGGACGCCGCTCCTACCAAGCTTCACCGGTGAAGCATTGCCGGTACGCACGCACCGCGGCGGCGGGATCTGCAGCGTCGAACACACCGCCGATGACGGCGACCAGATCGGCGCCGGCAGCGATCAGCGACGTTGCATTGTCCGGCGTTATGCCGCCTATCGCCACCCGCGGCACGTTCAATGTCGCGGCCGCATCGAGCAAATCTAGTGAAGCCTGGCGTGTACCGGTCTTGCTGCGGGTCGGGAAAAACGCACCGAAGGCCACGTAGTCGGCACCACTGGCGACTGCGCTTTCGGCACGCGCGAGTTCGTCGTAACAGGACGCTCCGATGATGGCGTGACCGCCCAGTAGCGCGCGCGCAGCGGCGATTTCGCCATCGTCTTCGCCCAAGTGCACGCCAGCGGCCCCAACGGCTTTCGCCAGCCGAGCATCGTCATTGACGATCAGCGGCACGCCGGCTGCCGCGCAGAGCGCCTGCAGCGCGGAAGCTTGTTCATGGCGCAGCGCGGCTCCGGCGGTCTTGTTGCGATACTGCAGCCAGGTCACACCTTCGCGCAGCAGCGGCGCTACCCGGTTCGTCAACCCAGCGGTGTCGTCGTCATCCGGGGTGATCAGATACAAGCCTCTGGGTGCCGCCTGGGTTGGCGAGTCCTGGGGAGAATGGGGGCCATGCGGCCAGCGGCGATTCATCGGCAAACTTCCGGTATGGGGCGGGGAGTGGGACAATGCCGGCCCCGAGATGCGTGTGCGTATTATCCGATGAGCGAAGCTGCCACCACCACCGCCTACCGCAGCTGGATGTGCGTGGTCTGCGGCTTCATCTATGACGAAGCTGCTGGGCTGCCGGAAGAGGGCATCGCCCCTGGCACGCGCTGGGAAGACATTCCCGACACCTGGACCTGCCCGGATTGCGGCGTGACCAAGGATGACTTCGAGATGATGGAAGTTGAATAAACCCGCTGGTTCAAAGGAATTGTAGGAGCGACGTGAGTCGCGATGGAGCCTTACCGCTAAAGCCCATCGCGACTCACCGGTGCCGGCATGCCGGCACCACTCCTACGGCAGCGCTTGAGGGGCTTAATGCATCCGCGCCGAACCGCCGGCGTTGAGCTCCACCAGCTGTTCGTGCAGTGCATGCGCGTCCGGGGCATCTGGCGCCAGATGCAGGTAACGCGCGATGTCGTGGCGGGCGCCGCGGCGGTAATCCATGTGCATGTATGCCAAGCCGCGGTCGCGCATGGCTTCTGGCTGGTCCGGCGATAGCTTCAGCACCCGGTCGGCACTGCGCGCGGCACGGTCCCATTCGTCCCTTTCGGCGTAGACGCCATGCAGGTTGCGCAGGATGCGGATCAGGATGGCGCGGTGCGAGGCCGGATCCAGGATGTGCAGCAGCGCGTTGTCATCGGGAATATCGCCACCCAGATGCGGTTTGGCGCGCTCGCGCAGTTCATCGACGCCCAGCGGCCGGCCGCCGTTAAAGGGGTCCATCACCAGCAGGCCATCGTCCACCGGCAGGCGCACCAGGAAATGGCCGGGGAACGACACGCCGTCCAGCGGTACGCCCAGGCGCCGCGCCACTTCTATCTGCACCATCGCCAGCGAGATGGGATTGCCCAGTCGCCGCTCGAACACCTCGTTCATGTAGCTGTTGCGAGGGTCGTAGTACTCCTCGTGATTGCCGGTGTAGCCCAGCTCCTCGAAAAGATGGCGATTGATCGCGGCCATCTTCAACGGCCATGCGTCGATCGCTTCGATTTCCGGACGCAGATGTTCCGCGTGGCTTTGCGCCAGCGTGTCGTACAGGTCGGCGTCCAGGTCGGGATACTCGTCGCGCGCGATCAGCAGCGCAGTCTCCAGCAACGGCACCGTCTCATCGGCCAGCGTCGCCAGGGAGTTCCAGTCCGGCAATGTCAGTTTATCCCCCATGCCCAAAGACTGCGGCCAATCCGGCCGACAATCAAGGGCTATGGGGTCTGAGGAATGTCCCCGCTGAAGCGCAGTTCAGCGCCGTTCTCCAGCTTCAGCCGCTTGGCTTCGCCAGCGTTGAGTTCCAGCACGTAGCGGGCAGATTTGCCGTTGCTGGGGTAGGGAGGGCAGGCGTTGCCGGCCGAGCATGGCGGCACGTCCCGCTGCTGCGCCACCAGCCGCCGGGTGCTGTCGAAGTACAGGATATCCAGCGGAATCTTGGTGTTCTTCATCCAATAGGCCTGCGGCTCTTCGCGGTCGTGGATGAACAACATGCCGCTGTCCGCGGCCAGCTTGTCGCGGAACATCAGTCCACGCGCGCGCTCGGCATCGTCGTCGGCGATCTCCACTTTGAAGCGTTCACCGCCGATTTCCACCCAACTGCTGCCGGCATTGGCGCAGCCGCTCAGTAGGACCAGGAAAACAGGCAGAAGATGGCGAGATAACGACATGGGAGGCTCCAAGGATCGACGCGGCACATTCGGCCAACGGCTTCACGCCGTCAAGACCGGAGTGGACGAATGACCGCGGAATCCCGCCGAAGGTCGGGCTACAACACCCGCGGCGGTTCGCCGCCAACGATCACGATGTCCGCCGGGCGGCGGGCGAATAGGCCCACGGTCACCACGCCGGGGATCAGCGACAGTTCCCGCTCCATTCCGACTGGGTCGGTGATCGCCAGACCGTGGATGTCCAGGATCCAGTTGCCGTTGTCGGTGACCACGCCGTCGCGCCAGACCGGCTGGCCACCAGTCATCGCCAGGATCTCGCGCGCCACCAGGCTGCGTGCCATCGGAATCACTTCCACCGGCAGCGGGAACTTGCCCAATACCGGGACTTGCTTGGCCGGATCGATAAGGCAGACGAACGTCTTGCTGGCCTCGGCGATGATCTTCTCCCGGGTCAGCGCTGCGCCGCCGCCCTTGATCAGCCGCTTGTAGCTGTCGCATTCGTCGGCGCCGTCCACATAGAGCGCAAGGTTGCCGGTGTGGTTGAGTTCCATCACCTCGATGCCGTGCGCGCGCAGACGCTGTGTGCTCTGCTCGGAGCTCGACACGGCTCCGCCGATCCGGTCCTTGATCCGCCCCAATGCGTCGATGAAATAAGCGACGGTCGATCCCGTGCCCACGCCGACGATCATGCCGTCCTCGACAAACTCGATGGCTTTTTCGCCAGCCAGGCGTTTGGCTTCGTTCTGGGACAAGGTGTTGTGGGACACAGGCTTACTCCAAAGACAGTAGATATTTCCATTGCGCGGCCGTCACCGGCATCACCGAAAGCCGGCTGCCGCGGCTGGTGAGGGCGAAACCTTCGCCCAGCGCACTGGCGTGCTGTTTGATTTCGTCCAGCGCGATGGTGCGCTTGAGTTTGCGACCGAACGCCACGTCCACCAGCATCCAGCGCGGTTCTTCCGGCGTGCTCTTGGGGTCGTAGTAGTCGCTTTTCTTGTCGAACTGGGTCGGATCCGGATAGGCGCGGCTGGCAACCTTGGCAATGCCGACGATGCCCGGCACGGCGCAGTTGGAATGGTAGAACAGCACCCCATCGCCGACCTGCATGCCATCGCGCATGAAGTTGCGCGCCTGATAGTTGCGCACTCCGTTCCACGGTTCCACGCCGACCCGTTCCAAGTCGTCGATGGAAAAGGCGTCCGGTTCGGACTTCATCAGCCAGTAGCGTTTGCGTGCGGTCATTGCGGGTGTCCGGTGATCAACGTGTCGCGTTCGGTGCACAAGGCATCGACGGGCACGTCCCAGGGCTCCTGGGCCAAGTCGTCGATACGTTGCGCGGAAAATCCTACGCCGACCAGCCAGGGCGGTGCGGGCTGCGCGCGCCGGAACGCCAGCGTGCGATCGTACCAGCCACCGCCCATGCCCAGCCGGTTGCCGCTGTCGTCGAAACCCACCAGCGGCACGACGATCAAAGACATCTCTTCGGGTTCCAGCGCGGACGAGGAAGCGACGTCGGGCTCAGGGATGCCGTAGCGGTTGGTGACTAGCGGATCGCCAGGACGCCAGGGCGAAAAACGCAGGCGAGTGTCCTGGTGCAGGACTGGCAGGCAGTACACCAATCCGTGTGGCAGACGGATCTGCCAGCTATGCAGTGCGATTTCGCCATCCATTGCCCAATAGCCGGCCACATAGCCTGTGGTAGGGAAAAAAGGCAGGGAGAACAACCGTTGTGCCAGCGCATCGGCGGCGGCAATACGCTCCGGGGCGGGGATCGCACGGCGGCGTTGGCGCAATTCGCGGCGCAACGCGTCGCGTTCAGAGGTCATGGGCGATTCCGCGCAGGGCATTCATGCGTGGAATTTTAAGGCAAGCGGGGAAATGCCGCTGGATGGGCTTTAGAGCCGGTGCGCAAATAGCGCCGACGGTGAAAAAAGATACGTCCTCCGCCATGGCGATGCTCGCGTAAACGACCTTGAACCCGGGGTTCAAGTGGGAAAGCTTGGGGGCCATCGGGCTTTCCGCTGCGAGGCAGACATGCACTCCCGGCTTCCGTGGCCTTCCCGTGGTCGTCATTAAGGGACAAGGCGAATGTTTGCGCGCGCTGTCGTACACAGCAGAGGACGCGAACAAAGTATAGCGGCCTGGCCGCGATTGCATAGCCCGTTCGTCGGTCGGTATTCAGTGCGTGGTCGAATTCACGCGATATTACGAAGTGCCGAGGACGCCATCCAGTTTGCGATGCAGGTCGGCCAGCGTGCGCGACAACTCTTTTTCGCGCGCACTGCTTTCGTCGCGCAATTGTTGCAATTCGTGTGCCAGATTCAATGCTGCCAGCACCGCTACGCGATCTACCGCCGCCATGCGGTTGCTGCCGCGCACCTCGCGCATCTTGCTGTCCAGCAGTTTGGCTGCAGACATCAGGCTGTTGCGTTCGCCGGTTTCGACGCCGACGGTGTATTCGCGGTCCAGAATATGGACGCTGACCGGTTCGGTAGCGCTCATGTGTGCTGCTCCAGTGACTTGAGGCGCGCGATCATCGCTTCCACGCGCGAACGCGCCTGTTCATTCTTGGCGAGCAACTGCGAACGCTCGCCGACCAGTTGTTCCTGTTGGCTGCGCAGGCTGCGGTTTTCATCGCTCAGGCGCTGGCACCGATCGACCAATTCCTGGATCCGTGCACTGAGGCTGCGTAGCTGGTCTAGGAGGTCGGCGTTGGTCATGCCGCCACGATAGGCATGGGCCAGCCAAGCGGTCAAGGGAGGGGTGGGGGAGGGGCGTTACGGTTCATGCACAATGCCGGGCGGGTAGGCCCCAGCTCGTTCCACTCTACGAAGCTACCCGCACGCCGGAGCCGGGGTAGTAATCGCGGATGAAACGCAGGCACTGTTCCGGCTCCAGCGCGCTGGATACCCAATGGCCCTGCACTTCGTCGCAGCCGTGATTGCGCAGGAACTCGTACTGGTCGTAGGTCTCCACGCCTTCGGCCACCACTTTCAGCGCCAACGACTGGCCCATGGTGATGATGGTGCTGGTGATGGCTTCGTCGTCGATGTCGTGGGTAAGGTCGCTGATGAATTCGCGATCGATCTTCAGCGTTGTCAGCGGCAGGCGTTTGAGATAGGCCAACGAGGAATAGCCGGTGCCGAAGTCGTCGATGGCCAGCGAGATGCCCAGTCGGCGGCACGCGCGCAGGGTATCGGCGTTCTGCGCGGGATTGGCCATGACCACGCTTTCGGTCAGTTCCAGTTCCAGGCGGTTCGCCGGCACCCCGGTTTCGGCCAGTATCCGCGCCACCACAAGTTGCAAGTCGCCGCGCTGCAATTGGGTAGCGGAGACGTTGACCGCGACGCTGAGGTCTTCCAAGCCGGCGTCGTGCCATTTGCGCAATGTCATGCAGGCCTCGCGCAGGGCCCATGCGCCCAGCTCCAGGATCATGCCGGACTCTTCTGCCAGCGGGATGAATTGCGATGGCGAAACCACCCCGAATTCCCTGCTATCCCAGCGCAGCAGCGCCTCGACGCCGGTGACCCGCTGGCGCGCGATCGAGAGGCGTGGCTGGAACACCAGCGACAGCTCATCGCGATCGATCGCGCGGCGCAGGGCGCTGGCCAGGATGGCGCGATGGCGATTCTTTTCGTCCATCGATTCCGCGTACACCTGGTAGGTGTGGCGGCCCATCGCCTTGGCCTGGTACATGGCGGTATCGGCGTGTTTCAGCAGTTCGGTGGGAACTTGTGCGTGCTCCGGGTACATGCTGATGCCGATCGACGGCGATACCGACAACTCCAGGCGCTCGCCGAAGTTCAGCGGCAAACGGAAGGCCTGGATGATGCGCTGGGCGATGGCTTCGGCTTCTTCGATGGAGCCGATGTCCTCCAGCACCACGGTGAACTCATCGCCGCTCAAGCGCGCCACGGTATGTTCCGTGCCCACCGTCTGCTGCACGCGCGCAGCGGCGGCCCGCAGGATGCGGTCGCCGGTGGCGTGACCGAGCGAGTCGTTGATGTCCTTGAACCGATCCAGATCGATGAACAACACCGCCACCCGGCCGTGTTCGCGGCGGGCGCGGACGATGGCGCGCGAAAGGCGCTCGGAAAGCAGCGAGCGATTCGGCAGGCTGGTCAGCGTGTCGTAGTTGGCCAGGTAACGCAGTTCCTGCTCGGCACGTTTCTGCTCGGTGATGTCGGTAAGCACCTGCACGTATAGCGGCCGCTCGCCACTGGCATCCGGTACCACGTTGGTTTCTATCCGGCACAGGATTTCTTCGCCATCCTTGCGCACTTTCCATATTTCGCCGGACCAGTGCCCGGTGCGGCGAAGATCCTGGTTCAAGCGTTCGAAGAAAGCCTCGTCATGCTGATCGCTGTCCAGCTTCCTGACCGGCTGGCCGATGATTTCTTCTTCCGAATAGCCGGTGATGCGCGTGAAGGCCGGATTGATGGCGATGAAATGATGCGCCCAGTCCAATACCGCCACGGCCTCGTTCATGCTGCGCATCACTTCGCTGGCGATGCGGTGCTCGTATTCGGCGTTGCGGCTGATCGTGATGTCGCGGGCGGTACCGGCGATGCGAAGCGCATGCCCTTCCTCGTCGCGTTCGACCACCCGGCCGCGCGCACGCACCCACACCCAATGGCCGTCGCCGCGCAGGTCCATGCGGTGTTCGGACATGAAAAGCGACGACTTGCCCTGCAGATGCAGCCGCAGGCGCTCCAGCACGAACGGCAGATCGTCCTCGTGGATGGCGGGCACCTCGCCATGGCGTGTCAGCACGGTGATGTCGGCTGCGTCCGGCGCGTTTTCGTCCGCCCGCATCTGATGCAGTTTGCGTTGCACCAGGTCGTAGTCCCAGAACTGTTCGCCGGATGCCCATAACGCCAGTTTCAGCCGCTCGTCGCGCGCGCGCAGCAACTCGCTGCGGGAGGGTTCCGGCGGCGGCCGCCGCGATTCACGCCAAGCCAGCAGGTAGCGGTAAGCCGCAATACCCAGCACGGCCGCCAGGACGGCGCCCGCGAGCAGCATCAGCGGTAGGCGGGACAACAGCGGCGAAGCCGTGGCGATCACTGCGGCGGCGAGGTTTAGCGACATGGGGTCTTTGGCCGTCCCGAGCCAATGGTTTAGCGAGTGTAGACATGTGACGGCGTGCACAACAAGCGATCCTCGTGCTTTTCGTTGCTACACTTCCCACTTGTCCGTATCCCCTGGCGGATTGCGTTATATATGTCCCAGCTCCCCAATACCGCCGACGTGGCCAAGGTATCCCAGCGTCTTGGGCTTGGCGTGGACCCCTCCGAATTGCACGGTGCGCTATGCGGCTGGCTGGCGGGCGGCGGTAAGAATTCGCCTGATTGGCCGGCCCGCGTATTGGTCGACGACCAGTTATCCGTCCCGGAGGCCGGCAGCATCTTGGACGAATTGCGGCTGGCCAGCGCGGCTCAGCTGGAAGACCGCGATTTCGATTTCGATCTGCTGCTTCCCGAAGACGTTTCGTTGAGCGAGCGCGCCGAAGGGTTGTTCGGCTGGTGTCGTGGGTTCCTGGGAGGTTTCGGCCTGGCGGCCGGCGCCGAACCGCCGCTGTCCGAGGAAGGCCAGGAGGCGCTGAACGACATGGCGCGCCTGGCGCAGGCCTCGGCCGAAAGCAGCGACGAAGAGGAAGACGAAGATGCGCTGGCGGAACTGGAAGAATTCGTCCGTGTAGCCGTGCTGTTGCTGCACGGCGATTGCGTCATGGGGCCGCGTCACCGCCAGAGCTTGAACTGACGATGGCATCGTTTCCTCACCAGAAAGCGAACCAGGGCCTGTTAACGCTATCGGGATAGGCCACGCCGCACTTGAGGCGTGCGGGGCAAGGAAGAACGAGAGAATTTATGCCGATAAATGACCGAGTGATGACGCTGCCCCGGGCGCGAACATGGGCGGCCCTCCGGGTTGCCGTGTCCGGCGCTCAGGCGGCCGCGTGCGGCTGGAACAGGCGGCCAGCCTGTCGCGGCGCCGCGCACGACCACCTGAGCGCCGGACACGACAACGTGACCTGTCCCGATAGCGTTAACAGGCCCTAATGAAGTCCCTGGCCGGCATTACCGCCAGCGAGTTCGCCCGGCGGCGCAAACAATTGATGCGGATGGTGGGCGACGACGCCATCCTGGTGCTGCCGGCCGCGCCGGAGCGCGTACGCAGCCACGACACTTTTTACCCTTACCGGCAGGATTCCGATTTCTGGTACCTGTGCGGGTTCCCCGAACCCGAGGCCGTGCTGGTGCTGGTGCCCGGCCGCAAACATGGGGAAACGCTGCTGTTCTGCCGCGAGCGCGATCCCGAGCGCGAAGGTTGGGATGGCCCACGCGCCGGACAGGATGGCGCGGTGGAAGACTTCGGAATGGACGATGCCTATCCCATCGACGACCTGGACGAAATCCTGCCCGGTTTGTTGGAAGGGCGTTCGCGCGTCTACTACCACTTCGGCCGCGACGCCGATTTCGACCTCAAGCTGATCGGTTGGGTGCGGCATGTGCGTGCGCAGGCGCGGCAAGGCGCGCAGCCGCCGCACGAATTTCTGGAGCTGGGCCATCTGCTGCACGAGCTGCGGCTGTTCAAGTCCAAGGACGAAGTGAAGCTGATGCAGCGCGCCGCCGATATCAGCGTGGAAGCGCATCGGGCGGCGATGCGCGTGGCGAAGCCCGGCATCCGCGAATACGAGCTGCAGGCGGAACTGGAGCGGCTGTTCCGCGCCAACGATGCCTGGCCGGCCTACAACAGCATCGTCGGTGCCGGCCACAACGCCTGCGTGCTGCACTATCGCGCCAACAACGGCCAGGCCAAAGAAGGCGAGCTTGTGCTGATCGACGCAGGCGCGGAGTACCGCGGTTATGCCGCCGACATTACCCGCACGTTCCCGGTCACCGGCCGCTTCAGCAAGGAACAACGCGCGCTGCATGACCTTGTCGGCGCTGCGCAAGCGGCCGCATTGGCGCAGGCCAAGCCGGGCGTCGCCTATGAAGCCGGCCACAACGCGGCCGTCGAAATCCTGACCGAAGGCCTGCTGAAACTGGGGCTGCTGAAAGGCAAGTTGGAAAAAAACATCGCCGAAGGCAATTACCGGCGCTTCTATCGCCACAAGACCGGGCACTGGCTAGGCTTGGATGTCCACGATGTGGGCGACTACCGGATCGACGGCGAGTCGAGGCAGTTGGAACCGGGCATGGTGTTCACCATCGAGCCGGGTCTGTATGTCGGCGCGGACGACACGACGGTGCACGAGAAATGGCGCGGCATCGGCATCCGCATCGAAGACGATGTGCTGATCACCGGCGACGGCCATCGTGTCCTGACCGATGCCCTGGCACGCAGTGCGGATGAAATAGAAGCCGAAATGGCGCAGCGCTAAAACACGGCGTAGAGCGGAGCTGCGCCTAACGACAGCACCAAAATCAGTAGCAATGAGGCCGTCGCAACGGCAAGCGATAGCGAGTAACCGTAAAGCGCCTTTCGTAGAGCCGAGCTTGCTCGGCTGTTCTTTTGCGTGGGCTCCGGTCCACGAAGCGCCTTTACGGCTATTTGTTATCGCTTGCCGTTGCGACGGCCTCATTGCTATGGTCACGGCAAGGCTGCGGGGCGCGCCGTCGCAACGGCCTCATTGCTACTGACTCGGCGCTATCGTGGGGCGCGGCAATCTCGCGAACGAATGCCGAGACCGAATAAACCATTCGGCGAGCAATAGATTCGGAACCCAGCACAACCAGGCAATCGCCGGATACGCGACCGTCATCGAAAATCCTGCCAGCTGGCTCGACGGCAAATACAAGCGAAGCGTTACCGCCGCCAACGTAAGCGCATAGCTGCGGATCATCCAGCTCCGATGATGGAGGACATTGCCCTTCCGGATATGCCGATAAGCGTTCAACGTGCTGGCGATCCAGCAAGCGCCCAATAGTCCGAATCCCAGATGGGCGGCCAGGCCGCCAAACGAATATGGCGCAAGAACGAGTGCTGCGACCCCGCCGCCGATCACCGCCAGCACGTACAACCGGCCCAGCCAGCGATGGAACCCCAGGAAGCGATTCCGTAACCAGGCGTTGAGTTGGAAGGCGCCCGCGACAAGCGCAACCGCTCCGCCGACAAAATGCGCGTACGCCGCAAGCGGCCGCTGCGCAAGCAAGGCCTGAACCAGCGACGGGCGAAACCCGGGCGCAACCAATATGGCGGATGCATAGCCTGCGACAGCTACCGCAAGCAGCGTCATCACCAGCCAGCCCAATGTCTTGGTCATACCGCAAGCCTCCCTCTCAACGCCTGCAAAAGATAACCACAGAAAAGCCATGACGTGCGGTATTGAGCCCACTTCGATGACGGTCGTCGGAAGTTCGGACATGGCAATGGCGGGCCGAGATCCGCCCTACGCCTATCCTGGGCCCGGTTAGCTTGTCGTCGATCTATCTTGACCAATCCACAGTCGATTGCCGTCGGGATCATCGATCCTAAACTCGGTCAGGCCATAGAACGTGACGTCCAAGTCGGGGATGTCGAGCCCGTTCCTGCGTACCTGCTGGTGATACTCCACCACGTCTTCAGGATACAAATAGAGAACCGATTGGCGGGGCGCTTCCGGGTGAAGATTGATCGACTGATCCACCATCAAGCGGCACTCGTCAAAGCAAAGCATCGCCCAACCCCAATCGTCATTCCTATTCTCAACACTGAAACCGAGCTTCTGGTAAAACTCGACGCTCGCGGCCATGCTTTTGACAGGCAGCATCGGTACGAGATCGCTCATTCTCATCAATACTCTCCAAACTCGTAGGGCGGGTCTCGACCCGCCATTGCCATGAGCTTAAAACCCGCGATACGGCTTTCGATGGCCATTTTTACGAGTGCCAAATATACGAAAGCCGGACAAAACTACGCATCGATCATAATGCATGCGCCGCAGCGACAAGGAGCCCGCCGATAATGGCCAGATTGGATTGCCAGGTATTGATAGCGTCGGCCCGCGCCTTGCCTTCCATTCCCCAGAAGTTGACCAGCAGAACGGAGGCCGCGACCGTAAAGACGACCAGGCCTAAAGCGGCCCATGCGGTGTAGAAGCCGAGAATCAGCGCTGCGCCCGCCAGTATCTGGAATATGCTGCCCGCCAACAGCACAAGCTTGGCCGCCGGGACACCGCGTGCTGCAATTGCTTGAGCAATGGCAGGGATGGCGAAGAAGTGGCGAATACCGCCAATGACGAATAGGCCGCCCAACAGCAGGCGACCAACAAACCACAAGATTGCGTGGATATCGGTTGGCATATCGCCCTCCAGCGCTTTTATCGAGCCGTCGCGCGCAGCAGTCCTGCCTGGGATTGTCATTCCTCGTCAGGTAGCAGCTCGGGGTTGTACACCACTTCCCAAAGGTGCCCATCAGGATCCTGGAAGTAGCCCGCGTAGCCGCCCCAGGAGGTGTCCTGTGCCGTTTTCACTATCGTGGCGCCGGCGGTCGATACCTGTTTCATTACCTCATCGACCTCGGCCCGGGTGGAAACATTATGGCCAAGCGAAAAGTCGGTGGCGCTGGCAGGACTGACCTCAAGGCCGGCATCGTACGCCAGACTGCTGCGCGGCCAAACGGCGAGCTTCAGTCCTTTCTGGAGGTCAAAGAACGCCACCGCTCCGTATTCGATTTCGGTTCCCACGATGCCCGGCGTGCTGAGCCCCAGGCCGTCCCGATAGAACGCCACAGAACGCTCCAGATTCTCTACGCCTAATGTAACGACGGAAATTCTAGGTTTCATGACGGATTTCTCCGAAGTCATTGGTTCCAAGCTAGAGCTGCCACAACCCGTGATCGTTCCCGCCTTGAAGGTAGATGGCGAACGTGCCATGACCGGGTATTTCCAGGGGCGGATGAGCGATTGTGCCGCCGGCCTGGACAACAGCGGCAACGGCCGCCTCGATGTCTTCCACCAACCAATAAGGACGAACGACCGGTTCCTCGGTTGCGCGCAAGGGCGCGCGTACTCCTACCAGTCCGCCACCCGCCAGTTTGGCCGTGCGCGCGTTACCGAGTCCTGCATCGGGTTGGCCGAACTGTACTCCGTTCGCTGATGAATACGCAGCGCATACTGCGTCCACTTCCTTCGTAACTATCTCGAGATACTGAATCTTCACAGCGCTATCACCTCGTGTTGTCGATTAACTAAAGGATGTGGTCGACGGTCAGTATTCCCAACCACAAGCTGGTGCGAGGTTGTGGTGCTCCTTAAGCTCCCTCTTCGGGTCGATCTTCACTGCTAAGTAGATGGCTGAGTTAGACCGAAAGCCGCAAAACGATGCTGGCTTGAACGTTGCCAACTAGCTCCTCTCGCCAATCGCTCCTGGTCTTCTTGTGGCTCTGCATCTATAAATACCGTCCAACTTTCGCCTGCAGCAGTTTCACCAACGCGGGATCCATGTAGTCGTAATCATCCGGGATATCCAAGCAGACAACGCGCTGGTGCCCGCGCAGGTGGCGCTTGAATTTGCTGCGGAGCTTGTTGAGGTGGGTTTTTTCCATCACGAAGATGAGGTCTGCCCATTCCACCAGTTCGGCGGACAAGGGGACTTCGGCGTCGTGGTTGGTGCCGGCCGAGGCGGTTTCCAGGTGTTGGTGCAGGGAGAACACCTGTTCGGCCGTTGGGCTGCGCAGGCGGTTCTGGCTGCAGATGAATAGAAGTTTCTTCAACGATTGTCCCAATTGGTTGTATTGGAAGGCTTGCAGCCATGGAGGTCTGCGGGCAGGGCGTGAGCGCGGTACGTCGCCAATCCGTGAATGAGCCCCGCCCCGACGTTCAGTGCCATTACACAAGCTCTCGCTACACTTGCGGTTCAGCCCAATCGAACCTGCCCACATGCTTTCCGTACGCCTGCTATGCCGTCCCTCGGTGCTTGCAACGGTCCTGGTCTTGTCGCTGGCCGCTTGCGGCTCGAACCGCAGCAAGGAAGAGCCGCCGCCCCTGGGCGAAACCTTCAGCGCCGAGGATACCTATTCGCGCAGCTATCCGGTGCCGCCGGCTTCCGCCTGCGAGGCGGTGCGGCGTGCGCTGCTGGGGCAGGGCTATGTCATAGGCAAAGTCAGCGCAGAAGCGCTGGAGGCCACCAAGAGTTTCCAGCCCGAGGCCGACGTCCATACCCAGCTCAACGTGCGCGCTACCTGCGTGCCCAAGTCCGGCGGCGATTCGATCGTGTTCGTCAACGCGGTGCAGGACCGCTACGAGCTCAAGACCACCACCAAATCCGCCAGTGTCGGCGTAAGCGTGCTGGGCTCGGTCTCGCTGCCGATTGGTACCAGCGGCGCCAACCTGGTGCGAGTGGCCAGCAATACTGTGCAGAACGTCGACTTCTACGGTCGTTTCTTCGAGCGAGTGAAGTTCTACCTGCCCAGCACCGAAGGCACCGTCAAGCCGCCACCGCCACCGGAACCTGAGACCCCACCCGATCCGGTGCCGCCGGCTTCGGTGCCCGACGCCGACTCGCCGTCTCTGCCGCCCGCCGGGCAAGAAGAGAATCCGCCGGAGTAGGCGCGAAACAGGGAGCGGTGAGCGGAAGGCTCGGCTTCGCTTCCCAATGAGGCGCTTCCTACGACGGGGATTGTCGATCAGCGCCGATCAGCAGTGGCTAGTCAGACTGCTTCGGCGAACGCCGGGCGCGTCAGGTTGACCGCGTCGCTGTCGGTGCACAGCACTTCGTCTTCGATGCGGACGCCGCCGTAAGGCCGGAACGCATCCACTCGCGACCAGTCCACGCTGTCGCCATGACCGTTTTTCTTCACCTCGTCGAGCAGCATGTCGATGAAGTAGATGCCCGGTTCGATGGTCACCACCATTCCCGGCTCCAACACCCGCGTCATGCGCAGATAAGGATGGCCTTGCGGACGCGGGATCTTGCCGCCGTGATCGGTTTCCGCGAAGCCCGCCACGTCGTGTACCTGCAGGCCGATGGGATGCCCCAGGCCATGCGGGAAGAACGCTGCGCTGACGCCGGTCGCCAGTGCGGCTTCCGGCGACACCTTGATGACGCCGAAGTCCTTGAGGATGCCCATCAGGCTCAGATGCGCATCGATGTGCAGTTGCTTGTAATCCACGCCGGCGCGTACCGCTTCGCCCATCTTGATCTGCGCGGTGTCCACCGCATCGACCAATGCCTGGAATTCGCCAGTCTTGTCGGTGGCGTAGCTGCGGGTGATGTCGCTGGCGTAGCCATGGAAGCTGGCGCCGGCGTCGATCAGGAAACTGCGTACCGGCGCGGGCGCGGTTCGGTGGAATTCGTGGTAGTGCAGGATGGCGCCGTGCTCGTTCAAGGCCACGATGTTGTTGTAGGGCAGCTCGCTGAGATCCTGGCCAACGGCGCCGCAATACGCCATGTGGATCGCGAACTCGCTTTTGCCTTCGCGGAACGCCGCCTCGGCAGCGCGGTGGCCGCGCACGGCGAGGCGTTGCGCTTCGCGCATCATCGCGATTTCGTAGGCGGTCTTGTACGAGCGGTGATATTCCAGATAGTTGACGACAGTGTCTGGATTGTTCGGCGTGTAGTGTTCGTTGGGAGCCCCGCCCAACGCGCTCTGCGGTTCGCCGAGGATCGCGCAACGGGCGGCGGGCTTGGGCAACAGCGCCAGGGCGTCGTCCGGCTTGCGGATGATGTGGATGTCGAAGTGCTCCACCCACCAACCACTGGGCGCATCGGGCACCGCATGCCAGTAATCGAACGGCTGATAGAAAATGACCTTCGGCCGCTGGCCAGGCGTGTAGACCAACCAGCTGTACGGCACGCGGGTGAGCGGCAGCCAGGCCTTGAACTGCGGATTGACCGCGTAGGGGTAATCGCGGTCGTCGAAGACTTGGTAATGCAGCGTGCCGCTGGGTACGACCAGATGATCGAAGCCGCCGCGCGTCAACGCCTCGTCCGCGCGCCGCTTCATGGTGGCGAAGTGGTCGGCGTACAGCAGGGCGAAATCGACTTTCGGGGTGGATACGGTCATTGCGGCGGCTCGTTCGTGGATACGCCGATTTTGCCGTATTCGGCCGAGTTTTGCTTTCTGCAAGAGCGACGTGAGCCGCGATGAAGCCTCTATCGTAAAGCTTCGTCGCAATTCACATCGCAGACGAGGACGCCACGAAATTAGCCGGTACCGGCATCCGGTGCGTTGACCCAGGCGCGCAGGGCTTCCAGCGGCTCTTTGTCGATAGTCAGGAAGCGCAGGCCGGCGAAGGACTGGCCGGGCGTGTTGGCTTCGGCTGCCCACAGCAGATGCGCGCCGACTTCGATAGGGGTTTCGCGGCCGCGGTTGTCGCGGATATGGAAGCGCAATTGGTATAGCGCGTCTTCCACCACCGGCGCGCTGGCAATGAGCAACATGCCGGATTCGGAAACATTGCCCAGACGGCCGATGGCTTGTTCGGTCATCAGGTCGGTCACCGTTATCGGTTCGGGAACATGACGGCGGCGGGCGCGGCGGAATTCCTTCATGCGTCTGCTCCGGCGGAAATATCGCTGGACCGCTGTTTGCCGGTCAGGCTGCGCAACGCTTTGAGAGTGGCGCTCCAGGCACGGTCGATCAGGCGCCCCTTGTCTTCGGTCACTACCATCGCTTGGCCCTGCGCCATCAAGTGGGCGATGTTGTCCAGCGATTGCTCGCCCACGCGCAGGCCGCGCTGATTGACGAACAACGCATTGCCGGTCACCGGGCTGAACCAGGAAAGGCGTTGCCGTTGCACGTCGCCCTGCTGGTTCTTGGTGAACTCGAACCAGGTGCCGAACGGCAGCGTTCGCAGGTAGTCATAGCATTCCTGCTCCTGCGCGGTACGCGGATGAGGTGGCTTTTTCTTGGCCGTGGTTTGCTCGCCCAAACGCGCGCGGGCTTTCAGGCGGGCGGTCAGCTCGGTGCGCGAAGTGCTTTCGTCTTCCGCGGTGCTGGATAGCCGGCGGGCGATGGCCGATGCCTCGTCCTCGTGATAGCCCACCTGCACCAGCGATTTCTCGATTCGTCCGGTCAAGTCCGAATCGATGGGCCCTTCTTCGTTTGCCGTCGTGGCGGCGACGATCCGCAGCGTGGTTTGCAGTTGCTCGTGCCATTCGTCGGAGTTTTCGCCGTTGCGCAGCAGCGTCAGCGTCAGCACGTCCGCCCAGGCTTGGCTGAGCAGGGCTTGCACGAATTTCTGCGGCTGCTGGTCGCGCAGTGCGGTTTCGATGGTTTCCGCTGCTTTCTGTTTCGCGACTTCCAGACGATCCTTGCCGCGCGCCGCTTCGACTTGCCGGCGCTCGGCCAACTCGGCTTTGCGCGCCAATACCTGGAAGTGTTGCTGTACTTCCTGGTTGGCGCGTTCGAATACCGCTTCATCGCCCTGGTATTCGGAGACCACGCGTTCCACGGCCTGGTGCAGCTTGTGCACCAACTGCGGGTCCACATCGTCGTCACCCAGCCAGGTGGCGCCGGATTCGGCAACGGCGTTCAGAAGTTCGCGAGCCGGGTGCCTTGGCCGCAGGAAGAAATCGCGATCGCGCAGTGCGGCCTGCACGACAGGTCCCTGCAGGCGGACCAGCATGTCCGCGGCCGGCGCATCCTGCTGAACTTCGCGTTCGATCTCGTTGTACAGCAGATCCAGCAACTCGAAGGTGTCGGCATCGGCGCTGGCCAGCGCGGCAGTCGGGCCATGTTGCTCGCGGGCTTTCGCCAGCATCGCCTGTTGAAGATCCTGCACGGTGCGACGCCGTTGATCCGGTTCGCGCGGTGTCAGCGGAGCCGCCTGCAGCGACTGCAACGTGGTCAGCACGTCGGGCGTGGGAAGCAGCTTTTTGCGGAATGCGGCTACTGCGTCGGCGATACGCGGCGGCGGTTCGTGCTGCTCCGCGCTAGTGCCCGACGCAGCGCTGGGCGTGGAAGCCGAGGTGCCCGACCGCAGTTGGTCGGTCGGTCCAGCGGAAGGAGGGGCTACCGCGTCGGCAGCCAGCGCGGTGCGCCGGATCGAGAGCAACTGCTGTAGCGCAGCGAACGATGCATCGGTGGCTTCACTGGACGGAGTGACTTGGGCAGGCGTACGCGAAGCTGGCGACGCCGGTGCCGCAGGTTCGCCAGGGATGGGTGGCGGTGTGCTTGCCGGCGGTGCGACATCGGTATCGGAACCGGCAACCGCCCAATGGGTAGGCGGTGACTGACCCTGCCATCCCGTCATCGGGCGGCTGGCGCCCCGGTCGGATTTTCCGTCTCGCGGCGGCGGTACGCCCACGTCGGTGGCACGCACCAGGCGCGGCAGGTAGACCGTCAGCCCCGGCAAGACGCCTTGGCTGGCCAGGAACTGGTTCACCGTGCCAGCCCATTCGACGTAGTTGAACATCACTTTGACGTCGAAGCTGCGGTACAGCAGCAACTGGGCGCTCAGACTTAGATCCAGCGTGACGGCGGCATCCTTCAATACGTGGGACAGACGCTGCGGACCAAGCGGCAGCGTTTCCACATCGAAAGCCGGGCCGCCGGCCAGAACGCCGAAGCGCTGGCCCATCAGCAGGATCTGGGTAGCGGCGCGGATATCGTGCTTGCGCGCCACTTCGTTCAACACGATTTCTTGATCCATCGCCGCGTCTTCCACCAGCGTCAACGTCTGGTAGTTCAGCAACGCATGGGCGTTTTCGGCCGGCGCTACTCGGGGCTGGCGGATGCCGGCGAGCTCGGCTTCAAGGCCGAACATGTAATGCGGAATCAGTTCGCTGCGGTTTTTCTGCAGGGCAAGCAGGTCGGCGAAATGTTCGGCCTGGCGATTGTTGTTGCGGGCTTTCTCAGCCAGTTTGAACAGTTGCTGCTCGAACTCGACCAACATCCCGTTGAGAGCGGCCACGAAGTCGACAGAGATGTGCTCGTGGAGGTTCTGCAGGATCCGGCGCACTTTTGGCGGCAACGGTGCCGAGGCAATCGTTGTAGGCTTGGTGGCGGTTGCGGATGGTTTTATTGCAGACATCAGCGCGGCGGCACTCCCCTGTGAGCAGCGATTATCCCATGTAAGAGAGATTACAACGGGTTTGTCAGTTGTGTGTGAGGAAGGCCGGCAGCGGATCGGTCGATCAGGTTGGCAGTTGTAGCGTGTCGTGACCGGATTGTCAGTATCAGTTGCTGAGGAACAGTTCGACCACATCGTTGGTGAAGCGCCTGCCCAGCTCGGTGGGAACAGCACGGCCTTCGGACAGCGTCAGCCAACCGTGCTGCTGCGCCTGCTCCAAGGGCAGGGCGATAGTCGCCGCCGACAGGCCAGTTCGGGCTTCGAAATCGGCCAGCGCAAAGCCTTCGTGCAGCCGCAGGGCATTGAGCATGAACTCGAACGGACGCCGTTCCGGCGCGATGCGGTCATCGCCTCCGATGGCCTGGGGCGTGCCGGCGGCATCCAGGTAAGTCGTCGGGTGCTTCACCTTCCAGCGCCGCAGGATGGTCTGGTCCGCGCCCAAAGTGATCTTGCCATGCGCGCCGGCGCCCACGCCCAGGTAGTCGCCAAAGCGCCAGTAGTTGAGGTTGTGCGCACACTGCCGGCCTGGCCGTGCGTAGGCACTGACTTCGTAGTGCGCGTAGCCTGCGTCGGCCAGCATCGCCTGGCAGTGTTCCTGCATATCCCAGGCATGATCGTCGTCCGGAATACCTTTCGGTGGCCGCGCGAAAAAGATGGTGTTGGGCTCCAGCGTGAGCTGGTAGTGGGAGATATGCGCGGGCTGCAGGGCGAAGGCGCGTTGCAGGTCGCGCTCGGCCATGGCCAGTGTTTGTTCCGGCAATGCGTACATCAGGTCCAGGTTGAAATTGTCGTAGCCGGCATCCTGCGCCAGCTTGACCGCGCGTTCGGCCTCGTTGCTGTCATGGATACGGCCCAACCGCTTCAGGCAATCGTCGTCGAAGCTCTGGATACCGAAGCTGATGCGGTTGACGCCGGCATCGCGATAGCGGTCGAACCGGCCGTGCTCGGCAGTGCCCGGATTGGTTTCCAGCGTTATCTCGCAACCGGGGGCAAAACGCAGACGGCTGCTGGCCGCTTGCAGAAAATGGTCGATGGTTTCCGGCGGAAACAGGCTGGGCGTGCCGCCACCGAAGAACACGCTGTGCACGGTGCGGCCCCAGACCAGTGGCAAGTCCTGGTCCAGGTCGCGGATCAGCGCCTGGGTATATTCGTCGAACGGCAATGCGCCCTTGCCCTGGTGCGAATTGAAATCGCAATAAGGGCATTTGCGTACGCACCAAGGCAGGTGCACGTACAGCGACAGCGGCGGCGGGATCAACATGCGGTATAGCGGCCGATGAGGCGTTCTTCAGCGGTCAATGCGTCACCCAGGACATCGATGCCGGCATAGCGAGACGCGGCATCTGCAAGAAACGCCGCATAGTCGACTTCGCTCTCCCAGCGATCGACAGTGACGTAGCGCTGCGGCCGTTCGTCGCGCAATAGCTCGGTGCCCAAGTAACCGCGGTGCTCGCGAAACAACTCGACCCACGCGCCGGCCGGGCCATACAACTGCTCGAAGGCGGACTCCGATCCTGGACGTGTTTCGTATTCCCAGATCACGACGTGCATGGCGTTAGGTGCGCAGCGGCTACAGAACGACAGTCTGCAACCGTTCGCGCAACTGCACCAGCGCCTGGCCGCGGTGGCTCAGCGTGTTCTTGAAAT
>CBFGZY010000037.1:0-36813 GCA_965653375.1 uncultured Pseudoxanthomonas sp.
AGCGGATAGGGTCAGGAGGTGGCGGAGGCGAGGGCTTTTCCTATTCCCTGTTCCCGGTTCCCGGTTCCCGGCTTCCCATACAGCGGTCGCACAGCCTGCAGATGTTGCAGGAAGCGCGCGTAATGCACGTCGTAGGCGGCGACACGGCTTGGGTCGGGACTTGCCGCCAGAGTGGGTTCGGCGGCGACATGTTCCATCGCCAACTCCGCCAACGATACCGCGTTGCCGCTTGCCTGGCGCAGCGACCACAAGGCCTGCAGGGCAGCGCCGAATGCCGCGCCTTCGGCTTGTTGCGGTACTTCTACCGGCAGGCCGAAAACATCGGCCACCATCTGCCGCCAAGCCGCGCTTTTGCTGCCGCCACCGGTCAGCACGATTCGGTCGAAGGACATGCCGGCGCGGACGAAAGCGTCATAGCCGTACTTCAGGCTGTAGGTCGCTCCTTCCATCGCCGCACGGTAGAAATGCGCCTCGCTGACGTTGTGCAGGTCCAGCCCCGCCAGCACGCCCTTGCCCAGCGGCAAATCCGGCGTGCGTTCGCCGTTGAGGAACGGCAGCATCGTCAGCCCATCGGCACCGGGCGAGGTCGCGGCGATACGCGCATCGCCATCGCGCGTGCTGAAGCCGAACAACTTGGCGATGGTCTCGGTGGCCACGGTGCAGTTCATCGTGCAGATCAGCGGCAGCCAGCCGCCGGACGAAGAACAGAACGCAGCCCACGCGCCCTCGGCATCAACGACAGGCGTATCCGAATAAGCGAACAATGTGCCGGAGGTACCCAGGCTCATCGACAACCGCCCCGGCATCACGCAGCCGGTACCGATGGCGGCCATCATGTTGTCGCCGCCGCCGACCGCCACACGGATGCCGTGCGGCAAGCCGAGCTCGTCGGCGCGCTCCGGACTGATCGGGAACATGCTTTCCACCGGCACCAGCGGCGGCAGGCAGGCTGTCAGATCGCGTTCCGAATCGGTGGCGCGCAGCAACTCTTTCGACCACTGCCGCGTGCGCACATCCAGCCAACCGGTGCCAGAAGCATCGCCGTGCTCGCAGAACATCTCGCCAGTGAGCCAGAAGTTCAGGTAATCGTGCGGCAGCAGGATTTTCGCCAGACGCTGGTAGGCCTCCGAGCGGTGCTTGCGCGTCCAGGGCAGCTTGGATGCCGTGTAGCCGGCCATGATCGGATTGCCGGCCAGTTCGATGCAGCGCGCTGCGCCGCCGACGGCATCCATGATTTCATCGCATTCGCCACTACTGCTGGTGTCGCACCATAACTTTGCCGGTGCCAGCACGTTGCCGTCGGCATCCAGCGGCACGAAGCCGTGCTGCTGGCCCGATACTGCAATGGCCGCGATACCTGCGCGGGTGGCGGCATCCAACTGGGCGAAACAAGCCCGCACGCCATCGATCCACCAGGAGGCGTGTTGTTCGCGACTGCCGTCTTCGCCGCTGATCAGTTCCAGCGGCGCACTGGTGGTGGCGACCACCTGACGCTGCTCGGGGTCGTAGACCACCACTTTGATGCTCTGCGTACCGGCATCGATGCCTGCAACGAAACTCATAAGGATTCTTCCATAGTTAGCCGGGTGCTTTCCGGATTAGCGTAAAGCGGAGTTTGCTCCGCTGCTCTTTTCGTCCGAGAAAGCAAAAGCAGCGGAGCAAGCTCCGCTCTACGAGAGCTTGTACTCCGGCGTCGCGTTTGTGCAGCGTGCCTGTTCATGCTTTCACCAGCTTGCCGTTCAGGAGACGCAGTCCAGCCGATTCGCCTGCTTTCAATTCGATATCCAATGTCTGCCCGCCATAGACCAGGTTATAGGTGCCGCCGCGTTCGCTGTGCAGCAGCGCGGCGTCCAGCTTGCCGTTTTTCCAGCGCAAGTCCACCCCTGCGGCATTGCGGACTTTCAGGCCACGGACCGCGCCAGCCTGCCATTCCCGCGGCAGGGCCGGGAGCAGGAAGATCGAACCACCCCAACTTTGCAACAACATCTCGGTGATGCCGGCCGTACCGCCGAAGTTGCCGTCGATCTGGAACGGCGGGTGGGCGTCGAACAGATTGGGATACGTGCGCTGCGGACCCAGCAGCATGCGCAGGATCTTCAGCGCGTGTTCGCCATCGCCCAGCCGTGCCCACAGATTCAGGCGCCAGCCGATGCCCCAGCCGGTGGCATCGTCGCCACGGATTTCCAGTGAACGCTTCGCCGCCGCCGCGAGTTTCGGCGTATCGCGCACGTTGATCTGCGAACTCGGATGCAGGGCGTAGAGATGCGAAACGTGCCGGTGATGGATCTCCGGTGCCTGCATGTCCCAGTCTTCGCGCCATTCCTGCAGTTGGCCAGCTTTGCCGATGCGGTCGGGCGGTAGTTGCTCGCGCAACTGTTTTAGTTGCTGCGCGAAACCGGCATCCACACCCAACAAGCCGGCCGCCTGGATGCACTGCGCGAAAAGATCACGCAGCAGTTGCGAATCCATCGCCGGCCCCGAACATAGCGCCGCGCCGTGCGGATGCACGTTCTCGGGCGACATCGACGGATTGGTGACCATCTCGCGGTTGGCGGGATCGCGTACCAGGGTAGCGGCGAAGAATTCGGCCGCGCCTTTGAACAACGGATAGATCTTGCGCAGGTAGGCCTGGTCGCGTCCGTAGTCCCAGCGGTCCCACAACTGCTGCAGCAGCCACGCGCCGCCCATCGGCCACAAGCCCCACTGCGCGCCGTCGATCGGACCGGTCTGCCGCCACAGGTCGGTGTTGTGGTGCACCACCCAGCCTGGCGCGCCATACATCTCCTTGGCCCGGCGCGCGCCTTTTTCCGCCAACTCGAACAGCATGTCTTCCAGCGGCTCGACGCACTCCGGCAGCGCATTGGCCTCGCTGGGCCAATAGTTCATTTCCGTGTTGATGTTGATCGTGTACTTGCTTTCCCACGGCGGGCTCATCAGGTCGTTCCAGATGCCCTGCAGGTTGGCAGGCTGCGTACCCGGGCGCGAACTGGAGATCAGCAGATAGCGACCGTACTGGTGGTAGAGCGCTGCCAAGGCCGGATCGCCGCCGTTGGCGAAGTTCTCCACTCGTTCGTCGGTAGGCAGCTGCGCGGCTTCAGTGCTTCCCAGATCGATGGCGACACGCCGGAACAAGCGCTGATGCTCGGCCATGTGCGCTGCAAGCAGTTCTTCATAGCCGCGCTGCTGCACGGCTGCCAGCTGCCGGCGGGTGATCGCCTCAGGGTCGCCGCTGACGTCGTCGTAGCGGCGATAGCTGGTAGCGGCGGTGACCAACAGCATCACCTCGTCCGCATTTTCGATCTCGACACGGCCGTCGCGCATTCGCAACGTACCGCCACGGGCGGTCGCACGCACCCGAGTCGCGAATTTCAGTTTGCCCTCGATGCCGTACCGCGCGGAATTGCGGCCGCGCAACAGCAGTGCACCGTCGTCGACGGAGACTTCGGTCTGTTGATCGCTGTCCAGCGATACCCGCAGGTTGATCGCGCCCGGCCGATCCGTCGACAGGCGTACCACGATGCACTGGTCCACCGGCGAGACAAAGGCTTCGCGCGTGTGCACCGTCTTCCAGGTCTTGAACTGCGTGCGCGTGACCGCGGTATCCAGATCGAGTTCGCGACGGTATTCGGAAGTGTCCGAGATATCGCGAAAATCCAGCACCACGTCGGCCAGTGGTTGATAGGGCATCTGCTTGAGCGGCCGCGCCATCATCTTGGCGTTGGCCAGGGCCTCGGCCTGCGCGTATTCGCCGGCGAAGATCAGCCTGCGCACTTCCGGCAATGCTTCGAGCGCGCCGGAGGTGTCGGCTTCGTACGGACCGCCTGCATACAACGTGTCCTCGTTTAGCTGCAGGCGTTCGTGCTCGATACCTCCCCACACCATCGCGCCGAGGCGGCCATTGCCTAGCGGCAAGGCTTCGACCCAGCGCGTCGCCGGACGGCGATACCAAAGCTTGAGCGCATCCTCCCCGGCGCTGTCCCAGGCAGACAACAGCGCGGCCGCATTGGCCGCCGTTGGAACCAGGCCGGCCAGCGCGAGTCCCGCGCCGACCGCCTTGAACAATTCGCGCCGGGTCGGATCGATGCTCACGTCACTTCTTCTCCGTCTGCTTCACGGTGATCGCTTTGCCGTCGTACTGCACGGTGGCATCGGTAGCCGGTTCCAGCGTGCCGGCATCGGCGCGCGGACCATTGATCCAGCGGACCCGGACTTCGCGCGTGGCCTGCATGCCGGGGAAGGAACTCTGGCGTGCGCCGATGCTGAGTTCGCCGGTCTTTTCATTCCACTTCAGCGGAATGCGGCTGAACTCGCCCTTCTCGTAGCCGTAGCCCTTGCCGTCGTCTTCGTACAGCGAGAACTCGCCGTCGGCACCGGTATAGACCACCACGGTGAGCGGAGCGTCTTTCTTCTCGTCCACGTACTGCTGCACCGGGCCGGTCGGGATGATCGAACCGGCACGCACGAACAGCGGCATGCGTTCCAACGGCGCGGCAGCCTGCAGCGTCTGGCCGCCATCGTGGCGCTGACCGGTGTAGAAGTCGTACCAGGCGCTGCCTGCCGGCAGATAGACCGGACGCTGCGTTGCCTTGAACGTGGTCACCGGAGCGACCAGGAACGCCGGCCCGAACAGGTACTGGTCGTTGATGTCGCGGACCTTGGGATCGCCCGGGAAATCCATCGCCATGCCACGCATCATGCTGCCGTCGTGGTGGTAGGTATCGCCGGCCAACGTGTAGACATACGGCAGCAGCGTGTAACGCAGCCGGTTGTAGTAGGCCATACTGGCGTAGTACGGCGTACCTTCCGGTGCGATGTTCCAGATCTCGCGATACGGGAACTGGCCGTGCGAACGGAACAACGGTACGAATGCGCCGAACTGGAACCAGCGGGTATTCAGTTCGCGCCATTCCGGCAAATGCGCCGGGTCCTGATTCTCGTAGCGCTTCTCCACCGCGAAGCCGCCGGCATCGAACGTCCAGTTCGGCAGGCCCGACATCGACAGATTCACGCCCGCGGACACCTGGTCGCGCATGTCGTCCCAACGCGAAACGATGTCGCCGCTCCAGACCGCTACCGCATTGCGCTGAGTGCCGGCATAGCCCTTGCGCGAGAGGATGAACACGCGCTTGTCCGGCTCGGCGGCGCGATCGCCGCGATAGACGCCCTGCGTGTGCGGCAACGGATAGGAGTTGAAGAACTCGGTGGACGGACCCAGCGCGGTCGGTGTGGTGCGGGCCTTGCGCTCACCAATGTCGATGTTGGAGTGCAGGTCGGGTTCGTCCGCATCCAGCCACCACGCATCGAAGCCCTTGCTGTTGAGCTTGTCGTTCATCTGGCGCCAGAAAATGGACTGCGCTTTTTCCGAATACGGATCGTAGAACGAGCTCAGATAGCCTTGCCCGATCCAGTCCTTCTCGCCCACTTCGATATTGCGCTTGTACATGAAGCCGGCGGCGTCCAGCTCCTTGAAGTTGGCCGTCGTGGGATAGAACTTGGGCCATACCGAAATCATGATCTGCGTGTGCATGTCGTGCACCTGCTTGACCATGCCGTCCGGATCGGGGAAATGCGTCTTGTCGAAATCGTGCGAACCCCAGGCGTCTTCCGGCCAGTACGACCAGTCCAGCACGATGTTGTCGATGGGCAGCTGGCGCTTGCGGTATTCGGCGACGGCGCCGACCAGTTCGTCCTGCGACTTGTAGCGTTCGCGGCTCTGCCAGAAACCGTAGGCCCACTTCGGCAACAGCACCGCTTTGCCGGTCAGCTGGCGGTAGCCGGCGATGACCTGATCGGCGGAGTCGCCGGCAACGAAGTAGTAATCGACCATCTGCCCGGCTTCGGACCACAGCGACAGGTCCTTGGCTTCGGCGGCGGGCAACGGGTCGCGGTGCAGCAGCGCGATGTAGCTGGGATCGATCAACTTCCACTCGATCTTCAGCTTGTGGCGCTTGCCTGGTTGCAGGTCCAGCGCGAACTCGTGGTGCCACGGGTTCCAGTTCTGGCGCCAGCGGTCGATCACCAGCTTGCCGTCGATCCACAGCTTGGCGTATTCGCTGGAATACAGCGAGAAAGTGTGGCGGCCCGGGCTGAGCGCTTCGATTTCGCCCTCCCAGGTGACCTGCATCGGCTTGTCCTTGCTGCTGGCCTCTGCCGGATAGTTCTTCAGGTCCTTGATGTACTGGTAGTTCACTTCGGACTCGCGGCGTTCCACCTTCTGCACGCCGTCGAGTGAATAGCGCGCCGTCAATGCGCCTTCTTCGCCCTTGGCGTCGTACAACTTCAGCGTTTTCGGCAGCGGCTGCAGGCCACGCGGATCGCCCATGCGGGTGATCGCATTGTTGTCCCACAGCAGACCGTAGTTACGGCTGGACACCAGGAACGGCACCGCCATGTCCACGTTGTGCTGCAGCAGTTCGACATCGCGGCCCTTCTGGTTCATCCAGCCCTGCTGGTGCTGGCCGAAACCGTAGATGGCCTCATCGTCCGGCGATTCGAAACGCTGGCGCACGCTGAGATAGGACTTGCCCTCCACCTCCAGCGGGGTAAAGCTGCGGCCGCCTTCGACTTCGGACAATATCGGTTTGCCGGCGGCGTCGAGGAACATCACCCGGCCGGTGCTCAGCGATACGTCCGCGGTGACGCGCGCGGTACTCAGGCGCAGATGCCCGTCCTGCTCGGCGACTTTGAACGCCGGCGGCTTGGCCGCATCTTCCACCCGCATCAGGCTGGGTGTGCGAGCGAAGTCGCCATCCGGATCGGCACTGACGCGGATCACGCCGTCGCTGACGACTTCCAGGCGGACGTCGGCGGCACCGTCGGTGGTGGGACGCACGATCACGCCGTCGTCCGTTTTTTCGTAGCTTGCGGATGCGGCACCGCCACCTGTGGCGGCAGCACCATCACCCTTGTCGCCGCATGCCGACAGCAGCATCAGCAGCGGAATCGTTAGCCCCATCAAGTAACGCATCGCTTCACTCCTCATGTGGAGCCGATTTCAAACGGCCCCGGAAAATCTTGTAGAGCGGAGCTTGCTCCGCTTCGGGAAATCTATGGAACCGAATCTACCTGGCTTCTGAAACTCTTAGCGGAGCAAGCTCCGCTCTACGAACTACAACAGCGTCAGTACGTCGCCAACTTCACCTTCAACATCTGATCGGCGCTGGAAAAATTCAGGCCGTAATCGGTCTGATCGCCGTTCCACATGCGGCGGAATTTCCACTCCCCGTTCACGTAAGTGCCCTCTTCGACTCGATCATAGATCTGCCGTGCCGCCATCGCCGGATCGGCGGCGACGATATTGACGCGAGCGTGATAGGCGGTGACCAGGAATTCGTCCGGACCCACTTCGGCAATCAGCGCGGCACCCACCGGCGTGGGATTGCCAGGCGGTTCGCCCTGGAACCAGAACTGCGGCACGCCGTAGGTCACCACGGCGTTCCAACGGTCGTTGAGCTTGAGCGTCTGCACCGGCTCTCCGTCTTGTTCCGCGGTGCCGTCGACCTTGCCCTCGAAACTCAGCTTGGCCAGCACTCGCGCAGCCGGACGCACCAACCGGTAATTCAGCGCGAAGGGCTCCAGCGTTTCCGGATTCATCTTCTTGGCACCCAACGGCCAATTGGAATAACGCGTGTAGTCGATGCCGAACGGCGACCAGCCGATGGCCTGCTGGCCCAGGGCGGCAAAGAAATAGCGAGCGAAGTCCACATCGTTGCCGGTCTCGGCCACGAACAAGGCATTGTCCTGGCGCGAATAGCGGTCCAGCACGGTGGTGTATTTCGCGTATTCGCGCAGGTAGATATCCGGCGCCAGCAGATCCAGGTTGGGCGCGGCGGCCTTGTAGATGTCGAGCACGTTGTCGGTCGGACCACCGCTTTCGTACTGGCCGGGCAAGCCGGGAGTGAACGGGTCGCGCAGCGCGGCGTTCACGTACATGGGCAGTGGATACTCGGCCTTGCCGGCGGCGGCCACTTGGTCGATGTAGTGCGCGACATGCCACGCATGGAAGTATTCATCCGCATCGCTACCGAATACCTGCTTCCAGTTGCCCGCGGTCTTGCCCATGCGCTTGACCAGTGCCTCCGGCACCGGCGCGTCGAACGACTGCTGCGCCAGCGGCGAGAAATCGCGCGGGGCGCCATAGGTACCCGGTTCGTTTTCCGGCTGGATCATGATGACGGTGCGTTGCGGATCGGCCTGTTTCAAGTGGCGCATCAGCTGCGCGAAGGCCTTCTTGTCCGCATCCAACGTGGCTTTGCCCAGCGGCGAAAGCGAGTTCAGCGTGCGGCCATCAGCGGTCATCACCCGCGGGAAGCGCTTGTTGTCCAGCTTGACCCATGTCGGCGCGTAGTTGGGGCTGTTGTTTTTCCAGGTGGCGAACCACAGCAGCACCAGCCGCACGTCGTGCTCACGCGCCTGCGCCAGCAATGTGTCGAGGAAGGAGAAATCGAACTGCCCTTCCTTCGGTTCCACCTGCTCCCAAGCGATCGGCACCATCACCGTGTTCGGCTTGACCACATCGATCGCCGGCCAGACATCCTTCAGCGCTTCCGGATAGTTGCTGGAATTGTTGACCTGCGCGCCCATGACCAAGAACGGTTCGCCGTCGATCAACAGCGCATGACGGCCGTTTTCGGTCACCAGCTTCGGGATGGGCGCTTCGGCGGCCGGCTGGGCTGCGGGTTTTGCCTCCACTTTGGCATCGCTCTTGGTGTCGGCTGCCACAGGCGTTTCTTCGGCCGGCTTGCACGCTGCGAACAACACCAGCACGACACCCAGCGCAATCCAGCGCTGCAATGGCGAGAGCGGCTTGTTCCGGGGGACGCGGTGAGTCATCTCTTGTTCTCCTTGTTTACTAAGCGCCCCGTTACCAGCTATCGGTACGGAAGGGTGATGCGGGCAGGCGTTCGCGATTGATCAGGTCGGCGTCTTCGGGGTTGTCGCGCCAGCCGTAGCGCACAGCCTGCGGCTTTGCGACGGCGTCGCTGCTGACGACGACCGTATCGCCGTCGATCACGGCACGAGCGGGATGGAACTTGCGGTCGGCGCCGGCAATCTCGAAGCCGTGGACTTCCTTACCGCCGCCGCGCACTGCCAGCGCACTGCCACCGAGGTCGAACGTCAGGCGCGCGTTGCCGCCTTCGAAACTCGCATTGCGGTAGACCGGCCCGGAGTACACCAGCTTCTCACCGTACGCCACATGCCGCGCGGCCAGCGCCAGTCGATGCCCGACCGTCTGCTTGTCCAGCGGGTGAATGTCTTTTGGGTCGCCGACGTCGATGGCCACCGCCTGTGCGGTAGCCGGCAGTGCCAAGGTACGCGACTGCGATTCGCGCACCGTTGCCCACGGGCTTTCGGTGCGGCCGTCGACGACTGCGTCGCTGCCGGTATCGAAGTTGGCCAACTGTACCCACAGGAACGGCAACTGCGGCGCATGCCATTGGCGCCGCCATTGGTCGATCAGCGCAGGGAACTTCTCGCGGTAGCGGTATGCATCGGCCACCGAGTCGGTATTGGCCTCACCCTGGTACCAGATGACGCCGCGCAGCGGATACGGCTGCGCGGGAAGAATCATCCGGTTGTACAGCAGCGTCTCGATCTCGTTCTTGCCGTCGCTGGCGTCGAGCCGCCCCTGCACCACGCGGAATTTCCACTCGCGCGCCAGCGGCAGGCGGGTGCCATCGGCGATCTGCACGTGCAGCTCCTCGGCGTTACCGTGGATGCCGCCGCCACCGCCGTCATCGATCACTTTGACGGCCAGCACGTTGCGACCTGCACGCAAGGCTTTCGCAGGCACGTCGTATTGGCGCGGTGTGTTGTATTCGCGCTCGATGCCGCCGACCGCGACGCCATTCACCCAGGCTTGGTCCGTATCGTCGACGCGTCCGAACGATACCCGCACGCCTTGTCGCGCCTGTTCGGCGGTCAGCTGGAACTCGGTGCGGTACCAGGCGACGCCATCCAGGCCAAGCCAACCGGCTTCTTCCCACAGCTTGGGTACAGCGATATCGACCCAGTTCGAGTCGTCCAGGTCGGCGGCCTGCCAGCCGGTATCGTTTGCCGGCAGCGCGCCCCATTGCGCCAGTTTTTTCTGGGTGATGGCCAGATTGCGATCTTCCGTGGCGCGTATTTCGCGCATGCGCTTCGCAAGCGTGGCCGTGTCGATACCGAGCGTCTTGCCGTCCATCCACGCTTCGACGCGGCTGCCGCCCCAGGTGCTGTTGATGATGCCGATCGGCACGCCGGTCTTGGCGCGCAGTTCGCGGGCGAAGTAATAGCCCACCGCCGAGAAATAGCCCACGGTTTGCGGCGATGCCGCGGCCCAGGCGCCGCCGGCCAGCCGTGTCTCCGGTTTCTCGGACCACGACTTGGGCACCTTGAAATGGCGGATCAATGGATCGTTGGCGCTTGCGATGGCCTGCTGCGCATCCTTCGACTGCGACAGCGGCCATTCCATGTTCGATTGGCCCGATGCCAGCCAGACATCGCCCACCAGCACATCGTTCACGACGACGGCTGCGCCGTCTCCGCGCACGCGCAAGGCGTACGGGCCGCCCGCCGCATGCGCGGGCAATTCGACGCGCCATGCGCCGTCTTTAGCTGCTGTAGCGCTCGCGCTGCGGCCATCGAACTCGACTTCGATCTTCGCTCCGGGCGACGCCCAGCCCCATACCGGCAGTGGCTGGTCGCGTTGCACCACGGCGCCGTCGGAGAACAGCAATGGCAGCTCCACTTTTGCCTGTGCACAAGGCGGCACCAGCAACAGCGCACCCAGCAAAGGCAGGCTCAGCAAGGATTTCATCGGCCAATCTCCTGGTAATAGTCGTGTATCACGCGCCAAGCCTGTTTGGGCTCACCACGTTCGGACAACAAACCTTTGCGGTTATAGCCCGCTTGGAACGGATGCAGGCGCACCGGCGAACGGAAGTCTGCCAGCACCCAGGGTGCTACTCCACGCAGGAACGGAATCCGCTTCAACATGCGCAGCTGCTTTTTGTAGAACTCGGCCTGGAACTCCTCGTTCCAACCGCTGGCAATGTCATTTCCGCCATGATTGCCCAACCGCGCCTCGGCACCGAATTCGGTGATCAACAGTGGCTTGCCCAATGGCGTCCAAACCGCTTGTTCGGGCTCCACCGGCCACGGCACATACCAGCCGAAATATTCGTTGACGCCGACCACATCCAACGACGCGATCAGCGGATCGGAAACGGTAAGCGTGTTGTCGTGGAAGCCGGGGCCGTACAACGCCGCAGCCACCAGGCGAGTCGGATCCAGATCGCGGCTGCGCTGCGCCAAAACCGCGAGTGCAGCGTTGCGTGCGGGGCTCGGCGAAGTTTCATTGGCGATGCCCCAGAAGATCACCGCAGCGCGGTTGCGGTCGCGGCCGATCATTTCCGCCAGCATCGTGCCCAGTTTTGCCTGCATGCCGGCATCGGCGAAGTCGATACCCTGGTAAACGGGAATCTCCTCCCACAGCAGCAAGCCCATGCGATCGGCGAGGCGGACAAGATGCTCGTTGTAGGGATAGTGCGCCAGGCGAACGAAGTTGGCGCCCAGTTGCTTGGCCTGCCCCAGTAGGCGCTCGGCATCGGCGGGCGAATGCGCGCGGCGGCTGTCGATCTCTTCGTGGAGATTGACGCCGCGCAGGAATACCGGCTCGCCATTGAGCAGGATCTCGTCGCCGCGCACGGCGATATTGCGGAAGCCGATGTCTTCTTCCAGCACGTCGCCGGACGCGGACACGCTCACGCGATAGAGCTTGGGCTGCGCAGGCGACCACAGTTGGAAAGGTGCCTCGAAACCCAGCTTTGCCATGCCTTCTGCGTTGGCCTGCACACGTACGTTGACGCCTAACTCGGGAATCCGCACTTGTACGGACTGCCGCGGCGCGGTGCCGGCCAGTTTCACCCAGCCTTCCACGCGTCGCAGCGAGCCCGGCGCCAATTGAATGGAGTAATCCTGGATATAGGTCGCCGGCGTTTCGACCAGATCCACATCACGGGTCAGGCCGCCATAGTTGAACCAGTCGAAGCCTTGCGCGGGGATACCATCCTTGCGACGGCGATTATCGACGTGCACCAGCAGGCGATTCTCGCCATCGCGCAGCTTGCCCGTCAGCTCGAACTGGAACGGCGTGAAGCCGCCTTCGTGACTGCCCAGTTTCTCGCCGTTGAGGAACACGTCCGTCCAGTAGTTGGCACCGCCAAAATGGACAAACATACGGCGACCGCTGCGCCGCGCCGCCGAAAGATCGTATTCGAACGCCTTTCGGTACCACACCGAACCTTCCAGCCAGGTCAGTTCCGGACGCTGCGTATTGAAATCGCCCGGCACTCGCAAAGTGAAGCTGTCGTCGAATCCGTATTCGTAGAAGTCGCTTTTACCGGTGGCCGTCTTGTCCTTCCACAGGGCTTTCCAATCGCCGATGCCGGAACCGTAGGCGTCCACCAGTGCCTGCCATTCGCCGTTGAGACTGCGGCGTTGGCGTGCGGGCAGATTGGTCAGCGGTGGTGGCGCAGCAGTGGCCGCAGACGTGGCAGGCTCAACCGGTTTGGTAGCAGGCGCGACCGTGTCCTGCGGACGTGCGGTATAGCCCTGCGCTTGCGCCAGCATCGGCAGGCAGACCAGCAAGGCCACGGCAAACCAGCCCGCTCGTCGCGGGCTGCCCGGCTCGATGCGGATCGCGTCAGCGCGGATCGCCATAGACGATTCCCCGGCCACCGGTAGCGAAGTACACGCGTCCGTACAAACGCGGGTCGCCGGTTACATGCGAGATCTTGCCGAAGCGATGCGCGTCGTCGTCGATGCGCTGCCACTTGCGGCCATCGTCGTCGGAGCGGAACAGTCCGACTTTCCCCTTGATCTGGCCATACAGGAACAATGTGTTCGGTCCGCCTTCGCTGCGTGGCTTGCCCACGCCCAGGGAGAACGCATTTTCAACTTCCGGCAGACGCTCCAGCTTGCCCGGCGACCAGCGCAACAATCCATGCCAGGAGGCGGTGATGTAAACCGTGGCGGTTTCGCTTGGCGATGGATGCAATTCGGCGCGGTACCAATTGCCGACTTCACCGGTGCCGCCGCCAGCCTCTTTGAATTCGACGCCGCCGTTGCCGCTGACGTACAACTTGCCGGTGCGCGTGTCGTACCCGTAGTAGATGCCCTCGTCCTTGCGATCGGCTTCCACCACTGCGCCGGCGGGGAGGCCTTTTACCTGCTGCCAGCGCTTGCCGAAATCGGCAGTGATCCAGGTGCCGGCGTTCTTCGGCTGCCAGATCACGCGCTTGCCATCGGCGGCGATAGTGATATGCCCAGCGCCCTCGCCCTCCGGTGGTTCGCTGGCAAACAGCGCCCAGCTCTTCCCACCATCCAATGAGTAGGCCGCGCGCACCTCGTTGTTGTTGCGGTCGCGCACGGTGCCGCTGCGCACGATGATCGAGGGTTTCTGTCCGGCGTAGGCGATGCTTTCGCCATTGGTCAGCCGTGGTCCTACGAACTGCAGCGGCGGCACAGCCAAGTCGTCGTGCCGGAAGCCGTCGATATCGCCGACCGCGCTGAGCAGATGTGCGCCTTCCGGCGGACTGATCAGATCCAGCGGAACGGTTTCTTCCAGATAGGTGTTCTTGAACCACCATTGCACGCGCGATGCGCCATCGTCGAAGGCGGTCAGATTGCGCGAGGCCCAGATGCCATACCCGGTCACGAACATCGCTTCGTTGGAATCGAATGGATCGATTTCGATATCGGCGATCCAATGCGGGCTGGCGTGCGCCGTCCACGGCGAGACGCCGTGGTCGAAGTCCGAACGCTCGAACAGCGGCTGCCAGTGCTTGCCGCCATCGGTGCTGCGGAAGATGTCGTCGTGCGGGCCATAGCGTGTAAATGTGCTGGCCAGCAGTACCTGCGGATTTTGCGGATCGACCGTCACCGCACCCCAACCGAAACCGTCTTTTTCGGTGTCGGTGGATTGCGGCACCGGCGTGATGTCCGTCCAGGCGCCGCTGCTAGGAACGTACTTCCACACCGCGCCATTGCTCATCTTGTCCGGACCGGGCAAGTCGGCATAGCTCAGGTAGTACGTGCCGTCGCTGCCACGCGCCATGTGGTTGGGCCGCAGGCCGGTGGGCTGGCCGGGTACCGGGTGCCAGCTGCGGCCGCCGTCGTCGGACTGATAGAGGCTGGTTTCCTGGGTCGAAACGCCGGCATAGAGTCTGGGTGTGGGCGCGCCCGGCTTGCCGCTGGTCGCCTCGAACGTCACGAACACGATGCCGATCTGTTGCGTACGGTTCCAGCCTTGCGCACTGGCTGCCGGCGAGGTCGCAATGGCGGGAAAGCTTTCCACCTGCTTCCAGCGCGCGCCATGATCTTCGCTGCGCCACAGTCCGTGACTGCGCGAACCTAGAAACAGTACGCGGCCATCGTTGGGATCCACCGCGAGCCGCTCGCCGTTGCCACGCGAGAGTTCGTTGCCGCCCAGCTTGAACGGCAGATCGGTGCGCTGGAATGTCGCACCACGATCCTGCGAGCGCAGGATGGCGCCGTTGCCGACCTTGGGATTGGTGTAGGTACCCGCTGCGAGGTAGACGCGATTGGGATCGGACGGATCGATGGCCAGGCTTTCGATACCGGTAAGGTTGACGTCCTCGGCGCCGATCCAATCGGTCAATGCCACCCAACGCTTACCCGCCGCGTCCCAGCGATAAGCACCGCCCACATCGGTACGCGCATAGGCCAGACCGCGCTCGGCCGGGTGATAAGTCAGCCCGGTGACGAATCCGCCGCCGCCGATGGCGACGTTCTGCCATCGGTAAGGTATGTCCGCAGCCAAAACTGCCGAAGAAGCAGCGCAGGCAAGAATCGACAGTAGCGCTGTCTGCCGCCAGCGACGCATGATGGCGCACGGCTCTTTTGCCTCCCCCTTTTTGCGCTTCTCAACAGCAGAATGGCTGGTCAAAGGGGGATTGAGGGGGATTTGCTCTTGCCGCGAAGCAAGATCAAGAGCAAATCCCCCGTACCCCCCTTTACAAAGGGGGCGAATCAAAAGCGCTTTGGCCTCCCCCTTTGAAAAAGGGGGATTGAGGGGGATTTGCTCTTGCCTTGTATGCGACGGAACATCTGAAGTTCTAGCGGCCATCAGTGGACAGTCTCCATCAAGCACCCGGATTGACGCAGCAGAGCGAGAACCGCCACCCGCCTGCGCCCGCGCGAGGGAGAGGATGCGCGAACGAAGGCGGGTGGACATGCTTGTCATGTCTTACAGACTGGCACGCAACGTGATGCCGTAGCGGCGATCGTTGATCACGAAATCGCGCAGGCGCGATTCGTAGCCGAGATAGCTTTCACGGCGGGTATCCAGCAGATTGATGCCATCCAACGAAACCGACCAGACATCGTTGATGTTGAAGCGGAACGAGGCGTCCAGCTGACCGAAGCCCTTGTTGTAGACCGGCAGGTTGCCGGTGCCGTTGCCGGCGGTGGTCACCAGCCAATCGCTGCGCCAGTTGTAGGCCACGCGCGCGGCGAAGCGCGGCTGTTCGTAGCTGAGGATGACGTTGTAGCTGTTCTTGGATAGCCCTTGCAGCGGCACCGTCAGCGGCTGGCCGTTGGTATCGGTCGCGGTGGGGCTTGGCGCCTTGCTGTCGACGTAGGTGTAGTTGGTCTGCAGGCCGAAACCGCTCAGCCAGCCCGGCAGGAAGTCGAAGAACTGGGTGTAGCCCACTTCCACGCCCTTGATCTTGCCGTTGTCGCCGTTGACAGGACGGGTGATTTCCCAGGTTTCGCCGTTGATGGTTTCGTTCGACGTGACATCCGCGAGGAAACCATCGACCTTCTTGTAGAACGCGGTGCCGTACAGCATCGAGCCCTTGCCGAAATACCATTCCAGCGAAGTATCGAACTGATCGGCTTCCATCGGGCTCAGGTTCGGATTGCCCGCCGAACCGGTGCGGCGGCCTGCGGAATCGACGCTCAGACCCAGGTTGGGATTGAGCTTGTCGAAGGTCGGACGCGAGATGCCCTTCGATGCGGCGAAGCGCCACTGCAGGTTTTCCAGCAGAAACAAACGCAGGTTCAGGCTGGGCAGCACGTCGGTATAGCTCTGCTGCACGCTGATCGGCAGCAGGCTGTTCAGATCGTTCGGGTCGGTCATGACGCCCGTGGATTCCAGCTCGGTGCGAACCACGCGCACGCCGACATTGCCGTCGAATGGCAAGGCGCCCGCGTCGCTACCGAAGCGCAGCACGCCGTACGCGGCGTAGGTCTGCTCGCTCTGCGTATTGATGTTCCTGGGACCGAACGTCAGCGGATCCGCGCCGAAACCGGCGAGCGTCTGCTCGTAGTTGGCCACTGCGACGTTCGATGCGGTCAATGTTGGGCCAAAGGCATAGCCATCGCCGCGGAAGAAACCGGAAGTCGGGTTCTGCACCAGCGGGATGTTCGGATAATCGGCAAACGGTGCGCCGGCGCAGCCGTTCAAGCACATGAAGCGCCAGACGTTGCCCTTGTTCTTGGCATCGCGGTCGGTATAGCGCACGCCGGCCTTGAAGCTGCGGAAGAAGCCTTCGTCGAACGCCAGGTCCATGTCGCTGCGCCAGGCGAATTCGGTGCCCTTGTTGTCGTCCTGGTTGTCCAGGTGGAACTTCCAGCCGATGTAGTTGGCGCTGTTGGACAGATAGCCTTCGGCACCGCTGGCGTCGGCCACGGTCAGCCGCGGCAGGTCGCCGCTGAAATCCATGGTGAAGCGCGGCACGCTGGCCATGCCGGTGCCGACGATGTAACGCGTGGACTCGGTGGTGGCGTCGACGTACTGGAAGTCGGTGCTCAGCGAGAGCCGCTCGTTGACCGTCCACTTCGCGCCCGCCGAGTAGTCGGTGGTCACCGAATGGCGTTCGGTCAGGCTGGTGTTGGAGTCGGCCGGCGTGTTCTGGAAGGTACCGCTGACAAATTCGTTGCGGCCGTTGACCACGTAGGTGCTATTGGGAACCGGCTGCATCGGACTGCCGCCGCTGTAGACGAAGAACGAATAATCCAGCCAGCTGAACTCGTAATCCGAGCGCAACGCCTGCAGATATACCTCGACGTCATCGTTGGGACGCCATTGCAGCGCGATAGCGCTGGTTTCGCGGTCGCGCTCGCCATTGGTGGTGTTGATGCCGGCGCCACGTGGCACCGAGATATTCTGACCTTCGTGGCCAGGTACGTTGGTCAGATCCCACCACGGCTCGACCGAGATCGTGTCCTGGCGGAACGAGCCTTTCTGCTTGGAGAGGTTCACCAGCAAACCGATCTCGCCGATGCCGGTCTGCCAGCGATTGCTGAAAAGGCCCGAGAAGGCGGTTTCGCCTTTGTCTGCCAGGTCGTAGTGGTTGTACTGGATGCTGCCGGCCAGTTTCCGGCCCTCGTAGTCGAACGGCAGGCGCGTGCGCAGATCGATGGTGCCGCCCAGGCCGCCCTCGATCATCTCGGCCGACGGGTTCTTGTAGACGTTGACGCCGGAAAGCAGCTCGGCCGACACGTCTTCAAAACTCAAGCCACGGCCATCGTTGGCGGTAAAGATATCGCGACCGTTGAGCTCGGTACGGACCTGGGTCAGACCGCGGATGGCGATCTCGCTGCCTTCGCCGTAGTTGCGCTGAATCTGGATGCCGGAGATGCGCTGCAACGCCTCGGCGACGTTGTTGTCGGGCAGCTTGCCGATGTCTTCGGCAACGATGGAGTCTACGATCTGTTCGGCGTTCTGCTTGATGGCTTGCGCCTGGGTGACGCTGCTGCGTACGCCGGTTACCACCACCGCGTCCAGTTCGACCGCTTCCTTACCCTGTTCCGTCGGTGCCGCCGGTGCGTCCTGCGCGTAGGCCGGAGCACTCAATAGGGCGGCGATGCTCAGGGCAATGGCCGAGTGCCGCAGCTTACGGATGGATGTGCGAGCCACGGCCCGGTCCGCCGAAGCACGGCGTTGTTGCATTGACATTATATTGTTCCCTCCCAGGGCACCACTTGTTGCAAATACTGGAATCCCGACTCGCCGGCGCACCGGTCGGTCTGGACCTTGTTGTTGTTCGGGCGGGTTGCTTCCCGTCTCCGGGATCCCACCACCATTTCTCTTGTCGCTAGTCGTCAGCTGGCGACGGCGCGCGTCTCTTTCCCGATGCAGAGAAGCATTGCTAACGGCGACTCGGCATCACTGGCTTGCAGCGATCACGCGTCACCCAATACTTCACCGGGACCGCAGGATAGGCGGCTGTGACATTCCATACCAATGAAATATTCGCCGCGACGTATATCACTATTGAATGCTGCGACGCGTCATTTTTGCGCGAGTTTGCCGCCTCTGGAGCAGAGGCACATATATATGGCGGCGCACCTACAACTGTCGCGCAGCCAAACCATCGCCGTCAGGGGCGGATGGTGAGCAACACGACCGCATGTGGTTCGACCATGGTCGAATAGCGGTCTTTCTGCGCCGGCAGATCCTGGCCCTTCCACAGATCGCGCAACCGAGCGCTGAGATGACCGGGGTAGCCCAGTTGTTCCCACTCCACGCCGATTTCGGCCGATTGCCCGCCCCGGTTGAACAGCAATACGGCGCGCCCACCGTTGGCCAACGGTTTCACCCAGACTTCTCGGTCGCCGTTCTTCACCACGCGGCGTCCTTGCGCACCTAGCGCGTCCTGGTTGACCGCGATTACTTCGCGGTTGAGCAGAATTTTCCTGGTCGCCTGATCCATCTGCGACAGATCGTTGCCGGCGATCAGCGGTGCCGCCATGATCGCCCACAGGCTGAAATGGCTGCGGTATTCGGTATCGGTCATGCCGCCATTGCCGACTTCCAGCATGTCCGGATCATTCCAATGTCCCGGTCCCGCATACGGCCATAGCGGCTCGTTGATATCCACGATGTCCAGCATACCCAGCATGTATTTGTGCCGGCCCTGCCACTTGTCGTAAATGTCGCCGGTGGTGCGCCAGAGATTGCCGACCGTCTTGCCCCACAGCCATGGCTGCTGGTTGCCCCATTCGCATAGCGAGAACACGATGTCGCGGCCGCTGGCGCGCAGCGCATCGGCCATCAGCGTATAGGCTTCCTGCGCATTGCGGGTGCCGGTGTTGCACCAGTCGTACTTCAGGTAATCCACGCCCCAGCGCGCGTATTGCAAAGCATCTTGGAATTCATAACCTTGGCTGCCGGGTCGGCCGCCGCAGGTCTTGCGCCCGGCATCGGAATATATGCCGAACTTGAGGCCTTTGGCATGGATGTAGTCCCCCAGCGCCTTCATGCCGGAAGGGAAACGTTTCGGATCGGCCTGGATGAATCCATCGCGATCGCGTTCGCCATGCCAGCAATCGTCGATGACGACGTACTGGTAGCCGGCATCGCGCATGCCCGATGACACCATCGCATCGGCCATGCGGCGGATCAGCTTTTCGTCGACGTTGCAGCCGAATTTATTCCAGCTGTTCCAACCCATCGGCGGCGTGAGCGCCAAGCCGTTCATCGTACGCGGCGGCTCGGCGTGCGAGGGTTGCGCATCGTCGGCGGGCTCGTCGTAGGCGAACGCCGACGACATTATCGATGCGAGCGCCAACAGCGCTATTAGTGCCGAAATAAGTCCACGAGTTCGTCTGCTTTGCATCGGCTGTGTCTTGTCAGAAAGGGTTCGGCAACAACGCATGTCTTGAAAACGGCAGCGTCGCTCGGACTTGCGAACGCGTGCGCGTTGTGGATGCCGGTGTTTGTGCCAATCGTGATTCAGGTAATCCGCGCCTCAGCGCGCACACGATATTCAGCGGCGGATTACGCCCTGTTCTGCGTCTTCCAATCTCCGACGGTCCAGCAAACACCGAAGCGAAAGGAAGGGGAGGAATTACCTCCCCTTCCATGTCGCATCTTGCTAGGAACGTCGCTTAGAACGTCACGCGAAGAGTCGCGGCGTAGCGTGTGTCGTTGACGTACCACGAGGTGACGCGCTTGCCGGCGCCGTTCTGGTCCATGATCGTGCGCTGTTCGGCGTTGTTGAGGTTGTTCATCTCCAGGCCGAGCTTGATGTTGTCGTTGAAGCTGTAGAAGACCGAGGCGTCCAGCTGACCGTATTCGTCGCTGTACACCGGCAGTTTCCAGGCAACGGACTCGCCCGCCAAATTGTTGTTGGTGCCGTTGTAGCCATTGGCCCCGATGCTCAGCAGGTACTCGCTGCGCCAGTTGTAGGCCACGCGTATCTGCCAGGGTCCTTTCTCGTAGAAAGCAGCTACGTTGTAGGAATTTTTAGACAAGCCATCGGCGGGCAGGTCGCCGAACAACGAGCCATCGGTATCGACCGGCTGCGCATCCGTCTCGATCGGCACCTTGGTCGAGCTATCGATATAGGTGTAGTTCGCCGAAATGCCGAAGCCGTCGAACGGTGCTGGCAGGAAGTCGAAGAACTGGTTCCAGCCGATCTCCGCACCCTGGATGCGCGCTTCGCCCGTGTTGATGGTCTGCGTGACCAGGTAGTCGTACATGTTGCCGTCCGCGCCCGGATAGGGCACCAGTCGCGACTGGTTGCGGAAATAGTCCTTGATGTCCTTGTGGAAGAAGTTGATCCAGGCCATGCCGCCCTTGTCCGGAGAGAAATACCATTCCAGCGACAGGTCGAACTGGTTGGCCTTCATCGGCTCCAGGTACGGGTTGTCGGTGGAACTGCCGGTCAGATCCAACCTATCGATGGGTAACAAAGTAGTGCCCACCGGCGGTGTGTATCCCGACTCCACTGCGGCGCTCAATACCTGATAGACCTGCATGTCGCTAAAAGCTGGCCGGGCGATCGCCTTGGAGGCAGCGAAGCGCACGATCAGGTTGTCGACCGGTTCCCAACGGACGTTCATGCTGGGCAGCACGTCGGTATAGGAATTGTTAGCCGTCAGCGGCTCTATTTCACCGGTACCCAGATATGGCGCAAGGGCTTGGTTCGGATAAACCAGGTATCCGCTCGCGGAATTCTCGGTGCGCACCGCGCGCACGCCGACGTTGCCGTCGAGGCGGAGGTCGTCCACCGCGAAATCCAGCATCGCGTAGGCGGCCGTGGTGGTCTCGTTCTGCAAGTTGGCCCACTGCGGATCGCGGACATTCCGCGGCGTGATCTGCCCATAGCAGCAGGCGTAGTACGGAGCGGCGGCGCCGTGGATCGCCAGATAGCTGTCGGGAAATCCGAGCGCGGTACTCAGCACGGGCGCGAAGAAGGAGCCCGGCGGATTGACATCGCCGCGGTAGAAATTGTCGAAGGTGTTGAGGTGCGTCAGGCTGGAGTTGACCTCGCCATTGAGATCCAGTCCTGGCGTCGGGCCCGTTACGGCCCAGCCCGCCATCCAGGGTTGGAACACGGGTTGCCAGTCGTAGCCGGTATCCCTGCTGGTGGCGCTGCGATCGGTCAGGCGCACGCCGAACTTGATCGCCCGGAAGAAGCCGCTGTCGAAGCTGTGCTTGAGGTCCGCGCGCCAGGCCAACTGGTCGGCGACGTTGTCGTCGCGATGGTCCATGGTGAAGCCCCAGTAGTAGTTGGCTGGGTTTCTCGTGAAATCTTCGTCGACACCGATCGACGGCGTGCCGCCGGTGAGGTTGACGTCGATATAAGGCACGTTGACGCCAAGCGACACCGTGGAATCCAGCCTCCGCGTCTCGGCCTTGACGTACTGCAGGTCGGTCGTCAGTTCAGTGTTTTCGCTGAGCGTCCACTTCAGGCCGAGGGAGAAGTCGGTGGTCTTGGACTTGCTGTTCGAGGCGCGGATGTCCGTGCCCATGGGAATATTGCCTTCCTGGACGAGGCGGCCCGAGCGGAACACACCGCCATCCAGTTCGTACGGCTGGCTGGTGTCGATCCTGACCGCTGTGGGGTCGTTGCCGACGAAGATGGCGTCCTCATACCAGAGTTCGTCGTACCGGCTCTGGAAAACGGTGGCGTGGAGCTCGACGTCGTCGGTGGGCCTCCACTGCAGGGCGAGGTAGATGCCCTGGCGTTCCCGTTCGAAATCCAGCGTGCGCCAGTCGGCGCCGCGCGGCAGCCAGAGCTGCTCGTTGGTGCCGTCGCCGTCGACATCGGTGTTAGCGGTCTCGAAGAACGGCCGCACGAACATGCCGTCGGTGCGGGTGGCGAGTTCCGAATGCGCGATGTCGACCAGGAAGCCGAAGTCGCCGAGCCCGGTCTGCCAGCGGTTGCTGTACAGCGCCGAGGCAGACGGCTTGTACTGCTCGGCGAAGTTGCCGTAGTTCTCGCTGAGGCTGAAGGCGATCTTCTGACCTTCGAAGTCGAGAGGCTTGAAGGTGCGCAGATCAACGGTGCCGCCCAGGCCACCCTCGATCATCTCGGCCTTCTGGTTCTTGTACACGTCGACGCCGGCCATCAGCTCGGAAGGCACGTCCTGGAAACCGATGGAACGGCCGCCGTTCGCCGAGAACGTGTCGCGGCCGTTGAGTTCGGAACGCACCTGGGTCATGCCGCGGACCTGCACGCCACTGCCTTCGGCGGAGGGGTGTTCCGGATCGCCTGCCGAGAGGAAGCGATCGATGGTGACGCCGGGGATGCGCGACAGCGTCTCGGTAACGCTGCGGTCGGGCAATGCGCCGATGTCCTCCGCGGTGACCGAGTCGACGAAGGTGTCGGCGCTGCGCTTGATGTCCTGCGCCCGGTAGACCGAACCGCGGATGCCGGTGACGGTTACCGTTTCCAGCTCGACGGCTTCTTTCGTTTGCGCGCTCGGCGCTTCCTCAGCCTGCGCTTGATCCTGCGCATGTGCCTGCGCACTCAGCAAAGCCGCAATGCTCAGTGCGATGACAGTATGGGGGAAACGGTTGCGGATTGAACGGCGGCTCACGGCGGGGCGTGCCGGATCGCGGCGATGTTGCGTTGACATGGTTGTTCCCTCCCAGGACACATGACGACGATGATTAAGTTGTATTGGCAGCATGCGTCTGCGCGCACTACCGCCATTGGGCCGTTCTTAGGTAGCTTGGTTGCCTTCTGAGTACCGGGTTCCGCACCGCGCCAGCGCCGGCTCTGGCTTATATGTTTTGTCGCTCCGGCGCGCTGATCCCTGGTCTCCCCGGGGTTCCGCCGCCCGCCTGGATAGGCGATCTCTTTGCCGCTCTTGTCGCGTATGTGGTCATAAAACGGTCAAAACGCGACTTCAGCCGCAGCATAGGCGCGGCCGACATGCCAGACCAATGAAATATTGAGCGACCGCTATGCCGTTTCCGATATAGTTCGGCACCGCGAAAGTAATGCGGCTTACTCGGTGCCTTCTTCTGGCAGTCCTGGTGCGGCACGCACCAACGGCTCGGGGTAAAGGCGGCGAGCGGTCGACCGCAAAGCTTCGAGCACGCGCTCGGCGCCGGGCGAAAGCAATTGATCGCGGCGGCGGATGATGCCGAAGAACTCCATGCGTACACCGAGTTGTATCGGCAATACGGTCAGCTGATTGGATTGCAGATAAGGCGCCACCGATTCGACCGGCAACGCAGTCAACAAATCGCTGTTGCGCAACAGATTGGTGATGACCGGCAAGGCAGAGGTTTCGATGATGTTGCGTGGCCGCTGCAGCCCGTGTTCCAGGAATACCGAATCCAGGCGCGCCCGCAACACACTGGCGGAAGGCGGCAATATCCAGCCGTATTCGACCAGATCCGCATGCTCCAGCCGTGGGTATTGAGTCAAAGGATGGCCGGCACGAACGATGACCGAATGCGGTTCGTCCGCAAGCGGTTCGAACTGCAGCTCGCCCGCACCTTCAGGGCCGATGATGCGGCCGATGACGATATCCAGATGACCATCCAGCAGCTTGGCTACCAGTGGCCGGCTGTAATCCATTTCCACGCGGATCATGATGTCGGGATAGTCGCGCTTGACCATCGCGATGGCCTGCGGAACCAGATTGGTACCGGGATTGACCACGGTGCCGATCGACGCCTGCCCCATCTGCCCGCTACGCAGCGAAGCGATTTCATCATAGGCACGGCCGATTTCCGACAGCGCGGAACGCGCGCGGCGGATCAACACTTGTCCGTACCAAGTCGGCTCGACGCCGCGGGCGTGACGCTCGAACAGCTTCACCCCCAGCATGTCTTCCATCTCGGCCAACAGTTTGGAGGCAGCCGGCTGGGTCATGCTGGCGGCTTCGGCAGCCTTCAGTACCGTGCGCTGCTCGTATAGATGCAGCAATAGAAGCAAGTGTCTTGTCTTCAGTCGCGACGCGTTGAACCAGCTGGTGCTCGGTTGAACCATGCAAGCAACCCTCCCAGATTGCGAGCCTAACTATTCGCCTGCGGAATAGCATATGGCGAAAATTTCATTTGTCGAATATATATTTGCGGGCAAGTCTATGTAATCGGTTCCCCGAGGAATGGCCGGCGTAGCGCTGGAAGTCTTGAGCGGAGCAGATCAAAGCAGTACCTGCGCGCATCGTGTACGACCGTCCGGCACAGGGCGGCGGCACCCTTCGCCATCATCGACAGTCATGCCTGGAGGAGGGTCCATGGCGTATTGCAATCGCATCGGCTGCTTGGCCGCTGCCGCATCGCTGACAGTGCGCGCAGAACTTCTTTTGCGAACTTCACCGTGAGCGGACGGCTCCAAGGCAAAGTCGCGTTGGTCACCGGCGCCGCCAGCGGGATTGGTGCCGCCACGGCCCGTCTGTTCGCCGACCAGGGTGCGTCTGTCTTCGGTTTGGATCGCAATCCGGCCACCGACAGCGACCAACGCATCACTCACCTGATCGCCGACGTCACCGATCGCGCTTCGGTGGAAGCCGCCGTGCGGCAGGCGCAAGAACGGCACGGACGCATTGACGCACTGGTGAACAATGCCGGTGCCGATGTGTTTTCCGAACCGTTGTCGCTGGACGATGCGGATTGGGAGCGTTGCCTGGCGTTGAATCTCAAGGGCACCTGGAACGTCGCGCGTGCGGTGCTGCCGGCGATGCTGGCGCAAGGCGCAGGGTCCATCGTCAACATCGCCTCGGTACACGGGCACAAGATCATTCCCGGCGCGTTTCCCTACCCTGTCGCCAAGCATGGACTGATCGGGCTGACCCGATCGCTGGGTATCGAATACGCGGCCCGCGGCATTCGCGTGAATTCGATTTCGCCCGGCCTGATCCTGGTGCCGCGCATCGAAGCGTGGTTCGCCTCCAGCCCGGACCCGGAAGCCAAGCGCCGCGAACAAACCGAGCTGCTGCCCTGCAAGCGCATTGGCACGCCGGAGGAAGTGGCGTATACCGCCCTATTCCTGGCCAGCGACGAAGCGCGCTATATCAATGCCACCGACATCCTGATCGATGGCGGCCGTTCCCAGCTTTACCACGACTGATTTATCGATCGACCCACTATGAGCGTTACATGAGCGCACACATCGACCCGCCGCACACATCGCCGTTTCGTCTGCCGTTGATCGCCATCCTGCGCGGCATCACGCCAGGCGAGACGCTGGCGCATGTGCAGGCGCTGGTGGACGAAGGCTACGACGCCATCGAAATCCCACTCAATTCGCCGGACTGGGCCGACAGCATCGGCGCGGCCGTCCGTACATTCGGCGAAAAGGCTTGGATCGGTGGCGGCACCGTGCTGCGCGAACGCGACGTGGATGCGCTGGAAGCGCTGGGCGCGCGCTTCATCGTCACCCCCAACACCCGTCCGGAATTGATCCGCTATGCGGTGAATCGTGGCCTGAAGGTGGTGGCCGGCTTTGCCACGGCTTCCGAAGCCTTCGCCGCGATCGATGCCGGCGCGCAGATGCTGAAATTGTTTCCGGCATCGGTCTATGGCCCGGATCTGATCCGCGCATTGCGCGCCGTACTGCCTCCTATTCCTTTGTTCGTCGTCGGTGGCGTCAATCCTGCCGCGCTTCACGGCTATCTCTCCGCCGGAAGCATGGGCGCCGGCATCGGCGGCGAACTCTTTAAACCGGGCCAGTCGGTCGAACGCACTCGCGACAGCGCGCGCGCCTTCCGGCAAGCCTATCTGGACCATTCTTCTGCGAAGCCCGCTTCTTCGGATCAGACCTCATGAAAATCGTGCGACTGAGCACTTACCACGCCGCACCGCGGTGGCTGTTTCTCAAGATGGAAACCGACGAAGGCATCGTCGGTTGGGGCGAACCCGTCATCGAAGGCCGCTCGCGCACGGTGGAAGCAGCGGTGCATGAACTGTCCGAGTATCTGATCGGCAAGGATCCCGCCCGCATCAACGACCTGTGGCAGACCTTGTACCGCGGTGGGTTCTATCGCGGCGGCCCGATACTGATGAGCGCCATCGCCGGCATCGACCAGGCCTTGTGGGACATCAAAGGCAAGGCGCTGGGCGTGCCCGTATACGAACTGCTGGGCGGGTGCGTTCGCGATCGGATGAAAACCTATCGCTGGGTCGGTGGCGACCGTCCGGCGGAGATCATCGCGCAGATCCACGAATTGAAAGCGCTGGGTTTCGACACCTTCAAGTTCAACGGCACCGAAGAACTGGCCTTGATCGACAACGCCATCGCAGTCGACGCCGCCGTTGCCAAGGTCGCGGAAATTCGCGCTGCGTTCGGCAACACCATCAATTTCGGTGTGGACTTCCACGGCCGCGTGGGTGCGCCCATGGCGCGCGTGCTGTTGCGTGAACTCGAACCCTATCGGCCTTTGTTCGTCGAAGAACCCGTGCTGCCGGAGCAGTCCGAATACTACGGCCGGTTGGCGGATGCCACTTCCATTCCACTGGCTGCCGGCGAGCGCATGTATTCGCGTTTCGAGTTCAAGCGCGTGCTCGCGGCCGGCGGACTGTCGATCATCCAACCGGACCTCTCCCATGCCGGCGGCATCACCGAGTGCTTCAAGATCGCGGCCATGGCCGAGGCCTACGACGTCGCACTGGCCCCGCATTGCCCGCTTGGCCCAGTGGCGCTGGCCGCCTGCCTGCAAGTCGATTTCGTTGCGCACAATGCTGTCTTGCAGGAACAGAGCATCGGCATTCACTACAACCAGCAAGCCGATCTGTTGGATTACGTGTTGAACAAGGAAGATTTCCACTGCACCGATGGCAATATCGCCGCGCTGTCCAAGCCCGGACTGGGCGTGGAAATCGATGAGGAGCGCCTGCTGCAAGCCAGCCAGAATCCCCCCGATTGGCGCAACCCGGTCTGGCGTCACGCCGATGGCAGCGTCGCGGAGTGGTAGCGCAATGAACACCGAAGATGCCGACAAAATGCCTATGGCGACGCTCGCCGTCGACAGCCGATGCGCGCTAGGCGAAGGCATTCTCTGGTGCAGCCAGCGTGCGGCCTTGTTCTGGACCGACATCGAAGGCTGCCGGCTATGGATGCATAGCCCCGATGATGGCATCACCCGCAGTTGGCCGCTTCCGGATCGTCTTGGTTGCCTGGCATTAGGGCACGGAAGTCGGCTGCTGCTGGGCTTGGCCAAAGGGTTGTACGTAGCCGACATCGATGCGGCTATCGAAACATCGTCGGATACCGCGCTGCCGCTGCAGCACCTCATCGATGTGGAAGCGGACAACCACGAAACACGTCTCAACGATGGCCGCGCCGATCGCCACGGCAATTTCGTGTTCGGCACCAAGAGCGAACGCGCCGATGGGGCGCCTATCGGCAGTTTCTACCAGTACTCCGCGGAACATGGCTTGCGCCGTTTGGCGCTGCCCAACACCGCCATTCCCAATTCGATCTGTTTCAGCCCCGACGGGGCCACCATGTACTACTGCGATTCGCCGCAGAGGCGCATTCTCTGCTGCGACTACGATGCGCGAACGGCCACGGTGTCGCGCCAGCGCGTGTTCGCGGAGCTGGACCATCCCACCGCCGAACCGGACGGATCGATCATCGATGCCGAAGGTTGCCTGTGGAACGCGCAATGGGGCGGCGGGCAAATCGTGCGCTATCGGCCCGACGGCACTGTCGAGCGCACCGTCGCCGTTCCTGCCGATCAACCCTCTTGCTGCACCATCGGTGGCGCAGCCTACGATCGTCTTTACATCACTACCGCGCGCACCGGGCTGGACGACATCGCCTTGGCGGCGTTTCCGCATTCGGGCGGCGTTTTCCAACTGCCGCTGCAAGGCGCGCTGGGCCTGCCCGAAAGCCGGATCGAGCTCGCATGATCGCGGTCGACTGGGGCACCAGCAGCCTGCGCGCCTATCGATTGGATGCGAACGGCATCGTGATCGAACAACGCCGTGCCGACTTGGGCATCCTGGCCTGCCAAGGGAACTTCGCCGCTGCGCTGGCTGCGCAGATCGAAAGCTGGACCGACCCCGACATCGTGCTGAGCGGCATGATCGGCAGTCGCAATGGCTGGATCGAGATGCCCTACGTGGACTGCCCCGCCGGCATACCGGAACTGGCCGCCGGCATGACGCGCATGGAGGCACCGGAGTTCCCTGGCCGTCCGCTTTGGTTTGTTCCCGGCGTAGCGAGCGGATCCGACACCGAAACGCCCGACGTCATGCGCGGCGAAGAAACTCAACTGTGCGGCCTGCTGGATACGATGAGCCAGGGCACGCACATGATCTGCCTGCCCGGCACGCACAGCAAATGGGTAACCGTGCGAGAGGGACGCATCACTTCCTTCGCCACCGCAATGACTGGCGAGGTATACGCCATCCTTCGGCAACACAGCATCCTCGGCAAACTGATGAGCGGCGACGCCTCGCGCTTCGATGCTTACGCTTTCGACGCCGGCCTGCGCCGCAGCGCGCAACCCGGCGGCTTGCTGCATCACTTGTTCGGCGTGCGCACCGCCGGCTTGTTTCAACGATTCACCGAAACCGCCCTGCCTTCGTATCTCTCGGGCCTGCTGATCGGCCACGAAGTGCATGCCTCCGAACTACTCACGCGCATGCCCCGCCCCGCCCAGGTACACCTGATCGGCAGCGACCGCCTCCTCTCCGCCTACGCACACGCCCTGCTCGCACTCGGCATCGGCGTACAACGCCACTCCGAACAACTGGCAGCGTCCGGCATATACCGCATCGCGCAAGCGCGCGGCTTGGGCGGCTGATCGTAAGCAGGCGATTGCGCTTATGTAGAGCCGAGCTTGCTCGGCTGTTTCTTGTATCGGTCGCCAGGCACGGTACCAATTCGCGATTCGGATCGAAGGGCAGCGGAGCAAGCTCCGCTCTACATTGTTTGTCGGTTCCCTCAGGCTCTACCAAGCGATCCGCATGCCTGCGTTGCCTTCGATGGACTTGCGTTCTTCGCCGTCGTCGCCGGCATCTATGGTGTAGTCGATCACGGCGAACAGGCTGAAGCGCTCGTTGAAGCGAACGACCACGCCGCCGCCGAACTCGACGGCATTGAAGTCCTGTTCGGTGACGACAAGATCGCTGCCGAAGCGGATATGGTCCTCGCCGCCGAATCCGTGCCAGACATTGAGCTTCAGATAAGGCTGCACCCATCCGTTCGAAGTGTCGTAGTTTCCTGCCAGGCGCAGGCCGAAGCGGCCGATCACCGCGTTGTCGGAATCGAAAGAAATCTCCGAGAACGGATCGGTCTGGTTGTCGAAATCGACGCGTTGCCAGATCACTTGCAGCTGTGGCTCCAACGACCAGCGGCCTTCCTCTCGCAACGTGCGCGATAGGCCGGCTTCGATCGACGCCATCGCACCGTCGCCTTCCAGATCGATGCCCAAGCCGCGGCTCGATTCCGCATCGCCGTCGTAGCGGCTGCCCATCAGCACGGCATCCAAGTAGCCGCCATCGGCGCCAACATGCGTCCAGTACAAACCCACATGTTTATCGTCGAGTTCCATCGTGCCGACGCTGAGATTGTTCCAGCCCAAGGCGAAACCTCGGACGTCGCCGTCGATACGGGTACGGCCCACGAACAGGCCGACATGATCGCGCTGACCGTTGTCGGATTCGTGCGCGAACACGTCCACGCCGGCCTGCACACCCCATAGCGTGCCGTCGAAAGTCGGGGCGACCGTGCCTTGCCAGGTTTGTTCGGTGTCCTGCCCCATGACTCTTCCCCAGGCGGCCCGCACGGCGCCTTCACCTTGCAACAAGCCTTGCTCGCCTTGGCGCTCGTGGAAGGTGCCCAAGGAAACCAGTGCCAGTTGATGCACGGCCGGCGGCACCACCGCATAGGCCGGCGTTTCGACACGATAGAGCGGCACGATGGCGGCAGTGGATGCCGTTGCACCCGGCGTCGGTGGCGCCAATTGCGTGGGCGTGGGCACAGGCGCCGGATTGGTAGGCGTGGGAGGTACGGCGGGGGGCGGCGCCGGCGGCGTGGCCGGTGGAGGCTCCGGCGGTGGTGCCGGCGGCGGCGGTTCCGGTTGGTCCGGTGGCGGCGGCGGCGTGGACTCATCCGGCGGAGGTGGCGCTGGCGGCAAGGCCGGCGGCGGTGCGGCGGGAGGCTCCGGCGCGGTCGGCACCAATGGCGGTGGCGGTACCAGCGGGTCGGGTGCGGGGGCCGGGGCCGGAGGGGGCTGCTCTGGCGCGGGGGGATTCACCAAGGTCGAACGCAGGTACCAGTTTTCCTCCGTTCCTGCATTGACGCCACCTTTGAAGAGGAAATATTCGAACGCACCCGCGGCCACCGGAGCGGTCAATGCGAATGCGCCGCTGGCCGTGCTGCCTCCGTTGATGGCTTGCACCACCAGGATGCCGTCCGACAACGTCGACGCACCGCCGCCGCCAAGATTGACGATGCCGAGCCCTGTGGTGCCACTGGCGCTGCCGCCGGAGATCACCAGCTTGTCCGACAACGAACTGTCGTCGCCAAGCACGGTTTGCAGGAACAGGGCAGCGTTGTTTCCCACATAGTTGCCGGCGATGGTGAAAGTATCGGTTGCGCCGCTGGTGCCCTGGGTCAGGTCGATGCGTCCGGCATTGGCCACATTGACCAGCTGTCCCGCAGTAAACGCGAGGATGGAAGCATTGGCACCATTGCCTGCGAACAACGTGCTGCTGGCATCCACATTCAACGTGCCGGTGCCGCTGGCCGCATCGCCCAGCGTCAGGTTGCCATCGAAGGTCAGTTCGGTATCGTCGGTCAGGTTGACCGTTTCCCAATTGGCGAAGCGCGCCACGCCGCCGGTGGTGACGTTGTCGAACGCCAGCGTGTCCACACCGGCACCGCCGCTGAGCAGCGGTAGTGCGCCCAGATGCGACGCGTTGAGGCTGCGCAACGTTGCCGAATCGGTATCGCCGCCCAAGTCGATGGCGCCGTAGATGATGCCGCCGCCGTCCCAGGTGAAAGTGTCGTTGCCGAAACTGACACGCACTTCTCCGCGTACCACGCCGCCGGTTACGGTGACCACATCATTGCCGCCGCTGACGCTGATGTTGCCGCCGATATAGCCGTGCGAGAGCAGGATGGTGTCGTTGCCGAAGCCTGCGACCAAGTTGCCATCGATGGTACCGCCGGACATATCGAACAGATTGTCGTCCAGCTTCATGTCCACGCGGCCGATCCGGCCGCCCGTCATTCTCGCGTTATCGCCATCTTCGAACGCACCTACGATGCGGCCATCGTTCATGACGAAGGTGTCGAGATTATCGCCCTGCGACAGCGATCCGATCTGGCCGCCCGTCATCAGGAAATTGTCGATGCCGCTGCCCTGCTGGACATTGCCGGTGACTCCGCCGCCGCTGACTTCGAATCGATCGTCGCCATCGCCCTGGTTCACCGTACTCAGCTGGCCGCCGCTCAGAATCAGCGTGTCGTTGCCTGCGCCCGATGCGACCGCTCCGCTGATCGATCCCGCCAGCATCTCCAGGCGATCGTTGCCTGCGCCGAAACTCACTCCTGTCGCACCAGCGATGGTGCCGCGATTCGTCAACACGCCGCCAGCCGTGCCTGAAAACATGACACCGGTTCCCGCCAACGCTTGCACATTGCCATCGTTGATCACCGTGCCGCCGTTCTGCATGACGATGCCCGAGCCGGACGCGCTGGAGACCGTGCCAGTGGCGGTGTTGGTCACGGTATTCCCGCTGCCTTCGGCAAGAATCGCAGCGGATGTATTTCCCGCCGTCAGCGTGATGGTCCCGCTATTGGTCACCTGGCTTTGGTCGCGTACGTGCACGCCCACGCCACTGCCTATGCTTAGCCCGGCTCCGGATTGGATGCCGACCACCACATTCGTACTGCCTGCAGCGGCCTGCACGCCCGTGGTGTCGGGGTTGGGCGCGGCCGTATCGCAGCTGACCGTCTGACCGCTGGCGGGAGTGTGCAGATCGCATGCCGCCTGCGCAGCGAATGGCAAGGTAAATACCAGACTGCCCAGCAAACCGGCGGAACCTTGCCGCAACCAAGCGGAAATGCAGACGGAAAGACAACGACGCTCACTGACAGGCATGGGGGCGCTCCTGAAAACTGCGTTTCATGAGTCCGCAACACGTGCGGGATGCGGAGTAAATCGCCTTGCATGGTCTGGCAGCTGCCGGGCAATGAACGTGCCGATGTCCGTGGCCTGCCTACCGGCCTTATAGACCTGTCGGCACACCCGTTCAAGCCATGTTGCTTTCTTTTTTCTGCGATCCGTGACCCGCATGCGCGATACATGACTTTGAACTTACCGCTGTCGGTAGTTCGCGCGGTTTTAAAAACGCCTTAAAACTCGGCCTGCAGACTTCATATGACACAACGGAAGTCCGGAGCTTATGCATGCCTTTTCTGTCCCTACTTTCTGTTCCCACGGCGACGACCGAATGGAACTTCACGCATGTAGTTCCAGGCAATACCACGGAATTGCCGTCATGAATGCCGCCAGCCCAGCGCTGTCGCGGCGCACCGCCACAAAGGCATCGGTATTGACCGTGCGCAAAGCGACCCCCGCCGATGTCGCCATATTGCTAACGTTGTGTGAAGAACATGCGCGGCAGGTGGCGCATGAGCGCTGGCCATTCAGCCGGGGCCGCGACGATGCGCTGGAACTTGCCGAGGCCTTGTTCGATACACCGACGCGGGCCTGGGCCTGGATTGCCTATACCGACGGCCGACCGCACGGATATGCAGGGGCGACCGCCGGTTGCTCGCTGCTGGAGCGCGGCAACTATTTCCAGATCGAATCGCTGTTCGTACGCGCGGGCCAGCACACGCGCGACGCCGAGCGGCAGTTGTTCCTGCGCGTGCTGCGCATGGCGCGCACATTGGGCTGCCTCAATCTGCAATGGCGATTGCCGGCCGACCAAGTGCAGCGCCTGCACGCGCAACTGCCGGTGGGATGCGTACGTACCGCTTCGGTGCACTACGTGCTGCCGTTGGAAACGAGCACCTATCTGCGGGAACCGCTGCGTGTCTGATATCTCGCCTGCTCCCATCATCACGCGACGCAAGCGCGGGAGACTTCTCCGTATCCCGCTGCTAGGGCTGTCGATAACCGCTTTATATCTCTCGCTAGGAGGCTGCAGCACCGTGCCGTATCCACAATCGCCACAATTCCGGGACGGGGGTTTCCGCAACCCGGTCGAGCCCAAGACGCTGCGCTGGTACGAAGTACCTGCGACGTGGTGGAAATTCATGACCAAGAAGGATTCCGATCTGACCATGCCGCCACGGCCGCTGCCGCAGGACGCTCTGGACGCGCAAAAGCTCGCGCAGGCGGATATCGGCACCGTGTTCCGGATCGGCCACTCCACAGTGTTGCTGAAGCTGGGCAGCGGCTATTGGCTGACCGATCCTGTTTTTTCCGAACGCGCGTCGCCTGTTCAATGGGCGGGCCCTCGCCGCTTCGATCCGCCGCCGATCACGTTGGCGAATCTTCCCGCGATAAAAGGCGTCATCCTTTCGCACGACCACTACGATCATCTGGACAAGGCGTCGGTGCTGGCGCTGGCGGAAAAGACGGAGTGGTTCGTGGTTCCGCTGGGTGTGGGCGATGTGCTGATCCGTTGGGGCATTGCGCCTGCGAAGATCAAACAGTTGGATTGGTGGCAGGAGACGGCCATCGAAGATGTCCAACTGGTCGCCACGCCGGCACAGCATTTTTCCGGGCGCACGCCCTTCGCCAAGAATCCTACGCTATGGGCTTCCTGGGTCATACGCAGCGATGGCTTGAACCTGTTCTTCAGTGGCGACACCGGATATTTCGACGGCTTCAAGACCATCGGCGATCGATACGGCCCGTTCGACCTGACCTTGCTGGAATGCGGTGCGTACGACCCCGCCTGGTCGGGCGTGCACATGCTGCCTGAGCACACGCTGCAAGCGCATCGTGACCTTCGCGGCGAGTGGTTGCTGCCGGTCCACAACAGCACCTTCGACTTGGCGATGCATCGTTGGAACGACCCGGTGGAGCGCATTACCCGCTTGGCGCAAGAAGGCGGCGTGCGTCTCACCTTGCCCCGCATTGGCCAGGCCGTACCGGTGCGCCAGCCACCTGTATTGGAGTACTGGTGGCGAACCGAACCTGAGTCGAACGAGGAAGATGACATCACGCTCGAGCGTCTGCCCACGGAAACACCGGCATGACGCCGACGCTCATTGCCCCTCGCACATGTAGGGCAATGAGATATCCAACGAATCCGTAGGATGGGTTGATCGCAGCAAAACCCATCATTCAGTCAACCATATGCTCAGCGATGGGTAGACCAGCTCCGCTGTTGAAAGCCGCTGTGCTCAACCCATCCTACGAAGCTGTAACGCAACGCGTTATGCGCCACTCCTCGGGAACACCAAAGTAACCCCGAACCCGCGACCCGCTACGCCGTGGCCCGTACTCAACGTCGCCCCGTGTACGCGGGCGATGCGGGCGACCAGCGACAGGCCGATGCCGCTGCCGCGCTCACCGTTGCCGTTGCTGCCGCGGAAGAACCGCTCGAAGATGCGTTCCCGTTCTTCTTCCGCTACGCCGGGGCCATCGTCGCGCACCGTCAACGCCACGGTGCCGGCGCCAGCATCCGCATGGCAGGCGATCTCCACTCGTCCACCTTCGCATCCGTAACGCAGTGCGTTGTCCAGCAGATTGCGGACCAGAATGCCCAAGTCGTCGAGATTCCCCTCCACCTGGCTGCTTTCGGTTTCCAGCACGATGGTTTGTTTCTTGCGGGCTGCGACGAGTTCGAACTCGCGCGCCACCATCGCCACCACTTCGGCCAGATCGACCGTACCGCGCTCCGTGCTGCCACGCGCGCTGTCGACACGCGCCGAATCCAGCAGCTGCTGCGCCAAACGCGAGGTGCGTTCGATGCCGCTCATCAGGATATCCAGCGACCGTCGGGTTTCCGCGAGGTCCGTGGCATGCATCGCCACCTGCGCCTGGGTCAGCAACGCCGCCAGCGGTGTGCGCAGTTCGTGCGCCGCCTCGCTTAGGAACTGGCGCTCGCTTTGCAATGCATGGTCCAGCCGCGACAACAGTCCGTTGAACGAGTCCACCAGCGGGCGGACTTCATCTGGCAAGCCCGCCGCCGGCAACGGCGCCAGATCCAATGCTTGGCGATCGGCGATGGCCTGCCGTACTCCGACGACCGGCTTGAGCGATTTACGCACCACCGCCCATGTGGCCACGGCCAAACCCGCCAGCACGACCAATGCAGTGAGCAGGCTCGCGCCCATCCAGCGCATCAGTTCCAAGCGCTTCAATGATGCTGCGTAACCCACTTGCACCTGCACGCGGCCGCTCGCATCGGTGACCGCAAAAACCCGCCAGGTTTCGCCACCCACCGGCGTATCGATGTAACCATCGCGGAAGTCGCCGCGCATCGGCGTCGCCGGGGCCTGGCGCGAAGCCACCACGCGTTCCTTCCCGTTGAGCACCCATACCTGGAAGTGCAAGTGATCGAACTTGCCTTCCAGCGCCGTGGTATTGGCCGGCAATTCCAGGTGGGACTGCGCAGCGGTTTCGTCCACATCGCTGGGCAGCGACAGCAGGATCTGTTCGCCGATGCTGCGCAATGAACGGTCCCAATAGCCGCTCTGCTGCCGCGTCATCTGCAAGCATTGGACAAAGAACCAAAGCGACCAGCCGATAAAGATGGTCAGGCTAAGCGTGACCAGCAAGCGAACGCGTAGCGAACTCATCCCTCCGCGTCTCCCAGCCGGTAACCGTAACCGTGCACGGTGACCACCACTTCTTCGCCCAGCTTCCGGCGCAGCTGATGGATGTAGACCGCCACGGTATTGCTTTCGATGGTGCCGTTGCCGCCGTACAAGCGGTCTTCGAGAAAATCGCGGCTCACCACGCGCCCTTGGCTTTCCATCAACGCCAGCAAAGTGCGGTATTCGTGCGCGCCCAGTTGCACCCGTTCGCCACCGCGGGTAACCGAGCGTTCGGCTGGGTTCAACACCACATCGCGCCAGCGCAGCACCGGCGCCACTCGTCCCTGGCTACGCCTCACCACCGCACGCAGACGGGCCAGCAGTTCGTCGCGCTGGAATGGCTTGACGATGTAGTCGTCCGCACCGCTGTCCAGTCCGCGAATACGATCGCTGAGCTGGTCGCGGGCGGTGATGATCAACACAGGCGTGGCGTCGTAGCGGGCGCGCATGGCGGCCAGCACATCCAGGCCGGACCCTTTCGGCAATCCAAGATCGAGCAGGACCGCTGAGTACGCGTGATCGATCAAGGCCACGCGTGCGGAAGCGGCGTCCTCGCTACGGTCGGCATGCCAGCCATCCTGCGCCAGCGCCGCGGCCAACGCATCGCCCAGCATGCGGTCGTCTTCGACCAGAAGAATGGAGTCCATCGGAATGGTTTGCTGCCCAAGCGGCCCGGAAAGATGACCTGTGGCGATTAAAACAGGTTTAAAGGCCGGAACCGAGCAGCAATGCAAGAACGGCGCGATGTGGGAGCGGCGTCCCGCCGCGAGCTTTTCCGTCAGGTCAATATGAAACCAGGAAAAAGCTCGCGGCGGGA
>CBFGZY010000038.1:0-36661 GCA_965653375.1 uncultured Pseudoxanthomonas sp.
GCCCCCCCCCCCGGGGCGGGGGTTGCCGATCTCTAATTTTTCGGTCGGCGCGTTTAACACCCCCCTACGGGTTTTACAAACCCGTCGCTCCCACAAAGAATTCCTCCGAGGAGCGCCCTCGAATCTACCTGAATCCGTTCACGCGGACGCGTAAACATCCATCGGTCGCGTGCGCTCCGCCATCTGTTCCGGCACCACGCTGCGGTAGCCCTGCGCATCCAACCACGTCAGCAGCTCCGCCAGAATCGCCACGTTGTGGCCGTGTGCCGCGCCTTCATGCAACAGCACGATGGCGCCGGGCGAAATATCGCGCTGGATGCGCGCCAGCACCTGCTCCGGCTGGCAGTCCACGCCGTCGAAACCGCGCGCGCTCCACGCCATCCGCGCCAAGCCATGGCGCTTGAGCGACAAGCCAACGAACGGGTTGGTCATGCCCACCACGGAGCGAAACCAGCGTGGTGTTTCGCCGGTGATGGCGGTCAGGATGGACTGGTTGCGGCCGATCTCCCGCTCCAACTGCCAAGGGCCCAGCCGCCAGAAACGGGTATCCGGATGGCTGGCGCTGTGGTTGCCGATGCTGTGTCCTCGCTCGGCGATTTCCTTCACCAGCTCCGGCTGCGCCAGCGCGCGTTCGCCTACCAAGAAGAAGGTCGCCTTCGCGCCGTGCCGGTCCAAGAGTTCGAGCATGGGCCGGGTATCGTCGGAGGGACCATCGTCGATCGTCAGCCAGACCTGGCGGCCGGCGGCGGGAAAGCGCGACAGCGCCGGGCAGAACAGCGTCGCACGCGGGTGCAACGTGCCCCAGAGCACCACCAGGTGGGTCGCCACCATCGCCGGCAGCCCCCATTGCCATCCCCAGCGATACCAAAGCGCCGCCACGGCCACTTGCGACAACGCCAACAGGCCCAATATCCAACCGGGATGGCGCGGCTCGCGATGCAGTGTTCTTGCTCTGGTCATGCCTCATGATGCCATGCGGCGTAAAATCCCCTTTCCGTTTTCCGGTATTCGTTCATGTCCCTCGATCCTGCCCTGCGCTCCCGCATCGAATCCCTCCTGCAGTCCAACCGCGTTGTGCTGTTCATGAAGGGCCAGCCCAACATGCCGCAGTGCGGCTTTTCGGCCAAAGCGGTCGGCGCGCTGGGCGCGCTGGGCGTGGACTACGCCCACGTCAACGTATTGGCCGACCAGGACATCCGCGAAGGCATCAAGGTCTACGGTGATTGGCCGACCATTCCCCAGCTCTACATCGACGGCGAGCTGGTCGGCGGCAGCGACATCATCGAGCAAATGTCCAATTCCGGTGAGCTGGCCTCCCTCCTGGGCCTGGAAGCGCCGGACCGCACTCCCCCCAAGATCACGGTCACGCCAGCCGCTGTCGAGATGCTGCGCAATGCCGTGGAAGACGCAGGTGAAGGCGCAGCGCTGGCGCTGTCCATCAATGCGCAATTCCAGCCGAACTTCCAGCTCGCGCAGTACGACGCCAATGCGATCGCCGCCGAATCCAACGGCATCCGCATCCAGTTCGATCTGGCCAGCGCACGTCGCGCCGACGGCATCACCATCGACTGGGTGGACGATATCCGCGGCAAAGGCCTGGCCATCGACAACCCGAACGCGCCCAAGCCGGTGCAGACGTTGTCGCCCAAGGAAGCCGACGCCAAGGTACGTGCTGGCGAAGTGCTGCTGGTCGATGTGCGCCCGGCCGACGAACGTGCGATCGCAGCGGTATCGCTGCCGTTCAAGACGTTCGATGGCAATGGCCGCGCCGAGCTGGAAGCACTGCCCAAGGACACCGCCATCGCCTTCCTGTGCCGCAGCGGCGGCCGCAGCCAGCAGGCGGCCGAAGAGTTCCTCGCCCGTGGCTTCACCGATGTCTATAACGTCGTGGGCGGCACGAATGCCTGGGCTGATGAAGCGGATGCGAGCCTGAAGAAGTATTGATGCGGTTTTCCCTCTCCCTTCGGGAGAAGGAAAACGGTCAGCCGCTAAACCCCCCGCTCGCCAGATAATCGATTTCTTCCTGCGTCGAATCCCGGCCCAGCGCCGGATTGCGGTGCGGGAAGCGGCCGAAACGCGCGATCAAGTCGTAGTGCAGCTGGGCATAGCGTAGATACTCGCCGTCGCTACCCAGCGCAGCGAACAGCTCCATCGATCGCTGCTGATCTTCCAGCGACTCGGAATGCTCGAACGGCATGTAGAAGAAGATGCGTAGCGCCGGATCGACCTGATGGTCGAATCCGGCTTCCAGCGCGCGACGCGCATAGTGCCGCGCCAACCCGTCGGTCGCATACGAATGCGCGCTGCCGCGAAAGCAATTGCGCGGGAACTGATCCAACAACACCATCAGCGCCAATGCGCCCTCGGCAGTTTCCATCCATGCTTCGTATTCGCGCCGCGCGGCCGCGAAATGGGTTTCCAGAAAACGATCGCGGAATCGCACATCGAATGCACCGTCGTTGGCGAACCAACGCTCCATGCCCGCTTCCCGCCAGAACTGCACCACCGTTGCAGGTTTTTCCATACGCGTCACCGGAGACCTGTTCAAAGGCATTGGATTTTGCCCAACCGGTAGACACCGGCGCGGATTGGGATTGCCATCGAACTTCCAGGCTGAGAGAGAGGGGGAGGATAGTGCAAAACGCGTCTGGAAAACGTGGTTGCTGGTATGTCGCTTGCTACGCAGCGATACCGCTTGCAAGCCATCTAGCTGCGTTTGAATTGGACCTGTACTTCTGTAGAGCTGAGCTAGCTCGGCTGCTCTTCGCGAGGCGCAGCTCCGCTCTACGAGATTGGCTTTACGCGCAGCCAATCACTCGTCGAACCGCAGATGCCGCACCGACTTGCCGTTGCGGCGGATCAGCTTCAGCGCTTCGATGCCGATGGTGATGTGGTTTTCGACGAATTGAGCGCTGACCTTGGCGTCCGATGCTTCGGTCTTGATGCCTTCCGGGATCATCGGCTGGTCGGACACTAACAGCAAAGCTCCGCACGGAATACGGTTGGCAAAACCGGCCGCGAAGATGGTGGCGGTTTCCATGTCGATCGCCATGCAGCGCAGCTTGCGCAGATATTCCTTGAAGGTGTCGTCATGTTCCCACACGCGCCGGTTGGTGGTGTAGACCGTGCCGGTCCAATAGTCGTGGCCCAGGTCGCGGATCATGGTGGAGACGGCGCGCTGCAATGCGAAGGCCGGCAGCGCTGGCACTTCCGGCAACAGGTAGTCGCTGGAGGTGCCCTCGCCGCGGATCGCCGCGATCGGCAATACCAGGTCGCCCAATTCGTTCTTCCGCTTCAGCCCGCCGCACTTGCCCAGGAACAACACCGCCTTGGGCATGATGGCCGACAGCAGATCCATCATGGTCGCGGCGTTGGGGCTGCCCATGCCGAAGTTGATCATGCTGATGCCGTCGAAGGTGGCGCTGGCCATCGGCCTGTCCAGGCCGACGATGGGCGCGCCGGTCAACGCCGAGAAAGTATTGAGGTAGCCGCCAAAATTGGTCAGCAGGATGTGCTCGCCGAACTGGTCCAGCGGCACGCCGGTGTAGCGCGGCAGCCAGTTTTCGACGATGTCGTTCTTGTCTTTCATTCTTCTTCTCCTGTTGTTCTTTTTTTTGCCATTGTGTCACGCTCCATGCACTTGGCATCGGCGCCGCCGCCGGTTATAGATGCAGCACTCAAATAGTTTGAGTGCCTTCCTTTTTCCCTCCTTGCGTTGCGGGGGTGGGCAAAGGCAGGGGAATTGATTCGGCCGATTCCGAACTGATTTTGTTCCTAATCAATAGGTTTCACCGACCTTCCAGGGGAAACACCATGCGATCCATCCCGATGGCCGGCCTCGGCCTGGCTTTGCTTTGCTTTGCGGCAAGCGCGTCCGCCGCAACACCCACCTCCCGCTTCACCCAAGATCCGTATCCCAGCACTTACCGGCCGGTGGCGTCAGGACCGGTGCTGATCGAGCACGCCACCGTGCTGACCGGCACCGGCGAACGACTCGACGACGCCGACGTGTTGCTGGAAAACGGCAAAGTGACGGCGGTCGGCCGCGGCCTGAATGCGCCGGGCGATGCCACCCGCGTCGACGCGCGCGGCAAGTGGGTGACGCCCGGCATCATCGACGTGCATTCGCATCTGGGTGTTTATCCCAGCCCTGGCGTGCGCGCCCACGGCGATGGCAACGAGGCCACCGCACCGGTCACCGCGAACGTCTGGGCGGAACATTCCATCTGGGCGCAGGACCCGGGTTTCCACACGGCGTTGGCCGGCGGCGTGACCTCGCTGCAGATCCTGCCTGGCTCGGCCAACCTGGTCGGCGGCCGCGGCGTCACCCTGAAGAACGTGCCCGGCAGCACCTATCAGTCGATGAAGTTTCCCGGTGCACCGTGGGGCGTGAAAATGGCCTGCGGCGAAAACCCGAAACGCGTTTACGGCCAGAAGAGCGGCCCGTCCACGCGCATGGGCAACGTGGCCGGCTACCGCGCCGCCTTCATCGATGCCAGCGAGTATCTGAAGAAGAACGGGGCCAAGCCTCAGGAGCCCAAGCGCAAGCGCTGGTGGGAACGCGCCAATGGCAATGGCCGCGAGGACAGCGAAGGCGATACCGGCGGCAAGCGCGACCTGAAGCTGGATACGCTCGCTGGCGCCATCAACGGCGAAATCCTGGTGCATATCCACTGCTATCGCGCCGATGAAATGGCGACGATGCTGGACTTGGCCAAGGAATTCGGCTTCAAGGTATCCGCGTTCCATCATGGCGTGGAGGCCTACAAGCTGGCCGACCGCCTGGCCACCGAAGGCGTATGCGGCGCGCTGTGGGCCGACTGGTGGGGCTTCAAGATGGAAGCCTTCGACGGCATCCAGGAAAACATCGCGCTGGTCGACCGTCCCGCCAACAGTTGCGCCATTGTGCATTCCGACTCGAGCGAAGGTATCCAGCGCTTGAACCAGGAGGCCGCAAAAGTCATCGCCAGCGCACGCCGCGCCGGCATGGAAATCCCGCCGGAACGCGCCATTCGCTGGCTGACCGCCAACGCCGCCAAATCGTTGGGCATCGCCGAGCGCACCGGCACGCTGGAGGCGGGCAAGATGGCCGACGTGGTGGTATGGAATCAGAATCCCTTCAGCGTCTACGCCAAGGCGGACCAGGTCTATATCGACGGCGCGCGCATCTACGACCGCAATGATCCTTCGCGGCAACCCAGATCCGACTTCATGCTGGGCCAGGAGGTGGCGCCATGAAGTGCATGCATGATCTTTTCCGCCGTCATGACCAGCCCTACCGGCTGGTCATGACGGCCAGAACGATGGCGTTGGTGGCCTGCGTGCTATTCGCTTCCACCGTCTCCGCTCAAAACGTCCTGATCCGCAACGCCACCGTACACACGGCCGGTGCGCAAGGCACGTTGAAGAACGCCGATGTGCTGGTGCGTGGCGGTGTCATCCAGTCGGTGGGTACTGGCTTGGCCGCGCCAGCCGGTGTCGAAACCATCGACGCTGCCGGTAAGCCACTGACGCCTGCCCTGTTCGGCGGCATCACCGAAATCGGCATCGAGGAAATCTCCGGCGAATCGGCCACCAACGATGGCGCGCTGACGCTGGCCAATCAGCCGATGCGGCCGGAGTTCGACGTGACCCTGGCATACAACCCGGCTTCGGTACTGGTGCCGGTGGCGCGCGTCGAAGGCCTAGGCTTCACGCTGCTGGGCGCTACCACCGGTGGCTCGTTCATCGCCGGCCAGGGCGGCGTGGTGCGGCTGGACGACAGCGCCGATCCTGTCGGTCCGCGCGCCTTGTTTATCCGTCTGGGCAGCAGCGTTGCGGGATTGAGCGGCAACTCGCGAGCCGCGCAATGGATGTTGCTGGACCAATTGGTGGCCGAGGCGCGCGGGCGGGTTCCGGTGGATTCACCGCATGCGCTGCTGACGCCAACCGGACGTGCAGTGCTGGCTCGCTACTTGGCCGGCCAGGGCCGCATCGTGGTGGAAGTGAACCGGGCCGCGGACATTCGCCAACTGCTGCGATGGGCACAGCGCGAGAAGTTGCGTATCGCCATCGCCGGCGGCGCGGAGGCTTGGCAGCTGGCGGCGCAGATCGCGCAAGCGGATGTGCCGGTATTCGTCGATGCGTTGGCGGACCTACCGGCCGACTTCGACCAGATCGGTGCCACGCTGGAAAATGCGGCGCGATTGCGTGCGGCGGGCGTAGCGGTCGGCTTCGCCCAATCCAACGACGCTTCGCACAACGCGCGCAAGATCCGGCAATACGCAGGGGTGGCGGTCGCCAATGGCCTGCCTTGGGAAGATGGCCTGGCCGGACTGACGCGCGTGCCTGCACAGGCATTTGGCGTGGGCGATCGCTTGGGCACCATCGCGCCAGGCAAACTCGCCGACCTGGTGCTGTGGTCGGGCGATCCACTGGACGTCGCGAACACCGCCGAGCAGCTATGGCTAGGCGGCCGCGCCATTCCGATGCGTTCGCGGCAGACTGAGTTGCGCGATCGATACCTGCGCGAAACCGGCACGCTACCGCGCGCCTATTCGAAGTAGCGCGATGACGTAGACATAGGGGGCGCAGCGGATGCGCCCCACGAACAATCCGTGCAAGCGTGTGCAGCGTGCCGTTGCGACGGCGTCATTGCGACTGAATTGTTGTTATCGCAAAGGCGCTGCGGCCTTCGGCTTTACCCGGGCGACTTGGCCACCTCCCGCCTCCCGCCTCCCACCTCCCGCGCCCCTACCCAGCAGAAGCACCCTCCGATGCTTCTTCTGCATAGGCCGGTACATCATGCAGAAGACCCTGCATGGCTACCTGATTGCCGCCGGCGCGCTTGGCGGCGTACATGGCCTGATCGGCGCGGGCGATCAGGCTGGCGACGTTGTCTTCGGGCAGGCATTCGGCGACACCGATGCTGGCGGTGACGCCTACCGGCACCTGCTCCACCACGGCGCATGAGCGCTCGATCTTGATACGCACGCGTTCGGCGATCTGGCGGGCGGCTTCCGCATCGGCACCCGCAAGCACGAGGACGAACTCCTCTCCGCCGAGACGGCCGAGCTGGTCGCCGTATTGGAATTCTTCGCTGACCGCACGCGCCGCTGCGCGCAGGCAGGCATCGCCCAGCGCATGCCCGTAGCGGTCGTTGATCTTCTTGAAGAAATCCAGATCGATGAATAGCAGCGACAGTGCGATGCCTTCCCGCCGTTTCTCCAGCACCGCCCAATCCAGCCGGTATTCGATGCCGCCGCGGTTCAGCACGCCGGTCAACGCGTCGCGTTCGGCATGCTCCTTGGCGCTGTGGAGCTCGCGGCGGAAGGTCAGCATGCGATCGGCCAGGCCCAGCGCCAACACCACCGCAGTGAACGCCAGCACCAGCGGCAGACCATATTGCACCCAGTCCATGACCTGCGCGCCACGGCTAACCTGCAACGCGCGCGAAGTGGTGAATACCAGCAGCGGTACCCAGGCGATCATCGCGTAAGCCGCATGCCGGCTGCCGCGCCGCCACGCCATGGCCAGGCCCGTGAGCGCCGTCAGGTTGGTCAGCAGGAATACGCCGTTGGCGACATCGGGAAACCATTCCTTGGCCTGCGGCCACGGCAACGCCAACAGCAGCAGCAAGACGCCGGGCAAGTACAAACCCAGGCCGCGCATCGCCAATGCCAAGCGCGGCACCTGCTTGCGCAGACTCGCGTAGTCGAGCCACAACGCCACCACCGACATGCTGGCCAGGGTGGCAATGGTCCATATGCCCGGCGCACCGAATACAGCAAGCCAACGCAGCGACGACAGCGCATAGGCTTCGCCATAGGAGCACAGCACGAACAACAGTTGCAGCAACATGCTGACCGCGTACAGCAGGTAAACGCGGTCGCGCAGCATTGCCCAGAACAGCAGCACCGCCAGCGACACGCCCATCACCATGCCCACGGCGCACATCAAGATGCGGATATGGACCAGATCGTCCGCGACATGCGCGGCGCGCGATTCCATCGAGATATGCAGGGGATAGCGCGCGCCTTCCACGCGTACATGGACGGGTCCGTCGCCAGGCAGCGGAAACACCAATGAACGCCGGGAGTATTGCGGGTCCAGGTCGGCATCGAACAAGCTCTGCGTGAGAGGCTGGCCGCCGGCAGCCGTCACGGTGACGCGTGCGTTATACGGGTGATGGATCAGCAGCAAAGGCTCCGGCACGCTCTGCGCCGGTTCCACCCGCCATTGGCCATTGCCGATCACCTTGGGATCTCCCGGCGCCTGGTCGAACCGCCGTTCGGAAAACAGACCGGTGTTCTGGCTGGTGGGCTGCGTGGAAGCGGGGTGCTGCACTTGTTCGACGCGCACACTGGTACCTTCCCACGCTAGCGCAGGTTGCAGCGTCCCCAGCCACAACAAAATCGACCCCCACCCCAGTTTCATGTCGCTCCTTGCTCGTTGCGGAGTTTCGGTCTGCGGTGTTGCATCGACAAGCCGTGCCGTATATATTTTGTGACGTGTATCACAAATAATTGATGATCTTGTGCACGCCAGCATAGGGACGGAAGGCGCACATCCGTTGTGCGCCAGTTCCTCCAAAGGTGACTTGGCGCACAGTTCGCCGTATACGTATCGCCGCCGATGGGATACGGTTCGCGCCATGGTTGCGACGGACGCCGGGAGGGGCTGATATGCGCATGGGGATAGTGGTGGACTCTGCGTGCGATCTGCCGCAGCAGTTCTTGAAAGAAAACAACATCATCGTGCTGCCGATTACGGTGCGCATCGGCGATGCCGTGCTGGCCGACCACCGCGATGAGGAAGCGACGCTGGGCTTCCTGCACGCCCACGTGGCCGAACGCGGGCATGAAGCCGAGACCACGCCATTCACGGTCAACCAGATCCGCGACCTGTTCCTGGGCCAGCTGGTGATCGACTACGACCACGTCTTCTGCATGACCATCACCAAGACGCGCAGCCCGATCTACGACAACGCCATGCAGGCCAGTTTCGCGATCCTCAACGACTACAAGCCGGTGCGGCAGGCGGCGGGCCACAACTCGCCTTTCGCACTTCGCGTGATCGACACCCAGAACCTGTTCGCGGCGCAAGGCGTGACCGCGGTGGAGGCCGTGCGCATGCGCGCCGCCGGCGCCAACGTGCAGCAGATCCGGGTGCGGCTGGAAGAACTCGCCGCCCATACCCATGGCTACATGATTCCGCGCGATCTGTACTACCTGCGCGCCCGTGCCCGCACCAAGGGCGATCGCAGCGTGGGCCTGCTCAGCGCGGCGCTAGGCAGCGCGCTGGACATCAAGCCGGTGCTGCACGGCTTCAACGGCAACACCGAGCCGGTCGCCAAGATCAAAGGTTTCGATAACGCGGTGGAGCAGCTGTTCAAGTTCAGCGGCAACCGCGTGATGGCCGGGTTGATGACGCCAACCCTCTGCCTGAGCTATGGCGGCGAGCTATCCGAACTGCGTGCCCTGCCCGGTTACCAGCGCCTGCGCGACATCTGCACCAACCACAATGTGGAAGTGTTCGAGAGCGTGATGAGCCTGACCGGGATGGTCAACGTGGGCAAAGGCGCGGTGGTGGTGGGTTTCGCCTGCGAGCCGCACACCTTCAAAGCCGCGTGACGGCGGGCCGATACGCACCAGCTGCGGCATGGTCTATCCCAACGGCGCTGTTAACAAGGCCTTAGCGCGCCCTGGATAATCTAGTCGCCTTACCGCGACGAGGGTGCCATGCCTGTCCGCTACTACATCAGTCTGCCCAATCCGCGGCTTGCCCGCGGCAGCGACGACGCCCTCAGTTTCAGCGCCCACGGCGCCGATGAATTCGCGGAGCAGCTGGAAAACGCTCTTCGCAACAACAGCTTGTTCGAACGTTGGCGCAATAAACAGGACGACCCGGACGATGTGAATCCCGGGCTGGCGGTCGTCGACCCAGGCGCCAACGTCAAGGGTCAACAAGACGACCTGAGCATCATGCTGGTGGCCACCACCTCCATTCCTGGCGAAGTGCTCAAGCATCGCCTGCGGTTGCTGGCCGGCCGCAGTTGGGAACTGCGGGACGTTTCCGCCGCCTGATGCCCTCCCCTACTCCTGTGCTGCTGGCGTGGAGCGGCGGCAAAGACGCTGCCTGGACACTGCATACGCTGCGCCAACGTCCAGATGTGGAAGTCGTGGGCCTGCTGACCACCGTGGCCGAAGACCGTGTCGCGATGCAAGGCATCCGCCGCGACCTGCTGCACGCGCAAGCCGCCGCGACCGGGCTGCCGCTGATAGAAGCGACGATTCCCAGGCCGTGCAGCAATGCCGACTACGAAGCTGCCATGGCGCAGGCACTGGAGCAGGCGGTGTCGCGCTGGCCCTCGCTGCGTACCGCCGCGTTCGGCGATTTGTTCCTGGAAGATATCCGCGCCTATCGCGAAAGCCAATGCGCCCGCATCGGCTGGCGGGTCGTCACGCCTCTGTTCGGCAGCGACACGGCAGCATTGGCCACAGACATGATGGCGGGCGGACTGCGCGCGCGCATCTGCTGTGTCGATACCGAGCAATTGGACGGCCGTTTTGCCGGCCGCGAATTCGATGAGGCGCTGCTGCGCGACCTGCCGTCAAACGTGGACCCCTGCGGCGAAAACGGCGAATTCCATACCTGCGTTTATGCCGGACCGATGTTCCCCAAGCCGCTGGCCATACGCGAAGGCGAAACAGTGCTGCGCGACGGACGATTCGCCTATACCGACTTCGAATTGGTTCCGTCTTTGTAGGAGCGACGTGAGTCGCGATGAAGCGTTACCGGTAAAGCCCCATCGCGACTCACATCGCTCCTACAGGGAGACACAAGGCGGCTCAGTCGGCCAGCGCCGCCGCATGATGAGCGATATGCTCGCCGATGAAACTGCTGATGAAGTAATAGCTGTGGTCGTAGCCGGGGTGCATTCGTAGTTGCAGCGGATGGCCGACCTTCTCGCAGGCCTCGCGCAACAGCTCCGGTTTCAGCTGCTGGGCGAGGAATTCGTCGGCATCGCCTTGATCGATCAATAGCGGCAACCGCTCTTCGGCTTGCGCAATCAACGCGGTGGCGTCCCAGGCTTTCCACGTGGCACGGTCATCGCCAAGGTAGGCAGTGAACGCCTTCTCTCCCCAGGGCACCTGTGACGGCGCGACGATCGGAGAGAAAGCCGAAACACTGCGATAGCGCCCGGGGTTCTTCAGCGCCGCGACCAGTGCACCGTGCCCGCCCATCGAATGGCCGCTGATCGCACGCTCATCGGTGACCGGGAAGTTCGCTTCGATCAGTGCGGGCAGCTCGGATACCACATAGTCGTACATGCGGTAGTGAGTAGACCACGGCGATTGCGTGGCGTTGAGATAGAAGCCCGCACCCTTGCCCAGGTCGTAGCCGTCCGCATCGGCGACATCTTCGCCGCGTGGACTGGTATCCGGCGCCACCAGGATGAGTCCATGCTCAGCCGCATACCGTTGCGCGCCCGCCTTGGTGATGAAGTTTTGCTCGGTGCAGGTCAAGCCTGACAACCAATACAACACCGGGAGCTTGCGCGATGCCGCCTGCGGAGGCAGGTAGACAGCAAAATTCATGCTGCAGCCGAGAGTATCGGACGAGTGCCGGTAGACGTCCTGCCAGCCGCCGAAGCAGGCGCGATGTTCGATGCGTTCGAGTGTCATGGGTCAATCCTGTTCTTTTCCCTTCTCCTGCCGAAGAAGGAAAAAGGCCTTAGTAATGGATCACCGTCCGGATCGACTTGCCTTCATGCATCAAGTCGAAAGCTTCGTTGATCTGTTCCAGCGGCAGGTTATGGGTAATGAAGGGATCGAGATCGATCTCGCCCTTCATCGCCTGCTCCACCATGCCCGGCAGCTGCGTGCGGCCTTTGACGCCACCGAACGCCGAACCCCGCCAGACGCGGCCGGTGACCAGTTGGAACGGACGCGTGCGGATTTCCTGGCCCGCGCCTGCCACGCCGATGATCACGCTTTCGCCCCAGCCCTTGTGGCAGCACTCCAGCGCCGCACGCATCACGTCGACATTACCGATGCACTCGAAACTGAAATCCACGCCTCCATCGGTGAGTTCGACGATCACTTCTTGGATCGGCTTGTCGTAGTCCTTGGGGTTGATGCAGTCGGTTGCGCCCATCTGCCGGGCCAGCTCGAACTTGCCAGGATTGGTGTCGACGGCGACGATGCGCTCGGCTTTCGCCTGCACCGCACCTTGGATCACTGCCAGGCCGATGCCGCCCAGGCCGAATACCGCCACGCTGTCGCCGGTTTTCACCTTGGCGGTGTTGTGCACGGCGCCGATGCCGGTGGTGACGCCGCAACCCAGCAGGCAGACCTTTTCCAGCGGTGCGTCCTGGTTCACCACTGCCAATGAAATTTCAGGCACGACCGTGTACTCGCTGAAAGTGCTGCAACCCATGTAGTGATAGATCGGCTTGCCCTGGTACGAGAAACGCGTGGTGCCGTCGGGCATCAGGCCTTTGCCCTGAGTGGCGCGCACGGCTTGGCAAAGATTGGTTTTGCCGGACAAACAGAATTTGCATTTGCGGCATTCGGCCGTGTACAGCGGAATGACATGGTCGCCAGGCTTGACGCTGGTCACGCCTTCCCCGACTTCGACCACGATGCCGCCACCTTCGTGGCCCAGCACGGCAGGAAAGATGCCTTCCGGATCGTCGCCGCTCAAAGTAAAGGCATCGGTATGGCAGACACCGGTCGCGGTGATCTTGACCAGTACTTCGCCGGCGCGCGGCGGCTCGACATCGATCTCGACGATTTCCAAGGGCTTGCCTGCTTCGAAAGCAACGGCGGCGCGGCTCTTCATTTCTGTTTCTCCCTGCGACAAGTTCAAGAATGCAACGCGGTGCGGCACCGCCCATGCGTTATTTCAAGTAGGAGCGGATCAGGCCGGCCATTTCCTGCACCCGGGCCCGGCGCTGAGTTTCCGAGCGCGCCGCCTGGCCGAATTCCTCGCGGATATGCGCTTCCATCACTTCCGACATCAGGCCATTCACCGCGCCGCGGATGGCGGCGATCTGCTGCAGCACCGCACCGCAATCGGTACCCCCCTCCAGCGCGCGCTCCAATGCCTCCGTCTGGCCTTTGATGCGGCGAACACGGGTCAGTACGCGCTTCTTTTCCTGAGGAGTGTGCGGCATGCGGCCGATCCATCCGATACTGGGGGCCAGTATATGCGAACGGCCGCAATTTTTGTGCCGTGCGAGTGATCTGTGGATGCTCCGCGCGCGCGGCTCGGCGCGAAATTACTTCAGCGCGAATTGGCGGAATGACCCGCCGCAGACGTCGTCAACCCGACTGGGTGGCGTTGAAAACCGCCAACTGAGCGGCGAACGCACGCTGGTAAGCGGGGCGGGCTTCCCCGCGGGCGACATAGGCAGCGAGATTGGGATACTCGTCCAACAGGCCCGAACTTCTTATCCGAAGCAGAACCGAGATCATCAGCAGATCGCCGACACTGAATTCACCATCCAGCCAATCTGCGTCACCCAGGTAGGCCGCGAGTTCGCCAAGCCGCGTGCGAACACGTTTGTCGAGAACGGTCATACGCTGCTCGTACCAAGGCTCGCCAGTCTCGAACAACCTGGTCATTCCATGCTCGACGATGGGCGGCTCCATCGTACTGACCGCGGCAAACATCCAAGTGACCGCACGCGCGCGGGCATTCGCAGCATTCGGCAGCAAGCCGGCATATCGCTCGGCGATATGCAATGCGATGGCCCCCGAATCGAACAACGCAAGATCGCCTTCTTCATAGGTCGGTATCTGCCCGAAGGGCTGAAGCGCAAGATGCGCGGGTTTCTTCAACTGGGCAAAAGAAAGCAGCCGCACGTCGTAAGGCTGACCTACTTCTTCCAATGCCCAGCGAACGCGCATGTCACGCGACAAACCTTTGCCACGGTCGGGAGATTGTTCAAAAGCGGTAATGGTGGGACTCATCGGCAAGCTCCTGGTTGGCGCGATGGCGAGACCGCGCTGCGGTTTCGTCGGGGCCGTTTGTCGGCCGTTACGGTATAGACGAACGGCAGGACCAGGATTCGACACGCATGGATTCGTTGTGGGAGCGACGTCTTTTAGCAGCCGAATCGCTGGTCAAGTCGCGACGCTGATGTTTCCGGTCGCGACTCACCGGTGCCGGCGTGCTGGCACCACTCCCACAAGAACTATGCCGACGCTGCCGCCATCGACTGGACATTATCGCGAGACGCAGCTCTATGATTTCTACCGGGCTGCCAGGAGCTTCAGAACATCCGCGATGCTGTCGCCCTCTCGCTGTCCGCCTACGCTCCAGCGGCCGGGGGAAATCGAGGCAATGTAGTGATCCGCTTCGGCCGGATCGGTCGCAAGACGATAGCCGCAACGACGCAGGGACCGCGTCAACCAGGTGGTCGCCACATCATCGCCTTCGACGTAGATGGAGCGGCTGGCGATCACAGAACTCTCGAAGCGTCCGGATTCCAACGAGAACACCAGATTCTCCTGATCGAAGGCATCGCCCACCGCGCCGGAGAGCGCCACATCCTCGGGGGTACCGTCGACGAAGCGTCCCTGCCCCGGCAGCAGCCACAGGCGATCGGCAGTCTGCAGCGAGAGTTCCAGGTCGTGACTCGACAGGATGATCGCCATGCCTTGCTCGGCAGCGATGCGCCGCAGCATGTCGATGATGGTGACGCGGCTGGGCAGATCGAGGAAGGCGGTGATCTCGTCGAGCAACATAAGATCGGGCTGTTGCGCCAACGCGCGCGCGATCATCACCCGCTGTCGTTCGCCATCGCTAAGACTATCGACCGTGCGGGAAGCCAGGTGCGCGCCGCCGACTTGTTCCAGCGCTGAAGCCGCGATGCGCCGATCCTCATCGGTCAACATTCCCGCCCAACCCGTGTAAGGCTGGCGACCCATCTCGACCAGGTCTGTCACGCCCAGACCACCGACTTGCGGACGCTCGGTCAACACCACGGCGATTCGACGCGCCCGCGCCGCTCCGCGCAGCGCGCGCACCGGCGTGCCATGCAACAGGACTTCTCCCGCGACCGGCGTCAGGAACCCGCCCAGCGTGCGTAGCAAGGTCGACTTGCCTTGGCCGTTGCGGCCCAACAGGCAGACGAATTCTCCGGCGTCGACGATGGTTGGCGGCAACGTCACCAGTGTCTTGTGGTGATAGCCGATACTCAGATCATTCAATGCCAGCATGTCAGGCCTCCGCTGCGCGCAGACTGCGCGATTTCAGCAACAACACGATCACTACCGGCGCGCCAAGAATGGCCAGAATGGCGTTGAGATGCAGGAAGTGCTGGCTCCAAGGCAGGTGCACCACGAAATCTGCCGCCAGCGCCAGCAAAGCGCCCAGCAGCAGCGTGGCTGGGATCAACGCGCCGATGCGTGCTGATCCCAATAGTCCGCGTGCCAGATGCGGAGTAATCAAGCCGATGAAGGCTACCGGCCCGCAGAACGCGGTGACCGGCGCGGCCAGCAGAATCGTCGCGCCCAGCACCAGCCGGCGCAGACGCGGCACGTTCACACCCAGGCTTTCGGCGTAAGTCTCGCCCAGCAACAGTGCGGTCAGCGGCTTAGCCAGCCATATCGCCAACGCCAGCCCGATCACTAGCGGCGGCAACAAGGTTGCGAAGTCCGGCCAAACGACGGATGCGAACGTGGCATCGTTCCAGGAAGAAAAAATGCGCGACTGCGTGCGATTGGTGAAGTGCAGCAACACGCTGATCAGACCTTGCGCCAGGAAGCCGAGCATCAAGCCCAGCACCAGCAAGGTAACGGTGTTCACGCGGCGCGCCATCGAAGCCATCGCCAGTGCGACCGCCAATGTGCCCAGCACTGAACCTGCGACGATGCCCAAGCCTGACAAGCCGGTGATCAGCTCCAGCGCCGCGGGGCCGACTACCGCGCCGGCCACCACCACCAGCGCCGCACCGAACTGCCCGCCGGCCATCAGACCCAGCGACCAGGCATCGGCCAGCGGATTGCGGAACAAGGTCTGCATCAACAATCCGGCCAGACCCAGCGCACCACCGCCGACCACCGCCGCCAGCACTCTCGGTAGGCGCAATTCAAAGACGATACGCGACTCGGTGGACGCCGAGCCGAACTCGGCCAGCGCTTGCAGCACCTGCGCCGGCGACAACACCACCTGGCCGATCGCCAGGCTGGCGATCAGCGCGGCGACCAAGGCCAACAGCAATGTGGCCACCGTCAGCAGCGGCAACGCGCTACGGCGACCGGAGGAAAATGCCGCCATTGTCACGGGCTGAGCGCTGCTCATTGGTATTGCCCCTGCGGCAAAGGCTTCAAGAATCGAAACGGTTCGTCGACCAGCTCCGGATGCAGCGCCTTGACGAAATCGGACAAGACCCAATCAGGCCGGACCAGTGCGGTCTGATACCAGTCATAGGCATTTTCCGTCGCGGCGGTACGGCCGGTATTGCCGAACAGGCGTTGCTCACGCCAGGCGCGGAAGCCACGTTCGATCGCTGGATTGCGTGGCGCCACCGCATGGATGTCGCCCAGCAGCCAGACATCGGCCTGATCGCCGAAGGGCAGGATCGTCTCGGTCGAGATAGTCTGGGTGGGGTATTGATTCGGATCCTCCGCGCGCGCCAGCAGATTGATACCGCCAGCATCGGTGATATAGCTGGCTTCGGCACCACGCACGGTGGCGATCCAGCGATCGGCTCCGGCGGAGTAGGCCCAAAGTACCTTGGTCTTTGGACGGCTTGCGGCCTTCTTTTTCAGTTCTAAAACGCGGGCTTCCACTTCGGCGAAGATCTGTTCGGCACGCGCCTCGGTGCCGGTGAGAATGCCGTAGAGCCGAATCCACTCGGCGCGTGCCAGATAGCTTTGCTCTTCTTCAGCCAACGTCGGCAGCACGGCCAATCCCAGCGATTGAGCGCGTTTCAGTACCGGCGTGTGGGCCGGGTCGCTCAAGCGCATCAGGAATACGTCGGGGCGGGTCGCCAACAGCACGTCGAGATTGGGTGGCGAGTGCCAGTTGTAGCCCACTTGGCCGATCTCGCCGGCCTTGGCCTTGCGGCGGATGTCGTCGTCATAGGAAGCCACGCCACCTACGGCCACCAACCGGTCCTTGACGCCGAGTTGGCTGAGGAAGGCTTCGTCAGAACCCGCATTGGCGGCAATGCGGCGCACCGGCGTACGGATCACGGTCGCATCGCGCAGATCGCCGCGCAGTTCCGGCATCGGGCCATCGGACGGGGCCAACACGATAGTCGCGGTCCATTCCTGCGCAGCGCCTTGCTCATTAGCCATCGGCCCTTTCAGGCGCGCCACGACGAAACCATCGCGCCGCTCGAGCTTCAAGTACTGCGCGTGTCGCAGTGGGATGTGTTGGATAGCCGGCTCTCCGATTTCGGCAGCGGTCGTTGCAACCGAGCTTTGTTCGGCGCGGTCGCAACCGGATAGCGCAAGACCCAGCGCAAGCGTGATGCCGGGCAAAAGCGAGCGGTAGTTCATCGGTGACTCCCATGGCATTGGAACGCGATCGGCCGGCGATGGTCGATCATGTGACTATAATGTTATATCGTTTCATTTCTGTCTTCGACCCTCAACTCCTCCATGCGAAAACATTTGTCGGCGGCCATCGCGCTCGCACTCGTCCCCATGTCCGCCGCCGCCCACGAACCGGCCAGCCCGAACACCGCAACCGAATTGGACGCGGTCACCGTCTACGGCCGTGCGCTGGGCCGCATCCCCGGCGAGACCGCCACCAAATCCGGCGCGCCGGTGTTGGAAACCCCATTCACGGTCAACATCATTCCCCGTGAGCTGCTGGATCTGCGCAGCGTCTCCAACATCGGCCAGGCCGCGGAGACCATCAGCGGCGTTCAACGGACCATCGGGTTCTCGGGCAACCAGCGCTTTCGCATACGCGGCTTCCAGGCCATCAGCACGCTGCGCGACGGCTTTCGGCAAAGCGTGTCGCAGCCGGAAATCGATCTGCAGGGCATCGAAAGCATCGAGGTGCTAAAGGGACCGGCATCGGCGCTGTATGGCCGCTTCGAACCCGGCGGCGTGATCAACTTCGTGTCCAAGCGCCCGGAAGAAGCCTTCGGCGCCGAGGCATCGGTTACCGCCGGCTCCGACGACTATGCGCGACTGGGCGTGGACCTGACCGGGCCGCTGAGCGCCGACGGCTCGCTGCTGGGCCGGATCAATCTGGCTCACGAAGACGCCGGGAGCTTCCGCGACGGTATCGACAACCGGCAGACCTTCGTCTCGCCGGTGCTGGAGTGGCGGCCCAACAACGGCACCAGCCTGGTCGCGCGACTGGAATATTTGAACCGCGATGCCGCCTTCGACCGCGGCTTGGGCAATAACCGCTCGTTCCTGCAGGTTCCGCCCAGCCGCAACTATGGCGAGGACTTCATGCGCATCCGCAAGGAGCAGTGGACCGGCAGCCTGGAATTCAATCGCCAACTCGGCGCCGATTGGCGCCTGCGCTTGGGAACTTTCTGGTCGGATGTCACCGTGCCCGAGGAGGAGTTCTTCAACTATGGGTTTCCCACGCTGAGCGGCACGACGGTCAACCGCAACTTCGTCAGTTATCGCGAACGGCAGAAGGACGCGACGGTACAAGCCGAACTGTATGGAAATCTCACCACCGGCCCGCTCCAGCATCGTCTGCTGATCGGCATCGAACGCAGCATCGATCGGCTGGCCTACCTGGATGGAAAGATTTCTTTCGGCAATCCGATCGACCTGTATCGACCCGTGCTCCGCGGCCGGCCGAACAACTATGTCTCCACCGGCGATAGCCGTTACGAGTTCGAAACCACGGCGCTCTACCTGCAGGACGAGATCGCTTGGAATCGCTGGCGCCTGTTGCTGGGCGGGCGCTACGAACAGACGGATACGCTGTCGTTCTACACCGGCGGAATCGATCCGGCGATCACGCGCCGCGATCATCCGTTCTCACCGCGCGCAGGCCTGACCTTTCTGGCCACACCAGACCTCTCCTTCTACGCCAGCTGGGCGCGCTCATTCCGCAACGAAGCCGACGCGGGCACGCTGGAAAGCGGCATTACGCCCAAACCCACCCGCGGCGATCAAGTTGAGATCGGCGCGAAGTCGATCCTGCTGGACGGCCGCATGGAAGCGACCCTGGCCGCATTCGACCTACGCAAGACCGACGCCGTGGTAGCCGATCCGGTGGATTGGAATCTGGTCATACAGACCGGCGAACTGCGCTCACGCGGGATCGAAGCCGAAGTCTCGATGCGTCCGGTGGACGCATGGACGTTGGTGGCTTCATATGCGTACGCCGACGCCACCATCATCAAGGACACCAACACCGTGATCGTCGGCAGCCGGTTGGCCGGCGTACCCCGCCACCAAGCCAGCGTTTGGACCTCGTGGGCCTTCGATGGCGTCCTTTCCGGCCTGACGATAGGCGGCGGTGTATTCCATGGCAGCGAGCAGGCGGCGACGACCGCCAACAATTTCTTTCTGCCCTCGTACACGCGCCTGGATCTCAACGCGCGCTATGCCTTCGATAGTCGAATGGAACTGCTGCTCAACCTCGACAACGTCACCGACGAGCGCTACTACATCACCGGTGGCTTCTCGCAGATCTATCCGCAACCGCCGCGCTCGGTCCGATTGACGCTGACCAAGCGCTGGTAGCGGCCTCCGAACGTTGGCCTCATCCAAGGGCTATTCGGCGACATGCGGAAAGCGCAGCGTGAAGACGGCGCCCGGTCCATCCTGTGCGTTCTCGGCGCGTACATCGCCGTGATGCGCGTCCATGATTTCCTTGACGATGGAAAGTCCCAGCCCGGTGCCTGAGCCGGAACGGTCGAGCCGCCAGAATCGCTCGAAGGCATGGATTCTGGCCTCTTCGCTCAAGCCTGCGCCCAGGTCGCGAATGACGACGGCATGGCCATCGACACGAAGCTCGACCAGGCTTTTCGGCGGTGAATGGTGGAGAGCATTCTCCAGCACGTTGCGCAGCGCGATCTGGATAGCGGCACGGTCGCCGCGCACGTAGGACGGCGCGACGACTTTCAGGTCGATCCCTACCGTGCGTCCATCGGCCAACGATTTCACCAGCATGATCGCTTCTTGCGCCGCCGCTGCCAAGTCCACAGTTTCGAAACGATAGCTCCCGATATCGGACGCTTCGGCCAGCTGCAGCAACTGGTTGACGGTGTGGGCCATGGCGTCGATTTCCAACAGCATGACGGCGCGCTCTTCGGGATCCACGCGAATTTCCAGCTGCCCGCGCAAGATCGACAGCGGTGTCTTCAGTTCGTGCGCCGCGTTGGCAAGAAAGCGCTGCTGGACCAGGAAAGCATCTTCGATTCTCCCCAGCGAGCGGTTGATGCCGTCCACCATCGGCAGGATTTCCACCGGCATGTCGTGCGTGGAAATGCGGGTAGAGAGATTCTGCGAGCTGATGGCTTCGACATCGCGCGAAGCGCGGCGCACAGGGGCCAGCGAAAATTTCAACCCCACCAGAATGACGATGCCGAAGAGCACCAACGCAATCGCGCCGACCGCGGTGGAGGTCTCCACCACCACCGGCAACATCGCTTCTGCAGTCAACTCGAAGAACCGGTCGCTACGGGCGGTCTGGATATACAGCTGCCCATGCGATGTGCGCGTGGGGTATGTGGCCACGTGCATGGCGTCGCCGGTCTGGAAATAGTCTTCGTCCAGGCGCAGTGGCTTTCCCGGGCGAGTCAGCGCCTCCAGGCTGCCGTCCGATGAGAACAGCACCTTGCCGCCGCTATCCAGCACCCGGTATTTGAGGTTCTGGAAGTAAGCGTCGTAGCCCCATTTCATCGGTTCATGAAGTTCCAGCTCAAGCTTTCCGTCCGCGCCAAAACGCAGCGCGTCCACCACATCCTCGGCCTGGCCTATCAGTCCGTCGCGCACCATCAGCCGCGATCCTTCGCGAAATATCTCGTGCAGCACCAGCACGTAAAAGCCGGAGGCTAACAGGAATGCCAACAGGGTGTCGCGAAAGAGCCGCCCTCTAAGGCTTGTCGGCCGCAGCCAGGGAAAGCGCATACCCGACTCCTCGATGATTGATCACGGTGGCCTGCGAGCCCGCATCCCGCAGGCGCCGCCGCAGCCGATGAATCGCGACTTCCACGGTATTGGCGGTGAGTTCGGCAAAGGGCCCGAAGGCGGCATCGGCCAATTCGTCACGCGACATGACCGCACCGTTACGCTCGGCCAGGGCCAGCAGCAGCCGGAATTCTCCCGAAGTGCAGCCGATGGCATTGCCGTCGACGCTGACACGCGCGGCATTGGCGTCCACACAAAGATTTCCCACCCGGAAAGACAGCGGCGCTACCTGTGGACGGCGGCGAAGCATCGCCTTGACCCGGGCCACCAGCTCTTCCAGCGCGAACGGTTTGGTGAGGTAGTCGTCGGCACCGTTCTCCAGGCCGTCGACGCGGTCATGGATGGCATTGCGCGCGGTCAGCACCAGGCAGGGGATTCCGTTCCCTTCGGTCCTCAACTTCTTGATCAGGGACAATCCATCGCCGTCGGGCAGGCCTCGATCGACCACCAGGACGGCATAGTCGTGCTGTTTTATCCCGTACTGCGCTGTCCGGCTGTTGGCATACACATCCACCGAAAGACCGCTGCGCACCAGTGCGTGCTGGATGATGCCGGCCAGTCTTTCATTGTCTTCGACGACACCGATCCGCATGTGCTGTCCCCGATAACCCCGTGCATCAGAACGTATAAATATAGGCCAGCGTCAGCCGCGGCGATCCGCTGTCTTCGATCAACGGGCTGTCCTTGATGGCACTGCCGAAGCCGCGATACTTGATGCTGCCGGCCAGCAGATGTCGGCCGAAGGTACGCTGGAAATCGACACCGACATCGAAGTTCGTGCTGGCGTCGGCTTCATATTGCGGCCGTGTCGCGGTCGCCTCGTCGGCGCGTACGCCGTAATAGTAGTCGGTGAACTTGGCGTCGTAGCGCTCGACCCCGATCTTCGGCATCAACGTCCACTTGCCGAGCTGGAACGGGTAGGCGTAGTAGACGGACGCACGATAACCCTTGCTGGCACTGGCCGACTTCAGAAACTCAACGGTGATGTCGCCCCAGCCGGCGCTGTGCTTCACCTCGCCACCGAAATGAAGACTGGCCTTGCGCTCCGCCATGCCTTCAAATATCTCTTCTTCGTCCGGCTCGTAACCATCGAACCGGTACTCGCCGCGCAGACTGGCGCTCCACGCATCGCCCTTCCATACCGCGTATTCGGCCTGCGGTCCCAGAATCCGGAATCGCTTGCCCTGGTAGAACACCAGCGGAATCAGTTCCGCCTCGGCGGAACCACCCACATAGCCTTCATTCTCATACAGCGTGCCCACGCCAAGTCCCCATGTCGGGCCCAGCGATTGAGTGGTCGGGAGCAATTCCTCGGCCATGGCGGACGCAGCGCTGGACATGGCGAGCAGCGCGAAAGTCAAACATGATTTCTTCATGACGGACTACCTGTGAGGGGGAAGTCCGGACAGTCTGTTTGGAGCCGGCTTACATCCGGCTTACATGTCAGGGGTTGTTTCCGCCCGCAGCGAGGCCCGTTGCGTCATCCGGAACGGGCGTGCCTCCGCGTTGCTTGTCCGCGGGTGTGGCATGCGAACGACGCCATGGTGCAGTTGCCTCTACGGAAGGGCTATGAGGCCCCGGCCAGCCGGCTCAGTACGCGAACTCGCGGAAAACCCGGTCGATGTCGCCGTTCCATTCGCCATGGAACAGTTTGAGTTTGCGTTCGGCCGGAGTTTCGTTGGCTTCGACGATCTCCACCAGCGTGTCCAGGAAGCCGCTTTCGTCCACGCCTTTGCTGTTGATGCGGGCGCGCCGTTGCAACCCACCGACTGCGATCTTCACTGCCTGTTCGGCTAGATCTCGCACGGTGCCATTACGGAACGGCAGCCGCAATGCATGTCGCGGCACACCGTCGCGCAAGGCGTGGCGTTCTTCCAGCGAGAAGTCTTTGACCAGGTCCCACGCCGCATCCAACGCGGCATCGTCGTACAGCAATCCCACCCAGAATGCCGGCAGGGCGCACAGGCGATTCCACGGACCGCCGTCGGCGCCGCGCATCTCCAGGAATTTCTTCATCCGTACTTCGGGAAATGCGGTGGTCATGTGGTCGGACCAGTCGCGCAAGGTCGGCAGCGCACCCGGCAGCACCGGCAGTTCGCCCTTAAGGAAATCGCGGAAGCTCTGGCCGCTGGCGTCGTGATAGATGCCATCGCGATAACTGAAATACATCGGCACATCGAGCAAATAGTCGACATAGCGCTCGTAGCCGAAGCCGTCCTCGAACACGAAGTCCAGCATGCCGGTGCGATCCGGATCGGTATCGGTCCAGATGTGCGAGCGATAGCTTTGATAGCCGTTGGGCTTGCCTTCGGTGAAAGGCGAATCGGCGAACAAAGCGGTCGCCACCGGTTGCAGCGCCAGCGACACGCGGAACTTCTTGATCATGTCCGCTTCGGTGGCGTAGTCCAGATTGACCTGCACGGTGCACGTGCGCGTCATCATGTCCAAGCCGAGCTTGCCGACCTTGGGCATGTAGCTTTTCATGATCTGGTAGCGGCCCTTGGGCATCCAGGGCATGTCTTCGCGGCGCCACTTGGGTTGAAAGCCCATGCCTAGAAAACCGAGCTGCAGCTCGTCGGCTACGGTTTTCATTTCTTTCAGATGCGTACCCACTTCCTTGCAGGTCTGATGGATGTCCTCCAGCGCCGCGCCGGAAAGTTCCAACTGGCCCGCCGGTTCCAGGGTCACCGATGCGCCGTCCTTGCACAGCGCGATCACCTTGTTCTTTTCTTCGATGGCTTCCCAACCGAAACGGGTCAAGCCTTTCAGCAATGCTTCGATGCCGCGCGCGCCGTCGAAAGTGGGCGGACGCAAATCATCCAGTTGGAAACCGAACTTCTCGTGCTCGGTGCCGATACGCCAATCGGACTTGGGTTTTTCGCCAGAGGCAATGTATTCCACCAACTGCGCGCGCTGGGTGATCGGTGTATCGGCAACGTGGCTGGGGCTCGACAAGGTCTGGCTCGCGCAAATTTAGTGGGCAGAACGATGTGGGGATGATTGGCCCGCACCGCAAGATCGGCACTATAGCCTCTTGGCCGCACACCATCGTTGCCGCCAAAAGGCTGCTGTATTCCACCAACAGGGCTGCACGATCCACAAAATGGATGCTGCGGAAGCGCCGGCTTGCGAAAACGCTCGGCGGATTGGAATTGTGATGCGGCGGCGTTGTTCGGCGGGCTTGAGCCCGCCCTATGCGAAGCTTTTTTTGGGGGTGGTCGGTCGCTACAGCTCCAGCCAATCCGCCACCACCTTGCGTGCTTCTTCGACACCCTGCTTGGACTCGGCGGAGAACGTCTGGACACTGACGGTGTCACCAAATGCCGAGAACAACTCCTTCTTTACCGCCTGCATGGTGTTGCCCTGCTGCCCGCGTCCCAGCTTGTCGGCCTTGGTCAGCAGCGCATGCGCAGGCAGGCCGCGCTTGACCGCGTAGGTCAGCATCTGGCGGTCGTAGTCCTTCAGCGGATGGCGGATATCCATCACCACGACCAAGCCTTTCAGCGCCTCCCGGGTGCGGAAATACTGGTCGATGAAAGCTTGCCAGTGCGCTTGCAGCTCCTGCGGCACCTTGGCGTAGCCGTAGCCGGGCAGGTCGACCAGGTAGCGCTCCGGCCGCACTTCAAAGAACACCAGTTGCTGGGTGCGGCCAGGCGTCTTGGACACCCTGGCCAATGCATTGTGATTGGCAAGGGCGTTCAGTGCGCTGGATTTACCGGCGTTGGAACGGCCGGCGAAGGCGACTTCGTGCCCGCCATCGGCCGGCAATTGGCGCAGGTTATGGGCGGAAAGCAGGTAATGCGCGCTATTGAGGGGATTCGACATGCCGCTAGGATGGCATGCGCAACGCCGCGGTGGGCCGCTTTGCGCAGCGGCGCGCCTGCCGGCAGTCGTCGTCAATTGACCCCGAAGGGCCCTGGCGACCATAATTCGCGGGTTTCGCGGCTGCCATTCGGTGCCGCTTTGTCATTGGGTTACGGAGCTCTAGCATGCGCCACGCTCGCGTTATGGGACTCACCGGACTGGCCATCGTGGCTGTCGGTGCGGTCGCATTTGCACAAACCACCGTCGTTCCGGTGCCGGATAACGCCCCGGTGGAAACCGCGCCGCTGGAAGTCAATCTGACCAAAACCACCTGGGGCGATGCCAAGGCCGGCCAGACCAAGGCCGCCGCCTGCGCCGCCTGCCATGGCGCGGACGGCAATCCGTCCGATCCCCAGTACCCGCGCATCGCCGGCCAGAGCGAGCGTTATGTCGCTCATCAGCTGGCCTTGTTCGCCTCGGGCGAGCGCAATACCGGGATGGCGGCGGTGATGGCGCCGTTCGCCAAGACCCTCAGCGCGCAGGACATGCGCGATGTCGGTGCCTATTTCGCCACCCAGAAGGCCGGCGCCGGGCTGTCCGACGACAGTGTGATCGCCGACGGTCCTTACAAGGGCATGAAGTTCTACGAAGTTGGCCAGAAGCTCTACCGCAGCGGCGACGCCTCCCGCGGCGTGCCGGCCTGCCTGGCCTGCCACGGTCCGGCCGGTGCCGGCAACCCGGGCCCGGCCTATCCGCATGTCGGCGGTCAGATGCAGGACTACACCGTGCGCCGCCTGCAGGAGTACCGGGCCGGTACCACCACGCAGAAAGACCCGACCCTGTTCCACATCATGTCGCAGGTCGCAGGCCCGCTGAGCGATCAGGAAATCCAGGCCCTGGCCAGTTATCTGCAGGGTCTGCACGACCGTGCCGACGATGAGGCCGTCGCCAAGGCCGGCAACGCCAAGAAAGGCTGAGCCACGCGCCGGGTGAACTTGCGCGGTCGCGCGAGGTCATACAGCGTGTTATGTGCTTTGAAGTGCTTTATCCGCGTGTCTGAGCCGTTGCGAGGCAAGCCGCGGGACGCCGCCAAGGTTGGCGGCCTTGGTAAGGACCGCAACGCCGCATAGCAGCGGCCCAGGCACGCTGGAAGGTATTTCAAAGTGCATAACACGCTCTAGTAGCTCCTGTTCATTACGCCGGCCCGATCATGGCCGGCGTTTCTTTTTTTCGCACCCGGAGAAACCAGATGAAATTCCGCCTGCTCCTATTGTTGCTTGCGTTGCTGCCGGCCTTCGCGGGTGCCGCTCAGGCCGCCGCTCCGGCGCTGGTCGAAGGAAAGGACTACGTCGTCATTCCCGATGGCAAGCCGTTCGCGCCGCTCAACGGCAAAGTGGAAGTAGTGGAAGTCTTCGGCTACACCTGCATCCATTGCGCGCACCTGGAACCGATCATCAGCGCATGGAAACGCAAGCAGCCGGGGTACGTCCGGTTCACCGCGGTGCCGGCCGCATTCGGTGACTATTGGATCCCCTATGCGCGCGCTTACTACGCCGCTGAGACGCTGGGTGTTCTGAACAAGACACACGCCGATATGTTCAAGGCATTGCACGACCGCGGCGCCCTGCCCATCCAGAACGCCACGCCGGACGAAATCGCCGGCTTCTACGCCGGCTATGGCGTGGACCGCAAGAAGTTCGTGGACACCATGAATGGCGCGGCGGTCGACCAGCACCTGGAGCGCTCGCGCGCCTTCGTCACCGCTGCCGGCGTGGAAGGCACGCCCAGCATCATCGTCAACGGCAAGTACCGGGTGATCGGTGGCAGCGACTACGGCGACATGCTGCGCATCGCCGAGCAGTTGGTCGCGCGCGAGCGCAGCGCCGGCAACAAAGCGGGCAAGTGAACCCCGTCATGGCGCCGCAGCGGCACGCCATGCAGAATCGCAACCCTGACCGCGGCTTGCCGGCCGCGGTGCCTTCCCTCTCCTTTGGAGTTCGAACGATGAAATACCGCGCCTTACTGACGATGCTGGTCCTGCTGCCGCTGATGGCCGCCTGCACCGGGAAGAACGACGGGTCCGAATCCGTTTCCACGCCCTCGACCGCAACCCCGGCGACTGAAAGCACCGCCGCCCCGGCGACCGATGCTGCAGCTCCGGCAAGCCCTGCTGGCGAAACCCCCGCGGAAGCCGCGGCTACCGACCCCGCAGCGCCCACCGCTTCGGCCCCGATCGTGCCGCCGCAAGGCCCGGCACCGGTGCTCGGCAAGGACTACGTGGAAATCCCCAACGGACAGCCCTACGCGCCGCAGGACGGCAAGATCGAAGTCGTGGAGGTGTTCGGCTACATCTGCCCCGCCTGCGCCCGCTTTGCACCTGACGTGGCGTCGTGGAAGAAGAAGCTTCCGGCGGATGTGCGCCTGACCTACGTGCCGGTGGCCTTCGCGCCGGATTGGATGCCGTACGCCAAGGCGTACTACGCAGCCGAGAGCAAGGGCCTGGTGGACAAGACCCACGATACTGTCTTCAGCAAGATCCACCTGGAACGCAGCCTGCCCGGCGAAGGCCAGAAGGCCGACCCGGCCAAAGTGGCCGCTTTCTACGCCGGCTATGGCGTCGATGCGAAGGAATTCCTGGCACTGATGGACAGCTTCGGCGTTACCGCCAAGGTCAACCAGGCCAAGCAGTTCGCCATGAAGAGCGGGGTCGAAGGCACGCCGACCATCATCGTGAACGGCAAGTACCGGGTAACCGGCGGCAACAGCTACGCTGATGTCTTGCGCATCACCGATCATTTGATCGCCATGGAACGCGCGGCCAAGTAAGCGCCGTACGGCTTCGCCTCCCCCATGACCACGCCGTCCGACAAGCGCCGCCTGCGACTGCTCAGTGCCAACATCCAGGCCGGCTCCAGCACGCGCCGTTACAGCGACTATGTGACCCGCAGCTGGTCGCATGCGCTGCCCACCGGCAACAAGCGCGGCAGTCTGGACGTGATTGCGCAACTGGCCGGCGAGCACGACATCGTCGGCCTGCAGGAAGCGGACCCGGGAAGTCTGCGTTCGGGTTTCACCAACCAGACGCATTACCTCGCCGAACGCGGCGGTTTCGATTACTGGAGCCACCAACCCAACCGCAATGTCGGGCGGGTGGCCTCCAGCGCCAACGGTCTGCTGAGCAAGCTGGAACCGGTGGAAGTGGCCGATCATTCCCTGCCCGGCCGCATCAGCGGCCGCGGCGTCCTGCTGGCACGCTTCGGCGGCGGCCGCGAAGGCCTGACCGTGGCGGTGGCGCATCTTTCGCTGGGCGCGACGTCACGCCGCGCACAATTGGCTTTCATCGCCGAACTGCTGTCGGATCATCCGAATGCCGTGCTGATGGGTGATTTCAATTGCGTGCCCGACACGCCGGAAATGGAAGTGCTGTACAAGCGCACGCGACTGCAACCGCCCGCCATCTGCATTCCCACTTTCCCCAGCTGGCGCCCGCAGCGGGCCATCGACCACATCCTGGTCAGCGCCGATCTGGGTATCGACGGCACTCGCGCATTGCCGGCGGCCAACTCAGATCATCTGGCGTTGGCATTGAATATCGACGTTCCGGAAACGGCGTTGCGTTGATAGCCGGAACGAATAGCGGCGAAGCCGCTTTTCGTAGAGCGGAGCTTGCTCCGCTGCTTTTCCTGCCAGAATCCATGCGGCGTCACGAAGAGCAGCCGAGCAAGCTCGGCTCTACGCAAAGCAGTCCCGAATCAGTAGCAGTGAGGCCGTCGCAACGGCACGCGACAACGAATAGCTAAAGACGCTTTCATAGAGCGGAGCCTGTGCTTGCATCGAGGCTCCGCTGCTTTTCCCGCCAGAATTCATGCGGCGTCACGAAGAGCAGCCGAGCAAGCTCGGCTCTACGCAAAGCAGTCCCGAATCAGTAGCAGTGAGGCCGTCGCAACGGCGCGCGACAACGAATAGTTGTTTGAAGCCCTTCTCGAACGCGGCTCTACAAACATCGGTGCCAACTCGAACGCGGGCCTCAAAAAAAGGTAATTCCTAAGCTTTTCGGACCAGAATGGGACGCAATTCTTGGATCGAAGTTGCCTTCATCAGCCTTAAAAGCAGGGGTTTTAGATCTTGTTCGCGGTGGTTGAAGCGGTAACAAACTTCGGCCAGGTACAGATGAAAGTATTGGGACGGCACACCGCGGTAGGGATACAGCCAATTCTTGGCATAGCTCCAGAAGCCCTCGATGCCGTTGATGTGGTCACGCCCGACCGGTCGTCCCTTCTCCTTGCGGATCATCACATGCTCGCCGCGCAGACGTAAGGTCGCATAGGCCTGCCACTCGTCGGTGTAGTAAAGCGAGCCTTCACGGCTATGCGCATCGATCTGTTGCATCACCGAGGCCCGATCGTGCGCCGCGATCGGCATCGCCTTGACTCGCCCATTGCGTTTGATCAATCCAAAGACGATGACCTTGCCCGCCGCACCCCAGCCCCGTTTGCCCTTCCGGGCGCCGCCAAACGTGGTTTCATCCAGTTCCAGGGCACCCTCGAATGGCTCTCGAAGCTGCTCCACCATCGCGCAACAAGCACGTACCAACCGGTAGAACCGCTCACGGGTGGCGGCCGTGGTATCGCTTCGGAAACGCTGCCGATACGACGGCACGCCCAGTACGAACAACTCCAGCAGGCGATGCTTGCTGGCGTTAGCTAGCCGCACCGAATCCCACACCGACGTCCAGGTGAACCGCTTGCCGCAAACACGGCACTTCAGCCGTCCATCCGCCAACTCGTAGTGCCGGCTACCACCACAATCAGGACATCGCTTCATGACCAAATCCTCTCAGATTTGGTCCGGTTTGCTTAGGAATTACCCAAAAAAAAGCCGGCCATCAGGCCGGCTTTTTCGTTAACGGGCTATTCGTTAATGATGCCTACTTGTCTCAGAACCGCAGGTTCGCCCGCACATAGAAGAAGCGGCCACCCGGAATATCGTAGGTGGACGCCTCATAGCCGTTGAGCGAGCACGAGGTGCATACCGGCGGATCTTCGTCGAACAGGTTGTTCACGCCCGCGGTAAGTTGCAGGCCCTTCAGCCATTCGAAGTCGTATCCCAATTGCACATCGTGGTAGGTCGTCGCGGCCAAGGTGTTGCTGGTCGGCGTATCGCAGAACTCACTGGGATCCGCAGCCAGGCAAGCTTCTTCCATCTCGGAAATATGGCGGATGCTCCAGGCGGCGTTCCAGTTGCCGAGTTTCCAGTCCAGCGTGGCGTTGGACGTCCATTCGGGAATGCCGGTGTCGTTGACCACGATGCCGGGGCCCTGCGGCTGCAATTGTCCGCCAGCACCGCGCGCTTCGTAGCGGGTCACGAAGGTGTTCTGCCAGCTCAGCTTGAAGCGGCCTGCGTTGGTTTCAGGCAGCGTCCAGAACACGTCGGCATCCCAGCCATCGGTCTTGATCGAACCCAAATTGACCAGGAAGTTCTCGAAGGTGTCGATCTCGCCCGAAGCCAGACGATTGATGCCGGTGCAGTACTGCGGCGACTGCGTGGTGGCGCACAGGTCGAGCTGCGTCTGTGCATCGATGGCCTGGATGGCGCCTTCCAGATCGTGCCGATAGAAGGTCACCTCGAAGTCCAGCTTGTCCGACCAACTGGCGCCCTCGGCGAACGAAGGGCTGAACACCATTCCCGCACTGAAGCTGCGAGCACGTTCCGGTTGCAGTTCCGGATTACCGCCGGTCAGGACCGGAATCTGTGGATCGTTCTGGCGTGCGCCAGCGGGAACACCCGGGCAAGCGATCGGCGCCGTCGTACCTGGCGGTGCGCTAGGCGGCACCAGGCACGGATCCACTAACAACGCGTCGAAGCGGCTCTGCGAACCGTACAGCTCGCCGATCGACGGCGCGCGGAAACCTTCCGCATAAGTGGCGCGCAACAACAGATCTTCGGCCACCTGCCAGCGCAGGCCGTACTTCGGCGTGAATTCGCCACCGAAGGTGGAATAGTCCGAATAGCGGCCGGCCAGGTTCAGATCAAGCCTCCCGCTGCCTCCTTCCTGTGCGAACAGCGGCACATCCAACTCCACGAAAACTTCGTTGACGTCATAGCTGCCGGAAGTGGGTAGCGACGGCACACCGTTGTATTCACCGGCCACCGTCTGCGGATCCGGACTGTAGCTGCCTTCGTACTTGCGGTATTCGTAACCGGTGGCGAACGCGATATCGCCCGCCCAGATGGGGAACAGACTACCGCTGAGGTTGGCGGTGAACTGCGTCAGTTCCTGCTGGCTGCGGTCGCGGAACAACGGGCTGATGTAGGCCAGCATCGCCGGCGTCATGGTGTTGAAGCCGAAGATATCCAACGGCGTGCAGCCGGCGGTCGCCGCGCAGACGGCCGGGTCGCCCAGTGCGATGGCGATGTTGCGCGCGTTGTAGCTGCCACGGTTGGTCTGGTCGGCTTCGTTCTTGCTATAGGCGCCGTTGACGTCCCAGGAGAACTGGCGCTCCCCACCAAACGAACCTTCCAGGCCGGCAGCGAAATACTGCGTATCCACTTGTTGCTCGAAGATACGCGGACCACCTTCGGAGGGACGGCGGCGGATCGTGCCGATGTTTCCGCCTTCACCGCCGACCAGATCGAACCCGAACGGATTGAACGGATGGTTGGCAGGAATGAAGATGTCCGCCGCAAAGGTGGTGCCGGCGCCTGGGCCGAGATCGATCGGTTCCGGCGCAGCCTGATTGGTCGATTCGCGCCGATTGAACAACGCCTTGGCATAGAACGACAGCTGATCGGTGAACTGAAAACGATACTGGCCGAATACACCCATGCGTTCGGAAGGCGTGATCAGAAGATTGAATGGCGCGTAGTTGAAAGCGTCGTTGGCGAAGTCGAAGCAATGAAACCCATCCGTGCGCGGCGTGCCGGATTCGCAGTCCGGCAGACCGGGGGTATAGGTCGGATTGGTCAAACCCGCATTGGTGGTCAGGTCGTACTCAACGCCATTGGGATCGGTAAACGCAAAGCGTCCACCGGGAACGCGCGAGCTGCCGCCCTGGATCGGAATGGACGATATGCGGCGATCGGCCGAGCTGACTTCCTTCTGCTTGGTGTAGCTCAAGCTCAAAAACAGATTGCTGCGGTCGGTACTGGTGCCCCAGGCGAAATCGGCGCCGCTGATCTGGCCGTCGCCCTTATCGTACTGACCATAGTTCAGAGTGACCTGGCCGCCTTCGAAATTGCGGCGGGTGATGATGTTGACTACACCGGCAATGGCATCGGAACCGTATAGCGATGAAGCGCCGTCTTCCAGCACTTCGATGCGCTCCACCAGCGCGAGCGGAATGGTGTTGAGGTCGACTGCTGCGCTGACACCGGAAGCGGAGGATTCATTGACCCAACGCATGCCGTCCACCAGTACCAGCACGCGCTTGGGTCCGAGGTGGCGCAGGTCCACTTGCGCCGAACCCGCGCCGACGCCGTCGCCGTTGGGAGAGAAACCGAAGTTGCCAGAAGAGTTGAACTTGGTGTTGAGCGCCGAGCCGGACCCGGTCAGCTCCTGCACGATCTCGCCGATCGAAGTCATGCCGGTGCGGTCGATGTCCTCGCGGGTGAGCGTCTGCACGGGAACACGTCCCTCCAGTTCAGCACGCTTGATGCGGCTGCCGGTTACCGTGATGGCCTCCAGTGTCGTAGGGTCCTGCTGCGTTTCCTGCCCCAAGGCAACCGCGGGCAAAGCCAGCAAAAGGCCGCACTGAATGGCACGCGCCATCCGCGATTTTCGTAGCGTCATCATCTTCTCTCTCTCCTGGTGGGTGAAATAGGCGGCCACCGGCTCTGATTCCCTTGCGGTAGCCAGACTAGAGTTGTAAACAAAATGTAAAGAGGTGGCGTGATGATTAGCTGAATGTAGTGACGGTTTCTTTTGAAAGTACTGTCATCCTCCGACGGACGGTCAGCGCAAAGCGCACGAATCCAATGCAGCGCGATAGCGATTGCTGGAAAAAGACGGCCTCGCTAACGGCCTGCAATGGCGATGCTCAGGCCCATTACCACCATGAACAGTGCGAATACCCGCTTCAATGCGGCTCCGCTGATCCAATGGGCCAGCCGCGTACCGTACGGAGCAGCCACTACCGACGCCACGGCGACACCGATCGCGGCAGGTAAATAGATGTACCCGATTGCATGGTCCGGCAGTGCGCCCGCGGGGGCATGCATCGCATAACCGAGAGCGCTGGCCAGGCCGATGGCAACGCCGCCGGCACTGGAAGTACCTACCGCCTTGACCGGCGACACCCCACGCCAGACCAGCAACGGCACCGTCATGCTGCCGCCACCGATGCCCACCACCGACGACACCGCGCCTATGACCGTGCCTGCGGTCGTCATCAACCATCCGCGCGGTGGCGAGACTGGCATGTTGTCGGTGCTCGCGCGGGTCTTGCCGAAGGCCAGCTGTGCGCCGGCGATGAAGCAATAACCTGCGACGATCCAGCGCAGCACATCGTCGTCCAGATAGACCGCCAGATCGCTGCCCAGCCATCCGCCGACCAGCAGGCCCGGCACCATCCACGCGACCGTCGGCCAGAGCACGCTGCCACGGCGATGATGTGAATACGCCGACGACGTCGCAGTCAACACGATGCTGGCCAATGAACTCGCCAACGCCGCATGCATCGCCGCTTCTTGAGGAATGCCGTACAACGGCAGCAACCAAACCAACGCCGCCACCAGCACCAGACCGCCACCGATGCCCAGCAGTCCCGCCAGTATTCCGGCGACGATGCCGAGCAAAGGGAATATCCAAAAACCGTCCAAACGCAATCTCCTCGTGTGAAGTAGCGACGTGCGCGTTCAGCCGGCTTCGGTATATTCCCGTGCATGACTCGCCATAAGCCTGCCATCGTACTCGTTGCCGCCAGCCTCTTCGTAGGCCTGTTCGTTGGCTCACTTTTCGCTTACCTGCCCGCCAAGGCACAAAATCTGGATGCGCAACGGTCGCGCATGCGGGCCGCATTGGAGGCTGCCGAGCGTGGCCAATTCGATGCTGGGCAGTACCGCGATATCGTGTCCCATCCGCTTTACGGTTGGGTGGAGTTCGCCAGTCTCAAGCGCAACATCGATACGCTCGATACCGCGCAGGCGCAGGCATTCCTCAAGCGCTACCAGGGCCAGGCCGTTGCCGAAGCCTTCCGCAGTCTGTGGTTGCCGGCGCTCGCGCGTCGCCAGGATTGGCCCACGTTTCGAGCCAATTGGAAACCGACCAGCAACTTGATATTGCAGTGTGCCGAACTGGATGCAAGGCAGGCACTGGGCCAAGCGGACGCGCAATGGATCAAGGATGCGCAGGCTGTTTGGCGCAAAGGCGTCAAGCCGCTGCCCGATGGCTGCGACCCGGTGTTCGCGCTGCTGGCCAACAAGCATGCATTGCCTCCTGCGCTGCGCTGGGAACGTATCGACGCCGCCGCCGCAGAACGCCAGACCGCATCGATGCGCCACGCAGCGCGCGGCCTGCCCGGCGACGAAGCGGCGTTGGCGAACGACTACGCAGCATTCATTGACGGCGTGCATCCGCGTGCCTTGCAATGGCCCAAGACGGATCGCAGCCGCAAGATGGCGGCGATCGGACTGGCGCGGCTGGCCACGAAGGATCCCGGTGCGGCCGAGCGGCAACTACCCCAATACGCGAATGCCTTGGGCATGACCGAAGCCGACCGCGGACTGGTATTGAACCAGATCGCGCTATGGACCGTGGCGTCCTACGAACCGGATTCGGCGCGGCGGCTGGGCGAGGTGCCCGAGTCGGCGTTCGACGACAACCTGCACGAATGGCACGTCCGCGAAGCGATGGCACGCGGCGACTGGCGCGCCGCATTGGCGGCCTTGCGCAAGATGCCGGCGAAGCTGCGCAACGATTCGCGCTGGCGTTACTTCGAAGCACGGCTGGCGGAAAAAACCGGCGACAACGCCGAAGCGCAGCGCCTCTATCGCGAAGCGGCGCAATCGGCGACCTTCCACGGTTTTCTGGCGGCCGACCGCCTCAATCAGCCGTACGTGCTATGCGCCTGGACACCCAAGGACACAGCGCAGGCAAAGAATGCGGTAGCGCGGGATGCGGCCATCGTGCGCGCCATGGAACTTTGGAAGCTGGAACGTCCGGGCTGGGCGACCAGCGAATGGAACGACGCGCTATCCCGTTTCGACGATACCCAGCGCCGGATCGCGGTGGAAGTCGCGCGCGACAACGGCTGGTTCGATCGCGCCGTATTCTCGTTGGGTAAAGCGCCCGACGAACAGCGTTTGTATGAGCTGCGCTTCCCGCTGCACCACGGCGACACCATTCGCCGCGAAGCCGCCAAGCATGGTCTGGATCCCGCTTGGGTAGCCGCGGAAATCCGCGCCGAGAGTGTGTTCAACCCGAAGGCGCGGTCCGGCGCGAACGCCATAGGATTGATGCAGGTATTGCCGACGACCGGTGCCGCCACCGCCAAGCGCCTGGGCCTGCCCTGGGGCGGTGCCGCCAGCCTGTACGACTCGGACACCAATATCGCCTTGGGCACGGCTTATCTGCGCGAAATGGAGAACAAGTACGGCGTGCCGTATATCGCCATCGCCGCTTACAACGCCGGGCCCGCGCCGACCGCGCGCTGGCAATCGCAGCGACCGAACTACGACCCGGATTTCTGGATCGAGACCATCAGCTACCGCGAAACGCGCGAGTACGCTGCACGTGTGCTTGCCTTCAGCGTGATCTACGACTGGCGCTTGAACGGCAATGCTCTACCGATCACCGACCGCATGCTGGGCCGCGTCAATGCCAAGCGCAAAGCTTTTGTCTGCCCGACAGCGGCACCCAAAAGCTGACTCGCGCCGGTAGGAGCGCCCCATGGGCGCGAGCTCTCGCTTCTATCGCAATCTGACAGAAAGAGCTCGCGCCCATGGGGCGCTCCTACGAAGCAAGCCGCAAGGCAATCCGGCATCATGTACCCATGAAGATCTATCTTGTCGGTGGCGCGGTCCGTGATCGACTGCTGGGCATCGAGCCCGGTGATCGCGACTACGTCGTGGTCGGTACCACGCCCGAGGAAATGTTGGCGCAAGGCCTCAAGCCGGTCGGCCGGGATTTCCCCGTATTCCTGCATCCCAAAACCGGAGAGGAGTACGCGCTGGCCCGTACCGAGCGCAAAAGTGGGCGCGGCTATCGTGGCTTCGTGGTCGACACCGATCCGTCGGTGACGCTGGAAGAAGATCTGCAGCGGCGCGACTTCACCATCAATGCGATTGCGCAGGATGATGCCGGCAACCTGATCGACCCATACGGCGGCGCGACCGATATCCAGGCGCGCCTGTTGCGCCATGTCGGCCCGGCCTTCGCCGAAGATCCGCTACGCATCCTGCGCGCGGCACGTTTCATGGCGCGCTTCGCGCCGTTGGGTTTCCGTGTGGCGCCGGAAACCATGGCGCTGATGAAGGAAATGACCGCCGGCGGCGAACTCGATGCGTTGGTTCCCGAGCGCGTTTGGCAGGAACTGCGACGTGCGCTGGCATCGGCGCAGCCCTCGGCGTTCTTGTCGACGCTGCGCGAAGCTGGCGCGCTGGCCGCCATCCTGCCCGAAGTCGACGCCTTGTACGGCGTGCCGCAACGCGCGGAATTCCACCCGGAAGTCGATACCGGCATCCACCAGCAGATGGTCAGCGACATGGCCGCGAAGTTGGCGCCAGGCAATGCGGTGATCGGTTTC
>CBFGZY010000039.1:0-35914 GCA_965653375.1 uncultured Pseudoxanthomonas sp.
GATGGGTCGAGCGCAGCGACACCCATCGGCTCGGATAGCTTGACGCAAGCGATGGGTGTCGCTGCGCTCGACCCATCCTACCGGGCGGACTTAGCTTTCCCATTCCGCTTCTCCCGGCGCTTGGTTCTGGCCAGAAACTTCAGCACCGCCTCTTCCCACTGGCGGTCCCCACGCACACCCTCGGCTGCGCGCAGCAGCTCACCGCGTCTCCACGCTTCGAACACCGCCGGATCGATGTAGGCCTTGCGGCACACTGCCGGTGTGTTGCGTAGTGCCTGCGCAACCGCTTTGATCACTTCGTTTTGCAGCTGGACCAGCGCGCGCTCACTGGCGTCAGGCGGCGGCACGGAAGCAGCCAATCGCTGGAACGCCGCCAACGTACCGCCCCACGTTCGGAAATCCTTGGCGGTGAACGCATCGCCCATCGCCTCGCGCAAGTAGTCGTTGACGTCGCCGGAACTCACCGGTTGCACCTGGCCATCGTCATCGCGGTATTGGAATAGCGCCTGCCCAGGCAACTGTTGGCATTGGCGGATCAACTTCACCAAGCGCCGGTCGTTGATCCCTACCTCGTTCGGCAGCCCGCCCTTGCCGTTGAACCGCAATCTGACCCGGCCATCCCGGGTGAAATCGGCATGCCGGTTACGCAGTGTGGTCAGGCCGAAGGAACGGTTGTCGCGGGCGTATTCGGGATTACCGACACGCACCAGGGTTTCGGCCATGATCGTCACCACCAAGGCCAGCACCTTTTCGCGCGGGAAGCCGGGCTTGGCCAGATCCCGCCGTAAGCGTCGCCTCAGCCGCGGCAGCGCCTTGCCGAACGCGACGATGCGTTCGAACTTGCCGTCGCCGCGCACCGCACTCCATTCCGGGTGATACCGATACTGCTTGCGACCGCGCGCATCGCGGCCGGTCGCCTGAAGATGCCCGCGCGGGTGCAGGCAGATCCACACATCGGTATAGGCCGGGGGAATGGCCAGTGCTCGTATCCTCGCCAGTGTTGCTGCGTCGCGCACGGCACTGCCGTCGGTCGCCAGATAGCAGAATCCCTTGCCTGCCCGCCGCCGGCGGATGCCGGGCTGGTGGTCGCTGACGTAGATCAGCCCGGCGTCGGCCGCCTGGACGGCAGCCGCGTCCTGCGCAGGATTAGGGCGTGCCGTCTCGGAAGTAGGCCGCGTCCTGGGTCCGGCAGGAGAATAGGCGGCATGCTGGACGGACATGCCCGGATTCTGGCGTGCGGCGGTTAACGACATGCGAATGCGGATTCAGCGATGCTTCGCGCATTCCTTCTATTGTTTTGGAGACCCGCATGACCCGTCTGGCGATTCCCCTGCTGTTGGCCTTGTCGCTGGCAGCCTGCGCACCCGAGTCCGACGAACAAACGGCAGCCACCGAGCGCTCGCAAGCCGCCGCGGCCGCCGCCGCGCAGCCGGGTGTCGAGCAGCCGGGCGCCACCACCGCGCCGCCGCCCGTAAGCGCAAGCAGTTGCGACGATGTCCAGGCGCAATGGCTGGTCGGCAAAGCAGCGACAGAAGCCGATGTCGAACAAGCCCGCAAGGATGCCAAGGCCGGCGTGGTTCGCCAGCTGAAACCCGGCCAGGCGGTGACCATGGAATTCAGTGCCGAACGTCTGAATGTGGAGTTGGACGACAAAGGCGTGGTAACCGCAGTGCGCTGCGGTTGAGATGAATAGGCGGCGCCTCGCGATCGCAACATTAGCCGGTGGGGCACTTGTAGGACTTGTAGGAGCGATGTGAGTCGCGATGAAGCTTTAACCAGTAGAGCCTCATCGCTCCTACAGACGGCGCCCAATTGAATACCTCTGCGAAGACGCGCAGCCTGCTGCGAAACCGCTTTCTTGCCGCGATTCCTGCGACATCCAAAAGTTGCTCCTGCAACTAAATACGCCCTTCCAACCGCTTGGTTGCGGCACCGCACCATCTGTGCTTTAGTCGGGTTTCCGGAGACATTTCGAAGTGCCGCTGCGGGGCAGGGCACGGTGTCGCCGTCACTGAAAGGTTTAGGCAGAGATGGTCCCCCCTCGCAGTAGCCAAGCCCGTGATCGCCAGGCGCTGTACGACCCGAACGACGAACGCGATGCATGCGGTTTCGGCATGGTCGCGCAGCTGGACGATCAACCTTCGCGTTCGCTGGTGGACACCGCCATTTCGGCGCTGTCGCGCATGACTCATCGCGGCGGTGTCGCCGCCGACGGCCTGACCGGCGACGGTTGCGGCCTGCTGATTCGCAAACCCGATGCATTCCTGCGCGCGCTTGCCGCCGACGCGGGCATTTCTGTTTCATCGCGCTACGCCGCCGGCTTGATCTTCCTGCCGCGCGATGCCGAACTCGCCGCACAGTGCCGCCGCGTTGTCGAAGAAGAACTCCGCAACGTTGGCGCGACGCCGAAAGGCTGGCGTGTTCCACCGACCGACGACAGCGTCTGCGGCCAATTGGCGAAAGACACCCTGCCGCACATCGAACAACTTTTCGTCGATGCCGGCGAAGAGCAGAACGACGACGCCTTCGCGTTGGCACTGTTCCTCGCGCGCCGTCGCGCCGAGCAGAAGCTGCGCGATACCACCGTCGACTTTTACGTGGTCACGCTGTCGCCCTACGCCATTGGCTACAAGGGCATGGTGCTGCCGGACAAGCTGCCGGTCTTCTTCCCTGATCTGCAGCGCAGCGACCTGAGCAGCAGCGCGATCGTCTTCCACCAGCGCTTCTCCACCAACACCCTGCCGCGCTGGCCGCTGGCGCATCCGTTCCGCTTGTTGGCGCACAACGGCGAAATCAACACCATCGAAGGCAACCGCCGTTGGGCGCAGGCGCGCAGCAAGGTATGGAAGACGCCTCGCTTCGATATCGCCGAGTTCGATCCCGTTATCTCGATGCACGGCTCTGACTCGCAAAGCCTGGACAACATGCTGGAGCTGCTGATCGCCGGCGGCATGGACCTGTTGCAGGCGCTGCGCATCCTGGTGCCGCCGGCGACGCAGTCGCTGGAATTCAAGGATTCGGACCTGGCCGCGTTCTACGAGTTCTACGGCCTCAACACCGAACCGTGGGACGGCCCTGCAGGTATCGTCGCCTGCGATGGCCGCTACGCTGCCTGCATGCTCGACCGCAACGGCCTGCGTCCCGCACGCTGGATGCTGACCAGCGACCGTCATTTCCTGGTTGCTTCCGAAGCCGGCGTGTGGGAACTGCCGGCCGAGCGCATCACCCGCAAGGGCAAGTTGGGCCCCGGCGAGATGATGGCGATCGATCTCAAGCGCGGCGACCTGCTGGACAGCGACGCCATCGACCGCATCAACCGCGGCCGCGCGCCTTACAAGCAATGGCTGCATCAGGGCGTGACCTACCTGCAGACCGAGTTGATCGATCCGTCGCTGACCGACGCGCCGTTCGACGAAAAGACATTGCTCGGCTATCACAAGCTGTTCCAGCTCAGCACCGAGGAAGTGGAACAGGTGCTGCGCCCGTTGGCCGAAACCGAGCAGGAAGCCACTGGATCGATGGGCGACGACACGCCGATGGCGGTGCTGAGCCGGCAGACGCGGCCGCTGTACGACTACTTCCGCCAGGCGTTCGCGCAGGTCACCAATCCGCCGATCGATCCGTTGCGCGAAGACTGCGTGATGTCGCTGGCCACGCAGCTGGGCAAGGAAACCAACATCTTCCACGCGGGCCCGGAAACGGTCAGCCACGTGATCCTCAATTCGCCGGTGCTATCGCAGCGCAAATTGCGGCAGATCGTGAAGATGGAGCCGTACGATGCCAAGCATCGCTATATAGACTTGTCCTATCGCGTTGACGAAGGGCTGAAGGCCGGCATCGAACGCATCTGCGCCGAAGCCGAAGCGGCAGCGCGCGAAGGCATGGTGATGCTGGTGCTGAGCGATCGGCGCCCGCAGAAGGACACGCCGGTGGTGCACGCACTGATGGCGACCGGCGCCGTGCATCATCATCTGTCGCGCGTCGGCTTGCGCTGCGACGTCAACCTGATCATCGAAACCGGCACCGCGCGCGACCCGCACCATATCGCCTGCCTGTTGGGTTTCGGCGCCACCGCGGTCTATCCCTATCTCGCCTACCAGACACTGTTCGATCTGGGCCGGCGCGGCATCCTGCATCTGAAGAAAGGCGGCGAACAGGCGCAGATCGGCCGCAGCTATCGCAAGGGCATCTACAAGGGCCTTTCGAAGATCATTTCCAAGATGGGCATCTGCACCGTCAGCAGCTATCGCGGCGCGCAGCTGTTCGAGATCGTCGGCCTGGATCCGGAAGTGGTCGACCTGTGTTTCGCCGACACCCCGGCACGCATCGGCGGCGTCGGTTTCGCGCGGCTGGACAAGGAAGCCCGACAGCTGAGCCAGCGCGCATGGAACGAACTGCAACCGCCCGAGATCGGCGGCCTGCTGAAGTACGTGCACGGCGGCGAATACCACATGTACAACCCCGACGTGGTGATGACGCTGCAACGCGCCACCCGCACCGGCCAGCAGAGCGACTGGCAGCAGTACGCCGACGTGGTGAATTCGCGCCCGCCTTCGGCATTGCGCGACCTGCTGCAACTGAAGAAAGCCGACACACCGACGCCGCTGGACCAGGTGGCCGATGCCGGCGACATCCTGCGTCGCTTCGACACCGCCGCCATCAGTTTGGGCGCACTGTCGCCGGAAGCGCACGAAGCGCTTGCCATTGCGATGAATCGTTTGGGCGGCCGCAGCAACTCTGGCGAAGGCGGCGAAGATCCCGCGCGCTACGGCACCGAGAAGCGCAGCAAGATCAAGCAAGTGGCCTCAGGCCGTTTCGGCGTGACGCCGGAATACCTGGTCAACGCCGAAGTGCTGCAGATCAAGGTCGCGCAGGGCGCCAAGCCCGGCGAAGGCGGCCAGTTGCCCGGCCACAAGGTCAACGAGATGATCGCGCGGCTGCGTTACGCCAAGCCCGGCATCGGCCTGATCTCGCCGCCGCCGCATCACGACATCTATTCCATCGAAGATCTCGCCCAACTGATCTACGACCTCAAGCAGGTCAACCCGAAAGCGCTGGTCTCGGTGAAGCTGGTCTCGCATGCGGGCGTGGGCACGATTGCAGCGGGCGTGGTCAAGGCCGGCGCGGATCTGATCACGGTATCCGGCCACGATGGCGGCACCGGCGCCAGCCCGCTCAGCTCGATCCGCTATGCCGGCGTGCCGTGGGAATTGGGTATCGCCGAATCGCACCAGGCACTGGTGACCAACCAATTGCGCGATCGCGCCGTGTTGCAGACCGATGGCGGGCTGAAGACCGGCCTGGACGTGGTGAAGGCGGCGCTGCTGGGTGCCGACAGCTTCGGCTTCGGCACCGCGCCGATGATCGTGCTGGGTTGCAAGTACCTGCGCATCTGCCACCTCAACAACTGCGCCACCGGCGTGGCGACGCAGGATGAGCGCTTGCGTTCCGAGTATTTCACCGGATTGCCGGAACGCGTCGAGGCTTTCTTCCGCCTGCTTAGCGAGGAAGTCAGGCAATGGCTCTCGTTCCTGGGTGCGAAGTCGCTGGATGAAATCGTCGGCCGTACCGATCTGTTGGAACAACTGCAGGTTTCGCCGCGCGAAGGTGTGCACGTGGATCTGTCGCGCCTGTTGAAGGGCGCGCAGTACGATGCCGGCCACTGCGCCGCGCAGCGTTTGTACGAATCGCCCGACAGCTTGGCCACGCAACTCGATGGATTGCTAGCCCAACCCATCGCAAAGAAGACCGGCGGCGATCACCGCTTCCTGATCCACAACACCGACCGCTCCATCGGTGCGCGCCTGTCCGGCGCCATCGCCCGCGCCCACGGCAACCTGGGCATGGCCGATGCGCCGTTGAACCTGCGCTTCCGCGGTACCGCCGGGCAGAGCTTCGGCGCGTTCAATGCCGGTGGCCTGCAGATGGAGCTGGAAGGCGAAGCCAACGACTACGTCGGCAAGGGCATGGCTGGCGGCCGCCTGGTCGTGCGGCCGCCACGCGGCGCACGCTTCGAAGCGCGCAGCACGCCGATCCTTGGCAACACCTGCCTGTACGGCGCCACCGGCGGCGAGCTGTTCGCCGCCGGCCGCGCCGGCGAACGCTTCGCCGTTCGCAACTCCGGCGCACTGGCAGTGATCGAAGGCGCTGGCGACCATTGCTGCGAGTACATGACCGACGGCATCGTCATGGTGCTGGGCCGCACCGGCCTGAACTTCGGTGCCGGCTTCACCGGTGGCTTGGCGTACGTGCTGGACCTGGATCGCGATTTCGTCGACCGCTACAACCACGAGCTGATCGACATCCACCGTATTTCGCCGGAAGGCTTCGAGAACTACCGCCAGCACATCCACACCTTGATCCAGCGTCACCGCGAACTCACCGGCAGCATCTGGGCGCAACAGATCCTGGATGAGTTCCGCGATTACGTCGGCAAGTTCTGGCTGGTCAAACCGAAGGCGGCCAGCATCGAGTCGCTGACGGAAACGTTGAGGCGGGCGGCGTGAGAGCCGGGAGTCGAGAATGGGGAATCGGGAATAGGCAAAGCTCGATTTCTCCTTTTCTCCCAGCGAGCCCTTCCGCCCACGCACCACCGCTCTACCGATTCCCCATTCCCTATTCCCGGTTCCCCGCCCCATGAGCCGCAAGCAAGTTTTCCAATTCCTAGAACTTCCCCGGCAGATGCCGCAGCGCATCCCGCTGGAATTGCGCACGTCCGGCGACTGGGGCGAGTTGTACGGCAAGTTCGACAAGGCCGACGCGCAGTACCAGTCCGGCCGCTGCCTGGATTGCGGCAATCCGTACTGCAGCTGGAAATGCCCGGTGCACAACGCGATTCCGCAATGGCTGCAGCTGGTGCAGGAAAACCGTATCGAGGAAGCCGCGGCACTATGCCATTCCACCAATCCGCTGCCGGAAGTCTGCGGCCGGGTCTGCCCGCAGGACCGCCTTTGCGAAGGTGCCTGCACGCTGGAGGAATTCGGTGCGGTCACCATTGGCGCGGTCGAGAAGTACATCGTCGACACGGCACTGGAAAGCGGTTGGCGCCCGGACTTGAGCCATGTGCAGCCCACCGGCAAGCGGGTTGCGGTGATCGGTGCAGGACCGGCCGGCCTGGGCTGCGCGGATCGGCTGGCGCGTGCGGGCATCCATGCGGTGGTGTTCGACCGCTACGAACAGATCGGTGGTTTGCTGCAGTTCGGCATTCCCAGCTTCAAACTGGAGAAGAGCATCATCGCGCGCCGTCGCGAGGTGCTGGAAGGCATGGGCGTGGAGTTCCGCCTGGGCGTGGAGATCGGCCGCGATGTGACGCTGGACGAATTGCTGGACGAATACGACGCCGTGTTCCTGGGCACCGGCGCTTATCGCTACACCGATGGCGGCCTGCCCGGGCAGGACTTGGCCAACGTGCTGCCGGCGCTGCCGTTCCTGGTACAGAACGGGCGCATCGTTGGCGGCAACGATCCGTGGGGCCGGCCCATCGCCGGCTGGGAAGACAAGTTGGCGGTGCCGGATCTGCATGGCAAGCGCGTAGTGGTGCTGGGCGGTGGCGACACCGGCATGGACTGCGTGCGTAGCGCAATTCGCCTTGGCGCGGCCAAGGTGATCTGCGCTTACCGTCGAGACGAAGCCAACATGCCGGGCTCGGCGCGCGAAGTCGCCAATGCGCGCGAGGAAGGCGTGCGTTTCCTGTTCAACCGCCAGCCGTTGGCGATCGAAGGCGACGCCGACGGCAACGTGATCGGCGTGCAGGTGGTGGAAACCCAATTGGGCGAGCCGGACGAACGCGGCCGGCAGCAAGCGGTGCCGATCGCGGGCAGCGAATCGCTGTTGGAAGCGGACGTGGTCATCATTGCGTTCGGTTTTTCGCCTACCGTGCCGGAGTGGTTGGCCGCGCAAGGCGTGGAAGGCAGTCCCAACGGCCGCATCGTGGTCGGTGGCGAAGACCGTCTTCCATTCCAGACCACGCACGCCAAACTGTTCGCTGGCGGCGACGCCGTGCGCGGCGCCGACCTGGTGGTGACTGCAGTAGCCGAAGGCCGCGACGCGGCCGACAGCATCGCGATGATGCTGCAAACCTGACCGAATGCGCACAGACCATTCGTGCGCATTTCGGTCCCCAAAAAAAGGAGACCGACTTGCGCCCTTGTGCTTCTAACGCTTGCCGTAAAAAGATATTTGCAGCCACGCTTTGCCTGTTGCTAGGCGGCTTGTCCGCACTGGCCTCGGCGCAGGAGCCGCGCGGCGTCCGCTACGCCGGCGTCAATCTGGCCGGCGCCGAATTCAACTCGTCGAAGAAGCCGGGAGTGCTGTTCAAGGACTACACCTACCCTGCCGAATCCGACTACGCCTACTTCGCTTCCAAGGGCATGAACATCATCCGGCTGCCGTTCTTGTGGGAACGCCTGCAGCCGCAGGCCAACGGCGAGCTGGATGCCGCGCAGTTGTCGCTATTGCATACCGCTGTGCAGCGGGCCAAGGCGAAGAACATGGTGGTGGTGCTGGACGTGCACAACTACGCCAAATACAACGGTGTGCGGATCGGCGGCAGCGAAGTGCCGGTCTCGGTTTTCGTCGATCTTTGGCGGCGGCTGTCCGACGAATTCAAGAACGACGACAGCGTGATCTTCGGGCTGATGAACGAGCCCAACGGTATCGGTGCGACCGAATGGGCCGATGCCGCACAGGCGGCACTGAACGCGATTCGCGCTGCCGGCGCCAACAATCTGGTGCTGGTGCCCGGCACCGCCTACAGCGGCGCGCACAGCTGGAACGGCACCTGGTACGGCGGCACGTCCAACGCCGATGCGCTGCTCGCGATCACCGATCCGGCCAACCGCATCGCCTTCGAGGCGCATCAATATCTGGACGCGGATTTTTCAGGCACTTCCGGCGAATGCGTCAGCGAAGACATCGGCGTCCGCAAGTTGAACGTGTTCACCACGTGGCTGCGCGAGCACGGCAAGCGCGGCTTCCTTGGCGAATTCGGCGCCAGCAGCAACGCGACCTGCATGGCGGCGCTGAAGCAGATGCTGGAACACATGGAAGCCAACGATGATGTGTGGCTGGGCTGGACCTACTGGGCGGCTGGCGCCTGGTGGCCGACCACCTATCCGTTCAATGTGCAGCCCAGCAAAGACGGCGTAGAAAAGCCGCAGATGTCGGTCCTGATGCCAATGGCGACGCAATTCATCCAGTAGGGCGAACGACTCTTGTAGGAGCGACGTCAGTCGCGATGAAGTTGCCGGTAGAGCTTCATCGCGACTGACCGGTGCCAGCATGCCGGCACCACTCCTACACATACCAAAGCTCACAAGGCCCTTTAGACTGTCCATTCCTTCATTCGAAAACCCACCCCATGCGCCTGGGCCTTGCCGCCAATCGACTGCATCACCAAAGCGAGGACGCCGCATTGTTTCGTTGGCTGCGTGCTTGCGAATCCGGTATTCGCGAATTGAATCTCGGGCTGCATGCGGTGGGCCGCACTTACGACGCTATCGCCGCCGCTGGCCTGTTGGCCGACTTTCCGCACCTGCGCCGCTATCCCTACGGCCACGAGGGTGGCTTGATGAAGTTGGTTGCCGAAGTGGTGGGCTTGGAAGGCGCTGAGCGCACCTTGCAAGGCGCGATTTACCTGATCGATCCGGTCGATCCTTCTTCGATATTCCCGGAAGCGGCGGCACTCAAGCGGCAATGTGTCATCCATGGCAAACCTTTCCTGTCCACCGTGGCTTCAGCGCGCGACTGGATCGAAATGGAACGCGTCCACGCCGGTTTCGCCCCCGACCCTGGCGCGGATACTTTCCATGCACTGGAGTCGCAAACATTGGCCTTGATCGCGCATGACGCGATGAAGCCGCAGATGCTGGCCTTCGCGGCGGAACACTTCGATGTGCTCTCGCGTTTTGCGCGGCGCGTGGCCACCGGCACGACCGGCCAGCGACTCAACGAACTGGCCTGGAGCCGCGGCTGGCCGCAGGACCGCACCTGGGCCGAACGCTACCAAAGCGGCCCGATGGGTGGCGACGCGCAAATCGCCGACTGCGTGTTGGAACGTCGTTGCCAGCGGGTGATCTTCTTCGAGGATCCGCACGTCGCACGCCAGCACGAAGCCGACATCCAACTTCTCGAACGCGCGGTCACCACCGTGACCGACGATGCGGTGTGCACGACCTCGCCTGCGGTCGCCCAACGCTGGTGCGCAGCCGTGGAAAAGCGCCGCGCTTTTGTAGGAGCGACGTAAGTCGCGAAAAGTAAACGCTTAGAACTTTTAGAAGCGGATAAGGCGGAAAAAGCGGATAAGACATTGAGAGTTTTCGCCCGCGTCGATCCGCGTTCAATGCTTTGGCCTGCGCCGTACCCTGCGTGAAGGCCGCGTGGAGAATCTGCCACTGCCCGTTAAACGCGAGCGGCGCGGGCGCCTCCAATTCATCGGCGAGTGATGCGGAGCTAGGCAGTATCTGGTTACCTCCACTGCAGGAGAATTCCATGCAGATCGTCCGCAAAAGATTATTCATTCTCACCGGCTTGCTGGTGGCTTCGTCAGCCGCCTTGGCACAGACACAGTCCTCAGCCGACGCACTGACCGAACCACAGGTGCGCGCTCTGCTGGCGGAAAAGGGCTACACCCGCGTGGATGATCTGGATTTCGAAGACGGCATGTGGGAAACCGATGCCACCAGCGCGAACGGCAAGCGCGTCGATGTACTCATCAATCCTGCTACCGGCGACATCAAGGCCAGCAGGCTGGTTTCGAATCTGACCGAAAACGACGTGAAGGCCAAACTGACCGCAGCTGGCTACTCGGAGGTGCACGACGTCGATTTCGATGACGGCATGTGGAAGGCCGAGGCCGAACGCGCATCCGACGGCGACGACCGGGAAATCCACCTGGATGCTGCTACCGGCAAGATTGTCTATGAAGAAGACGATTGATTCTCGCCACTTGTCCAAAAAGAAGAAGGCCGCTAAGCGGCCTTCTTCTTTTGTCTTCGTGTAGGAGCGACGTGAGTCGCGATGAAGCGTTACCGGCAAAGCCTCATCGCGACTCACGTCGCTCCTACACGGTAGCTCACACCGCTGCCGGCGCCGGCCTGGCGAATCGCCAGCCCACCAGCAGCCCGATGAACAACAACAGTGACGCCAGCAGCCAGGGCGCACCGGGAATATGCGCCGGCGCGTTTTTGCCGATGAACAACGCGAAGGTTCCTGCAAACATCATCGGTCCGACGATGCCGGCCAGACTCACCAGACTCATCAAGGCACCTTGGATGCGTCCCTGCACGTCCGCGCCGACCTGTTGGGTAATCAACGCCTGCGTTGCCGGGCCGGCCAGTCCCCAGAGCGCGCTGATCGGCAAGCCAATCAGGAACATCCAGCCCACGTCCGCCATGCCGTAGATGATGAAGCCGACCACGCCACAAGCCAGGCCGAACAGCAGCGTGCGGCGTTCGCCCAGCTTGGGCACGATCTTGCCCATCAGGCCGGCTTGAACGATCACGCTGAAAACACCGACGACGGCCAGGACCATCCCCACCTGATCCTCGTCCCAGCGATATTGATATTCGGCGAACAGCACGAATACGCTGGGATAGACGTAATGCGCCAGATTGGCGATAAGCACCACGGCAGCCAATCCGAACACCTGCGGGTAGCGCTTCAGCAGCACCATCGATCCGATCGGATTGGCGTGGGACCAATCGAACCTAGGCGACCGCTTCTCCTTCGGCAGGGATTCCGGTAGTACGAAGTAGCCATAGAGGAAATTGAGCAGCGCGAGTCCGGCCGCAAACCAGAACGGCGCACGCAGATCGACATGTTTACTCAACAGGCCGCCCAGCAGTGGACCGATGATGAAGCCCACGCCGAAAGCGGCACCAATCATGCCGAACGCCTGCGCGCGTTTTTCCGGCGGAGTGATATCGGCGATGTAAGCGTTCGCAGTGGTGAAACTGGCCGAGAACATGCCCGAGAAGATGCGCGCGATCAGCAGCCACGGTAGCGATTGCGCCAGCGCCATCAGGATGAAGTCCACGCCTAGTCCCAAGCAGGACAGCAGGATCACCGGCCGCCGCCCGAAGCGATCCGACAGCGCGCCCTGGATCGGCGTGCAAACGAACTGGATGCCGGCGAACAGCATGCCGAACGTCCCCACCCACCAGGCGGCCTGGGCGAAGTCGCCATCCGTGAATTGGCGCACCAATCCGGGCAACACGGGGATGATCACGCCGAACGACAAAATGTCGATCAGCACGGTAACGAAGATGAAGATGAGCGCGGCGCGGCGTCCGCCGACGGCCTGGGGGTCTGAATTCACAGGTGGACCGGACGATAAAGGAGTGCGGCAGTTTAGGGCGTATCACCCGTCCCCGGGTAGAGCGCTGCGACGCTTGCGAGCGCTAGCCGTTTGTAGCTGACGCGATCTGGCGACGGGCGGTTGCTTTGTAGGGCGGCAGCATGGGCATGGTCCTTGTAGGAGCGACGGTTTTTAACAGCCGAATGGCTGGTCAAGTCGCGATGTTGATGTTCCCGGTCGCGACTTGACCAGCCCTTCGGCTGTTAAAAACCGTCGCTCCTACAAGGAGTCCATTTGGGTTCGCCTGCTTTTTTGCCGCAGCATGCGAAACCTGCAATCCGCACGCCGGACTGTTACGGCACGGAACGAAACTTTCCTAAAGACTCGAAACGGCAATGATCTGGCCCAGCGTATGACGGGCGCCTGGTGCCAGCTCGATCACATCGGCGCCAGCATTGGCCGCTTCCAGGCAGACGAAATGGCGCCAGTCCTCGGGCGGCATGTCGGTGAACGTGCGCGCGCCTTCCGCGCCTGGATTCCATACCACCAGCGTGTGGCTACCCGATGTTTCCAGGGTGATCTTGCGCTGGCCAATGAGGTCGCTCAGCTCGAACCGACTCCCCGTGTCGGCATAGATGCGGTCGCTTCGGCCGGGGTCACGCGGATCGTGCAAGTCCCACTCTCCCGCCTGCACGTAATCGCGGCCGTCATACTTGTTGGCGTAGTGCAAACCGTCCAACCCGGTTACGCGCACCTGAGTAGCGTCGGTCACACCGAAATACGTGTGCAGCGCCTGGGTGAAACGTTGCGATTCGGTGCCACGGTTGTGGGTGGTCAACGATTGCTCCAGCGTACGGCCGATGCGTAACGCCATGGACAAATCGAGCGGCGTGCCGGTGTCGTTCGGCAACACGAACTGCAGGGTTACGACGCCTTCCTCATCACGCCGCGCGTCGGCCAGATGCCAAGTCGATGTGCGCGCATGGCCGTGCTGCGGCACGTCGTCGGGCTGTCCCTGCCGGGCAAAGTATGGCCAGCACACCGGAACACCGCCGCGAATGGCGTGCGGTGGTTGGCGGCTACCCGGCGACAGCCACAGGAGATCGCCAAATCCTTGCGGCACGAACGACAGCACCTGCGCACCATGCAGACTGATCGCCGCGGTGGAAAACGGCGTATCGATGCATAGGGCTTCCAACTCCTGAAAGCGGCCCATGCGCAGGCCTGGCAGTGAAGGGATCATGGTTTCGTGTTCTCTTGGGGCGGAACGAGTGGTGGCGTGACGGGCAGTGGCGTTTGTGGCGGCGGCACAGCAGGTGGGGCGATGGGCGGAATAGCGGATGGACCCTCGGCTTTCAAGGCATCCAGTATCTTGCGGCCGGCGCGACCGTCGGCCGGCAACAGTCCCAGTCGGAGTTGTTCCGACTGGATCGCGCGACGTGTCTGCGTCCCGATCAATCCGTCCGCTTCGCCGATCGCGTGACCGCGCGCCAGCAATAGCACCTGCAGTTCCTTGCGCTGCGTGCGCGACAGTCCTGGATCGTCGGTAGGCCATGCCGCGACGATCCCGCTCCCGCCGCGCAGCCGGTCGGACAGCAACGCGATGGCCAGTGCGTAGCTTTCCGATGCGTTGTAGGCATGGATCGCATCGTAGTTGCGGAATACCAGGAACGCAGGTCCCGCCACGCCGGTCGGCAACAGCACCGCCGAGGGTGTATCGCTGGCGATGATCGGTGTGCCATCCACCCGCATCACGCCGCGCGCCACCCAGTCCGATAGCGGACGGCGGCGAGTCCGGCCCGCCAAGGAAGCATCGAAGTCAGGCGGCAGCTTCACCTCGTAGCCCCAGGGTTGCCCGGTCTGCCAGCCGGCCTGCTTCAGATAGTTGGCGGTCGAACCCAGCGCATCCGGGATGCTGGCGACCAGATCTCGCCGGCCATCACCGTCGAAGTCGACGGCGATCCGCGCGTACGTACTCGGCATGAACTGGGTATGCCCAAACGCACCCGCCCAGGAGCCGGTCAGTCCTTCGGCACGGATGTCGCCTGCTTGCAGCAGCTTCAGCGTGGCGATGAATTCGCCGCGGAAGAACGCCTGCCGGCGTCCGAAACAGGACAACGTCGCCAACGAACTCAGCAACGGCCGCTTGCCGAAGATGCGCCCGTAGTCGCTCTCCACGCCCCACACCGCCACCACCGTTTGCGCGTCCACGCCGTAGCGCTCGGCAACTTGCGCCAGCAGCGCCTGGTGGGTGGCCAGCATGGCCTGTCCGTCGGCCACGCGCTGATCGTCGACCAACGCCGCCAGGTAATCCCACAGCGGCGTGGTGAATTCGGGTTGCGCGTCCAACAGTTCCAACACGCTCATATCCGGCAACAAGCCCTGCGTGTGGGTGCGATAGCTTTCGGTCGCGACGCCTTGCGCCGTCGCCTGCGATTGCAGGCCCGCGATGCAGTCGTCGAACACCATTTCGGCACGCGCGGGCAGCGAAAGCGCAGCCGCCAGCGCACCCAATAGGAATATGGGTTTCATGTCCGGCTTCCTTTGCCGTTTGGGGGAACGCTTACTTTGCCTTGCCCACCGCTACTTTTCCAAGCGCGGGAACATGCTCGGCAAAACGGAATAGCCGTCGCTCAGGAACCGGGATCACTCCACCTCTACGCGATATTCGGCCGTTTGCGCCGGCGGCACGTCCTTTTCCCAAGCGCGCCGATAGATCAGGCGCAAGCTCGTCCGGCCAGGTTGCACCGCCTCGAACCACCAGCGCGACATACTCGGTGCGCCCACCATCATGGGCTCCGCGGGCTTGTCCGATGTCGCGGCGAGGTTCGGCGGCGTTGCCGGCTTCAGCACCGGACTACCGTCTTCCACTACCTGCCATTGATAGCCGGTGCTGGCATTGCCTTGCAGTTCGATTTCCAGCAGCTGGCCCACTTTCAGCACCGGTACGCTATCGCCGTTCGGCCGCACGATATCGGCCCGGGCACCGTCGCCGACCGCGGCGCCTTTGGGCTGGGCGGGTGTGCAAGCCATCAACGACACCAGTCCTACTGCCCATATCTGCTTCATACAGCCTCCCGTTGGTGAACGCCTGGCCGCCTTATACACCCTCGCTTCAAACCTCGTCCGTAGAATGGCGCCCATGAGCACCCCTTTCGAGTCTTCCCTGGGCCGGGAAGTCGCCTACCCCGCGCATTACGATCCCAGCCTGCTGTTCGCCATTCCCCGCCAAACCGCGCGCGCCGAGATCGGTATCGCCGATACGCTGCCGTTCGTCGGCCACGACCGCTGGCATGCCTATGAACTGAGCTGGCTGGATGCGCGCGGCAAACCGTGCGTGGCCACCGCCACGCTCACCATTCCGTTCGATTCGCCCAACCTGATCGAATCCAAATCGCTGAAGCTTTACTTGAACTCGCTCAACGCGACGCGCTTCAACAGCGATGCGGCAGTGCTGGAATGCCTGCGCACCGATCTTTCGGTCCGCGCCGGTGCGGATGTCGGGGTAGTGTTCGGCTTGCCGCCGATGATCGAAACCGACGATGGCGAATCGCTGGACGCGCTGGACATCGAGATCGATCACTACGGCCCGCCGCGCGCGAATTTTCTGGTCACCGAATCCGACAACCCGGTGGAAGAAACCTTGTACTCGCAGTTGCTGAAATCCAATTGCCCGGTAACCGGACAACCGGATTGGGCGAGCGTGGTGATTCGCTACCAAGGCCCGCGCATCGACCGGCCCGGGCTGTTGCGTTATCTGATCAGCTTCCGCGACCACGCCGAGTTCCACGAACAATGCGTGGAGCGCATCTTCCATGACCTTACGACACATTGCGATCCGCAATGGCTTTCGGTGGAAGCACGTTACACCCGTCGCGGCGGCTTGGACATCAATCCCTGGCGGGCGACGCCGGGAACCGCGTTGCCCGAGGCGAAACGCGAAATACGCCAGTAACCAGCGTTAAACACCCGTCTCAAAACCGCCTCTTATCGTTCACGCGCGCGCCATGATTTTTTAACGGTGCGCGTGCAAGGCTATGCCTCGTTTCCAACATCCATCAGGAAGGTTGTTGACTATGAGCACCGAAAAGAAGGCAGACTTTTCCGATGTAACCGCCAAGGTGGAGACCACGGCGGACAAGGTGGAAAAAGCGGATTTCTCCGACGTCACCGCAAAGGTCGACACCACTGCGGAGATCGTTGAGCAGACCTATACCATCGGCAAGGGCGACACGCTTTCGAAGATCGCCAAAGAGCATTACGGCAGCGCCAATGCCTGGAAACAGATTTTCGAAGCCAACCGCGACATCATCGAGGATCCTGACCGTATCTTCCCCGGGCAGGTGATCAAGCTGCCCCCGAAATCCCCCGGCGCTTGAATCTTTCCCTTCTATTCACGACAAGGACCGACTCCATGAAGCTCAACCGTATCTCCTATGCCCTGATCATCGGCCTGGCCGGCAGCATTGCGTTGGCCGGTTGCAAGAAGAAGGAAGAAGCCGCGACCCCGCCGCCGCCAACCGCCACCGAACCTGCACCGGCGCCTGCTCCCGCCGAACCCGCGCCCGCGCCTGCCGGGGTGACCGTCAGCTCGGTCACGGTGGGCAATACCGCCGCTGCCGACAAGTCGGTCGCGCCCATGGCGACTCTCGCCCCCACGGACAAGATCATCGTTTCGGTGAAAACCGACGGCACCGCGACCAATGCCAACGTCGACGCCAAGCTGACCTACCAGGACGGCCAGACAGCCGGCCAGCAGTCGGCCACGCTCAATACCACGGGTTCGGAAACCACCAACATCGAGTTCACCAAGGCCACGCCATGGCCCGCTGGCAAGTACAAGGTGGATGTCACCGTGAACGGCCAGCCCGCCGGCACGACCCAGGAAATCGAAATCAAGTAATTCAATCTCTCTCCCACCCTCAGTGGGCAAGCTTGGGCGCGGAGCGATCCGCGCCTTTTTTTGCGCTTCGCTTTACCCGTTCCCCGCTGCTTTTCGTCTCGGCTCTACGGGAAACGCCACTAAATGGTTGAAAAGCGGTTATTTGCTATCGCCTGCCGTTGCGACGGCCTTATCGCTATCGTCACGGCAAGGCTGCGAAGCGCGCCGTTGCGACGGTGTTATTTCCACCCGATTCGGCCCTATCGCGAGGCGCGGTTTTGCTCGGACGGGCATAAACCGCGACAATGGGCGTCCACGTCCAAACCACTCGCGTCAGCCTTCACGTTGCGCGTCTTACCGGGAGTAGTTCCATGGCAGAACCTGTTCTCACACCGCCGGCCGGCGGCGAGAAGATCACCATTTCGGGCGGCAAGCTCAATGTGCCGAACCACCCGATCATTCCCTTCATCGAAGGCGACGGCACCGGCCCGGACATCTGGCGTGCTTCGGTGCGCGTGCTGGATGCCGCGGTCGAGAAGGCTTATGGCGGCAGCAAGAAGATCCATTGGCTGGAAGTCTTCGCCGGCGAGAAATCGAACAACCAGTTCGGCACCTGGCTGCCGGATTCCACCGTGCAGGCTTGCCGCGACTACCTGGTGAGCATCAAAGGCCCGCTGACCACACCGGTCGGCGGCGGTATTCGCTCGCTCAACGTCGCGCTGCGGCAGATGCTGGACCTGTACGTCTGCCTGCGCCCGGTGCGCTGGTTCGAAGGCGTGCCTTCGCCGGTGAAGAAGCCCGGCGACGTGGACATGGTGATCTTCCGCGAGAACACCGAGGACATCTACGCCGGCATCGAATGGGCCGGCGGCAGCGCCGAATCGCAGAAGGTGCTGGACTTCCTGGCCAAGGAATTCCCGCAGCCTTTCGGCAAGATCCGCTTCGGCACCCAGGAAAAAGTCAACGAATGGCAGCAAGCGCTGGAAGGTATCGGCGCGCCGCATCGCGACATGACCGTGGAAGTCGGCCTGGGCATCAAGCCGGTCAGCCGCCTGGGCACTGAGCGCCTGGTCCACAGCGCGATCAGCTATGCCATCGAGAACAAGCGCAAGTCGGTGACCCTGGTCCACAAGGGCAACATCATGAAGTTCACCGAAGGTGGCTTCCGTGATTGGGGCTACCAGGTGGCACGCGACTACTTCGGCGCGGTCGAGCTGGACGGTGGTCCGTGGCACGTGATTCCAGAAGGCAAGCCCGGCGCGGGCATCGTGATCAAGGACGCCATCGCCGACGCCTTCCTGCAGCAGATCCTGTTGCGCCCGAAGGAATACGACGTGTCGGCCACGCTGAACCTCAACGGCGACTACCTGTCCGACGCGCTGGCCGCGCAGGTTGGCGGCATCGGCATCGCGCCGGGCGCCAACATCAACTATGTCACCGGCCATGCGGTATTCGAAGCCACCCACGGCACCGCACCCAAGTACGCCGACCAGGACAAGGTCAATCCGGGTTCGGTGATCCTGTCGGGCGAAATGATGCTGCGCTACATGGGTTGGACCGAGGCCGCCGATGCGATCATCGAAGGCGTCAACAAGGCCATCGCCAGCAAGCGCGTGACCTACGACTTCGCCCGTCTGATGGATGGCGCCACCGAAGTGAAGTGCAGCGAGTTCGCCGACGAGATCATCAAGCACCTCTGATTGTTCACGCGGTTTGGCTGAATCCGAACGCCCGGCTGCAAGCCGGGCGTTCGTTTTTTGAGTCTCCGACAAGTGAATGGCTGACGGGACTGTCAGCCGGAAAGTCGCGGTGATGTAGCGTGCGCCGTGCGCACGTGCCTGCGATCTTGCCGTGCGTACGGCGCACGCTACTTGCCAGCTTTCTGCAACCGGGTTTTGATCGATGTGCTATCCCGATGTCGTCGGATGATTGGATGGGATTTGAACAGGCTCTAATATCCCCGCCATGAGCGAATCCTTCGACATACGCCTCTTCTCCTACGGCACGCTGCAACTGGAAAGCGTGCAGCTGTCTTCCTTCGGCCGCCGCCTGCAAGGCGAGCCCGACGCCCTGCCCGGCTACGGGCGGACCATGGTGGAGATCACCGACCCGCAGGTGCTGGTGGCCAGTGGCGAACGGTTCCATCCCATCGTCGCGCCCAGCGACGATCCAACCGATGAAGTGCAGGGCACCGTTTTCCTCATCAGCGCCAGCGAACTGGCCGCGGCCGATCGGTATGAAGTTTCCGATTACCATCGCGTGCAAGTACGCTTGAAATCCGGCGTGGAAGCCTGGGTCTATGTGAAGGCGCCGCCCACCGCAGGATAAAACGATACGACGATGTAGGAGCGGCGTTCCGCCGCGAGCTCTTCTTTCACGCAGCCCACCGCTTACGGCTCACCGCTCACCGTCAACCACCCCGCAACCGAACAGCGAAAGATCTACCGAAGCAGCCATGCGGCGATAGCCTTCGTCATTGGGGTGCAGGAAATCACGGGTGATCTCCGCAGGCATGGCTTCAGGGTTGGCGGGGTCGCGGAGCGCGGCGTCGAAATCGATCACCGCGGAAAACTCCCCGCTGTCGCGGATGAAACGATTGAGTTGCCCACGCGTGCCGGCCGATATCGGTTCGTACCGCTCCGATCCGCCGAATGGCGTCAATGTCGCGCCGATCACCGCGATGCCATGCTGCTGCAGCCGCATGAGGATTTGCCGATAGCCGGCGACCATGTCGGTCGCGTTGCGACCCGGCACCAGATCCGGTGCGCCGCCGTGGCGGATGTCGTTGATACCTTCGAACACGATCACCTGGTCGACGCCCGGCAGCGCCAGCACATCGCGATCCAACCGCGCGAGAGCGCTATGGCTGCGGCCGTTATCCAGCACTTTGTTGCCGCTGATGCCCGCATTCAACACGACGACACGGCCTGGGCATGCTCGATGCAGGCGATCGGCTAGCCGTGCCGGCCAGTCGCCGTGGCTACCGCGCGTGGCAGTGGCACCTTCTGTAATGGAATCGCCCAGGGCCACCACCACGCGCGGCTTATACGGGCGTTGCGCCAACACCGCCGATACCACGTTTTGCCGATACGACAACGCGATGCTATCCGCCACCTCGGCATGCCCGGGCGCGATGCGCAAGGCCGTGCGCCGTACCGCGGGCCTTGTCGGTTCGGGAAACCAGATACTCAACGCGATCGTGGAGAACGCCGGCGCGGCGATGGCGACCGGATCGCTGATCAGCACGCCACTGGGTGGAATCACCACCTCGTTGCGCCCATCGAACCGCACCGGAAGCGTGGCGGATTCGCCGTTCAACCTTGCCGACGCCGCACCGATCTTCAACGGCTGCGTGCCCAGTTCGTTGCTGATGCGAAACCGCAGCGCACTGGCGGATGTGCCCAACCGCATATCCTGGCGGACGGTTTCATCGTTGAACTGCAACGGCGCTTCCGGCGTGCCGTCGAGACGGTCCGGCGCCGGAGAGGCGATCCACGCCGGAACCCAGACCTGGGCAGGCACGGCATGGGCGGCAGTACTGAGCGCCAACGCCATTGCCAATGCCACGATCCATCGCAGTTGTGCGGCGATCATCGCCAGGGCTCAGGAGAAGAACACGCCGCCGTTGACGTCAACATTGGCGCCATTGATGAAACTGGCCGCGTCCGACGCCAGGAACACCGCCGCGGCGGCGGCTTCTTCGGCACGTCCTTCGCGGCGCAAGGGCGTGGCGTTGGCGACCGCTTGGCGCACTTCCGGCCGGGTGAAATCGTCGTGGAAACGCGTCGCGATCATGCCGCAGCACAAGGCATTGACGCGGATTCCGCGCGGACCCAATTCCTTTGCCATCGCGCGGGTGAATGTCATTACCGCCGCCTTGGAGGTCGCGTAGATCGATGCGCCTGGGCCGCCGCCATCGCGCCCGGCCAACGACGCGAAGTTCACGATCGCCGCGCCTTCGCCCATATGCGGCACGACTGCCTGCGTGGTCAGGAATACCGATTTCAGATTCAAGTCCATGACCCGATGGAAGAACGTCTCATCGATCTCGGCCAAGGTCTTTCTTGCCACCATGCCGCCGGCCAGATTGACCAGGATGTCGATGCGTGCGCCGAATGCCGCCTGCGTGGCAGCGACCAGTTCGGCCACCGCCACGGCGTCGGCCGCATCGCCGCGGTGGACAATCGCTTGCCCGCCGGCATCCTCGATACGCTTGAGCGTTTCCAGTGCGCTGGCTTCGTCGTTGGCGTAGTTGATGCACACCTTGGCGCCTTCGGCAGCCAGCTTCAGCGAAACCGCGCGCCCGATGTCGCGGCCGCCACCGGTGACGATCGCCACTTTGTCTTTGAATTGCATGATCTGAAGTCCTTTTGTTTTGGGGAGAGAGATGTCTGTGCTGGCTTTATCGGGCGCGTACCGGCGGGCCATCGATCTTTTCGATGCGGCCGACCACCAGCCAGATCGCCACCAGCGATAGCGGCACCAGCGCTGCCACCAGGATGAAAATGGGTGCGTAGGAAGTTCGCGTCATGACCGGCACCAGCCAGGTGGTGATCAGCGTTCCCACCACCGCGGCCATACCACCGATACCCGCCAGCGAGCCAACCGATTTGCCGTGGAAAATGTCGCCGGGCAGTGTCTGGATGTTGCCGATCGCGATCTGGAAACCGAACAGCACCGCCGCGATCGTCAACACGGCGGCGATCGGTTCGGCGGCGAACACCGCTGCCAGCAGCGCGGGCGCCATGATGGTGCCGCCCAACGTGATGGTCCATTTGCGCGCGCGGTGGACACTCCAACCGGCGGCGATCAACCGACCGGACAACCAACCGCCGGACAGGCTGCCCAGCATCGCGCCGACGAAAGGCACCCAGGCGAAGATGCCGATTTGCTTGATGTCGAAGCCGAAGGTTTCCGCCAGATAGATCGGTAGCCACGACACGAACAGCCACCAGATCGGATCGATGAAGAAGCGCGCCAGCACGATGCCCCAACTCTGCCGATGCGACATGAGCTGCTTCAGCGTTGGCGCGTAGATCGGCAGCACCGGTCCGTCGCCGACCGGCGCGTCCAGAATCAGCGCGCGCTCAGCCGCATCGACCCACGGATGACGATCCGGACCGGCGCGATAGACGATCAACCATGGCAACAGCCAGATGAAACCCAGCGCGCCGATCAGCAGGAACGTGCCCTTCCATCCCAGCCACACGAACAACAGCGCGATCAGCGGCGCCGAAACGATCGCACCGATGGAAGCACCAGCATTGAAGATCCCTTGCGCCAGCGCGCGCTCCTTGGCTGGAAACCATTCCGCATTGGCCTTGACCGCGCCAGGCCAGGCGCCGGCTTCGCTGATACCCAGCATCGCCCGGAACACACCGAACGTCAGCACCGAGTGGCTGACCGCATGCAGGGCGATGGAGATCGACCAGCCCATGATCGACAAGGCGAAACCCAGCCGAACACCGATGATGTCGAACAGCCGGCCAAAGGCGAATTGGCCGGCCGCATAAAACAGCATGAAGATGGTCACCAGGAGCGCGTAATCCTCCTTGGTCGCGCCGATTTCGCCTGATATCTCCGGCCACATCACCGCAAGCGCATTGCGGTCGATGTAGTTGATGACCGTGGCGAATGCGATCAAGGCGATGATGATCCAACGGACCGCGGATCGTTTCTTGACGGACGTGGCGATCATGGGCGCGGCGGCTCCTGTTGCGTGCGCGCCGGTTGCTTCGCGCCACTGGGCTGGTCGATGCACGCATAGGCGCCCTTCCACTGGTAGCTGCGGCCGTCGGCGACGACGCGGTGATCGCGTGCGGGCGACGGATCGTCGGCGATGCCCAGCGCAAGTGTTCCACCCGATACCAGCGTCAACAGCACGACTTCCGCGTCTTCCCCACGCAGGCGCTCGATGCTGCGGATGCGGCTTTTGGCGCCGTGAACGTACTCGGCGGTACCGTTGTACTCGCCATGCGGTTCCAGCACGCCGAAGAAACTCGCTTGCGCCTGGCCATCCATGCGCTGGATCAGCACCGGCTCCCGGCGCAGATTGAAGTTTGGATCGTTGGCGCCGCTCTCGGCCAGGATGGCGCGGGTTGGCGCGCTGGCGCCGAAGCGGTAGGTGTAGAAGCGCCCATCCAGCAACCAGCTGAGATTGCGCGTTTCCATCGACGGTTGGGTGGATGCGTCCACCCACAGGTGCTGATAGCCGTTGGCTTTTCCCATCACCGGACGTTCGCCCAGCGCGCGCTGTGCTTCGAAGCCCACGCTCATGATGTGGCCGTTGAAATGCAGCGGCAGGTCATAGCGTGCCGGTGCATTTCCGTTCACCCGCAACAGATCGACGACGACCGGCCGGACGAGATCGGGATGCTCCAGCATTGCCAATGTACGAGTGAACACCACGCCGTCGTAGGCGTTTTCCATTCGTGCCGAGACGATCTGCACGCCGTCGCCTTGCTCGAACAGCAACGGCGTTGGCGCATGCTTTTCGCCCACGCGCCAGTCGCCGCCGAAATGGCTTTGCTCGTTCACCACCAGCGTGTTGTGGGCGACGGTCTGCTTGGCCCAGCTGTTGTTTTCCGGCAGATAAATGCCACCGGATTTCGCTTCGACATTCAGGAACCGTGCCGCACCGTAATCGGTCACCACGCGTTGGCCGTTGTCGTAGAACAGCCAGTTCAACTTGTCGAAATGGCCATGGCCCATGCCTTGCGCGGTGTTCTTCATCACCAGTGTCTGGCCATGCTCGTCGTCAGGATGCCCGCCGCCGGCGCGCAGGATGGCCAGAGCGCCTCGTTTGCCGTCCGGTCCATCGCGCAGCATCAGGGTGCGGAAATCGAACGGCTTCGCCTGGCCTGCCGCCAACGCCTCGGCCACCTGCAGGCCTTCCGGCGTCAGCAGCGTGCGGCCCTGACGCTCGGCGATCGATAGCAGGCGCTCGTCGCTGGTCTGCGTATAGGCAATCGCGATGCCAGCCACCAGTTCCTCGGTATCCAGACCCTTGTCCAGAAGCGCATCGTTGATCGGGAAGAAATAGCCGCCGTAGCTGCTCTGCACCAGCGTATCGACTGCCTTCAGCAGTACGCCGTTCTTGCGTTCGAAGATTTTCTGCTGCGGCTGGTTGCGCTCGATGGCGCGTGCGAACACGACGAAAGGCGCCAACGCATAGCGTTGATAATACGGTCCTTCTTCGTAGTAGCCGTCGGGCGAGAACAGCTGGTCGATCTGCTTAAGAAAGCCCGCCTCACCTTGTTTCGATAGGCCTAGCAGCGCCTTCTCCACCATCTCCTGATCGCGCAGCACATAGCCGGTCATGCCGACCGCGGCGACCGCCCAAGTGGCGTGGTTGTGGATGCGCTCGAAGTTTTCCGGCGTTTCGTCGGAAAGGAATCGCACCATCCGCCGGAACACGTGTTCGTCGATGGTGCGGCGGTCCTCGGCGCTCAAACTGTCGCGGATGGCATCGTAACCCTGGCTGGCATGGACGAGCCACACCGAGTCGTTGAGCGTCTGCCAGAACAGGCGACCCGGAATCTGCCCGCGTCCGGCTGGATGCTTGCCCAGGGTCGGATACAAACGCGCATATTCCAACAGCATGTCGCGCGCGAAATCGGCATAGGCGCGATCGCCGGTCAGACGATAGAGCGCACCGGCGGCCTGGATGGTCTGGTAGTTCCGCTTGTGCTGCTCGTGGGTGTAGCCACCGCCAGGATCCTTGGGCCGAGGCACGTCGATGCCCGCCTTCATCGCCGCATCGACTATCGCCTTTGCGCGGGCGTGCTCGCGCGCGAACAGCGGATAGCGCGAGCCGGTCTGCGCCATCTGCCGCCACTCCGCCGCGGTTACCAGTGCCGGCTCAGTGGCCGCAGATGTCGCAGCGCTCGGAGCTGCGGCGGATGCGGTTCCGGCCAGACTCACGCCTGCGCACAACAGCACGAGGAAAATGATGGAACGACTCATCGTGCGGTCTCGGTAGGCGTGTCGGATTGAATCGGGGGAGTGCCGATGAATTGATTGCCGCTGGCGATCAGCACGGGCTCTCCTACTTGGTGCGTGAATCGCACCACCGCGCTGTCGATGAAACGATTGCCGGTCAGTTCGGCGCGCTGCACACCGCGCAGGCGTACCGAAGCGTCGCTACCGCGGCCGACGCCTTCGAACGTCGAAGCGCCGATGCGGAGCTTGGGCCCGAACGTGCTTTCGTCGGTACCGCCGCGATAAAGATCCACCACTGGCCCGGCAACACGGTGAAACGACGAATCCTCGATCTCGACGGCCTCGGCGTTGTAGGTGCCGCGGTCGTCGGTTTCGGCAACGGCGGAAATCACCGCGCCGGAAACATCCTCGACAGCGACGCGGCGCAAGTGGATCCGGTCGGCCAGCGTGCCCTTGCCGGCCGACACCACATCGAAGCCGCGGTTGACGTTCAAGCCGACGATGCGGCTGTCTTGCAGGATCAGCGAATAGTTGGTGGCGCCCGAACCCGGCCGCGCACGAATCACCGCATTGCCGACTTCGTCGGGTGCGGCTTCGCCCGACAGCGTCAATCGCGAAAGCTTTAGCGCACCATCAGCAACGATATCGAACAGCGTCGAACGCGAAAACGAGATCACCGCACCACCTTCGGCCGGTCCTTCCACGGTCAAAGGTCGATCGACCCGCAGGATCTGATTGACCAAATAGTGACCCGCAGCCAGCGACAAGCGATCGCCGGCGCGCGCCACGGCAAACGCAGCGGTCAGGGTGTCATCGCCTGGCGCAACCGCATGCGATCTACCGCTGTCCAGATCTGCCGGCGACCTGTGCTTCGGATACCACGCAACACCCACGTTCTCCCGCGCTATAGGACGCAAGTCACGACGAGCACCGACGCCCTCGGCATCTACCGGAATCAGCAGGCCCGGTTCTCCATGAGGCATCTCTATCCGGGTCATTTCTACTTTGCGAGCCTGGACGCCCTTCGGGAACCCCGTCGATGTCGCCGGGCTTTGCACGTTGTCCGCGAAGGTGATGCCGGTCAGATCACCCAATGCCCGCAACGGGTCATGGCCATCGTCGTTCACCATCAGGTTTCGCGCCATTGTGCTGTCGATCGGCGCGGCCGAACGCTCCTCATCCATGCCCGCGCCCAGGAAGATGCTGCGCGCGTTGATGATGGTGTTGTTCTCGATCACGGCACGGTCGACCTGCACGTAGCGGTTCGCCGGTGAATTCGGCACGCCGTACATCACCGTCAATGCAGAAGCGAAGCCATCGCCCGCCAAGCCTTCCAGATAATTGTTGCGCACGGTCTGATGGCGATTGATGACGCGGATGCCGCCGGTGTGCGGCTCGTTGCCGCCGAGAAAAATGTTGTCTTCGACCAGATTGCCGTCGCCGTGCCGCAGCACCAGCGCACCGCGCGAGCGAAAGAACACGTTGCCTCGGTAGATATTGCCGCCGGATTTGTTGGAGACAATCTCCACTTCGCCGTTGCAGCCTTCGAACCAGTTGTTCTCGACGACGGTATGCGAGTCGGACATCGAATCGTGGCTGGTGCCGACCCGGATGGTTTCGCCGCCGTTGGAACCCAGGTTGGGCCGGGGGCCGAAATAGTTGTGGTCGATGCGATGCCGGTTATCCAGCCCTTGTTCCGCATCGCGCACTACCACCAAGGTGGCGCCGGCGTTGGTTTTACCGACCAGGTGATTGTGGTCGAAGCGATTGTGGTGGCCATACAAGGCGACCCAATGGTCGGACTGGCTGCGGTCCGGCAGGTTGAAGTTGTCTATTACCACGCCGGTGACGCGGCTGTTGTTGGCTCGCTCGGTGCGCGAACGGCGGAACGAAACGACTTCACCGGTCGGCGACCAGCCGTCGCGGAACACCAGGTTCGATACCACCAAGTGCTCGCCGGCCAGGCGCAGGTTGGACCGGCCGGTCAGGGTGACCCCGCCGGGCGTCTGTGCGGTCAGGGTGATGGGCCGACCAGGAGCGCCTCTGCCGGTCAGCACTATCTGGAAGTCCGGCCAGGTTCCATCGGCCAATACCAACGTGTCGCCCGGCTGTAGCGAACGAGCGGCGCTCGCGTATTCCTGCTGGTTGCGAACCAGACGCTCGGACCGGTTTCCGGTGGAGGCGACGTCCGCGGCCGCTGGCGCCGCCGCAAACAGCAACACCGCCAGCGCGGGTAATGCTCGCAGGTGCATGCATTCCTCCTCGTAAAGCCTCCGGGCGATGGCGACGCCTTGTCGTGGCCGGATGGTAACAGAGCAATGACGGCCGTCAACCAATTTCTAATACCAAATTAGCCATCTTTGGTATGGCCGTTATCGCGCAAGCTGATGCTGCAATAGCACATAAATGGTCCGCAAAATGGGCAGACCAATGCTTCTGCACAAACATTCATACCAATTTCTTGACATTGGCCGGATCTGTATGAAACCTCCGCTGCCAAGCCCGCTGTCGTCGGGCATCCAGGCCCGGCCCGCCGGGCGCAGACATGGGAGAGAGTTATGCGGCGCTACCACGGACCCTTGTCGGTCAAACCTGTCCGGCCATCTGCGCTTCGAAGCGCATTGCGGTATGCCATCTGGGCGTCGCTCGGTACCGCTGCTGCGGCTGCGGCGCAGGAGACACCGCCGGCAACGAACACCCCGGCCGCGGGTCAGCCGGCCGCGCAGGAAGCATCGCCCTCCGATCAAACGCCCGTCACGTTGGATGAAGTCGTCGTGACCGGTATCCGCGGCTCGATCCAGTCGTCCATCCAGACCAAGCGCGATGCCACCGTGATTTCGGACGCGTTGTCGGCCACCGACATCGGCGACCTGCCGGCGCTGTCGATTGGCGAGGCGATCGAGACCATCACCGGCGCTTCCACCCATCGCGAGAAAGGCGGCGCGAGCGAGATATCGGTGCGCGGCCTCGGGCCGTTCCTGGGCTCGGCCACCTTCAACGGCCGCGAAGCCACCAACGGTAGCGGCGACCGCTCGGTGAACTTCAACCAGTTTCCCTCCGAGCTGATCAACACGGTACAGATCTACAAGACGCAGCAGGCCGACTTCATCGAAGGCGGCATCGCTGGCACGATCAACATGGAGACGGTCAAGCCGTTGTCTTTCGACAAGCGTCGGATCCAGTTGGAAGGACGTGCGACCTATCCGGAATACGACGGCAAGCTCAAGAATGGCGACGGCATCGGCTGGCGCGGCACCGCCAGCTACCTGGACCAGTTCGAATTCGCCAACGGCGGCAGGCTCGGCGTCTCGCTGGGCGTGCAGAGTCTGGAAGGCAGCAATCCCGAGGAAGTGGCCGCCACCAGTTCCACCTGGACTGCCTGCGACGCAACACTCAGCAGACCCAACGCAAACTGCGATGCGACGGTCAACGGCGTTAGTGGCGCCATTCTTCCCGGCGATCCCAGGGCGGGCAATACGCCGTTCTACCTGATACCCAACGGCCGCACCTACCGGCAATTGGTGGAGCACGACGACCGCGATGCGGCCTTCGCCGCCCTGCAATGGCAACCGAACGACAGCATGGAGGTGAACTTCGACTACCAATGGTCGGACCGCACCTTCAGCGAGGACCGCAACGAGCTGGTCCTGCCGGACGGTCGCCGCAGCATCAGCAACATGGTTGCCGACGCCGATGGTGTCGTGCGCTCTTTCAACGGACAAAGCGGCATCGAGACCAACTCCAACTACAAAGTGCGCTCGGAGGAATACGAGGGCGCCGGGCTCAATTTCCAATGGCGTCCGAGTGCGGCCTGGCTGTTCTCGACCGACTTTGCGTATTCGCACACGCTGCGCACCGAGAACGATTGGGTCGTGCGTTTACGAGCCGACGACGACGACATTTACGGCAATGACGTTGCGGGCATTCGCGGAGCTCGCTATGTCGACTATAGCTACGACCACCGCGGCGATGTGCCGGCACTGGTCATCGATCCGGCCTTCGACATTACTCGCTGGGAGAACTTCAGCGACGCGCCACGCCTGCGCCGCGACGAACAGTTGCGCGAACACACGCTGCGCGCGTTCCGGTTCGACACCGGCTATTTCCCGGAAAGCGGCTTCTTCACCGCGCTCAAGGCCGGCATCCGCCATGCGCAGTCGGATTACCGCGACTACGACGACCGTGTAGAGATCAACGCCGCCCGCGGCTTGGTCCGCGATGCCAATCTGGCCTGCCGTACGGATTTCCCGCAGGACGATTTCCTCGATGAAGCCAGCGGCAACACGATCGAGCGGTGGGCCACGTTCGATGCGCGCTGCCTGTTCCGGGCGCTCTCCGGCGTCGACGACACCGGCCGCAACGCCGACTTGCGCAACCCCGCCAACAACGACATCAGCGAGAAGACGCAGGCGGTTTATCTGATGGGCGATTTCGCATCGGAATGGTTCGGGCGGCCGGCCACAGGCAACTTTGGCGTGCGTTGGGTCAAGACCGACGTTCGCTCGGTGGGATTGCGCAGCGGCCTGGACGTGGTGCGTAACGGTGACGGCACGGTCACCGTTGAACCTACCGGCGAATTCGAGACGCAGGTGGTGAAAGCGTCCAACGATGTGCTGCTACCCAGCTTCAACGCCGCGCTCGAACTGACCGACGACAAGGTCCTGCGGGTGGGCGTGTACCGCGCCATGGCGCGGCCGGATTTGAGCGCACTGGGCGCCGGTCGCACCATTGAAGTGGAAGACGGCGAGTTCACCAGCATCGAAGATGCGATCGGCAACATCGCGGCCACCGGCAATCCGAGCACCAAGCCGCTGCTGTCTTGGAACGGCGACATCTCGTTTGAGTGGTATCCGAACCGGGATTCGCTGCTTAGCGCCGCCATCTACTACAAGCAGTTCACCGGCGGCGACATTCCGACCGTGATCGATGAGACGTTCGTGATCGACGGCGAAACCGTGGTGGTTCCGGTCGAGCAGTACGCCACCACCGACAAGAAGAGCGATCTGTTCGGTGTGGAACTTACCGGGTCGCATCGCTTCTCCTACCTTCCGGCGCCGTTCGACGGTCTGGGAATCAAGGTCAGCTACAACTACGCCGATTCCAACTTCGAGAACCACGACCTGCGGCTTGGCGACCAGGTCGATCCGGAGACGGGCGAGATCACGCCCGGGCTGGTCGAACCCGCCAATATCTTCGGGCTGTCCAAGCACGTGGCCTCAGGCTCGCTGTATTGGACTCTCGGCCCGGTGGATCTGCAGGCGATCTACAAGTACCGCTCGGAGTACTACCAACGCTTCGTCGGCGCGCCCTCGCAGAACCGATACATCCATGGCGGCTCTACGGTGGATTTCCGTGCGACCTGGCGTGTGGACAAGCACCTTTCGTTCTCGCTGGAAGCTTCCAACCTGACCGACGAGCCGCGCATCTCCGATATGCCGGTCATGGGCAATTTCCACGAGTACCACGCCTACGGGCGCCGCTATTATTTGGGTGTACGATATCGTTTCTGAACGCGGCGGCGCGGCCTGGGGCCGCGCCGTTTTTCCAGGTGCCACCGCTTTTAGCCCGGAACTTTTCGCTCCGGGTGCTTCGATCCGGTAAGGCGGCCGGGCACCAGTAACAAACAGGTTCTGATTCCACGATGTCCGAGAGTCGCCTCTATCAATCCATAGCCGCCGAGATCCTGAAACTGATCGAATCCGGCGAATTCCCAGCGGGCTCGCGCCTGCCCGGTGAGCGGGATTTGGCCGAACGCTTCGGAGTCAGCCGGGTCACCATCCGCGAAGCCGAGATCGCGCTGGAGGCGCAGGGCTGGATCGCCATCAAGACCGGCTCCGGCGTCTATGTGAAGACCCGCGGCACGGATGTGCTAGGCGCGTTGCCCGATGTCACCGCGTTCGACCTCACCGCCGCACGCGCCGTGATCGAAGCCGAAGCCGCCGCGCTTGCCGCCAGCCATGTCACCGACGAAGAACTGGTCGAACTGGAAGCATTGATCGCGGCGATGTCGGACCCGGACGCGACCGACCAAGCCGCTAACGAAGCCGACCAGAAATTTCATCTGGCCATCGCCCGCATCGCCGGAAATCCGGTGGTCGAGTACTGCATCCATCTGATCTGGCGCATGCGCAACGATCTGCCGCGCGTCCGCCAGGTCTATGCGCGGGTATGCCACAACGATGGCAATTCACGGACCGAAGAACACGCCGCCATCCTGACCGCGCTGAAGCGCCGGGATCCGGCCGCGGCACGCAACGCCATGCGCAGCCACTTCCAGCGGCTGTTCGAATCCATGCTGGAAGCCACCGAAAGCGAGGCGCTGGCGGAAGTCCGCCGCCGTACCCAGCAAGATCGCGAACGCTTCCTGGCTACGACGCGGATTTGAAGCGGACTCTTATGAGTCTGGCTACCTAGCCTAGGGCCTTTCACCTCATTGTAGGAGCGGCGTCCCGCCGCCAGTTCTTCGCCGGTTGATCGGCCATTCGGTAAAAACTCGCGGCGGGACGCCGCTCCCACGACCTCGCTCTATCTTGTTTGCTGTTCCGCGCCGCGTCAGATCGTCACGGCTGCGCGGCGTGGCGCACGTGCACGGTTTCGTCGTGCGCACGGCGCACGCTACTTGGCGATGCTGAATTCCAATTGCGTGGGTTACGTAGGGTGGGCCCTGGCCCACCGTTGCCATGCCAAGTGACGACGATCACTGGCGAACCAGCTGGAAGCACTCGACAGGTTTCGATGGGCATCAATGCGAGCGTTCGGGATGGCAATGGTGGGCCTGGGCCCACCCTACGGCTTCAGCGGAACAACGACAGTGCGGTCATCTGACGCACTTGCCGGCAGTATTCGACCTGTTTTGCGCGGGCCGCCGAGCGGGCAGGTCTTTCGATATTGGTGCTGTCGGTGTCGGGCCGTACCGCCTTGGCGGCTTCGGTGGTAGCAATGTGGCCGTCCAGGAACAACATGCCCTGGCTGATGGCGCCCAGTTGGCGCAGCCACGATTTATTCGTTTCGGTACGCATGGGTCTCTCCTGTTCGCCGGCCTGTCCGGCTTGAACGGTTACCAACTTAAGCGCATGCTGCCGGCCGAAAAAGCGAAACATCCACAAGCCAGGCTTGAGGCTTGTTCAAGACCCTGTTTGCGATCCGTCGCGAGCGAAGGCAGAGCCTGCCCCGTACTTGATACGGGGCGGCCCGTGGTGGAGCGAAGAAGCGCACCGTATGTGGGGATACGTGAGCATTGAGCGCCGCACGCGGGCCGCATGCCGAGCGCAGTAGGATCGAGAACAGGTTCTAAGACTGGCCGAATCAACCCAGAGTGCCCGATGAGCCGACTTCCACTGGACCAGATCGATGCTTTCGTCACCGCCGCACGGCTGCGCAATCTGACCCGCGCCGCCGAAGCGATGCACCTGACCGTCAGCGCATTGAGCCACCGCATGCGCTTGCTGGAGGAGCGCCTGGGCCAGCGTGTGCTGGCACGCGGCCCTCGTGGCGTGGAGCTCACCCCCGCCGGGCAACGGTTGTTCGACGCTGTCGCCGCACCGCTGGACGCCATCGAGAACGCATTGCAGCGGCTCAGCCTGCACACCGACCACATGGTCACGCTCAGCCTGATTCCTTCGATGGCTACCGCGTGGCTGGTTCCGCGACTGCCAGACTTCCTGGCGGCGCATCCGGAACTCGGGCTCAACCTGCAATCCAGTACGCATGTGGTCGATTTCGAACGCGAACCGGTGGACATGGCGCTGCGGCTAGGCGGCGGGCGCTGGCCCGGCGTGCGCTCGGAATTTCTCTTCCACGAATGGATCACCCCGGTCGCAAGCCCGCAATTGCTGGAGAAGTACGGCAAGCCTTCATTGGCGAAGTTGCCGACGCTGCCGTTGCTGGGCGATCCCGCCAATCGCTGGAAGGATTGGTTTGGACATTACGGCGGTGAGCCGCCGCTGCGTTATGTGGCGCAGTTCGACGACACCGAAACGCTGCACCATGCCGCCGCGCAGGGCGTAGGCGTGGCGCTGGCGCGTTGGACGCTGGCCGAACCGCTGATCAAGGCCGGGCGGCTGGTGCCGCTGACCAAGAAACGGCTGAAGGCCAACTTCGCCCATTATCTGGTTTACCCGGAGCGCAGCGTGGCGCACCCCGGCTGCCAAAAGATGCGGCAGTGGCTGTTGGACCAGGCTGCCGCGCAACCGTGATGTTCGGTAAAGACGAGTGATGTTCGGCGACGCGCCGTTCAATGCCCACCGCTAAGATGCCGACATGATCCGTGCCGACACCATCGCCCTGCTGATCCACGACGCGTTTGCGGATTACCACGCCCGTTTCGCCGAAATTACTCGACGTGCCAAGCATCGCTTCGAAACCCGCGACTGGGCAGGCGCGCGCGCCGATGCGGTGGAACGCATCGAGCTGTACGACCAATGCATCGCCGAATGCGCGTTGCGCATGCAATCCGCTTTGCTTGGGCAGGCGCACGACCGTCGGTTGTGGTCGCAGGTCCGGGACTGTTACGAGCAGTTGATCGGCGAGCTGATCGACCGCGAGTTGTACAAGACGTTCTACAACACGCTGAGCCGGCGCTTCTTCAAGACGCGCGGCGTGGATCCGTCGATCGAGTTCATCGCGTTGGACATCGAACCCACCGATGCGATCACCCACCCGGTAGCGCGACATAGCTATGCGATTTCCGAGTTGCGGCCGACCGACACCTTGATCCGGGTGCTTAGCGACTACCGCTTCGATATTCCCTATGCGCATCTCACCCGCTGCGCTGCCGCCATCGCCGTGCGGCTGCAGGACGACCTGGCGCATTGGGGCGAGCACCCGGTGCGTTCCATCGAACTGCTGGACACGGTGTTCTATCGGGAGCGGCGTGCGTATCTGGTCGGCCGCGTCTTCGGCGAGCATCGTTTCTCACCCTGTGTCATCGCGCTGGTCAACGACAACGGCCAGCTACGCGCCGAGGCGGTGCTGACCAGCCGCTCGGATGTGACGCAGCTGTTCAGCTATTCGCGCAGCTATTTCCATGCCGACCTATCCACCGTTGGCGACGCGGTGGTGTTCCTGCGCACGCTGGTACCCAACAAGCCCATCGACGAAATCTATACGGTGCTGGGCCGCGCAAAACAAGGCAAGACCGAGCGCTTCCGCACTTTTTTCCGTCATTTCGCCAGCCATCCCAACGAGCAATTGGTGCCGGCCGAAGGCACGCGCGGCATGGTGATGGTGGTGTTCACCCTGCCCAGCTATCCGCTGGTGTTCAAGGTGATCCGCGACAAGTTCGCCTACCCGAAGGAAATGAGCCGCAAGGACGTGGAAGACAAGTATTCGCTGGTCTTCCATTTGGACCGCGTGGGCCGGCTGCTGGACGCGCAACCGTATCGCTTCCTGCGTTTTCCACGCGCGCGGTTCTCGCCGGCATTGCTGGAAGAGCTGACAAAAGGCTGCGCCAGCAGCATCACCGAGGACGGCGATGACCTCATCCTGCACCTGTGCTACGTGCAGCGGCGATTGCGGCCGTTGAATCTTTATTTGCGCGAACAGAAACCGGAAGCTGCGCGTGCCGCCGCCATCGACTACGGCCAGGCCATCAAGGACATGGCCCGCAACAACATTTTTCCCGGCGACATGCTGCTGAAGAACTTCGGCATGACCCGCCACGGCCGTGCCGTGTTCTACGACTACGACGAACTGTGCCTGATCACCGACTGCAACTTCCGCGACTACCCCACACCCACGTGCTATGAAGAAGAAATGGCGGACGGCCCGTGGTTCTATGTGGGGCCCAAGGACGTGTTTCCGGAACGCTTCCCGCAATTCCTCGGCCTGCCCGATCCCTTGGCCAAGGCACTGAAAGCCGTGCACGGCGAACTGTTCCAGGCCGAATGGTGGCGGCAACTGCAAGCACGTCTGAAGGCGGGCCATTATCCGGATACGCCTCCGTACCCGGATGCGTTGAAGCTGGCGTGAGCGGTGAGCGGTGAGCGGTGAGCGGTGAGCGGGAAAAGAATGCGGCTTTGCCCCCTTTATTAAAGGGGGCTACGGGGGATTTGCTTTTGCTTTTGCTGTATTTCTTTAAGAGCAAAAGCAAATCCCCCTCAGTCCCCCTTTTTCAAAGGGGGAGGTAAAGCCAGAGCCTTTACCGCTCACCGCTCACCGCTTCTCCGGCTCTCCACATATCACGGCTTCTCGACGCTCCCAGATCGATCATCGCCCCGCCGATGGCGGAGAAGTATCTGCATACGGTCGCATCCCGCTCTTCGGCGATCCTGTTTCCTGGAGGAGTTCGTCATGAGTCATTCCATGCAAGGCCATCACTATCGCCGTCTGCTGGTAATGATGGCCCTATCCTTTATCGCCATGTATGTGCTGATGTACGCCATGGTCGATCGGTTTGCCAATGTGTTCAACAGCGTCAACCAGGTCTATATGGCAGGCCTGATGGCGGCATCCATGTTGATCATCGAATTGCTGGTGATGGGGGGCATGTATCCGAATAAACGCTGGAACACCATTCTCATCGTGGTGGGCGCTGTCGCGCTGGTCGGTTTCTGGATTGCGATCAGACAACAAGCCGTTGTCGGCGACCGCCAGTTCCTCAGATCGATGATCCCGCACCACGCCGGAGCGATCCTGATGTGCCAAGAAGCGCAGATCACCGATCAGGAGATCAGGAAACTGTGCGAATCGATCATCGCCGGCCAGCAGTCGGAGATCGATCAGATGAAAGCCATGCTGGCGCGGAGCGGTGAGCGGTGAGCGGTGAGCGGTGAGCGGTGAGCGGTGAGCGGTGAGCG
>CBFGZY010000040.1:0-35662 GCA_965653375.1 uncultured Pseudoxanthomonas sp.
TTCCAAATCAAGCCAAAGCTTCTCGTAGAGCGGAGCTCGCTCCGCTGCTCTTCGGCCCGCACGCATCAATGTAGCTGAGCGAGCTCGGTTCCAAATCAAGCCAAAGCTTCTTGTAGAGCGGAGCTCGCTCCGCTGCTCTCCAATCCATATTGGGTTGCTGCCAGCGCGCCAACGGCGAGGCGACGATTCAAATCGCAGCGAGCGAGAACAAACTCACAAGAAGCCGGAAAAACAGCATATTTTCAGCGTGTTCGTTGGACTCTTATCCACGGATCATTCATCCTTCTTCCACGCGCAAGGAAGCGGCTCGCAACGGCGAACGGCAAGACCGGTGCGAGACAAGGAGAACGAACACATGGAAAGGAAAAAAGCGATCTTGATCGCGGTATTGGGGATGGTGGCATTGTCGGCGGGCAACATGCTGTCCGGCTATCTGACGCTGATGCTGTTGAAGCTGGAAGTCGCGCCGCTTCAATGGAACACCTACTGGAGTTATGTGCGAGCGCTGGAGCTTCCACAGCTGGCGCCGTACATCGGCAAGATCAAGCTGAGCGGTTACATCGGATTCGGCCTGCCGCTGATGGGCTGGTTTGGCGCATTGATTCCTCTGCTTAAATCGTCGCGAACCGAGTTGCTACACGGCGATGCCCGCTTTGCGGAGATCGCCGATCTGAAGCAGGCGGGAATGTTGGAGAAGAAGCCAGAGAGCATTCTGGTCGGTAAGTACAAACGCAAGTATCTCTATATCAACGGCGCCTTGCACGTGATGGTTGTGGCGCCAACCCGGTCCGGAAAAACCACCTCCATTGCCATTCCGGTTTTGCTGAGCTACCAGCAGTCCATGGTTGTGCTCGATCTGAAGGGGGAGCTATTCAAGGCCACCAGCGGCTACCGCGCATCGCAAGGGCAACGCATTTATGTCTGGGCGCCTTATGCCGTGGATGGCAGGACGCATCGCTTCAATCCGCTCAGCTGCGTGCCCGAGTCGCCGCGTGAACGCATTTCCGCCATACAGACGATCTCCGCCATTCTTTACCCGGACGAGCCCGGTAAGGACAGTTTCTGGATCACCCAGAGCCGTGCCGCGTTCACCGCATTTGCCTGCTTCATGTTCGAGCACTGGTACGACATGAAGAGCAAGGGCTTCCAAGATCTGGACCCGAACCGCCATCGGCACTATCCAAGCTTCGAGCGCATCTTTGAGCTCTCGGCCGGCGGCCCGGATGGCGAGACTACGAAAGACTGGCTGGACAGGATTCTCCAGGACAAGGTCCGATATGGCTTCGTCAGCCCGCAAACGCGATCGATCTTTACGGCGCTGACGGGACTTGCCGAAGAAACTTTTTCCTCGGTCATCGCCAGCATGCAGGCGCCGCTCCAGCAGTTCATGAGCCCGATGCTGGCAGCGGCGACAAACGCCACCGATATCGATGTGGCCGCGATTCGGAAGCACAAGACGACTGTCTACGTCATCATCCCAACGCAGAAGCTAGACGAGAGCAGCAAGCTGCTGAATATATTTTTCAGTGCCGTGATCGGCAACAACCTCGATAAGCAACTCAACGAAGATCCCGCGCTCAAGTATCAGATGCTGATGCTGATGGACGAATTCACCGCTATGGGCCGGGTCGATGTCTGGTCCAAGCGTATCTCGATCTCCGCCAGTTATGGAGTGCGGGATCTATGCATCATTCAGAGTAGGGCACAGTTGCGGTCCGCCTATGGTGCCGATGATGCCCAGAATTTCATTACCAATCATGCCGCCAGCATCGTGTTCACTCCGCGCGAGCAGGAAGATGCCAACGCGTACAGCGAAATGTTGGGTTATCGAACGATACGCAAGAAGCACCGTTCGGTGAGCCGCGGTCCGGGAGGGAGCAACGTCTCCCACAACACCACCGAAGAGCGGCGCGCGCTGATGCTTGCGCAAGAGATCAAGGAACTGCCAGGAGACGACGAGCTGTTGTTCTTCGAGGGCTGCAAGCCTATCCGCTGCCAGAAGAACTGGTTCTTCAAGGACAAGACCTTCACGTCACGAATCCTGGATCCGGTGAGCATCCCGCCACTGGCATTAGCTGCCAATACTGATTCCGGCCAACATTAAGGAATGCATGATCCATGGAAGATGGCTTGAGGCAAGGAATGAATTCAGAAAGCGCGATAAAAGAGCCGCGCAAGCTGCGCGTTCGCTATCCCCTTCACGACCTGCAATTGCTGCGCGACCTCGCGATCATTAACGAACGAACTCAACGTGAGCTGGGGCCGTTGCCTCTGGGCGGGTTTCCGGCGGAACCCAAGCGCAAACCAAAACCACAGCGCGCGGATGCGATGGACAACTCTAATGTGGAGGATGAGGCAATGAAGTTTTCTCATGTGACCGTAGCAGCCACAATTGGCGTTGCTAGTACATTAGCGGCATGCGGGGCGGGTATTGCGTTGCCGGAATCGGGCTTAACGTCGCATCGGCAGGAGATACAGGCCGAAGATAGAAGCACGCATGCCGAGAAGGGGAAATCGACAAGCGCACTTACATCTGCTTCTTCCTTGATTGCAGTCAAGGATGCCGCAACAACGGATACGCAACGCCATCAGGAGTTGGCAACCCAAGTAAATGTAGCTGAAGTAAGTCCTGTGTTGCGATCGTCCTACGACGAATGCATCAAGGCTTCCGATGGTGTGATGCCGGAAATACAAGACTGTATTAGAGCCGAATTCGAGTATCAAGATGCCTACTTGAACAGAGTATATGAAGCACTGATGATGCGGTTAGACGAGAGGATGAAGATCAGTCTACGCGACGAGCAAAGGAAGTGGATTGCTGAGCGCGATAAGCGGTGTGCTTATGATCCGGAAAGTGGGCAGGCGGGGCGCTTGGATGCTAGTGAATGTCGTCTTGAAATGACTGCGAGCAGGGCTGCCGAATTAGCCGCTCGATAGCACTGATGCAATCGATTTTTACGATTGATGGACTAGGTTGCTCTATAACCCTGAGGGAACTGGGAGAAGCGAGATATGTCAGGCGAAGAATGGAAGTTGGGCCAAACGTCAGAGCATCCCTCCACTGGCATCAGCTCCGAGTACTGATTACGACGGCCAACATTAGGGAATGAACTATCCATGGAAGATGGCTTGACGCAAGGGAAAATGAGTTCGGAAGGCGTCATAAAGGAGCCGCGCAAGCTGCGTGTTCGCGATCCGCAGCACGATCTGCAATTGCTGCGCGACCTCGCGCTCATCAACGAACGAACTCAACGTGAGCTGCGGCCGTTGCCCGCGAGTGGGTTGCCGGTGGTGCCTAAGCGTAAACCCAAAGTCCGACGCCCAACATTTCCAATTGGCCAGAATCCAGAGGATGAAAACATGAAGCTTTCCCACATGGCCGTGACGGCTGTACTGGCTGTTTCCAGCGCCGTTGCCGCTTGCGGTCCTGTCGATAGCTCGCAGGAGAGAAGTGCCGTGACCCCTCAGGAGTACACCGACTTCGATTATCCACCGGCGGGCACGCCTTCGCCATGCGGCGTGGTTCCTGCTCACATTCCAACGCTGCCCGGTGGACAGGTGCATATCGATACCAGCAAGCCGCTTTTGTTCGACCGACACAATTTTGGCGCAATCTGTTTCGACACCTATGGGTGCAAGGTGTTCTATGCCGGAATGTGGGCCACTTCTCAGCCAGAAAACGAATTGAGGCCATCCTCCACCTCCCTGGGCAAGTATCCGGACGACATGGGAGGGGGTGGCATCGGCAGCATCCGCAACTTTCCGTGGCCGGCGCAGGTCGCTTGGCGAGACAAGGACGGCAACCCGCACGAGGCAACGGTGGATATCGCTGCGATCTTCAAAGATCAGCTGGTGCTGCACAACGTACCGCAGGACCAGCTGCCACCGATTCTGACTGCGCCGATCTTTCCGGAGATCGTCTTGGAGGTAAACAACCGCACCGTCAATGTTTGGATGCGGGCGCATGTCCCCACAAAAGATATGCAAAAACCTGGTAACCCGTATAGCCGGGTCCGTAACGACATGATCTTGGCATACAGCAAGACCTACTGACCGACACGACAAGGAATTCGATATGGGCAGTGAACGCAACAATAACCTCCGTCGCTGGCCGGATGGGGTGGACACCCAACCAGCCAGCCAGGAAGTACTGGAGGGGTATCAAAAGGCGCGCACGCAACTGGCGCAGTTTCAGGCGCCGCTGCTGGTTGGTGCGGCGAAACCACACGGGCGGGTATTCGTGGCCGCTTTCGATGGCACCGGCAACGACAAGGACAAGCTTCCCGATCAGAAGACCAATGTCGGAACACCATGACGCTCAGAACGAAAGCGGCAACCCATACAGGCCGCGCAAGCTGCAAGTCCGCGACCCCCTGCACGACCTGCAACTGCTGCGTGACTTGCAAATCATCAACGAACGCACGCAACGCGAGCTGGCGCCATTGCTGGCGGGCGGATTGCCGGTGGAGCCCAAGCGCAAACCAAAGCCACGGCGCGTGGATGCGCCGGACAATTCTAATGTGGAGGATGAAGACATGAAGCTTTCCCATACAGTTGCGCTAGCTGCGCTAGCTGCGCTAGCTGTTTCCAGCACGCTGGCCGCATGCAACCCCGTCGATACCTCGCAGGAGAGAAGTGCCATGGCCCCCCAGGAGTACACCGACTTCGATTATCCACCGGCGGGCACGCCTTCGCGGTCTGGCGTGGTCCCTGCTCACATTCCAACGCTGCCCGGTGGACAGGTGCATATCGATACCAGTAAGCCGATTCCGTTTGACCGGCATAATTTTGGAGTGGAATGTTTCGATACTTACGGGTGCAAGGTGCGCTATGCGGACATCTGGGCCGCCTCGGAGTCCGATGATGAGCTGAGGCCGTCATCGGCTTCCTACGGAGATCGATATCCGGATCTCATGAGCGCGGGCATCTCAGGCATACGGAATTTTCCGCTGCCGGCTGAAGTCGTTTGGCGCGACAAGGAAGGTAACCCGCATAAGGCCACCGTGGATATCGCCGCAATCTTCAGAAATCAAACCGTGTTGCACCAAGTGCCGCAAGAGCAGCTGCCGCCGATCCTGACCGCACCGATTTTTCCTAGAATCGTCTTGGAGGTAAACAACCGCACCGTCAATGTTTGGATGCGTGGTCGGGTCCCGACGAAGGAATTGCAGATTCCGGGGAACAAACACAGTCGTTTCCGCGACGACATGATCCTGGCATGCAGCAAGACCTACTGAACGCACGATAAGGAATTCGATATGGTCAGTGAACGTAACGATAATCTCAGTCGCTGGCCGGATGGAGTGGAAACCCCAACCTGCCAGCCGGGAAGTACTGGAGGGGTATCAAAAGGCCCGCGCGCAACTGGCGCAGTTTCAGGCGCCGCTGCTGGTTGGTGCGCCGAAACCGCATGGGCGGGTTTTCGTAGCCGCTTTCGACGGCACCGGCAACGACAAGGATAAGCTTCCCGACGAAAAGACCAACGTCGCGGAAATCTACGAACAGATCAGGAAAGATCGTCCAGCCAATGTTGGAGTCAGCTACCAACCCGGCGTCGGTACGCAGGATGACGACTTCATCAAAGTCGTTGACGGTGCGTTAGGTTACAGCTACGGCCCACGCATGGAGCAGATGTACTACGACTTCTGTGTGCAGGCCGAGAAATGGATTAAAGAGGACCCCCGCACCGAAATCAGCCTCGCCGCCGTCGGCTTCAGCCGCGGTGCCGTGACGGCCGCGCTGTTCACTCGGATGGTGGAGGAGCGCGGCGTCCAGAACCCAGACGGCATGATCATCGAGCGTGGTCCGGATGGTCTGGTCAGCCGAACCACGCCCACGCTGCCACCGCTGGTGCCCCCTGGGTTGACGCCCCAGATCGTGGGCTTGTTCGACCCGGTTGCCACCGGCGTAATGAACCAGATCGATGTGCGCCTGCCGCCGTCGGTGGTGTCCGGGTTCCAGATCACCGCACTGCATGAGTACCGTGACGCATTCAAGTCCAAACAGATCATCGACCCCGGCATGTCCGCGGATGGTCGCTTCCTGGCGGTGCGGATGGGCGGCGCGCACAGCAACATCGGCGGCAGCTATCTGCTCAACGGGCTGGCGGTGCGCAACGGCAACCTGATGGCCGCGTATTTGAATGCGACTAGCGATCAGCCGTTCCTGCTGGAACGACCGGTGCCGACCGCGCCGGAAATGAACGTGATCCATGACAGCACTCAACACGAGTGGTTCTATTCGTCGGTCGGCTCTAGGGTGTTTGGGGAGCGGCGCGCCATCGAACGCCTGACACCTCCGGCGAGCAACGTGGCGCAAGCCGTTTACCAGCGTGCGTTCTCCAACACCGATGACGCCGAGCCGCGCAGTGAAGCCCTGAACCAACCGCTGCGTTACCGCCATGTTCCGGTCGGCCCACAGCGCGAGGATCCAACGCTCCCGGACTTCTACAAGAAACATTTGTCGCGCCTCGAGGAGCGTGCGGCGATCGAGGCCAGCAAGCGAAATTTCGTGCCGCCAGCCGAACCGCTGATCTTCCGCGACGCAGGAGCGCGTGAAGAGTACGATCTACGCGAGCAGTTGCTGCGCAAAGCGCCCTATCTCTCACTCGAGGCCGGACACGAGCCGCTTGCACCGGCACCCTCCACATCGCTTCCCGTCACCGGCATGGCGACGCCCTTGCGCGAAGGGCCGCAGACCCAGGCATCCCGCATCCCGACCTTGGACACGATGGTGGTGCACCCAGGGCCGGAATTGATACCGGGTTCGCCTGCGCCGGCAGCAGGTGCATTTTGGGGCGCGACCCCGCCGGCGCAAACACCCACCGTCCCATCCGGCTATGCCGCCCCGCAGATCGCCACCCTGCAATCGGGCTTGATTCAGTTGGGCTACCACCATCGTGTCAGTCAGCCTTTGCAGGTCAATGGCGTCTTCGACAACGCCACCCAGCAGGCGGTGACCGCATTCCAGGCGCAGCAGAACCTACCGATCACCAGCACTTTTGACTTGGCCACGCAACAGGCGTTGCACCAGATGCTGCGGGAACAACAAATCCAGCAAGACTCGCAGTGGGAAAGGGAACAACAAACGCATCGGAAGGAGGAAGCCGCACTTGAGCCGTTGCGGGGAGAGCACTCGTCGTCCGAAGCACTGCGCCTTTTCAGCGATGCCCAGCACCCGCAGCACGCCCTGTATGCGGACGTGAAAGAGCGGCTGGAAGTGCGAGGCCATGCCTTGCCAGAAGATCGTCTACACCACATTACCGCGCAGCTGCACACGGCCGGTTTCAAGGCCGGCTGGGAAGGGAGTTTGGATGTGTACAACCAAGCGGCGTACGCTCTGGATGAGCGCAACTTATGGGGCGGCGCGGCGAAGGTGCCGCTGAGCGAGCCGGCGCCGCCGATGCATGCCTCGCTGCAGACGGCACATCAGCATGATCAGCTGCAGGCATCGATGCAGGCGGAATTTACGCAACGCCAACAGATGGAGCGTTACGCGCCGCAGCAGGGTCCGGTGCTGGGATAGGGCAAGGATCAGTTTCTATAGTTCGTGCCGAAAGTGCTGATCACTGCTCCCGCTCCGATACTCGCAGCAACCGATGCAGGGAAGTGAAGGCGTTTTCCTACCGCGTATTTGGAATCTTCTGACATACAAAGTGCAGCCCTAGGCAGCATAGTGCTGTGCAGATTCGGCGTGGCACGATCGGCGTAAAAAACCGAGTTGCCGATAGCGTTTTTGCGCGAAGCTCAATGAAGCGATTGTCCGCTTCGCCGCTTTGTATCGCTTCATCTCCATCGCCCGATCGAGCATGACCGCTGGATCGCTGGGACTGCACATATTCAATAAAAGGACAGGAGTCTGATGATGTATCTTTTTCGTTTAGCCAGCACCATCACAATGATGGCATGCCTATTTCTAGCTTCTGGTATTTCCGTCTCCGCGCCAGCGAAGGCATCGCAAGCAGAAATGCTGACGTTTGCTTTCAATGGTGCGGATTATTCGCATCGCTGGTCGAAAGACGGACAGAACGAGTTCACTCCGAAGGGCCAGGAAGATCTTGCGCACTGGCAAGATATGATCACGCTCAATGTGTATGAGGCAGTCAGTAACGGCGATCAGTTGGCGGCTTTCGCCAATGCCCTTCTAGCCAATTATCGAGGCGCCGGCGATATCGTGCGGACGGACTCAAAACCGGTAACCCTGCATCGCCCTGCGGAGCATTTGATCGTCGCCTTGCTGGGCGATTCAAAAACTATGGTGGAAGCCGTATTTGTTCGGCTTGTTTTGATCGACGGTAAAGGCGTCGTCGTTATCTATGCTCACCGGACCTATGGTGAAGATGCCGCAACACGCATGGCGGAATGGATGCAGAAGAATGGCCCTTCCACAGAGAAGGCGCTGATGAGTTGGGAAAAGATGCCTGCTCCCACCGTTTTGCAGCAATTGCCGCAGAGCAAATGACCAAAGACCGGTAGTTTGGGCCCGCCAAGAAGCCGTGATACATGCGATCGGCGGTTTGGCGCCAAGCAGAGCGGGAAATTGAAGCCCCGCAAAGCCGATCCCCAGTAGCTCGCCAATCTACCCAAAAAGGTGTACAAATGTACACCTATGATCGAGCTGACTCCCAAACGGGCCGCGGTACTGGCTTTTATCCGCCATAGGGTGGAAGTGCTCGGCCAGCCGCCCAGTCTGGCCGAGATTGCCGAGGAGTTCGGTTTTGCCTCGCGCAATGCGGCGCAGAAGCATGTGCAGGCGTTGGCTGAGGCCGGCCTGATCGAGCTGGCGCCGCACCAGAAGCGGGGTATCCGGTTGGCGGGCGGGCATGGCCGGGCCGATCTGCTGACCCTGCCGGTGCTGGGCCGGGTGGCGGCCGGCACGCCTATCGGGGCGGACATCGGATTGGGCGGCGGGCTGGACCAGCAGTGGGTGCTGGACCGCCGGTTGTTCTCATCGACGCCCGACTACCTGCTGAAAGTGCAGGGCGACTCGATGATTGGCGACGGCATCCTGGATGGCGATCTGGTCGGCGTCCATCGCACCGCGGAAGCACGCAACGGCCAAGTGGTGGTCGCGCGGGTGGACGGCGAGATCACCATCAAGCGGCTGGAACGCGGACGCCAGCGTATCCGCTTGCTGCCGCGCAATCCCGAACATGCGCCCATCGTGGTGGAACCGGATCAGGATTTCGCCATCGAAGGCGTTTACTGCGGCCTGGTGCGCCGAGGCTGATGGGTGCGGTTGTCGCCATCGATGCGCTGCTGCAACAGCGGCGGGTGTGGAAAGGCCAGCCGGCGGCGTTGCCACCCAGCGCGCAGCCGACCGGCTACGCAGCCTTGGATGCGGCATTGCCTACCGCCGGCTGGCCCGAAAACGCACTCACCGAACTGCTGATCCCCGCCGATGGCATTGGCGAGTTGCGCCTGCTCTGGCCCAGCCTCTCGCGGCTGACCCGCGCCGGCCAGCGCGTGGTGCTGGTGGCGCCGCCGTACATTCCGTACCCACAGGCCTGGCAGGCGGCGGGCGTGGACTTGCGGCAGTTGCAGATCGTCAAGGCCCACGGCCGCGATGCCTTGTGGGCGAGCGAACAATGCCTGCGTTCGGGCAGTTGCGCGGCGGTGGTGTGCTGGCCGCAGAACGTCGACGACCGCGCGCTGCGGCGCTTGCAGGTAGCGGCCGAATCCGGGCAGGCACTGGGTTTCGCCTACAGGCCGCTGAAGGCTTCGCTGAATCCTTCGCCGGCCGCGCTGCGTTTGGCGCTCGATCTGCATCCGCCGCAATTGCGGGTGCTGAAGTGCCGGGGCGGCATGGCGCCGCCGCGTCCCATTCCTTTTACTGCCTTCGCCGCGTGAGGATGACGCCGTGCGCTGGGCTTGTATTCTGCTGCCGCAATTGGCGCTGGACGGTGTCCTCCGCCGCCAAGCCGATCCGTCTGCGCCGCTTGCGCTGATAGCGGGCACGCCGCAGCGGCGCGTGCTGAATGCGGTCAATCCAGCGGCGCGCGCGCTGGGTCTGCGCCCAGGCATGCCGCTGACCGCGGCGCAGGTGATAGCACCGGGTTTCGCCGCGGTGGAATACGACCCTGACGAAGCGCAGCGTGGACACTCCTTGCTGGCTGCCTGGGCTTACCGCTTCAGTTCGCTGGTCAGCACGCAGTACGCGCATGCGTTGGTGCTGGAGATCGAAGCCAGCTTGCGCCTGTTTGGTCCGTGGCCACGCTTTGAGGCACGCCTGCGCGAAGAGTTGGGCGAACTGGGTTTTCGTCATCGCATCGTGGTGGCGCCGAATCCGGCGGCCGCGCGCGTGTTGGCCAATGTCCATAACGGCATTGCATTGTTGAGCGAGGAAACTCTGCACCATGCCCTGGGTCAGCTGCCGGTGGAACGCGCGGGATTTGCGCGCGAAGTAGCGGTGGCATTCGAGCGAATGGGCCTGCGCAAGCTGCGGCAAGTCATGGCGCTACCGCGCGAGACACTGGCCCGGCGCTTCCCGAAGGAAGTGCTGGAACACCTCGATGAATTGCTAGGCCAACGTCAGACGCCGCTGCACTATTACGCGCCGCCGGACCGCTTCGATACGCGCATCGAATTGGGCTACGAAGTCGAATCGCATCAGGCTTTGTTATTCCCGCTCAAGCGGCTGACTTCCGACTTGGCTGCTTTCCTGGCCGGTCGCGATGGTGGCGTGCAGCGGTTCGAGCTGCGGCTGGAACATGAAAACCTGGAGCGCGGGGAGCATGCCGACAGCATCGTTGCCGTGGGGCTGCTATCCGCCGAACGCGATCCGGCGATGCTGTTCGAGCTGGCGCGCGGCCGATTGGAGCATGTACAAGTGCCCGCGCCGGTGCGCGCCGTGCGATTGGTGGCAGACGAATTGCCGCCATTCGTGCCCGCGCACCGTGAGCTGTTCGACGAACGTCCGCAACAGGCGATGCCGTGGGAACAATTGCGCGAACGCCTGCGCGCGCGCTTGGGCGACGAGGCCGTGCATGGCCTGCGCGTGCATGCCGACCATCGCCCAGAATTCGCCTGGCGTGCCGAAGCAGGCAAGGGGCAGGAAGCTCCGCCATCGCCGCCGCGCCCAGGTTGGCTGCTGGAGCGCCCCATGCCTCTACGCGATGTCGCACCGCGCATCCTCGCTGGTCCGGAGCGCGTGGAATCAGGCTGGTGGGACGACGGCGACGTGCGTCGCGATTACTACGTGCTGGAAACGCGACTGGGGCAACGCGCGTGGGGTTTTCGTCCTGCGGGCGAGGAGGGCGTCGATAGTCCGTTTATGTTGCAGGGGTGGTTTGCATGAAGACCTTCGCGACGGAGCAGGTTCGATCACTTGCAACCGAGCCCTTCCCCCGCTTGCGGGGGAAGGGCCAGTCCCGTACTGGATACGGAGTGCCGAAGGCGGACGGGGGCAGACCGGCGCCAACGATGTTTCCGCTTTGGCCTTGCGTCGAGCGTGCTGCCGTCGAGCAAGCTCAATCACTCGAAGCATTGTGGTTGGATCATTTTCATGGCTCCGGTTTTGCCCTCACCCCAACCCTCTCCCGTAAACGGGAGAGGGGGCAGAACTACGCAAAATGAACCCCGATTACGCCGAACTGCATTGTCTTTCCAACTTCAGCTTCCAGCGTGGGGCTTCCAGCGCGCAGGAGTTGTTCGAGCGCGCCAAGCGCCATGGTTATGAGGCACTGGCGATCACCGACGAATGCACGCTTGCCGGCATCGTGCGCGCCTGGCAGGCGGCGGGTGAAACCGGTTTGAAGCTGATCGTCGGCAGCGAGATGCAGGTCGAGGATGGTCCGAAGATCGTACTGCTGGTGGAAAACCGCGCCGGTTACCAAGCGCTGTGCCAGCTCATTACCCGTGCGCGTCGCCGCGCCAAGAAAGGCGAATACCGCCTGTTGCGCGAAGACTTCGATGATGTACACGCCGGTTTGCTATGCCTGTGGCTGCCCGAGGCTGCTCCAGAAACAGAACATGGCGAATGGTTGAAGGAGATTTTCCCGCAGCGCCTGTGGTTGGCGGTGGAACTTCATCTGGGTCCGGACGATGCGGTGCGTTCGATGCAGTTGCAGTCGTTGGCGAACGCGTTGGGTATTCCCGCTGTCGCCAGCGGCGACGTGCACATGCATGCGCGCGGCCGGCGTGCGCTGCAGGATGTGATGACCGCCATCCGCTACCGCACCACGGTGGCCGAATGCGGGCACCGGCTGTTCCCTAATGGCGAACGCCATCTGCGCACGCGGCAGGCGCTGGCGAAGTTGTATCCGCATGCCTTGCTGCAGGAAGCCATGCGCATCGCGGAGCGATGCACGTTCGATCTGAAGAAGGACATCCAGTACGAATATCCGCATGAACTGGTGGCGCCGGGGCATACGCCGGCGTCGTGGCTGCGGGAACTCGTCGAGCGCGGAATTAATTGGCGTTGGCCCGATGACGGAAATGAAGAAACACGAGCAAAGATCGCCAAGGCCAGAGGGCTCATCGAAAAAGAGCTCAAGCTGATTAGGAAGAAAAATTACGAAGCCTATTTTCTGACCGTCTATGACGTGGTCCGCCATGCTCGCGAGCAGGACATCCTATGTCAGGGACGCGGCTCGGCCGCCAACTCGGTAGTGTGTTATGCGCTGGGTATCACTTCCATTGATTCCAGCCAGATGCAGTTGTTGTTCGAGCGCTTCATCTCCAGTGACCGCGATGAACCGCCGGATATCGATATCGACTTCGAGCACGAGCGGCGCGAGGAAGTCTTGCAGTACGTCTTCAGTCGCTACGGCCGCGACCGGGCCGCGCTGGCGGCGGTCGCCACGACTTACGGCGGACGCGGCGCATTGCGCGATATCGCCAAGTCGCTGGGCCTGCCGCAGGATGCGATCAAGTCGTTGACCAGCACGGTGGGCCATTGGAGCGACGATATTCCCTCGGAGCAGCGCCTCCGTGAGCAAGGTTTCGATCCGAATAGTCCTTTGCTCCGGAAAATCCTGATCTTGGCGAGCGAGCTTATCGGCTTCCCGCATTACCTGTCGCAACATCCGGGCGGCTTCGTCGTCTCCGAGCATCCGTTGCATACGTTGGTGCCGGTGGAGAACGCCGCCATGGACAACCGTACGGTGATCCAGTGGGACAAGGATGATCTGGAACTGCTAGGCCTACTCAAGGTGGACATCCTGGCGCTGGGCATGCTCACTGCATTGCAGCACATGTTTGCGCTGTTGCGCGATCATCGTGGCAAGGATCTGACGCTGGCAAAAATTCCGCTTGACGATGAGAAAACCTATCTGATGATCCAGGGCGCCGATACCGTGGGTGTGTTCCAGATCGAATCGCGCGCGCAGATGGCAATGCTGCCGCGTTTGAAACCGAAGAACTTTTACGATCTAGTCATCGAAGTCGCCATCGTGCGGCCGGGTCCCATCCAGGGGGATATGGTTCATCCCTACCTGCAACGCCGCAAGAATCCTGATCTGGTGACCTATCCGAAAGAGGAACTGCGCGGGGTGCTGGGACGCACGTTGGGCGTACCCCTGTTTCAGGAGCAGGTGATGCATCTGGCCATGGTAGCGGCAGGCTACACAGCCGAAGATGCGGATAAGTTGCGGCGTTCGATGGCGGCATGGAAGCGCCATGGCGGACTGGAACATCATCGCAGCCGCATCATTGAAGGCATGCTGGAGCGCGGCTATACGCAGGATTTTGCCGAACGCATCTTCGAGCAAATAAAAGGCTTCGGTAACTATGGGTTCCCCGAAAGCCATGCCGCCAGTTTCGCGTTGCTGACCTATGCCAGCAGTTGGTTCAAACAACACCACCCTGATGTATTCGCCTGCGCCCTAATCAATAGCCAGCCGATGGGCTTCTACAGCCCGGACCAACTATTGCAGGACGCGCGCCGGCATGGTGTGCCAGTACGGCCGGTGGATGTGCGCTACAGCGATTGGAACTGCACGTTGGAAGATAACCAAAGTAAATGGCTAGCTATCCGCCTCGGATTGCGGATGGTACGAGGATTCGACGAAGCATCGGCACAACGCATCGAACAGGCGCGGGCACAGCGCGCGTTCGTCGACGTCACCGATCTTTGCCAACGAGCCGACCTGGACGCGCGCGAACGTAATTTGTTGGCCGATGCCGGCGCGCTGAAAGGAATGGCGGGACATCGGCATCGCGCCCGCTGGGAAGTGGCCGGCGTGGAGGCACGGCGGCCTTTGTTCGACGGATTGGCCGGCACTTCGGAAATACAGGTGCGCTTACCGCTGCCTTCCGTGGGCGAAGACCTGCTGACGGATTACGCAACGCTCGGCACCACGTTGGGGCGGCACCCGATGTCGCTGCTGCGTGGTCGCCTGCGTGCGCGGCGACTACGCGATTCGCGCGATCTGGCGCAAGTCGAACACGGTGCGCAAGTCGCGGTTGCCGGCATCGTTACCGGTCGCCAGCGGCCGCAGACCGCCAGCGGCATCACCTTCGTTACCCTGGAAGACGAGCACGGCATGGTCAACGTGGTGGTGTGGCGGCATCTGGCCGAACGCCAGCGGCGGGTATTGGTTGAATCGCAGTTGATGGAAGTCCGGGGGCGATTGGAAGCGGTGGACGGCGTTCGTCACCTGATCGCGCAACGTCTGCAGGATCTGACGCCCTGGTTGGATGGACTGGACGCGCGCAGCCGGGACTTCAAATAGCTAAAGAATCCTCGTGTAAGTCATGAGGATTCGTCATTACCAGCCATTCGGCTGTTGAAGAGTACTTCCGGCGCAGACCGGAACCCAGCGACGTTCTGCCCATCCAGAGCGCAAGGCACTGGGTCCCGGCCTACGCCGGGATGACGACGGTGATGGCTGAGGTTGTACCTGATACGAAAAGCGCTCCAAGAACCTGTTCAACGTCTCATCCAACGCAAGCGCGAGGTAGCGTGCGCCGGGCGCCCCACGGGGAATACCGGCGTGCGCCCCGCGCCCGCGACAACAACAGGGGCGCCGGGTTGTAAACAAACGTTTAACCCCGGTCTCACTCTTTCATGCCGAGAATCCAGGCCTACCGTCGGGAATTGTCGATTATGGATAGAGCGGACGAAGATCGCCGGGCGAACTCCGCCACGCAAGCGCTGAGCCGGAGGGCCAACATCCTTCGCTTCCTGTTCCGTTACCGGAACTCCGGCGTTTTCGCTGGCTTGACGCTGGACCCGGCGATGGCCAACGAAGGCATCGGCGAAGGTAGCCCCGATCAATTCGCGCGCGATCTCGAAGCGCTGGGTCCCACTTTCGTCAAACTGGGCCAATTGCTTTCCACCCGTCCGGACATCGTGCCTCCCGCTTACGCAAGCGCATTGGAACGCATGCAGGAACACGTGGCGCCGATCGCCTACGAACGGGTCAGGGAAGTCGTGGAAGACGACCTTGGCGTTCGGTTGAGCAAGGCCTTCGCCGAATTCGATACCAAGCCGCTGGGCTCGGCCTCGCTGGCGCAGGTGCATCGCGCGGTATTGCATGACGGCACCGAGGTCGCGGTCAAAGTGCAGAAACCCGATATCCGCCGGCAGCTGATGTCGGACCTGGAAGTGCTGCGCGGCATCGCCAATGCCGCCGATCGCCTCACCAACGTCGGCCGCCATGTGCTGTTCGCCGAATGGCTGACGGAATTCAGCAAGATCATGATGGCCGAGTTGGACTATATCGCCGAAGCGGAAAATCTGGAGCGATTCGGCCAGCATCTGGCACCGTTCCCCGAGCTGTGGGTGCCGCAGCCGATCTGGGACCTCACCAGTCGCCGCGTGCTGACCATGGAGCTGGTGGTCGGTACCAAGGTCAACCAGATTTCCGGCGTGCGCCGCACCGAAGAATCGATGGAACCGTTGGCCGCCGCGTTGATATGCGGCTATCTGGATCAGGTGTTCGTGCACGGCGAAATCCATGCCGATCCGCACCCCGGCAATCTTCGCGTCACCCACGATGACCGCTTGGCGATCTTCGACCTGGGCATGATCGCGCACGTGCCGCCGCGGCAGCGCGATCGGTTGCTCAAGCTGCTGTTCGCGGCGGTGGACGGACGTGGCGAACAGGTTGCCGAGGAGGCCATCGGTTTGAGCACGCGCCTGGACGACTACGACGGGCAGCGCTTCCTGCGCGAAATCGGACAGCTGATCAGCCGCTACGCCGCGCACGCGGCGTCCACTTCCGAAGGCACGGTGGTGACGGAGCTGGTCCGGATCGCCACCGCCTGCGGCCTGCGTACGCCGCCGGAGCTGAGCCTGTTGGGCAAGACGCTACTGAATCTGGATGCCGTATCGCGTTCGTTGTCGCCTGGGCTGCCGGTCAAGCCGCTGCTGGAGGAACACCTGCAACGGGTCATGCGGGCGCGGCTGCGCAAGTCGCTGTCTTCGGCGAATATCGCCAGCGAACTGATGGAGCTGCAGATGCTGATGCGCGAGGGTCCGCGCAAGCTGACCGACATTCTGTCGCTGATCGCTTCCAACCGTTTGCAGATCCGGATGATGGGATTGGAGGAATCCCATTTGATGGAAAACCTGCAGAAGATCGCCAATCGGATTTCCGCCGGTGTGGTCACTGCCGCGCTGATCCTGGCTTCGGCGCAGATGATGCGCATCGAAACCCAGAGCCGGTTGTGGGGATATCCGACCATCGCCTTGCTGTTGTTCTTGCTGGCCGTCGGCCTGGGCCTGGGCATCGTGATCAGCGCCTGGCTCCGGGATCGCCGGGTGGGCAAGCACGAGGAGCGCGGACCGCAATGATCGACTTCGTCCGCTCCCTGGAAAAACCATGATCGAACCGAAATATCGCGTCTCGTCTAGCTGGAGAAATCACCATGTCTACTGCTATCCGTATCGTATGGATCGTTCTCCTTAGCGGCGCCATCAGCGCCTGCCGCCAGGAAGCGCCACCCGACGAGCCGTCGGCACCCGGCGGCGCAAGTACGGCCGCGGTGCAGGACGCGCCGCCGCGCAGCGATGCGGTGGAAGGTACCGGCATGGCGACGGTGCCTTCCGACGCCGTCACCGTGAAGCTGCATGCCGATGGCGCGTATCTGGTCGATTCGGCGGACAACGCGCTGTACTTCCTGGAGGGCAACATCGACGGAAGCAAATGCGATGCCGCCTGCCAGGAAGTCTGGCCGCCGATGTTGGCGACCGGGCAACAGCCCGCCGCAGCTCCGGGTGTGCCGGGCGAAAAACTGGGCGTCTCGCCCAGCGGGCAAGGCGCTCGCCATGTGACCTACAACGGCTATCCGCTTTATCGCTATTCCGGCGACCAGGGTGCGGGTCGCACGGCCGGTCACGACGTTACCGACCGCTGGGGCAAGTGGCACCTGATCAACAAGGAAGGCGACGCCGCGCAAGATCCAGCATCGAAGAACCGGGACGCCGGCAAGCGGTAAGCGATAGCCAAAGCAGGACGCTAGGAGCGATTCGTGAGCGCGGAATCCCCAGTTTGGCGTTTCACTTTGCCCTCACATGGTCCGTACGCCGTATCCACATTCCTCTGGATAACGTAACGACACCTGACATGTGCCGCTTAGGCGGGAGGAAACCATGGGTATCATCATTTGGTTGATCGTGGGTGGCATCGTCGGCTGGTTGGCCAGCCTCATCATGAGGACCGATGCCCAACAAGGCATCATCTTGAACATCGTGGTCGGCATCATCGGCGCACTGATAGGCGGATGGCTGATCGGTCCGCTGTTGGGATCCGGTTCCATCAACGAGGGTTTCAGCATCATGAGCGTGGTGGTATCGCTGATCGGCGCCATCATCCTGCTGGCCATCGTCAACCTGTTCCGCCGCGGCCGGGCACGTTGATTCCGTAGGATGGGTCGAGCGCAGCGACACCTATCATCATCCGGTGACGGCGGCGATGGGTGTCGCTGCGCTCGACCCATCCTACGCTCGGCCAATCCTACAAGCCGTTACGCTTGACGATCCCGGGAAACTGCAACGACTAATCCGCAATTCCGGCATCGGCGCCGCCACGTTGCAGCCGATTCGGTAGTGGTTCGCCTTGTTCGGTGAACGCCAGCGAGACCGAGTTCAAGCAATGGCGTTCGCCGGTCGGCGGCGGACCATCGGGGAATACGTGGCCCAGATGACTGTCGCAGCGCGCACAAACGATTTCGGTGCGGACCATGCCGTGGCTGGTGTCGCGGATTTCGCGCACATGGGTCGGATCGTACGGTTTGAAGAAGCTCGGCCAACCGGTACCGGAGTCGAACTTGGCGCTGGAGCGGAACAGCGGCAGTCCGCAGAAGCGGCAGGTGTAGACGCCCTCTAGCTTGTTATCCAGGAACACCCCGCAGAACGGTGCCTCGGTGCCATGCTGCAGCAACACCCGGCGCTCTTCGTCATTCAAGGAAGAGGTCAATGTTTTGCGCTGCGCATCGGTAGGTGGGGTCAGGTCGAATGTGCTCATGTGGACTCCAGACTCGGAAGGTAATGCGGCAGGGGACAGCGGCCGCCGACATCGCGATGTCGTCACCGCTACATAGTGCCGTAACGATGGATAAGCAAGTCCGTCCTAACGTGGCGCTACCATTGTCGGCGTCGCGCCCGGGCCGGCCGCGATCGACGGTTCCCTTCCAGAACGAGAGAAACCACCATGATTCCACAACGTGCCAGCGGGACCTTCGAAGTGACGATGCAGCCGCAGGGCGAAAGCGACCAGGCCGAGGGAGCCGTGCTGGGCCGGATGTCGCTGGACAAGCGCTTTCTGGGCGATCTCCAGGCGACCGGGAAGGGCGAGATGTTGGCCGCGCGTACCGGTATTCCCACTTCCGCCGCCTACGTGGCCATTGAGCGTGTAACCGGCGCGTTGAACGGACTGAGCGGGAGTTTCGTACTGGTGCACAAAGGCGTCATGACACAGGACGCGCAGAATTTGCTGATCGAGGTAGTGCCAGATTCGGGCAGCGGAGAACTGGCCGGTATTGCCGGCAAGCTTGGCATCCGAATCGAAGAAGGCCGGCATTACTACGATTTTGAATATACGTTGCCGGTTCAGCGCTAGACGCTTGGTAGGGCGGATGGCAGGAAGCCGAGAATCGGGAACCGGGAACCGGCAGCGGGTCTATGGACCAATCCGAGCGTAAATAAAAAACCGGCCGCTGTGTGCGGCCGGTGGGGAACATCAGATTCGCGATTTGAACTCGTTGCGCAACCAGTCGTCGATCATCCGCTTTTCATAACGCAGCAAGTCGGTATTGGTGACGCTGGTATTGAGCAGGAACGAGTGATCGACCAATTTGCGCTCGCCTTCGGTCACCACCGCGCCGTCGGAACTCAGCACCTTGAAGTTCAGCGTCATCCGCGGCGGATAGATGTCCTTGACGATGCGGATGTCGTTCATGCGGATGCTGGCGGTGGGTTCGTAGCGGCCGGCGCGTGCGATGTCGGTGATGGTGACCTGCATGGTCTGCCCAGGCGCGAGTTTCTTGGCGGCCTGGTTTTGCAGATACCTGGCCAGATCGGTCACCCAGGTACCACGCTGGGCCTCCCAGCGGTTACCGCTGAAGCGCAGCTCGGTGAACTGCGCCGGGTCGGTCCAAGAGACGCTGACCGGGCTGCTGTCGCTGGGCAGCGCACGTGGGATTCCGGGGTCGGTCACGCTCGGTTGGCGGGCGTATCCGGTGCCGGCCAGGGTTAGTCCCAGCACGGCGGCAAGCAGAAGGGACAAGGTTTTCATGACGTTTCTCCGGCGGCATATGCCTCAGCTGATTCTGCGCGCCGGGTGGGACACCGGCAATCGCAGGCGCCGGCCGGTTCTGCTGACTGTCAGGAAGCGTTCATTGCCGGTTGAGATTCCTGGGCGTGAGGCCATGTCAGCGGCCAGCAGTCCGGCCTCTGGTCTCTGCTTCTGATCCCGGTCCCAGTTTCCGCTAGGCGTAACGCAAGCGCTCCACATCGCGGATCGGTGGCGCGCCGAACATGCGGCTGTACTCGCGACTGAACTGGGAAGGGCTCTCGTAACCTACCCGATGGCCTGCCGTGGCCGCATCCACCACTTCGCTCAACATCAGACGACGTGCTTCCTGCAACCGCAGTTGTTTCTGGTATTGCAACGGACTCATCGCAGTCACGGCTTTGAAATGATGATGCAGCGCCGAGGGGCTCATATGCACTTCGCGGGCGATGTTCTCGATCCGCAATGGCTGGTGGTAGTTGCGCCGCAGCCAGCCGATCGCTTTGGCTACGCGTTGGCCCTGGCTATCGGCAATGCTGATGTGGCGCAGCATGCCGCCTTGTCCGCTGCGCAACAGGCGGTAAAGGATTTCGCGAATGATCAAGGGCGACAGCAGCGGAATGTCTTGTGGCGCCTCCAGCAGCCGCGCCAAGCGCAAGGCCGCGTCGAGTAGTTCGGGGTCGCACTGGCTGACCGAAAGCCCGCGCGAGGGCGGAGGCAGCGGCGCCGATGCGGTTTCCGCCTGGCTGACCAGGTTGGCGATATCGGTTGGCGAAAGCCTCAGCACGAAACACAGATACGGCGTCTCGGGGCTGGCGACGGTAACCCGGCCGGTGACCGGCAGGTCCACCGACGCGACCAGGTAGCGCGAGGCGTCGTACTCGTACACCTCGTCGCCCAGCATCGCCTGTTTGGCGCCTTGCACGATCACGCACAGCGACGGCTCCTGCACGCCGCATATCCCTTCCTTGGGAGGAGCGGACATGCGAGCGAACCGCAGGCCGTCGATCGAAGTTTCGTGAATGCCGTCGCAGCCGGTGAATCGTTCAATCACGGCGGCCAGCTCGGCGCGCTTGGTCGCTACGGTTTCGTCTTCGCCAATCATGGTGGGCTCCGGTAATCCGCGGGAAGCATGGGGTTTGCCAATGGCCGAGAGTCTACGCCGGCAAGCCATCGAAGAAAGTGCCGGCCGGGGGTATGTGCAGGATCGTGCAATAACCGTGGAGGAACCGGATACCGGCGACCCGGGTGCGGTGGCCAGACTGGCTTCACTCCGGCGCCGTCCGCGCCGGACCCATCCCCCACGAGGAATCACCATGTCCGGAATCGAAGGAAAAGTCGTCGTAGTGACCGGTGCCAGCAGCGGCATCGGCGAAGCCACCGCGCGCCTGCTGGCCCAGCGCGGCGCCCGCGTCGTGCTGGGTGCGCGCCGCACCGACCGCCTGAAGAAGTTGGCGGAGGAAATCGAAGCCCAGGGTGGCACCGCCCGCTACAGCACGGTCGACGTGACCCGCCTGGAAGACGTGCAGGACTTCATCGCATTCGCGAAGGAGCAGTTCGGCCGCGTCGACGTCATCGTCAACAACGCCGGTGTCATGCCGCTGTCGGCATTGGAGGCGCTGAAGATCGACGAATGGAACCGCATGATCGACGTCAACATCCGCGGGGTACTGCACGGCATCGCCGCCGGGTTGCCGCTGATGAAGGCGCAGGGCAGCGGTCAGTTCATCAATCTGTCATCGATCGGCGGCCACGCGGTCTATCCGACGGCGGCGGTGTATTGCGCCACCAAGTACGCGGTAGTGGCGATTTCTGAAGGGCTGCGCCAGGAAAGCCCGGATATCCGCGTCACCGTCATCTCTCCCGGCGTCACCACCTCGGAACTGGCCGACACCATCACCGACCCCACCGCCAAGCAGAACATGGACGAGTTCCGCAAGACCGCCATTCCCGCCGAAGCGATCGGGCGCGCGATCGCATATGCCATCGAACAGCCGGAAGATGTGGACGTCAGCGAAATCATTGTTCGTCCCACCGCTAGTCCGTACTGAGTCTGTCCGTGGAATCTTCGGCTGTGAACTTTTGTTCCCAGCCGTGTATCAGAAGAGCTCACGTTTGTAGTCCGAAGGCTCGCCGTTCTCCCTCTCCCGCATTGCGGAAGAGGGAGAAGTGGGAAATTCCTTTCCGTTTTGCCGATCCATCAAGGAGACCGCCATGAATCCCATGCCCCCTTTGAAGACCTGGCTTGTCGCCGCTGTACTGGTCGCCATCGCCTCCAGCGTCCAGGCTGAAGGCAACGAAGAAGCCCGTCGCCGGCCGAGCGGCCCGGTGCCGGCATGCACGTCCCACGCCGATCCATCGACATCCGCGATGGGGGCGACGCGCGAAGATTTCTCCTCGCTGGTCGACGCGGCGGCGGGCTATGCACTGGGCGAAGTCTGGGGCCGGCCGGTACAGGACCCGCGCACCCGTCAACTGGTCGCCATTTCCGCATTCCTGGCTCAGGGAAACATGGAGGACCTGAAAATCGCTGCCCGTCACGCGCGCGCGTTGGGCGCAACGGAAGAGCAATTGCGGGAGGTGGTCCACCTGACGCTTGCGCGGGTGGAAGCTGCACGCAATGCGGATACCGCTGGCGCGATCAGTGAAATCTTTTCGCGCGCGTAGGTACCCGCTCGGCGCGCATGATCAAGAACGCGCCGCAGCGCGTCCTGGTGGCGAACCGGCAGGTTGGGCCGCTCTTCGCTTCTGTCTCGAGCTCCCCCTGCCACCGTAGCAAATAAAAACAACGAAGCTTTCCATCAACACGGTTGAGCGAAGGCTTGCATTGAAGTGCAATAGCCATCCTTTCCTCCCCCACAGGAACATCATCATGGAACATCGCTATCTCGGCGCGTCCGGCTTTCGCGTTCCCGTCCTCAGCCTGGGTACCGGCACTTTTGGCGGGCAAGGCGAGCTGTTCAGCGCGTGGGGCCAAACCGACGTGGCCGAAGCGCGCCGCCTGGTCGATATCTGTCTCGAAGCCGGCCTTACCATGTTCGACAGTGCCGATGTCTACTCCAAGGGCGCGGCCGAATCGATTCTGGGCGAGGCGATCAAAGGCCGCCCGCGCGACCAGCTGATCATTTCCACCAAGGCGACCTTCCGCTTCGGTCCTGGCGAGAACGAAGTAGGTTCATCGCGCTACCACCTCATCGCCGCCGTCGACGCCGCACTGAAGCGGTTGGGTACCGACTACATCGATCTGTTCCAGTTGCATGGCTTCGACGCGCGCACGCCGGTGGAAGAAACCTTGTCCACGCTCGACGACCTGGTCCGCGCCGGCAAACTCCGTTACCTGGGTGTCTCCAATTTCTCCGGCTGGCATCTGATGAAATCGCTTGCCGTCGCCGACCGCTACGGCTGGTCGCGCTATGTCGCCAACCAGACGTATTACTCGTTGATCGGCCGCGACTACGAATGGGAGCTGATGCCGCTGGCCGCCGACCAGGGCGTGGGTGCGGTGGTATGGAGCCCATTGGGCTGGGGCCGGCTGACGGGCAAGATCCGCCGTGGACAGCCGTTGCCGGAAACCAGCCGCCTGCATGCCAAGGCCAGCATCGAGGCCGGTCCGCCCGTGCAGGATGAGCTGCTGTTCCGCGTCGTCGACGTGCTGGAAGAGATCGCCAAGGAAACCGGCAAGACCATCCCGCAGGTGGCATTGAACTGGCTGTTGCAACGCCCCACGGTGTCCACCGTCGTGATTGGCGCACGCAACGAAGAACAACTGCGGCAGAACCTCGGCGCCGTGGACTGGAACCTGAGCGCCGAGCAGGTGGCGAAGCTGGACGAAGCCAGCACCACGGTGAAGCCGTATCCGTATTGGCACCAGGCCGGTTTCAAGTATCGGAATCCCACGCCGGTGTGAACGAAAACCAGCGGCTATCCGCTGCTAGGCACCGGCTATTCAAACTTACTTACCCCATCGGAAACCGAAAATGTCCAAGCCCATCAAGATCGATTTCGTTTCCGATGTGGTCTGCCCCTGGTGCGCTGTCGGCCTGAGCGCGCTGGAGCAGGCGATAGCGCGCGTCGGTGACGAATTGCAAGTGGAGCTGCATTTCCAGCCGTTCGAACTCAACCCGCAAATGGCGGCGGAAGGCGAGGACGTCACCGAACACCTTACGCGCAAGTACGGCATCAGCGAGGCACAGGTGGCGCAGAATGGCGAAGCGATTCGCACACGCGGCGAAGCGCTGGGTTTCACTTTCGACATGGCGCGCCGCCGCCGCATCCACAACACCTTCGATGCGCATCGCTTGTTGCATTGGGCAGGCGAGCAAGGCGCCGCACAGCAACGTGCATTGAAGCATGCGATGTTGCGCGCCTACTTCACCGAAGGTGAAGACGTGTCCTCATTGGAGGTGTTGGCCAGGCTGGCCGAGGAAGTCGGACTGGATGGCGCCCGTGCCCGCAGCATCCTGGCAACGGGCGAATACGCCGACGCAGTGCGCGCGCAGGAGGCGTTCTATCACCAGCAAGGCATTCAGGCCGTGCCTTCGGTGATCTTCAACGATCGACACCTGGTCCAGGGCGGACAGCCGGTGGAACTGTTCGAGCAAGCGCTGCGGCAGTTGTCTGGTATCGGTACATCGACGGCATAGCAACTTTTGTCTTTTGTAGGAACGACGTCAGTCGCGATTGACGTTTGAAGGCGATTGAAGCTGCTGTTCGCCATCCAGGCGCGCTGCACGTTTTCAACAAGCGCAACCGGGAGGCTATCGGGTGCCGTTGCGACTGACCGGCACCGGCATGCCGGCGCCACTCCTACACAAACGCCACTACCCGTGGCTGGTCAACAGCACCGCTTCGCTACCGGTCATCTCCATCACCACCGCGGTCGGAATGCCGTGGTGTTGATGCAGCGTGGCGGCTAGGAGATTGGCGTTCTCGCGCGCATCGCCGAGGTTTTCGAACCAACTGCGGCCGTACTCTCCTTCATAGAGCTGCCAGCCGCTGGCGGCAGAGACGATGGTGAACAGAAGACGTGGCATGGCAGTCCTTTTCCTATCTACAAGCCGCGCGGAAATCCGCGCCCGGCGAAACGCTAGGTTGAACCCAGGTAAGAAAAATCACATTAAGGAGATTCCGCCCCGTGGTGTAGGAAAATTCCTACACCCGGAGAGCTTCCCTAGGTATGCGCTATTGGGTGCGCGCTATTTCAGTAGCGGTTCCAGCGTCTTCCAAACGTGGTCGCGCAACTTGGGTTGCGCCGTTGCGACCGGATGCAGGTTGTCGGCTTGGAATGCATTGCGGTCCAGCGCGATCGGTTCCAGCAGGAATGGCAGCAGCGTCACTTTGTATTGCTTGGCGAGTGCGGTGAAGTTGTTTTCGAAGCCGCGGGTGTATTCCGGACCATAGTTCGGCGGAATGCGCATTCCGATCAGCAACACCTTGGCATTGGCGGTTTGCGCGGCCCGGATCATCTTTTCCAGATTGGCGCGTGTCTGTTGCAACTGCAGACCGCGCAAGCCATCGTTGGCGCCAAGTTCGATCACCACCACCGCAGGACGGTTGCGCTGAAGCTCTCCGGCGATGCGCGATGCGCCGCCTGCAGTGGTTTCCCCGCTGACGCTGGCATTGACGACCTTCCAGCCGGGCTTGGTCTTGCTGACGCGATCCGCGGTCAGTGCGACCCAGCCCTGCGCGGATGACAGTCCATAAGCCGCCGAAAGCGAGTCGCCCATCACCAGAATGGTGCGTGGCGTTTTGGCCGGAGTGGCCGAGGCGGTCTGGGCCGCAGCGGGCAACGCCGTCAGCACGGCCAATCCGGCCACCAGCAGCAACAACCAACCAATGGCACATTGCAGGTAGGCGCGGCTGGCCCCATACCGGAAATTATTAAAGAACATTTAATCCGTTCTCCCGATGATTAACGAGACAGACAATAGAGAACATCATGGCTGATTCAAGTGGATTGCGAGCTGAACTTCCAAAACCGGTCGTGAATCCTGCCTTGCAAGTGGCGGGCCTGGGCAAGCACGTGCCTTTGCCGACCGGCGAGTTGACGATTCTCGAAGAGGTAGGTTTCCAGATCGCCCATGGCGACACCGTCGCCATCGTGGGAGCCTCGGGTTCCGGCAAGAGCACGCTGCTGTCGTTGTTGGCGGGTTTGGACACGCCCAGCGCCGGACAAGTGATGCTGGATGGGGAGGCGCTGTCGTCGTTGGACGAAGATGGCCGGGCGCGCGTGCGCGGCGAGAAAGTCGGCTTCGTATTCCAGAGTTTCCAACTGTTGCCTTCGCTTACCGCATTGGAGAACGTCATGCTGCCGCTGGAGCTCCGCGGCGATGCCGATGCGGAAACGCCGGCGCGGCAGATTCTCGAAAAAGTAGGGCTGGCACAACGCCTGGGCCATTATCCGCGGCAGCTGTCCGGTGGCGAACAGCAGCGCGTGGCGCTCGCGCGTGCCTTCGTGACGCGGCCATCGCTGCTGTTCGCCGATGAACCCACCGGCAATCTGGACACGCATACCGGCCAGGCGATCATCGAACTTCTATTCGCGTTGAATGCCGAGGCCGGTACCACGTTGGTGCTGGTCACCCACGACGAACATCTGGCGGTGCGCTGCGGCCGCATTCTGCGGCTGGACAGCGGCCGTCTGGTATCGGCGACGGACGTGCAGCCGTGAAGACGTTGGGCTTGGCTTGGCGGCAGCTGCGCCGTGACCTGGCCGCTGGCGATATCCGCATCCTGCTCGCCGCGCTGGTGCTGGCGGTGGTGGCCGTCACTTCGGTGGGTTTCGTCACCGACCGCGCCGAACGCGCGCTGGCGATCGAAGCCAATCGCCTGCTCGGCGGCGACGTGGTGATCCGTGGCGATGCGCCCATCACCGGTGCGGTACGCGATGCGGCTGCGGCGCCTGGTTTGAAGCGCACGGAAACGCAGGAATTCCAAAGCATGATCCGCGCCGGCGAAGAGCTGAAGCTGGGCGATCTGCGCGCGCTGGGCGAAGGCTTCCCGTTGCGTGGCAGCTTCCGTGTCATCGAAGCGGCCAATGGCCGCGAGCATGATGCCGCCGGCATTCCCGAGCCGGGCACGGTGTGGATGAGCCAGGCCGGTGCCGACACGCTGGGCGCGCAGTTGGGCGACAGCATCGGTATCGGTTCTTCGCAGCTGCGCCTGTCCGCGCTGGTGGTGCAGGAGCCGGACGCGGCGCTGGATTACTTCAACGTAGCGCCCAAGGTTTTCATCAATCTCCGCGACTTGCTGGCGACGGGCTTGGTGCAGGAAGGCAGCCGGATTCGCTACCGCCTGGTGATCGCCGGCGATGCTGCCGCGGTGGAGAAGTTCACCGATACGGTGCGCCCCGCGTTGGCGCGCGGCCAGCGCATGGAAACCATCCAGGATGCGCGCCCGGAGATTCGCTCGGCATTGGATCGCGCCGGACGGTTCCTGGGTTTGGCCGCCTTGGTATCGGTGGTGTTGGCCGCGGTTGCCGTGGCGATGGCGGCGCGCCGGCATAGCGAGCGGCATCTGTCCGGCACGGCGGTGATGCGCTGCCTGGGCGCCAGCCAACGGACATTGGTCGGTATCCATGTGGGCGAACTGATTCTGCTGGGCCTGATCGCTTGCACCGTCGGCGTTGCGATTGCGTTCGCATTGCAATGGGGCATCGGCAGTTGGCTGCAGCAGACGCTGGGGATTTCGATTCCGCCCGCGGGTTGGATTCCCGCGCTGCAAGGCTATGGGGTCGGCATGGTCGTGCTGCTGGCTTTCGGTGCTCCGCCGGTGTTGGCTTTGCGTCGCGTGCCGGCATTGCGCGTGCTGCGCCGCGATCTGGATCCCACCGAACCCAGTGCATGGTTGGTGGCGCTGGCGGGGTTCGTCGGTTTGGCCGCATTGCTGTGGTGGAAGGCGGGCTCGGCGGTGCTCGGTACCGCGATGCTGGCCGGCATCGTCATCACGCTGGCGGTGTTGGCCGGCTTGGCTTGGTTGCTGATAGTGGTGGTGCGGCGCTTACGTTCGCGCCTGCGCGGCAGCCTGCGCTACGGGCTGGCCAATGTCAGCCGGCGCGCCAGTACCAGCGTCGCCCAGATTTCCGCATTGGGGCTGGGCTTGATGGCACTGCTGCTGCTGACCTTCGTGCGTACCGATCTGCTGGACCGCTGGCAGCTCTCGCTGGCCGCGGACGCACCCAATCGTTTCATCATCAACGTGCAGCAGGACCAGCTGCAGCCGGTGCGCGCCTTCATGCAGGCCAAGGGATTGGGCGAGCCGGCGCTGTATCCGATGATCCGCGGCCGGCTTGTGGAACGAAACGGCAAGCCGACCAGCGGCGAGGACTACGCCGACCAGGATCCGCAAAGCCAGCGCAGGGCGGACCGCGAGTTCAATTTGTCGGTGGCCGCTACGCTGCGCGAAGACAACCAGGTCACTGCGGGCAAATTCTGGAACGGCCGCAAGCCGGCATCGCCGGAGTTGTCGGTGGAGGAAGGTTTCGCCGAATCGCTTGGCTGGAAGCTCGGCGACCGCATCGCTTTCGATATCGCCGGGCAGAAATTCGAAGGCCGCATCACCAGTTTCCGCAGCGTGGACTGGGAAAGCTTCCGTCCCAACTTCTTCGTCATCGCTTCGCCGGGCTCGCTGGATGGTTACGCCGCCAGCTACATCACCGCGGTCAGCGTGCCACCGGAGCAGACCCGGTTCACCGCGCAATTGGTCGGGCAGTTCCCCAACTTGTCGGTGATCGATGTGGACGCGGTGCTGAAACAGGTGCGCAGTACCGCCGACCAGGTTTCGACGGTGGTGCAGGTGGTGTTCTGGTTCTCGCTGGCCGCGGGCGTATTGGTGCTATTGGCGGCAATCAGTGCCAGTCAGGACGAACGCCTGCTGGAAGGCGGCGTGATGCGCGTGCTGGGAGGCAGCCGCCGGCAGCTGCGCTTGGCACAGGCTTCGGAGTTCGCCGCCATCGGTTTGCTATCCGGCTTGGTTGCGGCTGTCGCGGCCTCGGTACTGGCGGGTGTCATCGCCACCCAGGTATTTGATCTGCCATGGAACGCCAACTGGCAACTTGCTGCAGTCGGCGGTGGTTTGGGCGTGCTGGCGGCGCTGGCGGCCGGTTTGTTCGCCACGCGTCGCGTGCTGGATGCGCCGCCCTCGGTGACCCTGCGCGAACTGCAAGGATGATGGCGTCATGGTGATCCAAACAGCGGCGGAGATGGAGGGCGATCTTTCGGATCAGCTCATCAAGGCCATCCACATCCATGCTGCGCCTGAAAAGGTGTGGCGTGCATTGACTGATGTGGATTGCATCGCTTCGTGGACTTCCGACGAAGAACTGACGGTAACGACCCACTGGGAAGTCGGTGGGCCGATCGTGTTCCGCGGCACGCTGCACGGCGGGAAGCTACGCTTCGAGAACACAGGTGTGGTACATGCCTTCGAACCCCAGCGGCTGATCCACTACAGCCACTGGAGCAGCCTTTCGCGGCGCGTAATTCCCGATAGTCCGGAGAACCACGTGTCCATCAGGTTCACCTTGTTGCCTGCCGACGATGGAACGACCCAACTCGAACTGGCGCTAGGCAATCTGTCCGACGCGGCAGTGCGCGGGCATATGGAGTTTCATTGGGATGTGACGCTGCCGGTGCTGAAGCGCTTTTGCGAAGAAGGCGGCTGATTGCATCGTGCCTAACAGAAGCAGCGCCTTGAGAGGGTTTAAGGCAGGGCGCAATCACTCCCGCCTTCGGTTGACTACCGATTTTGGCGTTTCCGTGGGGACCGATCCGGCTTCCGGTGGCCGTTCCGGACGGGCGTCGAATCGGCGCGCGTAGGCGCGTTCCTCGGCGATCTGGTCCACCACTTCGTCGGCCAGATCCGGCGCCCCGTAGACGACATAGGCAATGCTGCCGTCTTCGCTTTTGCCTATCTGATGCAGGCGATAACGTGGCTGACCGCCGCCGGTGTTTTCGGGGTAGTGGATCGATGGCTCCCCGTCTTCCAGGTCCATCTCGTTGTTGTCTATCGTGCCGCCGACGAATAGCGCTCGCATGGAGACACCTCGTGTTTGGTGGGATGCGACAGCATGGCAGCGAGCATGTTTGCTGCCGATAAAGCAAATGTTGTGGTGACGCGAAGACCGTTACATGTAGGAGCGACGTCAGTCGCGATGAAGCTTTCATAATAACGCCCCATCGCGACTGACGTCGCTCCTACAAGATAAAAAAGGGGCGAGCCGAGGCTCACCCCTTGATGCAAACAACTTGGCGCAGCGTATGCACCACCTCCACCAGGTCGCTTTGGGCCGCCATCACGGCATCGATCGGCTTGTAGGCCGCCGGTGATTCATCGATGACCGCCGCGTCCTTGCGGCATTCCACGTGGGCGGTGGCTTCGCGGTGTTGCTTCAGCGTGATCTGCTGACGCGCTGCGGTACGGCTCATCACGCGACCTGCGCCGTGGCTGCAGCTATGGAAGCTCTCCGGGTTGCCCTTGCCACGCACGATGTAGCTCTGCGTGCCCATGCTGCCCGGAATGATGCCAAGCTCGCCTTCGCGCGCGCTGACCGCACCCTTGCGGGTGACCAGCAGCTCTTCGCCAGCGTGCGTTTCCTTCTGCACGTAGTTGTGGTGGCAGTTGACCGCCAGCTTCTCCAATTGGAACTTCGGCAAGCGGTGGCGCATTTCGTGCAGAACTCGGTCCATCATCGCCTCGCGGTTGGCACGGGCGTAATCCTGCGCCCACGACACTGCTTCCACGTAGTCGTCGAACAGTGGCTCGCCTTCCATGAAGAAGGCCAGGTCCTTGTCCGGCAGGTGGAAACCGAGCACGCGGTGCGCCAACTGTTCGCGCGCCTGCTCAATGAAGTAGGTGCCGATCAGGTTGCCGGTACCGCGCGACCCGCTGTGCAGCATCACCCATACCGCGCCGGTTTCATCCAGACAGATCTCGATGAAATGATTGCCGCCTCCCAAGGTGCCGATCTGGCGATCGATCTTGTCGGTGCGGATCTTGCGATGCTTCGCCTTGATGGCTTCCAGTCGCGTCGCCAAGCCCGACCGCGCCAACCGCGTCTCGTGGCTGTCCGGCAGACGGCGGTGCTCGCCACCGGGACCATTGCCCACCGGCACGCTGCGCTCGATGCTGGAGCGCAACTGCGCCAGGTTGTCGGGCAGGTCGCTGGCACGCAGAGTGGTGCGCACCGCGGCCATGCCGCAGCCGATGTCCACGCCGACCGCCGCCGGGATGATCGCGCCGCGGGTCGGAATGACCGAACCCACGGTAGCGCCTTTACCCAGATGCACGTCGGGCATGACCGCGACCCACGGCCCGACAAAGGGAATGGACGCGATATTGCGCAGTTGTTCGTGCGCCTGCGCTTCCAACGGCACGCCTTGGATCCAGCCTTTGATCGGCGTAGCGCTGCCTTCGGCATGTAGTAGTTCGTAGTTCGTATTCATGAATTCACTCCTTTGAAGGAAATAAAACCCCTTCCCCCGCACGCGGGGGAAGGTTGGAATGGGGGCGAACGGCGTCTTGTTCCGCCTATTGCCAGGACAAACGCCACATTCGCTCGCCTTCCGTGATGCAAGCGTCACTAGCTTCGTTTTGCCCCACCCCAACCCTCCCCCGCGAGCGGGGGAGGGGGCGATGCACTACTGCTTCAAGCTCACCAGCTGCTTCAGCACGCCATCCAGGCCACCGAACACGGTCAGCTTGTCGATCTTCTCCGTGACCTTTTCCAGCGCCTCCAACTCCTTGAGGCGCATCAACACCGGGCTCTCCTCGATCAACCGCGCGGTGTTGAGCAGTGAACGCGTGGCGTTCGCTTCTTCACGACGGCGGATCACGTTGGCCTGGGCGGTCTTTTCCGCCTGCACCACGCCATTGAGGATGTCTTTCATCTCGCCCGGCAGGATCACGTCCTTCACGCCGACGCCCAGGACTTCCATGCCCAAGTCGCCAACCTGACTACGCACATAGGCGAAGATGTCCGCATCCAGCGAAGCCTTGTCGCCCAGCAGTTCGTCCAGCGTTTTGGCGGAAACTGCCCTACGCAGGCCGTACTGCAGTTCGCGGTACAGGTGATCGCCGTACTTGGCGACCTTGGTACGTGCCGCGACCGGGTCGGTCACGCGCATGCTGGCAGCCAGGTTCACGCGCAGCGACACCTTGTCCTTGGTCAGCAGTTCCTGGCCCGAGACTTCCAGCGACTGCACACGCAGATCGATCACTTCGGCGGACACGTTCTTCTGGAAATTCCAGAAGGCGTACGCGCCTGCTTCCAATGTGCGCGCCAGCTTGCCGTCGATGAACAGTAGACCGGCCGATTCCACCGGCACGTCCACCGCCGCCGCGACCTTGGTCAGCAAACCCAGCTGACGCAGACGCTTGGTCACGCCGGCATCGACTTCCAGCGTGTCGGCCAGCGACACCGTCTGCACATCGATCTTCGTCAGGCCCTTCCAATAAAGCTTGCACGTACCCGGCGCCAGCACGTCTTCGAGTTTTCCGTTCTTCGAAACCAGGCCGACCTGCTGCATGCCGATATCGGCCAGCACGAAGTTCGCGGACAAGTCCGCTCCCAGCTGCGCGATCAACACATCGGTGTCGTTGCCGGCGTATTCCGGCTTGCTCAGGTTGTGCACGATGACGACGGTCCGGTCCAGTGGATCGAACAGTTTGTAGACACCCGGTGCGAGCAAACGCTCGAACCGACGGTTGCGATACACCAGGCCGCGTTCGCCGTCACCGATCACGACCCTCTTGGTCCAGAACATGCTCTTTAGAGTCATGGCTTTATCTCCTTGTTGGCTCTGGTGGTCCGATCCATCTGAAAGTTGCACGCGGAGGATCGGTTGCCGCGTAGCTCTTCTTTAAAAGTCCGCACATGGATGTGCGGGCTCTTGCGAGGGACTCGCATGTAAGGTGGAAACGACCCTTGACGCCGATGCGGCGGGAATCGCGCGCTGTCCGTGAGGAGTTCGGCATGTCCGTCGATGCTTGCGATGTTCCGCGTGCTTCGATTTCGATGCCGTTCCGCCCGCTTCAAGGACGCGGCTCCGGCTGCACCACCGCTGCCTTGCTCGGCGCCACGCCATCCTTGGCGGAGCACAAAACGCTGCATGGGGCGTTTCCTGGTGGGGACTTTCGTCCCGATGTCATGACGTTACAGGTCATGGTTTGGAGCGGGAATCGAACCCGCGACAGTCAGCTATCAAAGCTGATGCTCTACCCTCTGAGCTATCCAGTATTGACGTGCCGGAATCGAACCGGCGACCACGGCCATACGGCCGTTGCTCTATCCGCCTGAGCTACCGTCATTCGTGAAACACCTTCGTCCACGCTTCGGCATACGCCACGGCAAAGCCGCGCGCACCGGACCGGCCCGCTGTGCAAAAGCGGAAACCCGTACCGCTGAAACGTGTTCGAGCGATGTTCCATATTGCCGGCTGTCGCCAACCGGCAATCCGTGCAGGCGCATAACGCGCCTTGTTAGGGCCTAACCCATCCCGCGCTGCTCGCGTCGAAGCATCACAACGCGGCGCACATGCGCCCGTTGCCGCCGCGCCCCTGCTTCAGACGCGCGTTGATACGCTGTCCGGATGCTTCAGGGCGAAAATAATTTTCGTGGCTTGGATTGGCTGAACTCTTCGATGCATGCGCATCCCTTGCGAACGCCAAAAACAAAACGCCCCCGGGACTTGCGACCCGAGGGCGTTCGCGTTGCCTCGGGAGATCGGGGTGGCCGATCTCCCAGGGAGTTCAGCCGTAAATTAGGTGTCCAGCAACCGGTTGCGTTCGTCACGCATGCCATAGCAGGCAAGCGCACGCGCGTCCGCGCCGTGGCATGGCCACAGGGCAAACAGGATCGCGGTGACGAAGTTCGGTTTCATGGAGAAGATTTCAAAACTTAAAAACGCCGCAAGGGCGAAGGCCGCGCACGATACTCGGGTTATTTTGTTTGCGCAACTATTTTTTAACAACAAAATCGCGATCCCGACAAACGGTCGCATGTCATAGCCGAACGTAGGTGCCGGACGAAAGGCATGCATCGAAGCAGCGGCAGGTAGAATCGCAGCCGCCCTTCCATTCTCGTGATGCATCTTGGCCGCTCCCTATTCCGATCCTGCGCTCGATGCGCTATTTCTGCCATTCTCCAGTGGAGCAATCTCCAATGGGCCGTTGGCTTGGCCCGCGGGAGAAGTGCTGTTCCTGCGCGCCCGCGATGGAGCCGCATTGCGCCAGTTTCCGCTCGCGCGATTGGTATGCGAACAAAGTTTCAAACCGTTTGCCGACGAGTTGTCGCGTGCGGGACTACAAGTGGTCGCCGAGGCATCGCCGGCGTCGACCACCACCCGCTATCCGCTAGTGCTGGTGCTGCCGCCGCGGCAGCGCGACGAAGCACGCGCCTTGTTCGCACGCGCAGTCGCACTGACGGCGCCTGGCGGTATCGTGGTGGCAAGCATGGCCAACAACGAAGGCGCCAAGTCGGGCGAGAGCGATCTGAAGCAGTTGACCGGCCTGGGCGGCAGCCTGACCAAATACCATTGCCGGGCGTTCTGGACACGCCCGCTCGATAACGGCATCGACCAGGCTTTGCAGGAAAAGTGGCTGATGCTGGATTCGCCGAGGACCATCCTGGGCGGCCGTTTTGTCAGCCGGCCCGGCGTGTTCGCTTGGGATCGAATCGATCCGGCTTCGTCGTTACTGGTCGAACATCTGCCCGCCGATCTTGCCGGCCAAGGTGCGGATCTGGGTGCTGGATTTGGCTACTTGTCGGTCGAAGTCTTGTCGCGCTGCCCCAAGGTTCAAGCGCTCGATCTGTACGAAGCCGAAGCGCGTGCACTGGATTTAGCGAAGCAGAATTTGAGCAAGCAAGCGTCCCCTGCGCAGCTGGAATACCTGTGGCATGACGTCACCACCGGTCTGCAGAAACGCTACGACTTCATCGTCAGCAATCCCCCTTTCCATACGCAAAGCCGTGCCGATCGGCCGGACATCGGCCGCCGCTTCATCGCGGTCGCTGCCGAGGCACTCAAGCCTGGTGGCCGTCTGTGGCTGGTCGCCAATCGCCACCTGCCTTACGAGGAGACGCTCAATGCAAGCTTCGGCCAGGTGCGCATTGCGGGCGAGCGTGACGGCTTCAAGGTGATAGAAGCGGTCAAGGCGAGGCGCTGAGGCGATGAAGATCGTCAAGCACATTGCCAACCTGGGTTACGGCAGCCGCAAGCAGGTGGCACTGATGTTCCGCGAGGGGCGTATCACCGACGTCGCCGGTGAGGTGCTCTATGCCGACGACCCGGTCGATCACGACAATATTCGCGTCGATGGCGAGCCGCTGGATCCACCGCCCGGCTTGATCCTGTTGCTGCACAAGCCCATCGGCTATACCTGTTCCACCAAGGACCCGGGCCGCATCATCTACGACTTGCTGCCACCGAGGTTCCGGCTGCGCTCGCCCTTGCTGTCGCCGGTAGGCCGCCTGGATCGCGACACCAGCGGCTTGCTGTTGATGACCGACGACGGCGCGCTGCTTCATCGCATCGTATCGCCCAAGTCGAAACTGCCGAAGGTCTACGAAGCGGCGCTGGCACAGGATCTGCGCGGCGACGAAGGCGCGATCTTCGCCAGTGGCACGTTGATGCTGGAATCCGAGCAGACACCGCTGGCGCCAGCGGAACTGGAAGTGCTCGGTCCTCGCTATGTACGACTGACGTTGACCGAAGGCCGCTACCACCAGGTCCGGCGTATGTTCGCCGCCATCGGCAATCACGTCGATTCGCTGCACCGTAGTCGCGTGGGTGGATTGGATCTAGGCGATTTGCCAGCCGGACAATGGCGGCAGTTGAACGAGGCAGATTTGCGCAAGCTTTTTGATGTGGGCGATTGATAAGGTCGCGTCTCACGTCGCCCCAACAAGAGTGTAGTTGTATGAGCGGCGGGTGGGGCGATACCCCCCCGAAGTTAAATAAAACCAGATCTCTAAAACATCTTTGTGGGATA
>CBFGZY010000041.1:0-35480 GCA_965653375.1 uncultured Pseudoxanthomonas sp.
CGCTGTCCGGCGGCATGAAGCGGCGCGTGCTGATCGCCAAGGCGCTGGCGCACGAGCCGCAGATCCTGTTCCTGGACGAGCCGACCGCCGGCGTCGACGTGGAGTTGCGCCGCGACATGTGGCAGATGGTGCGTCGGCTGCGCGAAAGCGGCGTGACCATCATCCTGACCACGCACTACATCGAAGAAGCCGAGGAAATGGCCGACCGCATCGGCGTGATCAGCAAGGGCGAGCTGATCCTGGTCGAAGACAAGCATGTGCTGATGCGCAAGCTGGGCAAGAAGCAGCTGACGCTGCAATTGCACAACCCGCTGCAGGACATCCCAGGCGAACTGTCCGCGCTGCCATTGGAGCTGGCCGATGACGGCCACGCGTTGGTCTACACCTTCGACGCGCAGAGCGAAGAAACCGGCATCGCCGCGTTGCTGAAACGATTGGGCGAGTTGGGCGTCGACTTCAAGGATCTGCATTCCAGCGAAAGCTCGCTGGAGGAAATCTTCGTCAACCTGGTCCACAACGGCAAGGAGGCGCGCGCATGAACTGGCATGGAATCCAGGCCATCTATCGATTCGAGATGGCACGCACTTTCCGCACCATCACCCAGTCGATCGCCTCGCCGGTGTTGTCGACTTCGTTGTACTTCGTCGTGTTCGGTGCGGCGATCGGCTCGCGGATGGGCGATATCGACGGCGTTAGCTATGGCGCCTTCATCATTCCCGGCCTGATCATGCTGTCGCTGCTCAACGAAAGCATTTCCAATGCGTCGTTCGGCATCTACATGCCCAAGTGGGCGGGCACGATCTATGAATTGCTGTCGGCACCGGTGTCGTATGTGGAAGTGGTGATCGGCTACGTGGGCGCAGCGGCCACCAAGTCGCTGATGCTGGGCGTGTTGATCCTGGTCACCGCGCGCGTGTTCGTGCCCTACGAAATCGCCCATCCGCTATGGATGCTGTGCTTCCTGCTGCTGACCGCGGTGACCTTCAGTCTGTTCGGCTTCATCATCGGGCTGTGGGCCGACGACTTCCAGAAGTTGCAGGTCATCCCGTTGATGATCGTCACCCCGCTGACCTTCCTGGGCGGCGCGTTCTATTCGATCAACATGCTGCCGCCGGTCTGGCAGAAGATCACCCTGTTCAATCCGGTGGTGTACCTGATCAGCGGTTTTCGCTGGAGCTTCTACGGCGTGGCCGATGTCAACGTCGGAATCAGCCTGGCGGCGATCATCGGCTTCCTGATCCTGTGCCTGGTCGTGGTGTGGTGGATCTTCAAGACCGGGTACAAGCTAAGAAATTGAACGTAGCCACCTTGCAGGAGCGACGTGAGTCGCGATGAAGCTTTACCGGTAAAGCTTCATCGCGACTCACGTCGCTCCTACAAGAATTCAGTTGTGCCATGGAGAGCCGGCGTGCAACGCACCACCGGCTATGCCCATCTATTCAACGCGTGACGTTGAACTTCACTTCCACGCGGCGGTTGGGGATCAGGCACTCGCGCAGGGCGGCCTGAGGCTTGACGCCTTCGCAACGCTGCACTTGCTCGGTGTCGCCACGGTACGCGTTGGTAATCAGGCTCTCGGACACACCACGGGCGATCAGCAATTCGCGCACGGTGCGCGCGCGGCGTTCCGACAGGCCCTGGTTGTAGTCGTGGCCACGTCCTTGCAAACGGTCGGCATGGCCGATCAACTCGACGCCGGTCAGGGTCAGGCCTTCTTCGCGAATGCGGGCCAGCGATTGGTCCAGGCTCTGCAGCGAGTAAGCGCGGATGTCGCCCTTCTGGTCGCGGTCGAACTCGAACAGCACATTGGCGGTCAGCGCCAACGGTTGCTGCGGGCCGGCGGCAGGGGCGGCGCCGCATTGACGGGCCAGTGCTTCGGCATCGTTGACCCAATCCTCGGCGATCTGGATGTAGGGTTTGGAGTGCCGCCACTGCTGCTGGTTGAATTCGTTGCCGGCGTGTACCAGTTCCACTTCACCGCAGGCCACGGCCTGCTGCGCGCATTCGAACCCGGGTGTCCCATGGATGGCGCCCAAGCGCTTCCACAAATCCTCACGCACACGCGCGGCGCCGTTGACCAGCGGGGTGTCGGTGGGCAACGGAACGACCCCCTGCTCCATGCCCACGATGAGCTTCTCCGACTCGGTCAGCGCTTCCTGCGGAAAGTCGCTGCGGTCGTTGCGCGTGTATTCGTGGAAGGACACGTCCAGCCAGCACTGTGCCTTGGACAAGTGGTAGTCGCGCACCGGGCGGCCGGCATCGTTGAGCGCCTGGATCCGGCCCTGGGTCTGCCCGTAATCGGACAGATCGGCATGGATCGCCTCGTCGGTGATGCGTGCCTGCTGCGGCGTCAGCGTGGTCTGCTGCGCGCCGGCGGCGCCGATTGCGGTCAACGACATGGCGACTGCCAGGCCAAGGAAATTGCGTTGGATATTCTTCATGATCGTGTTTCCTCAGCGCACCGGATCGCGGTAGCGGACATCGTCTCTACGGAAAAGGTCTTCGTCGAACTTGAAGCGCAGGCGGATGAAGCCGCCCTGCTGGGTGTACTCGTAACCGGTCAGGTCTTCGTCGCCGCGGAAGCCGGTGGCGTTGTAGCCCACCGACAACCACAGGTTCTGCCGTAGCAAGCGGCCGACTTCGACACCGAACGCATACTGGTTGGCGCCATCCTGGCCACGGAAGGTCGAAGCCAGCACGCCGATGTCCCAGTTTTCGGTGATGTCGTAGACCACGCGGCCCGACAGCAGCACGGCGTTGAAGTCGTCGTTGACGCGGCCGATATCGGCGTAGAAGAAGCTGTCCTTCTGCCACTTCGCCGCCACGCGTCCGGTCAGCCACCACGGCCGCGACGGATGCCAATCGGCATGCGCGGAAATGATGTGCGCGCTGGTGCGGATGTCCTGCCCGGTGTCGGAACCGAAGCCGGAACCGTCCATGCCGCTTTCGTCCTTCTCCAGTTTGTACTCGTAGCGGGCCAGCGCATTGACGCGGTTGGTATCGGTATCGCGGTAGGCCGCGCCGATCTGGAAGCGATCCTGCAGCACGTCGCCGCGCGCGGCGTACTCGGTACGCAACAGGTAGTTGCGGGCGAGTATGGTCCAGTCGCGATTGAGCTTACGGGCGGCGAGGAACTGCAGCAGCGTGGTGTTGTAGCCCTCGTCGGTCGGCGTTTCCGGCACGTCGTCGGAAATGCGGTGCTCCACGCGGATGGTGCCGCGCCACAGCGGGTTGGCGCTGTAGTCCAACGCCAAGCCGGCGCCGGTGGAATCGCCGACGTCACCGGAGATGACGTTGGTGTGCTCGAACGACGAACTCAGGCGCATGCCTTCGCGGATGTCCCAGTTGTTGCGTACACCCGAGGCTGCCTGGATGTCGCGGCCGCTGATGGCATCGCGCAGACGGTACTCGGAGAACAACTGCGTGTCCTTGACGAAACTGGTATCGACACCGAACGCCATGGTGTCGGCTTCGCGTCCGTCCTGGGTCAGCCCGTTGACGCCGCTGATCCCGGTCTGCTTTTCGTAGCGGCCGTACAGGCGGCTGCGTTCGCGCAGTTGATAGTCGGCGCCCAGTGCAATGCGGTTGCGGTCTTCGCCGTGGATGTCCTGCTCCACTTCGCCGCCCAGGCTCAGGCGATCGTTGGCGCGGTAGCCGACGCCGAAGCGCAGCATGTCCGACGACAGTTCGGTACCCACCGGCAAGCCGCTGCCCACGTCGTTGGGATTGCCGCTGCTGATGATCGGCAACCCGGTCAGCGGATCCAACGGCTGCTGGCCGTACCCCAATACGCCGCCGCCGGCACCGGTGGCGTAGCCGCCGGAAAGTCCACCGAGATTGCCGTAGCCGCTGTTGGTCGCCCAGGTGTAGTAAGCACCCACGGTCTCGCGAATGGCGCGGTAACCGAAGTCGAACGTCAGCTTGTCGGTGGCCTTGAAGCGCGTGCCGACACTGCCGGCATCGCGTTCGCCACCTTCGGGATTGCGATCTTCGCTGCGCAGTCCTTCGGCGTATACCTCGAAACGCTCATTGATGCGGTAGCGGGTGTTCAAGCTGTATTCGCCGCGGCCGCCGTACAGCGGCGAGGCCGGGTTGTTGAATTCCGGATCGGAACGACCGGCGAACAACTTGAAATCCAGATCCTTGCCGGCGTGGCCGAACTCCACCCGCCAGGCATCGCCTTCCACCAGGCCGCTGAGGCCTTCCAACGCCGGCGTGCCGTACTGGTTGATGGAGTTGGTGTTCACCTCGCTGCGCGTGCGCGCGGCTTCGGCCACCAGCCATGTATTGGGTCCGAAACGGTAGCCGACGTTCGCACTACCCATTTCGAAGGCCGCGAACGGATTGCGGTCGTCGACGTAGGAACCACCGACTTCGCCGTTCTTGCCGACCCGTAGCTGCGCGTCAGCGCCCAGCACCAGGAATTTTTCCGTGCCCTGATCCAGCTCGTAGGTGATGCGCAGCGACACCGGGTTCAAGTCGCTGTCGAACGAAGGCAGGAAGCTGTTGAGCAGGATGCGACCGGAGAACGGTTCGAAGCTGTAGTCCACCAGTCGGCCCAGCGGCCGCACCGAGACGATGCGAGAGGGCTGGTTGCGATCGCGAACCACCACTTCCACACGCTCGCTGCCTTCCAGCACCGCGTTGTTGCGCAGCCCGTAAGGACCACTACCGGAAGCGGGGAGTTCTTCGATCACCTGACGCAGCGAGTCCTCGATGGCGAAGACATTGCTGCGCACGCGCTCGTTCTCGAAGTGCCAACCCAGGCCGGTGGCGGTACGGTTGTAGGTGCCCAGCACACGCTGCGAAGCGCGCTGCCCGAAATCCACGCCGGTCTGCGTGCTGATGCTGTCACCGGTCTGGAAGTCGCCGTACAACAGGTAGCTGCGATCCTTGTCCACGCGCACGTACAGACGCTCGGCCGAACGTGCATCGAAGCCGCGCAGCGAGGCGTCGCCATAGACCGGGTAGAACTCTTCCGGCTGGATATCACGCAGCAGGCGTGCACGTACTTCCTTGTCCGAATCGTAAGCGGCCGTCAGCAGGTACTCGCCCTTGATCTGGCCTTTGACGAAGAACGCGGCACGCGCGGCACCGTTGGCCTTGCCATTGTTGAACTGCTTCTCCCAACGGCGGATCTCGCGTTCGAAACCGTCGCCCTGCTGGGTGCCGTTGATCAGGTTGCCTTTACGGCGGAAGTTGATGACGCCTTCGATCAGGCCGGTGGCGATCATCTCGCGCATTTCCGGCACGAAACCGACCACGCCTTCGGCGCTCTGTCCGCCGGAGGTCACGCGCAACAGCACGTCCTGCGGGTCGTGCGGTGCCAACAGGTCGAATTCCGCGCGGCCATCGCGCACCGGCAGTTGCACGCCCGGGGTGACCTTGTCGGCATCCAAATGGCCCGGGCCCAGTTCGTCGGTGCGGCCATCGGGCAGCTTGATGCGGCCGCCGGAGTTTTCGATGGTGGCGAAAGTTTCGCCACTCATCGGCTTGCCATCGGCGCCGAACAACTGCACCACCACGTGCACCGGCGACTGGCCGTCGGCGGGCGCGCCGTCGCGGTCGACTTCCACCACCACGCGATCGACGCCGGCGTTGATGCGATAGTCGACATTGCCCGGTTGCGCGTACAGCACTTGCGAACCGGTGCTTTGTGTTTGTGGCGATTGCGGGAACAGCGGCGTGCCCTGCCCCAGCACCGGCGTGAAGCGCTGGTCGCCGGAGACGTTCTGTGCGGCGACCGGATTCACGGCCGCCGGTGCCATGGCCAGCGAAAGCGCCAACGCAAGCGGGGTGAAAGAAAGACGAAGTGCACGCATGGGCTTGGCTTTGATCAGGGAAGGAGTCGGTGCGGTGGTGCGGCTCATGGCTGCACCTCCTTGTCACCTTCCTGTTCGGTGCCGGTCGGCCTCGGGTCCACGATGGGACGCTGGTTGGCCGAATCGGTGCCTTGCTGCGGCGCGCGCGGCGCCTTGCTTTCGAAGCGCAGCGGTTTCTGCCCCGGTTCGGTTTCCGGTGCGCGTATCTCACCCTGCGTACGGCGCGCCTTGACCTGTTCGAGCACCGGATTGGAACAGCTGCCTTCGATGAAGTCGGCGCGATGCAACTCGCCGTTCTTCAGATCGATGAAGAGACTGTCGGCGTCGCCCAGGTTGCGGTTGCTGCTGGTGGTCAGGCGCGAGCCGACCGGCAGCGTGGACGCGTCCACCTTTAGCGTGTGGCTCTTCGGCGGCAGGCCGCAGTAGCTGTACTTGCCTTCGGAGTCGCTGATCAGCCAGGTGCCGTCCTCGAAGTACATGCGTACACCGGGGATGCCGAGCTCTTCGCTGTCCTGCACGTGGTTGACGTTGCAGTCCACGAAGATCTTGCCCAGCACGCAACCTTCGTCGGTGAACACGCCACCGCTGACGATCACGCGGTACTCGGCCGGGTTGGAAGCCACCACGCCGCCGTTGGTGTACGGCACCAGCGTGCTCGGATCCACGCATCCGCCGGTGATGGAGCAGCCATGTGCGCGAGCACGGTTGATGCCGTCGCCCTGCTGGCTACCCACGCCGACGCGGACGCGGTAGTTCAGTACTTTCTGGCCGCCGACGGCGAGCGAGCCGACGTCGAACACCAGTGTCGGGCCGGGCTTGCCGATCGGATCGGCAATACCGGCGCCATCCACGCGCGCGGTGCCTTCGATGAAGGTGAAGCCATGCGGCAAGCGGTCGATCACGTTCACCGTGCCCAGCGCCGCGCCCGCGGTCTGCCGGATGGTGATGGTGTAGACCATGCTGTCACCCACTTCCACGGTCTTGCGGTCGCCGGTCTTGGTGATGATCAGTCCCGGCGCGACCTGCGGATCCAACGGAATGTGGTTATGGATGGGCGCGGCGACGGCCGAACCCAGCGTCGTCTCCAAGTAATAGGTGGTTGCGGTACCGACTGGCGCGGTCGGCGCGGTCGCATTCGTCTGCACCGGATAACCGATACCCGGGGTGGACGGCGGTGTCAGCGGCGAGGTTTCCGCCGGGATCATTCCCGACTGGAAGGTGTAGCCGGCCGGCGGCGTCACCGCGATCTGGAACCGGCACGAAGCCGGTGCCGACGGCGACATCAGGAACTGATAGAAGCCTTCAGTACCCACCGTCATCGACGCGGCAGTGCCCTCGATGTTGTAGCCGCCCAGGCCTGCGTTGAGCAGATGCGCTTCCGGCGAATAGCCAGCACACGTACCCACTGGCGTCAGTGTGACGCGCGAGCCCGGCACCGGATTGCGAGTGACGGCGTCGTACACCACGCCACCGGGACTCAGCGGCAAGCTCTGCTGCGGCAGGTTGGCGCCTGGCGCCAGAACCACCGCGAGGTGCGTGCTGCCGTTGTCGCTGCTGCGGCAGGAGCTGGCCGTGCCACTGGTGATGGCGTTGGTCGCGTCGCAAGGTGCCGGCGCGCCGCCCGCGGTTTCGCCGCTCACCGGCCAACCCCAGATCACGCCGGAAGACGGCTCGCGGAAACGGATATTCAACGGCACGCCAGGAATCAGGTCGGGCACCGAGTAGCTGCCGTCCGCGGCCGTGGTGGTGGTCGCCACGACTTGGCCATTGGCATCCACCACTTCCACGGTCCAACTGGGCAGGCGGCGGTCGCCACCGTCGATCAGGCCCAGGTCGTTGCCCTGGTCGAACCACACCGTGCCGGACACCGAAGCGGCCAGTTGCACAGGCGTGGGCAAACGGCAGGCGTTCTGGGTGATCGCCGGATCGCAGACCGGCAGGTTGCCCGGGTTACCTTCGAAGTTGCTGCGTTCCTGCGGCGTCGGCCGGCGGAATTCATTCTCGCCGCCGCCTTCCACCAGCACGGCGTTGTCGACCGGCGAAGCTGCCGCTGTTGAGGCGGCGACACGCACACGCGCGACGATGGTGTCCGCCAGCGTCGCGCCCGCGGCGATGACGCTGCTGGAGGCGCAGCGGAAGCGGCTCTCGCCGACCGCGCCGGTGCAGATCCAGCCGGTGCCCGCGGGCGTTTCCGCCAGGGTCAGGCCTGCCGGCAGGCGATCTTCCACCACGTATTCGCCGCTGCTCGGCTGTTGGCCGGTGTTGCGTACGCGAATGGTGTAGGTGCCGATGTTGTTGACGGTGAACGTGGTCGGCGTGGCGGTCTTGCTGACCACCAGATCCGGCGAATCGCCGATCTCGCCAAAGTTGTTCTCCACCGATTCGCCACCGATGGGCAGCACGATGCCGCTGATCGCCGAAGGCGTGGTGTCCACCGGCGTGGCGGTGCCGGTGGGCGTTCCGCCAATGTTGCCGGCACTGGTGATTCCGTTGAGCGTATGCGGCGGCTGCGTCGGTTCGGTCACCGTGTATGTGCCCGGACGCAGGTTTTCGAAGCGATAACGGCCTTCGCTATCGGTCGGAACGGTCACGGTGACTGTTTCGCCGATATCGTTGGTACCCGTCAGCACGACATCGACGGTGGCGATGCCGGGCTCGTTGCTGTCGATGACGCCGTTGTTGTTGGCATCGTTGTAGACACGGCCAGCAATGGACCCGACCGGAATTTCGCCGAAGTTGTTGTTGCTGGCTTCCTCGCCCACACCGAGCGTGACGTTGCTGATCACCGAAGGCGTGGTGGTCGACGGCGTGACGTTGCCGCCACCGGTGCCGGCGACCGTGGTGCCGTTGAGCGTGCCCGTCGGCTGCTCCGGTTCGGTGATGGTGTAGTCGCCCGGCGGCAGTTCGGTGAACGCGTAGTTGCCATCGGGTTGCGTGGTGGTTTCGCGCGTGACCGTATTGCCGGCCAGGTCGGTGCCGGTCAGACGAACCACGACGCTGCCGATACCCACTTCGGTCGGATCGATCACGCCGTCGTTGTCGAGATCGCGCCACACGCGGCCGCTGATGGAACTGTTAAGCGGGATCTCGCCGAACAGGTTCTGCACCGACGCGCTACCCGGCGTGGTCAGATTGATGGTGCTGATGACGCTGGGCACCGTGGTGATCGGCGTGGCGGTGCCCGAGGATGTGCCGCCGACGTTACCTGCCGTGGTGATGCCGTTGCTGGTGCCGGTCGGCTGGGTCGGCTCGGTCACCGTGTAGGTACCCGGACGCAGGCCTTCGAAGGCGAAGTCGCCGTTCGCATCGGTGGTGGTGCTCAGCGATACCGATGCGCCGGTATCGTCCGTGCCGGTCAGATTGATGGTCACGCCGGTGATGCCGGTTTCGCTGACGCCGGATTGCGCGCCGTCGTTGTTGCCGTCGAAGAACACACGGCCGGAAACGGAGACGCCCAGCGTCTCGCCGAAGTTGTTCTGTACCGACGCTTGCCCGGCCGGCAGCACGATGCCCGATACCGCACTGGGTACCGTGGCGACAGGCGTGGCGGTTCCGGTCGCAGTGCCGCCAACGTTACCCGCCAGCGTGGTGCCATTGAGCGTGGTCACGCCACCGACAACCGGCTGCGCCGCTTGTTCGGTCACGGTGTAGTTGCCGGCCAGCAGATCGAGGAAGCGATAGTCGCCATTCGCATCGGTCACCGCAGCGGCGACCGGATTGCCCAGCGCATCGACGGTACCCGCCGGCAGACTGACGCTGACGCCGGCGATGCCGTTTTCACCTGCATCGCGTACGCCGTCGTTGTCGGCATCCAGCCAGACATTGCCGGCGATCGATGCGGCGAGTTCGCCAAAATTGTTTTCGCTGGAACCGCTCGCCGGCAGGTTGGTTACCGTGATGCTGTTGCTGGTGTTCTCCTGGCCGTTGGCCAAGCCGGTCGGCTGGGTTTCGACGATGCGGTAGTCCTGGCCGGTGATCGCACCGCCATAGCTGTAGTCGCCGTTGGCGTCGGTGGTCAGAGTGACCGGCGGCAGATCGTCGCCATTGCCGAACACACCGTCAGGACCCGCGCCTTCGATCACGACAGTGACGCCAGGAATGCCGGGTTCGCCGCCGTCCTGGTCGCCGTCGTCGTTGCGGTCCAGATAGACCGTGCCGCTGATGTTGGTGTTGGCCAGTTCGCCGAACAGATAACCGGTGGCGTTCTGCCCCGCGCTGATGGCGATGCCGTCGATGATGTTCGACGTGGTTGCGGTACCCGGCGTGCTCGCGTTGCCCGGCGTGTGGCGGCCGTCGATATAGCCGACCGGCTGGGTCTCGGTGACGGTGTAGAAGGTACCGGCCTGCGGCGGCAGCAGGTCGTTGAAGACATACGCGCCGCTGGCGTTCGTCTGCGCGGTGATGTTCACCGGATTGCCCAGCACATCGGTGCCGGTCAGCGTCACGGTCGCATTGGCGATGGGATTCTCGCCAGTGTCGAACGCGCCGTTGTTGTTGTTGGCCGCGGTCGCGGAGAAATCCTCGAACACCGCGCCTGCAATCGAACCCAGGATTTCGCCGAAATCGTGTCCGGTCGAACCGGCCGGCGGCAGGTTGGCGACGTTGATGACGTTGGAGGTGTTTTCGGTGCCGTCGGCATAGCCGTTCGGCTGCGTCTCGGTGACGCGGTAGCTCTGGCCGACCACCAGATTGGCGAACTGGTACGCGCCGTTGGCGCCGGTCTGGATGGTGACGGGAGCCGGATCGTCGCCGTTGCCGAATACGCCGTCGGCACCGGCGCCGGTCAGCGTCACGTCGACGCCCTGCAAACCACCGTTGGGCTGCGAGTTGGTGCTGCCGGCATCGGTACCGTCGAAATCGCCGTTGCGATTGCGGTCCAGATAGACGCTGCCGGAAATGGCGGCGATAGCGTCTTCGCCGAAGTTGAACACGGTGCCATCCAGGCCCGCACCCAGATCGATGCCGGCGATGCGATCGGTGGTGGCGGCATCGCCACTGACGCCCGTACCCGGCGCACAGCCGCTGGCGCACGCCGCGCCGCCGATCTGGCCGGGATTCACGGCCGTCGGTCGGTTCTGGTAGTTGCCGGCAGGCAGCGCTTCACGCAGCGTGTAGACAATCAACGGATCTAGATTGGTGAAGCTGTAGGCACCGTTGGCATCGGTGGTGGCCGTGGTGATCACGGTGCCGGTGCCGGCGTTCAACAGTTCGACGGTCGCGCCTGCGATGGCGGCATCGGTTCCGGCATCGCGCACGTTGTTGAAGTTGCCATCGACGTAGACGAAGCCCGACAACGAAGGACGGCGCACTTCCGGGAAGTTGTAACGCACGCCGGTATCGGCGGTACCCACCGCAATGGCGCTGTACACGGAGTTCGGCGAGCCCACCGCATAGGTGCCGCCCAACGACGGCGCATCGCCGCCCGCGGCCGGCGGGTCGACCGGGCCATTGCCGTAAGCGCTCGGCTGGGTTTCGGTCAGGGTGTAGCCCGACGCATTGGCCGGCGACAGATTGTCGAAGCTGTAGCTACCGTCGGCAGCGGTGGTCGTCGTGCGATTCACCGTATTGCCGTAAGCATCGGTACCGGTCAGCGTGATGGTCACGCCGGCGATGCCGGGTTCGGATGCGGCCGACTGGCGAATGCCACCATTGGCGCCCGCACGGTCGCGGTCTTCGAACACGACACCGGCGATCGAAGAGCGGGTCACGCTCAGCGGTACGGTGACGGTGTTGTTGCCCGGATCCGGATCGACCTGCTCGGAGCTGGCCGCAGCAGTGTTGTTGCTGGTGCCGCCGCTGGGATAACTGTCCCAACGCGCGGGCACGATGATACGCACGCGGCCGGTGACGGTGACGTCGCCCAGATTACAGGTGACGGTGCTGCCGGCCTGGGTGCAGGTGCCGGTACCGTTGGGCACTTCGTCGCCGCCCGGGTCGGGGCCTTCCTTGCGCCAACTGATCGGGCCGGTGATGACCACGCCGGCAGGCAACGTGTCGGTGATGACCGTACCGGTGCCGTTGAGCGGTCCGGTACCGGTGCGGTCGCGCGACAGGCTGGCACCTGGGCCGTTGTTGACGCCGTCGATGACGTAATAGAACGGCTGGCGCAACGCCACGCTCGCGACCGTGGCCGGCAGCGCCGCGCTGGGATCGCTATCCGGCGTCAACACCACCATGGTCTTCGCCACGCCCATATCGGCGCGCGAACGGATGGTGGTTTCCTGGGTGGCGGTGTTGTTGGCGGTGTTGGTTTCGGATTCGGCCGCGGTTGCGGTGGCCGAACTTGCCAGCGTATCGCCCGACGGACCCGGCGCGGTTTCGTACTGGAAGCGCAGATACAGCGCACTGGTTTGTCCGGCCGCGATCACACCCGGCTGGTTGGACGCAAAGCCGACACCCGGCATCTGGCAGTCCAACGTCAGCGGCGCGCCGACCGTCGGATTGCTGCCCGCGCTCACCGTACAAGCGGCTTCCACGAACGGACCGCCCGGCGTCGCCGAAGCGCCGACGTAGCGCACCGTGCGGCCGGGGAAAGGCGTGATGGTTTCGGCGATGCGCACGTTGGTGGCAACCGACGGACCGCTGTTGCGCACGGTCACCTGATAGGTGATCGCATTGAGCGTCATGTCGTTGGGGTTGTAGCCCAGCGGATCCACGCCACCGCTGAAACCGATATCGACCGTGTTGGTGATCAGGTCCACGCTGCCGCTGCCGAACGGCAACGACGCGTTGCGCTGGTCATCCGCCGCACTGGTGTCGGAGTTGTAATCGAAGCTGCCGTTGGCGTCGCTGCCGACCGCCGGATCGGCGGTGCCGTCGCTGTTGCGATCGAAGAAGAAGTCGGCCACGTTGGTGAAAACGCGACCGGTGTTGCCCGAATTGACGTTCGGACGGATCACCACGGTCAGGCTTTCGGTCTGGTTGTTGGTCAGCGACAGTGCCGGACAGGTGATCGTCACCTGCGCGGTACCCGCCGTCGGGTTGGCATAGGAAGTACCGCCCGCGGCCGGTGCGGTGGTCACGCCAGCGCCCGGAGTTGCGGTACACGCGGTGCTACCGCCGCCGCTGCGCGTCGCCGAGATCAGCACAAAGCCGGTGTCGTCCGCCGGCAGCGTGAAGACATCGCGGAACACCACGCCAGGTACCGTCGAGGGCCCCTGGTTGCGGAACGACATCACGTAGGTGGTGTTGACGCCGGCCTGGCCGGTGGCGCCGGAAGTGATGTTCTTCGCCGTGGTCTGCACGTTGGCGACACGGTCGATCTGCACCCAGTCCGAAGCACTGTTGTTGGCGGTATTGATTTCGCCGACCGAGCCCGCGACCGTGGCATCGATGCCCACGCCGGCGGTATTACAGAACGCGTTGTTGGTGGCGACGCCACCGCAGGTGCCAGCGCCCAGGCCGGCGCTGTCGAACAGCGCGCGGTTGACGGTCAGCACGATGGTCGCGCTGGCGCCGCTGGCCAGTGCGGTGGTGCCGGACCGGCAGATGACCGAACCGCCGGTGCTGCAGGTCCAGCCTGCCGGCACGGTGCTCGCGGTTACCGTGGTGCGGCCGGCGACGAAGCCGGGAATCGCATCGTTGACCACCACGCCGGTGGTGCTGTCCGGACCGTTGTTGGTAACGGTCAAGGTGTAGCTCATCGTGGTGCCGCTGGCGCTCAGCACGTTGTCCGCGGTGCCCACGCCATTGGTCTGCTTGGCGATGGAAAGATCGGCACGCTCGTCGGTGGTGCGAGTGCCGTCGCCGTTGCAGTCGTTGTCCGTTTCCGGATCGCTGTTGAGACCGCCCGCGGTCAAGGGTTCGACGGAACCGCCGCTGCCGCCGGTACAGGCGGTATTGGTCAAGGCGCCGGATGCGCGGGCGCGGCTGATGATCTGCAACTGCGGCGCATTGGCGTTGACTGCCAGCGGTAGCGATCCTGCGTTCAAATCGCAGGTGACTCGCTGCCGCGCGGGCGGTACCGCGTACGGATTGTCGACCGTACAGGTCCACGGCCCCGAGAACGACAGGAACTCTTCGCCCGCGGCCAATTCGTCGACTACCTGCACTTGGCCGCTGGCGGCGCGCGGTCCCAGGTTGCGGACCACGATCGTGGATGTCATGCGGCTATCGGTATCGCTGCCGATGCCGTCCCACACCGCCACCAGTTCCGGCGTCTTGGACTTGGTCAACGACAGATCGGCACCGTCCGCCAGCACGGTGAAGGTAACGCTGCCGTTGTTGTTGTTGGTGCCCAGGGTCGGACCATTCGGGTCCGGCGTGGTAGAGGTGATGGTGGCGGTGTTGGTGACATCGCCGCTGCTGTTGGTACCCGACGCCGGCACCGTTGCCACGATGGTGAAGTTGTCCACCGCGCCGCTGGCGAATGCGGTGGTGCGCGAACAGGTGCGCTCGGTATTGCCGCCGTTATTGGTACAAGTCCATCCGGCAGGCTGAGTGCCGCCGGTGATGACGAAGCCAGTCGGCAGCGCGTCGGTGAAGCTGACGGTCTGCGCGTTGCTGGGGCCAAGGTTGCGTGCAACCAGGGTGAAGGTGACCGACTGGCCGGAAATCGCCGGCGCCGGTGCCACCGATTTGCTCAGCGTCAGATCGGCGCCTGCAGTGACTGCGGTAGTGACTTGCGCGGTGTCGTTGCTGGGATTCGGATCATCCGTACCGATCGCCGAAACGGTTGCCCCGTTGACGATATTGCCGGTGCCGGCATTGACGCGCGCGCGGAAGCTGAAACTGGCGCTGGCGCCGTTCGCCAACGTACCCGCGTGCGTCGCGGTCATGGTGCCGCTGTTGAAAGTCCAGCCACTGCCGGAAAAGCTGCTGGCCACGTAGGAAGCGGCCGCAGGCAACGTATCGACCACGCGGAAGTTGGTCGAGGCGCTGGGACCGTTGTTGGTAACCGTCAGCGTGTAGGTGATTTCTGCGCCGCCTACCACCGGATCCGGCGTCGCGGTTTTTTCGAGGCTCAAATCGCCCGCGTTGGTCAGCGTGGTGGACTCGCTGCGGGTGTTGTTGGCGGTATTGGTATCGCCGGAGAAAAAGGGATCGGCAGGGGTCAGGCTGGCGATCGGTGTGGAGGCCGGCGGAACCGCCGAGCCGAAGCCGATCGCACCACGTATGGTCACCGTGGCCGGCGTCTGGCCGGCAGTATTCACGCCTATCTGGAAGGTGGCGGGGCTGCCGCCCGGCGCCAAGGTACCGATCAGCGTGCCGTTGTTACACACGATGCGCGTGGGCGTGCCGCCATCGGCTGCGCAGTAGCCCGGCAGCGTCCCTGCAGTGGTGCCTGCGGGCAGATCGAAGATAGTCACCGTGTTGTTGACGGTGTCGGCTGCGCCGTTTTCGATGGTGACGTTGTAGATCACCTCGCCGCCCGCAGGCGTGGGGTCGTAGCCGGTATCGGACAGGTCGGTGATCTGCAGATCCGCGGCAAAAGCAGCCGGTGCGATCAGCAATAGTGAGGACGCGGCGAGTCGTCGCAGCGTCGTACGCCATGTGTGCCGAGGATTCCCTGCGGTGCGACGCGCCGGCAGTGTGCCGGGGGCAGCGCCATTCCATGGGCCAAGCGAATACGAATCAACCGCGCCAGCGACCGTTGCCGGCTCAACATGCATGCACACTAGGTTTTCCCCTGTTCCATATCGCGACCCGAGCGGGCCGCACATCCACGTAGACGCAGGCTTCGAGTTCCCCACCGCAGTGATGACTGCGGATGTGCACCATTCGAACGGCAAGCGACGCGCACACCGCGTAGTGCGGTTGCGTATCGACTAACCAGATGGCCCCAAGCCTGTTACAGCGGGCGGAATTATGTGAGTCGGAAAAAGGAAAATCAGTTCCGAACGCTCACCAAAACTCTCACTTGCTTACGGCATGCAAGTTCTGTGCGAGTTTTTTTGGACGGTCGCCAAGTCTCTCTACAACGAGGGCGAGGACGTCAGTGGACGGACTATAAAGCCGCGCCTGACAATAAGGAAGGAAAGCATCGCAGCGCGTCGAACCGCGAATGCCAAGGCTCTATCGCAATCCAACGCGAAGCGCTCGCGCGGAACACAGCGACGGCGACGTGCAAATACTGATTCGGACAGCTTATGTAGCGTGCGCCGTGCGCACGCCCGTGATCCTTCGTGCGCGCGGCGCGCGCTACCTTCGAACAGGCTCTAGGACGAACCTTCGCCGTCGGTGAACAGATAGCCCAGCCCGCGTACGGCGCGAATGGGAAGCGTCAGGCCGGTGATGGCCTTTACCCGTGTCCGCAGACGATGCACCAGCACTTCCAAGCGGTGCGGATCGAATTCCCAAGGCTTGTCGGTGAGCTCGCTGATAAGTGTTTCGCGCGGGACCGGATTTCCGGGGTTGGCGAACAGAGGCTGCAGGAACGCGCGCTCGGCTTCCGCTAGCGCGATCTCTTCGCCATGGGGCGGGCTCAGGCTCCAGCCGCTGGCAACCAGCGACCAATTATTGTTCTTCCTGCCAGGCAGATTGACCTTTTCCGGGGCAAGCCGGCGCTGCAGGCTGGTCACCGCCGACGCGAGCACGTCCAGGTCCACCGGCTTGATCAGATAGAGATCGGCACCGGTATCGAAGCCGCGCGCCATGTCGCCGGCATCCCCGCGCCCGGTCAGCATGATGATCCCCACCGAGGACATCTGCCGCAGATGGCGGGCCACCGAATAACCGTCTTCGCCGGGCAGGCCGACGTCGAGCACCACGATGCGGCACTGTCTGATCGACAAGTACCGATAAAGCGCTTCGGCACTGTCCATTCCCACTACCGCGAAGCCGCGGCTGGAAAGATCGGAGACCATCAGTTCCCGGAACTCGTCATCGTCCTCGACGACGGCGATCTGATCGAGTTCCGATCGCGTTGCCTGCATTTATGTTTCAACCTTCGGCGGGGGATCCGAGAGCACAACGATTCCATGCACACTGTGATGACAGTTACAGTCTACCTGCCTGACGGGTAGGAGGATCAAGATGCCTGTGTCAAGCCCGGCGGGATGCAACCACGCCAAAGGTTTGCCAGACGATCCGCCATGAAGCGCATTGCGACAGCGTTATGCTTGTTTGCCCGAAAAGGTACCCTTCTTCTGCGAAGGGGCCGTGAATTTCGGCAAGCTGGTTCAAGTCTTGTTTGGCGATCGTTTTCAAGATCGCGTTACATCGCAATTGCTCACGCCTGCTCACAGGCGGATATGAGGCGTTGGTTGGGGCTATTGGCACTCAGAAGGCACGTCAACCACACGGAACCGCGCGAATAGGCGACGTTCCGAACCCGTGGATCGCTGGTCGCCCTGCCGCGAACCGTCAAGATTTTGACGGCCTAGGCGCCTTTACCCGCGCGCAGGCATATTCCGAAGAATCGGATCAGGTCCCAGCTATATCGCTTGAGCAGGCGGCGGGGTTCGCGCGACAACCGGAACAGCCACTCCAGGTGCAGGGTCCGCACCCACTCAGGCGCACGCCTGACGCTACCGGACAGGAAATCCAGCAGTGCGCCGACGCCGAACATCACCGGCGCATCAACGGCATCGCAGTGGTCCAGTATCCAGGCTTCCTGTTTCGGATTGCCGAATGCGACCAGCACGATATCGGCCTGCGATGCGTTGATCTGCCGCACCAGGTCCTCTCCTGCGGCAGCGAACTCGGCGTAACCGTCACAGGTCCCGACGACTTGCTGGCCTAGCCCATCGATCAGCTGTCGCGCGGCTTTTTTTGCGACACCGGCGCGGCCGCCCAGCAGGAAGAAACGCAACGGACGCGAACTGCGGCTGCAAAGATAAGGAATGAAATCGGTGCCGTTGAGATTCTCGGCGAATCGGCGCCGGTGGACCAACAGCGCCGCCAGGTCCATGCCTATGCCATCGTTCACTATGCAGACCGAAGGCCGCCGCAAGCGCGGTATCAGCGGCCGGCATTCGACGATGAAATTGGTATTGGCGAAGAACACCTGCAGCTTGCCGCCTTGCTCGCAGGTTTCGGTCACCCTGGCTTCCAAGGTTTCGCGCGGAAGCGAATGGACGGCATAACCGCCCAGGAAGAGCGCCTGCTCGGCGTCGCCGGCATGCTTCAGCGCGCGCGATTCTGCGGCATTGTCCGATGAGACTTCACCAGAGGTCATAAGGAAACGCCTGCATCAACGAGGTCTGGATGCTGTCCAGATCGAAACGCGCGTTGCCGCCCAGGTCGAGGCACTCCTCGACGGAACGGCCCAGATGCCACTTCTCCCGGCCGGTGCCCTGGTAATAGTCGTCGTACTTGAACCGATGTTCGCCGTTGCCGCTGTCCAGGTATATCGCCGGAATGCCATAGGCTTCGGCCAGGATCACCCCATGCAGCGAACTGGACACCACCTTCTCCGCGCCGAGCAGTGCGGCCACGAATGCCAGCGGCTTGGCGGTCGGCAGAACCAGTTGCTGCCGGTAGGCCGCGTACTTCTCAGGCGGCTCGTTGAAATGCGGTATGACCACGAAGGCGTTCCGTTTGGCAGTACCGATGAGTTCCTCACGGAACAGCAACGGCATCAGCAATGCGGGATCGCCATACACCTCCGGCACCTGCAGGCCGCGATCCATCAGCACTTTCCGGGTCAGCGGGCCGCGTACGGCACGCACGTCGAGATCGCTGAAACGATGCTGCTCCTGGGGAATCTTGCCGTTGATGCCGCTACCCCACACGGTCTCGCCGTCACGCGCGTTGTGCAGCACCGAACCGATGGCGAACAGCCGCCGGCGCTTGTCGCGCTTCTGCAGCAAGTCCAGGTCGCGCAACGCGAGCATCGCCTCCACCGTGACCTTGGAGAGATGATCGCCGACGTTGACGGTGCCGTTCTTCGGCTGCCACCAATAGAGCGCTCGCCGCTGCTCACGCTCCAGCCATGCTTCAAGTAAGGACAAGCGCGTTCTCCTATCAGGTGTTATGAACTTGAGTGCGAAGGTAGTTGCCGGATGTGGGAGCGGCCATCGGCCCGTAGGAGCGCCCCATGGGCGCGAGCTTTTCGCTTCTGTCGGAATCCGCGAGAAAGAGCTCGCGCCCATAGGGCGCTCCTACCGCTTTGGCTCGAACCTGCCTCCCACGCCTCCTACGCTGCCGCATTGACGGGCGCGGTGGATGGCCGTCGTATGCCGGTTTCCGGCACGATCCGGGTTTCCGGATAACGCTCCGGTGCCAGCAGCCGGTCGACGGTCTCGGACCAGCTCAAACACTGTCGCGAGCGGACCCGTGGCGCGGCCAGGGCGCCGTGAATCGCCGCGACGATCGAGTCGTCATCTCCGGGCGTATAGCCGAAACGGGAGGAATAACGCCCGACGATGGCATGCGGGCAGATCGCCGGCAGCGCAAAGAAGTCGTATTGCAGCAACTTCAGTGAGCTGTCGGCCAGATACGCCGGTATGTGATCGGACGCGTACGGGGCAATCCCAAAGCTGGCGTGCTTGATGTAGCCCAACGTCTGCGCATGCGGCATCTCGCCATACACCTTCACGTTGTCGCCGTATTCCGGCATCCGTCCGCGTCCGGACCCGATCACATGGAACGTCACCTGCGGAAAGGCGCGGCTGGCGCTGGCAATCGCACGGGGATCGAACAGCATCGATCCCACCGACACCGCGTGCAGCCCCGGGCCGTAAGGCGAAGGACCGGCAAGCGCATCGATTGCCGGATCGATGCCGTGCCCGATGTAATACAGATTGCTCCGGCTCGCCACTTCATCGGCCATGGCAGGCGACACCAGCGCTATCGCATCCATGCCGGCGGCCACGCGCGCGAAGCTGCGTTCCACGTATTCGGCCGTGTCGATAGCGCTCAAGCTGTCGGATGCGCGATAGATCAGCCGCGCAGAGGGATTGAGTTTCCTGGCGAGTTCGACAAAAACCACGGCGGTGCCGCTTTCGAAGATGATCACCTCCGCTTCGCGGATCCATTTGACCAACACCGGCGGCGCCTGCCGCACGTACCACTCGAACATGAGCTGTTCCAGCGGGCGCAGCCAGCGGCGGCGGGTGTTGAACGGATGCAGCATCGTCTTCCACAGGTAACACTCAACGCCACCGTGCCGCTCCATGCTGTTGGCGCGGGCATCCAATACCAGCCGGTTGTCATGCTTCCAGCGCGACAGTCTGCTGTAGCGAAGCGAGAAGAACCGCGTCTGTCCGCGCTTGACCAGTTCGTCGCTGATGAAGTGGATGTTGGCGCGCCGTGGCGTGCGGTAGTCGTGCGCCGACAGCACCAGGAAACGGCTGGGTTCCCGGCTTCCACCGGCGGTGGCGCCGGATGATGTTTGCGTTTGCGAATGTTCGATCATCGTTTCGACTCCTGGCACGGCCGACTCCCCTGTTGCAGATTGATACGAAGCATCTGTCATGCGCTCCTGAAAAATGTACGGGTATGCAGGATGTCGACGACATCGCGCCGGAAGGCCGGCCAGATCGCGCACAGCATGGCAAACGCGACGATGGCCGCTGCGATCCCGACACCCAACTGCAGCGACAGCGATGCGGCGGCGAACTGTGCGGATGCCGCGTACGAAGCGAGTCCGCACACGCCGTATCCGGCCATGGCGCGCAGGCCATTGACCAGCATGCGGCGTACCGGCGCGTCGGAGACTCGCGACAACCACCACAACACCAGCGGCCACGACAACGCCAATCCGCAGGCATATCCCGTGGCGACACCCAACACGCCCCACTGCGAACCGATAGCGATACAGGTGATCACCAGCGTGCGGCTGGCGATCGCGTAATACAGCTGCGGGCCGGTCAAACCTTTTGACAGGAATACCCAATAAGCCGCATAACCCGCGGCCTGGAATACGCCGCCAACGACCAGTATCTGGAAGATCGGCACGGTCATCGCCCAGCGATCGCCCAGCACCAGCAGGATCAGCGGCTTTGCCTGCACGCACGCCATGACGAAGATTGCGATGATGAAATGCATCAACGTGGCCTGCCCGCGCAGCAGGAACGCCGAATAGCGTTCGCGATCGCCCTGCAGCCGCGACAGGATCGGTAGCGCCACGGTGGTGGCGGGTGCATTGAGCTGGGTCAGCGGCATCATCAGCAAAGCGAATGCGCGGTTGTAGTGGCCCAGCGGTGCGGGACCCAAACGGCTGCCGATGATGATCTGGCCGACATTGGTGCTGAGATAGTTCAGCAGCTGTGAGGCCATCAGATTGCCGCCGAAGCGCAACAAACCGCGCATGCCGGCGGTCCGGCGCGGCAGCCCGGGCAACCAACGTGTCGCCACGGCCATCAGCACCAGGATCACCAATGCCTGCACCAACGCCTGCACGACCAGCGCCCAGTAACCCCATCCCAGCAACGCCGTCGCCACCGCCGCGGCCAATCCGAGCAACTGGCCACCGACATCGGCCAAGGCCAGCGGCCCGAAACGCATGTCGCGATTGAGGTGCGCGCGGAACTGCGTCGTCAGCCCGTTGAGCAGCAGCGTAAGCGAGATGGCCTGGGCAATCGGCCGTAGCAACGGCTCGTGGTAGAACTCGGCGATGGCTCCGGCCGAAAAGAATACCGCCGATGCCAGCAGCAGGCCGATGCCGGAATTGATCCAGAACAGGTTGTCGCGCTGCTCGCGGCTGAGATGCTTGGCCTGGATGGCGGCCGATGAAAGCCCAAAGTCGCGCAACACTTCGCCTACCCCGATGATCGCCACGACCATCGCCACCAAACCGTAGTCGCGTGGCGTCAATAGCCTGGCCAGCAACACGATGCCGCCGAACTGCACGGCGATCTTCGCCACCTGGCTACCCATCGTCACCAAAGCGCCGCCCGCAGCCAGACGCGCCAACGAAGGCTCTACACCTGCTACTGCTTCACGCCGCTTCCATATCGCCATGACTCAGGGCCCGTCGGCGGCGGTGCGCAATGCGGACAGATAGGTGTGGTAATGGCGCTCTCCCAGTGCCGGCCAATCGCGCCGGGACAGATCGGGCGCAACCGCTGCGCTCTCGAACTGGGAACGCAAGACCTCCGACAGCGTCTGCGCATCGAGCGTCCCGTCGAATAGCCGCACCCATTCCGAACCCACTTCCTCGGCAATGGCCACATTCGCATCGGTGCGCGGCACCAGCACCGGACGCGATAGCGACAACGCCAGCAGCAATGCACCGGAGTTCTGCATCTCCCGGTACGGCAGCACGACCCATTGGGCTTCACCGATTTCACGTGCCAGCACGTCGTCGCCTACGTACTCCAACCGTGCGCTGATACGCGGGTCCGCCAGACACGCATCCTCCACCGTTTGACGCATCGCTGGCGTAGCCGGGTTACCGACAATGCGCAATGTGGCGGATGGCTCGGCCATGCCGCGGAACGCTTCGATCAAGGTTTCGACGCCTTTGTACGGGCGAATCAAGCCGAAATAGAGCAACCGCCCAGGCACGCTTGCGGGCACCGGCTGACTGGCGAACCAATCGCGGTAATGACCGTGCAGGATGGTGTCGGTAGCAGGGCCGGCAGCTAGGCCGGGGCTGGGCGCGGCGGCATTGATTCTGATCCGCCGCGTGGTCAGCCGATCCAGCCAGTCCAACAACAAGCGCTCGATCAACCCGCCCTGCTCATGCGGCTGCGCATTGTGCAACGTGCGCACGATCGGCACGCGGTTTATCCATAAGCGCAACAGCAGCAGGAATAGGCAGAACTTCTTTGCGTAGGCGCCCAACGTGGTGGGATGGCGGATCAGGTACTCCGGCCAATGCACGTGAAACAGATCGTAATCGGAGAACAGCGCCTCGCGTACCGAGAAGTATTTGATGTCGACGTTGTCGGGCAATGCGCGCAGCAACTGCACCAGATAGGGATTGGTGGTGTCGTCCGGCCTTCCCGTGGATTGCAGCACGGTGAAGCGCAGCCGCGATTGCTCGCCGGTGGCTGAAACAACCGCCATCATTGCGGTCTCCTGCGGGTTTCAGCGAAGGCCTGCCGGTACTCATCGACGTAACGGTCGACAACCTCGCGCCAATCGTAGCGCTCGACGTGGCGCATGGCCCGTTCGCGACGCGACAGGAAACCTGCCGCATCGATTTCGGCCAGCTGGCGGACAGATTTGGCGGCATCGTCTGGCGAGTCGGCATCGACCACCACACCCAAGCGCGATTCGGCGTGCAGCTTCGCGTAAGGCGGGATCGCGTTGAGGATGGGAACCAGGCCCGCACTCATCGCTTCTATGGCGGCAATGCCGAAGCCCTCGTGGCGCGAAAGCGAGACGAAGTAGTGCGCACGGGACAGCAGCTCGCTCAACCTGGCCTGCGATGGAGCGCTCTGGATCTCCACGTGTTCCTGCAAACCGCGCGCCGCGATCTCCTGGGTGATGTCGGCGTGGGTCAGGTCGAACTCGCGACCCGCCACGATCAATCGCCAAGCCTTGTCTTCCGCGACCAACTGCTGCAGCAGCGCCAAGGTTTCGGGAATGCCTTTGTTCACCGACCAGCGACCGATGCTGATGATGGTCTTGCCAGGCTCGCGTGCGCCCTTGCCGGCGAACTTCTGGATATCGACGCCATTCTCGATCACCCGCAGACGCTTGGGCGACACCACTTCGGCGAAGGTATCGCCGTCGTTCTGGCTGGTGGCGACGATCCGCCGATAGGCACGCGCCGATGCGCGCGTGACGCTGCCGAACCAAAGCTTCTTCAGCTTCGACGCGTATTCGGTATGGAAGAAGCCGCCATGAGTGGAGGCGATCATCGGCTTGCCATGCAGCAGGCGTGTCGCCGCCAGGTAATCGTAGAAAAAGTCGATGCCGTGCACGTGCACTACATCTGCATCCTCCAGTGCGCCCAGCACTTGCGGGCACAACGGGTAGCGCGAAGACCCTGCGTACGCCAGACGACGCACTGGTACACCTTCATGGACCTCTCGCGCGTCCAGGCGTTTTCCATCGTCGCGGAAGACGCGATCCAACGTCAGCACCTCCACTTGATCGCGCCCGTCTTGCAGATGCCGACGGGCGATGTTCAGTACGACCTCCTCCATGCCGCCTACGGATGGATGGAATTGGCGGACGACATGCATGACCTTCATGCCTGCGCTCCAGCAAACATGGCGCTGCGCTGTTCGGGTGCCGACATGCTCATGCGGCGGCCTTCGCCGGTTCGTTGCGCATCCCTAGTGCCCACGGCGCGTAGCGCACGAACAGCCAGCGCATCGGCACGCACAACGCAATCGAGATCGCCGAGACCGCTATCGCCCACAGCGCGCCAGGTTTTGAACCCGCCGGGAACAATCCAGCCAGCGACGCAACCCCGGACAGAACGAAGAACACAAGAATGTGGGTGCATAGAATCAGAAGTGTGTTGCGGCCGATCCATTGCAGTGCCGCCGACCGCGCCGCCAGAGGGCTGGCCAGTAGAACCACCGATGTGCCGAGCAGGCTGGCGACGATGAACTTCCACGCCGAAGCGCCGAAGCGCAGTTGATTGATGTCGACCCGGCCATTGCTCCATGCCAGCAGCAGCCAGGGCACCGCCACCAGCATTGCAGCCGTGCAGCCCATCCGTACCGTTCGCGGCAAGGAGACGCTTCTGCCGGCCACTGCGCCAACGGCGTAGAAGAGCAATGCCACCGGCAGAACGTCCAACGCGAATGGCAGCCGCAGGCCGGTACTCGGAAACGCCAGGATCCACGTCAGCGCCGAGGGTAGCGATAGCAATGCGATCATCTCCGGCTGCAGCATCTTGCGTAGGAGCTGATATGCCAGCGCGGTAACGAACAACGCCGGCAGGAACCACAACGCCGGATGCACGTACAACTGCGGTCCTATCCCGCTCAGCAGTCCAGCCAGCGGATCCCACCAGGGCAGCTGTCCCCAACGCAGCGCTTTCTCGCCGATGTTGCGTGTCAGCAGCCAGTAGGCGTAGGCGATCAGAAAGAAAACGAAGTACGGCACCAGCAGCGTTCGTACCAATGTATCCAGCAGTTGGCGCGTGCTGTAGGCGTCGCGGCGATGGGAGAGCCAACCCGACAGCACGAAGAACAGCGGCACGTGGAAGCTGTAGGCCAGCACCGTGAACCATGGTGGTATGCCCTTGGCATGCCCCAACACCACCAGCAAGATCGCGACGCCTTTGGCGGCGTCGATGCGCGGATCCCTCTCCGGCTTGACCGGCGCCGCGGCGCGATAACGCGCCAAGACGATTTCTGCATTCGATGCCATCTGCTGTCCTCACTCGAATCATGTCGCCGCCACGGGCCCGTGGCCGGGCGAACGCAAAGCCGGAACCGAGCGCGGATCGGCAATGCTCGTCGCCGACACCGCCTGCAGCCGCCATAAGTAGCCGCAAGCGAACCACCACAGCCCCGCGGTCTTGATCGAGAAGTACGAGTTGGAGACCAGCAGGCTCAGCGCGAAGGCCAGCATGAAAAGATTCTTGAACAACTGGCCGTTGCTGGTGGGCATTCTCAGCAGGAACGAATACCCGAGCAGGAAGGCGAACACGATGACGATCGACTGAGCTGCGATGAAATAGGCGATACCGCTGTCGGAATAGCGATAGGGGGCACCCAGATCGAGTCCGAACCATTCGCGCGGGCTCAGGTTGACGATCGCGTCGGCCGATACGAATACGCGGCCCAACAGAGTGTCTTCGTAAGCATCCACGCCCAACGCCCACACCGCGAACCCGCCCGCCAGCAGCACGCCGAGAAAGAGCAGCGCCGCGAGCCACTGGTCCAACCGCCGCAGCAACGGTGCCAGCAGCATCATCAGCAGGCAGGTCGCGCTGGCCAGCCGCCCGTCCGAAGCCACCAGCAGAAACAGGATCAGCGTCAGCGAGAACAACATGCCGCCGATACGCAGCGAGCGCCAGAACGTGACCACCACCGCGCAGAAGAAGATGATGAAATTTCCCATCGTGACCGGCTCCACGAAGATCGAGGAGACACGCGGCAGGTCGAAACCGGCCAGCCAGTTGCGTTCGCCGGGTCGTGTGGCGCTGACGTAGAGCTTGCTGTCGTTCCAGAAATCCTCCTCGACGTTGCCGCGGGTGTTGACGAAGTAGCTGCGCGGATTGACCAGGTCTCCGTACAGGTTGGGTAGCGCGATCTCGAATACCGCCACCAAGGACACGATGATCGCCAGCCACAGCACCAGCTTGCGCAGCGAGCCCCGGTAAGCGGTCCCGAGCGCGAGGAACGCGAAGGGAATGATCGCGTCGCGCGCGAGCTTCAAGTCGAAGCGCCAAGTGTCCAGGAACCGGATCAGATTGAAGGCAAGCACCAGCCCCAACCCGGTCAGCACCAACAGGATGCCTTCGCGCCCCAGCGAACGCAGCCCGAACGCAAAGCAACCTGCATACACCACCAGCTCCACCGCATAGGCCGCCGAGGGGCCTATCGAATGGATGTTGGCGTTGAATGCGGCCAACGCGAAGTTGTAGCCGACCGCAAGCAGCAGCAGTCCCGCTATTGCCCGGTTTCTGAGCCGATCGCCGTCCATGCGCATCTCGTTGATGCGCACGCCATTCGCACGCGCCGTCACCCCGTGATCGGCCCTTGGCAGCATCGCATCCGGCCGCATTGCGTTGCAGCCTTAGTATGCTTGCTTCTGACCAAGTACCTTCACCACCGTCATCACCATGATCTTCAAATCCAGCCAGAGCGACCAGCGGCGTATGTAGTCCATGTCGTACTGCACGCGCTTCTTCATGTCGCGCAGCCTTGGCGTTTCCCCGCGGAATCCGTTGACCTGCGCCCAACCGGTGATGCCCGGCTTGACGTAGTGACGATGCATATAGCGATTGATCAGATGGCCATAGTGACTGTTGTGCTGGACCGCATGCGGGCGCGGACCCACGATCGACATGCTGCCGCCCAATACGTTGAACAGCTGCGGCAGCTCGTCCATGCTGGTGCGGCGCAGGAAGGCACCGATTCGGGTAACACGCGGATCCGAACGCGTCGCTTGCTTCAGTTCCGCGCTCGGTGCCTGGTCGGTGCGCATGGAGCGGAACTTGAGCATCGAGAATATCTTGCCACCACGCCCATGGCGGTGCTGCCGGAACAGCACCGGACCGGGAGAAGTCAGCTTCACCGCGATTGCAATGCCGATCATGAGCGGCGACAACAGAATCAGCGCGATCAGTGCCAGTACCCGATCGACGATACCCTTGGTGATGAAGAACGTATTGTCGGGAGCACCGCTGCCCTGGCGCAGGTTGATCACCGGCACGCTGCCCACTTGTTCGCTGGACTGATTGAGCACCGCCAGATCGGAAATGTCGGGGATGAGTTTGATCTTGATCGGCGTCTTGTCCAGCTTGGCGAGCACCGACTTGATCTGGTCCAGCTTGCCCAGCGGCAGCGAGATCCAGACTTCCTCCACGCTCTCGGTTTCCATCGCCAGGAACTCGATCAGCTGGTCCGCATCGCCGAGGCACTGCAGGTCGGTGCGCTCGGCGATAACGATATCTTCGCGAGTGCTGAAATACCCCACCATCTGCATGCCTACCCATGCATTCTGGCGCAGGTAGCGATGGATCTTGACCACTGGCGGGCGCAAGCCGACAACGACCACGCGCTGCACGTCGATGCCCTGGCTGCGCATCCAGTACAGGACGCTGCGCGCGATCGACCGCGATGCGCCCAACAGGACGAACCCGATCCCGAACCACAGGCCCACCCAGAGACGCGAAGTGTCCTGCCCGAGCTGCAAGCTCCAGGTATGCACGGTGAACAGCAGGAACACACCGGTCCATGCCATGCCCAGCACCGCGACTTCGCGAAACACGCCGCGTCCGCGCCAACTGCGATACAGCGGGAACACGTTGAAGCAGATCATCGCGAACAGCAGCGATGTGCTGATCGGGATCCGATACTCGATGGCGGGTATCCACTCACCGAAGCGAAGCCGGTAGGCGATCAACGCGGAGGCCAGCACGACGGACAAATCCGCGAACCTGAGGCACAGGTCGGCGGCGGTCGAATATTTGGAAAGCAAACGCGGGGAGGACGCCGAGGTGTCGGCGCTTATATTTGCCAGAAGCATTTTGAGTATTCCGCAACATGCCCGATGCAGGCCTGGCGCGGGGGGACGCCGAGGCACGAACCGTGCTGTTTAGTTACCTTGCCGTCGCCTTCCTCGATGCCCTCCCGCATCGACCCCAGGTCTAACGACAAGCTCGCTTACTGGTTGAAACACAAGGAGAAACAACCTGGGTCCGTCCAATCTACCGCTGCCATTCCATTCGATCGCAGTGTGCGACGCAGCGTCGCTCTTGAAGCTCACCGATGCGTACGCTGCACTGCAACATAGTTCAAATATGCGTGAAGAAAACGTGAGCCTGTGTGATTTTTTGAAGATTGGTTTCGCACGCACGGCTTCGATCGTGATTCGTCGCCCAAAACGAGTGCGGAGTCGGACTGAATCGCCCGACACGTGTCACGCTCGAACTGCGAACCCGCTCAACAGTTCGGAAAATCGCCGCGATTTTTTTTGAAACCGGCGAAGCTATCGATTTGATCGCCGTCGCAATGCGAGCATTCGATCGACGAGAAAAGATACTGCCCAATTTGGTGCAACTTGCCGGTGACTGCGGTCGCCTTGGTGCGTGAGGCCCCGTCACAGCCCGGTCATGAGCGATCACGAAACTGGTTTGCTGGCCGGACGCATGACGTGCAGTAGCAACGTCACGATCAAGCCAAGGAACAGCCCGAAAACGGCCGCCAGCGCCAGATTGAAGCTGATGCGCGGCGAGTACCGCTTGGTGGGAACGTCGGCGCTGTCGACGACGGAGATGTTGTTGGCAGCGACGTTGCCCGCTACGCCTATTTCCTTGAAGCGCTGCAACAGCCCGTCATAGAGCTGGCGATTGGTATCCGCTTCGCGCTTGAGCATGTTGTAGCGGATGCTGCGATCCTGCAGATCCAGCTCATCGCTCTTCAATTGCTCGATGCGCTGTTCCAGCATTTGCTCGTGCAGCAGCGCGGCGTCGTATTGCGCCTTGACCGAGGCACGGATGTTGGTGGCCTGGAGGTTGATCTGGCGATCTATATCGCTGATCTGGCTGTTCAGCCGCAACATCTCGGGATAGTCGGCCTTGAACGTGCTCAGCTTCTGCTGGTACTCGGCGGACAGCTGCCCCCGCGTCTGCAGCATGTTCTGGATCAACGGATTGGACACCACCTGCGGCAGCGCCAGGCCGCTCGCGTTCTTGGCCTGGTTCCAGGCAGCCTCACTTTGGATGCGTGCGTCTTGTGCGGTGGCCAATAGGGCATTGAGTTCGGTCAGATTCTGCGCAGGCAACGAAGGCTTGCCGTCGCCCAACGAAACGATCTTCTCCTGGCCAGCGAAGACGACGAAGTTCCGTTCCGAATCTTCCAGGCGTTGTTTGAGCTGGGCCAGGCGTTCGGACAAGTACTTGGTCGCAAACGTCGACGCCTCCAGGCGGCGCTCCAGCCCGCTAGCGATGAATTCGTTGGCGTAGGTATTGGCGACACGCGCGGAAAGCTCGGGATCAGGCGAATTGAAATTCAACTTCACCAGGCGAGAGTTGCGTACAGGCTCGATGTTCAACGAAGCAAGCACCGGGCCCGTCAACGCGCGCTCGACCAGCACTTGTCGCGGCACGGCGGCCGGCTTGTCGGGGCCTGCCTTGTCGGGGCCTGCCTTGTCTGCGGCTGCCTTGTCTGCGGCTGCCGCCTCGAACTTCGCCAACGCGGCGTCGACATATTCCTTGTAGACCGGATGGCTAGCCAGGCCGGCCTTGGTGATCACCCGGCGCGCCAGCGAACGGCTCATCAGCAACTCGTACTGGGTCTGATAGAAATCCCGGTCCATCGGCGATTCGCTCGGGATCAGGTCTTCCATGTTCACGACCTTCATCGCTTCGCGTTCGATCTGCAGCGTCGTGGTCGCACGGTACTGGGGCGTCATCGCCAGGCTTGCCGCCAACGCCATCAACACCACGGCGCCAGCGATACCGGCGACCAACCACCAACGGCGAAGGACCGCATAGCCGAAGTCCGCCAATGTCGCGGTGATGGGCGCGTCGTAGTCGGACTGACGCAACGAGTCGGCTCGGACATTCGCGTTCATCGGTTGTAGGCCCGCCATACCGCCACAAAAGGCGTAAGTTCGACCAAGGTGCGCAGCCACACCCGCGTATCGGAACGGTCGACGATGATGATGTCGCCGCCGTAGATATCGGGGTCGCGCAGTTTGCCCTCCTGGATCTGGATCAGATCGAACCTGGCGAATATGCGTTCGCCACCGACCGTGCGGAATACGATCACGTTGCGCTCATTGGCGACATTGGTGACGCCTCTGGCCAACGACACCGCTTGCTGCAGCGTCAGATGCGGGGCACCCATCGCATAGATGCCGGTCTGTTCCACTTCACCGCTGACGGTGACCTTCTGATTGGGGGATTCCAGCAGGGACACCGTGACCTGCGGATCCTGCAGATAGCGGTCGCGATACCGCGCCGCCACCTGGTCCTGGATCTGGCTGATGGTCAAACCCGCCGTCTCGACCGCACCAATAAGGGGCAATGAAATCTTGCCGGCGTTGTCGACCCTTACGTCGCGCTCGAGGTCTTCGACCTGGAACACCTGCACCTTGAGCAGGTCGCCGGGACCAATCCTGTATTCGGGCCGGCCCAGCGCTTCGCTGACAGGGTCGGCCGGCGGCAGCTCGCGTGTCGGGCCTCCGGCGCTACAGCCGAACAACGCCAACAGGCAGCCCGCCATCACCCATGTACGCACCCATGTACGGTCGATCTTTCTCAAACATGCCACCTTTGGATTTAGGGCCTAGGCCGCCATTCGCTGGTCGGCTCCGAGCATTAGTCGATAACTTGCCAAATCCTGGCGGTATTGATCAATCGTATTTTGCAGTCCACCTCGGCACTCATGACGTGCCGATGGGATATTCGAACCAAACTTGTGCAGACGCGATCGCTTGCACTAGCCAAACATATCCGGAGTTCGAAGACACATCTATCCTGGCAGCGCTTCAACCTGCCATGAATATCGCAAAGTGGGAAATGGCCCGCATTGCAGGCGCCTGACTCATCTCGCAACCCGGCATTCTCTTTGGTGGCCGGCGAAGAGCGCGTGAAGGAGTTGTCGATTGGTTTCACCGCAATGGTGCGGCGGAGAGCCGTTTCGCTAAAGCGTTTCGTATCGCTTATGCGGACTCAATGATCATCGTCGTGGCCAGCCATTGGGCTGTTGAGAAGCACTCCGGCGCCGGGACCCAGTGTCGACTCCAGATCGCAGAAAGCTCCAGCGAAGGCTAAGACCCTTCCCTTCTCCCGGAAGGAGAAGAGAAAAGCACGCGTTTGCGTAGAAGAAAGGAGAAAGCGCACTAGTCTTCAACGAAACCACGGAGCCGGGACGCAAGCATCCCGGCTACCCATTACCGGCTACCCGCTTCCGGCTTCCGGCTACCCGTTACCGTCACTGCATGGAGCACTTCACCACATGCTGAGCTTCATTCAGCGCGCCCAGCGCTACTCGCGACAGCGACAACTCCGCTTTGCCAGCCGTTTCCAGCCGCAGCAACTGATCCAGCTTGCTTACATCGGCGCCGGCCGTCGCGAAGCACTTCAACGGTATGCCCAACGTGGTCCATTGACCCTTGGGCAGAGCGGCCAGGCTTTCGCGCAACGGCAACTGCGCGGCGCAGCCCGAACCGCAGCTCACGCCCACGTTGATGTCGCCGGTCGGCAGCGTTTCCGGTCGCACGGTCAACACCAGCAGTACATCGCCATTGCTTTCGCGCGTCAGATCCAACGGCGTGGACGACAGCAGTGCAACGCTGGCCTTGCCTTGTCCGGACCATGACAAACGGCGCGCATCTTCCTGCGCTTGATGATCCACCGCGGTGACACGCAGGCTGCCATCGTGCAGCGCCGCCGGCAACGAGGCGATCTGGCTGGCATGGCCTTCCGCATTTTCCATCCGCAGCGTCATTCCCGGCGCCACCTGGCCGCGGCCGAAATAGACACCTGCCACCGCTTGCTCACCGGACACTCCGGAGTCTTCCGGCAGCGGCGCCTGATCGCCCTTGTCCGCATACGTCAGGCCGTAACCGAACGCGAACTGCGGGTTGTAGTCTTTCTGGCCCACGTTGTTGGCGTACTGCGTGGCCGTGCGCGGCCAGGAATAACTCAGCTTGCCCTTGAAGTCGTGCGCAACGCTGCCATCGGCCTTGCGCAGCAGTACGTCGGCGATACCGCCGCCTTCCGAACCCGGCAGCCATGCGGCGACGAATGCATCGGATGCGTTGATTTCGCGATTGACCCACAACGGACGTCCGCTCAGGAACACCGCCACCACCGGGATGCCCTCGGCCTTCAAGCGCTTGATCAATTCCAGGTCGCTGTTGTCGCCCGGCTTGTACATCAGCGTGGCGATATCGCCTTGGAATTCGGCGTAAGGATTCTCGCCGAACACCACCACCGCGACATCGGGCTTTTGCGTGTAGCGTCCATCGACCGCCAGCACCGCTTTGCCGCCGGCGGCCTTCGCCTGCTGGGCGATGCCTTCGAAAATCGTATCGGCGTTCGGGTAGTCCTTGCGCTTGGTGCCGGTGCCCTGCCAGTTCAATGTCCAGCCACCGGACTGCTTGCCGACGTCGTTGGCGCCGTCGCCCGCTACCAGGATTGTCTTATTGCGCGGATCCAGCGGCAGCACGCCGCCTTGGTTCTTCAACAGCACCAGCGATTCGCGCACGGCTTGGCGTGCGATCGCGCGGTGCTCGGGCGCACCCAGCAATTCGAACTTGCCGCCCAGCGGACGCTGCGAAGGCTTGCCGGCTTCGAACAGACCCAGGCGGAACTTCACCCGCAGGATGCGCCGCACCGCGTCGTCCAACCGCTCCATCGGCAAGGTGCCGGCTTTCGCCGCGGCCAATGCGGCTTCGTAGAAGCCCTTCCAGCTGTCCGGCGCCATCGCCATGTCCAGGCCGGCCGCTATGGTGGCCGGGCAATTGTCGTTGGTGCAGCCCTTGACCTGGCCGTGCCCGTTCCAGTCGCCGACGACAAAGCCGCCGAAATGCATCTGTCCTTTCAGCACGTCGGTCAGCAGATGCTTGTTGCCGTGCATCTTTTCGCCATTGACGCTGTTGAAGGAGGCCATGACGCTTTGCGCGCCTGCGGCGATCGCCGGCGGATAGCCTGCGCCGTGGATGCGCGCGAGTTCGGCTTCGTCGACCTTGGTGTCGCCCTGGTCCTTGCCGCCGGTGGTGCCGCCGTCGCCGAGGAAGTGCTTCACCGACACGATCACACGCGAACTATCCAGGAAGTCCGGCGCGCCGACCTTGCCCTGCAAGCCTTCGACCACCTTGCCGGAGAAGCTGGCGACCACATCGGGCGATTCCGAATAGCCTTCGTACGTGCGGCCCCAACGATCATCCTGCGGCACCGCCACGGTCGGAGCGAACGCCCACTCCATGCCGGTGGTGCGGGTCTCGATGGCGGTGACCTTGCCGATCTGCTCCATCAGGTCCGGGTTGCGAGTCGCGCCCAATCCAATATTGTGCGGAAACAGCGTCGCGCCAACGATGTTGCTCTGCCCGTGCACCGCATCGATGCCGAACACGATGGGAATCGCCTTGCCGCCCTGCGAGGTGTCCATCGATGCTTCATAGAACGCATCGGCCAGCGCCAGCCACTGTGCCGGCGAGGCGTCGTACTTGCCGCCCGGATCGGAATTGCCGCCGGCCAGCACTGAGCCCAGTCGATACTTGCGCACGTCTTCCGGCGTCAGGCTGGCGATGTCGCCCTGCACGATCTGGCCGACTTTTTCCTCCACCGTCATCGTCGCCAACAGTTCGTCGATGCGCTTTTCGATGGCGGGATCTTCCGCCAGCGGCCACTTCACCGACGGCCATGGCGACGCAGGCGCGGCGGACGCGGGCTTGTTCGCATCGTCGGTTTTGTCGCCGTCCCGGCAACCGGACGCCAACAACGCCAACGCCACGGGAATGGCCAATAAAAGACTCGTCCGCAATGCGGGACGGAAACGGGAAGGCAATGCAGGTGTGTTCAAGATCGTTGCTCCATCAAGCGGTAATGACGATGAAATTCGGAAGATGAGTTACAGAGCCGGTGACGGCGCGGCGGGAGCAGCGCATTGCATCCCCCACCGCACGAATCGCGTCAGCCTTCCATCTGTTCCAGTTCCCGGCCCTTGGTTTCGTACACGTACTTCAGTACGAAGAACACCGAGATCACCGCAGCCACCGTGTAGATGCCGTACGCGCCGGCCAGGCCGATGCTGGCCAGCAGGATCGGGAAGGTCATGGTGATCGCGAAGTTGGACGTCCATTGCGCCGCACCTGCCACCGCCAGTCCGGATCCGCGGATCTGGTTGGGGAACATTTCGCCCAGCATCACCCACATCACCGGGCCCCATGAGGCATTGAAGAAGACCACGTAGACGTTGGCGGCCACCAGCGCCAGCACGCCCATCGAATCGGACAGCGCCAGCTTGCCTTGCGCATCCAGTCCCGCACTGGCGAACGCATACGTCACCAGTCCCAGCGATACCGCCATGCCGACCGAACCGATCCACAGCAGCGGCTTGCGGCCGATCTTGTCGATCAGCATCAAGGCAACCAGGCAGGCGCCGATGCTGAGCGCGCCGGAGAGCACGTTGATCAGCAACGCATCGTTTTCGGAGAAGCCGACCGCCTGCCACAGCACCGCGCCGTAATAGAACACCACGTTGATGCCGACCAGCTGCTGGAACGTGGCCAGGCCGATGCCGATCCAGACGATCTTGCGGACTTTCCCGCTCGCCTTGTCGACCAGGTCGGAAAGGCTTGGACGGTGATGGTCCGCCGACAGCGACCCTTCGATCTCGACCAACTTGGTTTTCGCTTCCGCAGTGCCGTACAAGCGGGTCAGCACTTTCAACGCGTCTTCGGTGCGGCCCTTGACCACCAAATAACGCGGGCTTTCCGGGATCAGCAGCAGCAACAGCAGGAAGATTATCGAGGGAATCGCCATCATCCAGAACATCCAGCGCCAGGCCGCAAAACCCAACCACAGCGCTTCGGTGGAAGCGCCTGCAGCCTTGGCCAGCAGATAGTTGCTGAGGAAGGCGCAGAACAGGCCGCCGATGATCGCGATCTGCTGCACCGTCGCCAATCGGCCGCGGTAGCGCGCGGATGCCACTTCGGCGATGTAGGCCGGCGACATCACGCTCGCCGCGCCCACCGCGAAACCGCCCAGCACGCGCGCGATGATGAACACCAGCGAGTTGTTGGCCGCACCCGCGCCCAATGCCGACAACAGGAACAGTGCCGCGGAAATGATCAGCACCGCGCGCCGCCCCCAGCGATCGGCCAGACGGCCGGCGAAGAAAGCACCGATCGCACAACCCAGCAGCATCGACGCCACTTCGAACCCGGTGCCGGCGGAACTGGAGTGGAAGGTTTGTTTCAAACCATCAACGGTGCCGTTGATGACGCCGCTATCGAAGCCGAACAGAAAGCCGCCGATGGTGGCGACGCAGCTGATCAGAATGATCAGACGGGTATTTTCCCCGCTGGCGACGGAATCTTTCGGAAGGGAAACGCTGGTCATGTGGACACCTTGCAAGGTAGGAGGTTCGACGGCACGCGGATCAGAAGCGACGTCAGCGGAGCAGATACTGATTCAACAGATTCTCGTAAGCTTCCTGGCGCCCGCTGCGCTGGGTC
>CBFGZY010000042.1:0-35055 GCA_965653375.1 uncultured Pseudoxanthomonas sp.
GAGTCGCGATGAGGCGTTACCGGTAACGCTTCATCGCGACTCACGTCGCTCCTACAATGCTCACCGTTGCTCCTATGGAGTCGCTACCAAGTGTCTTCCAGATAACGCGGTTTGCAGGCCAGATAGCCGCCGATCAACAGCACCACCACGCACAAGCACAGGAACGCGAACGGCCAGTGCCACCCGTGCGAATGCTCGTGCAGCAAGCCGAAGGCCACGGGGCCGATACAGGACAGCGAATAACCCACGCCCTGCATGAAGCCCGATAGCGATGCCGAGCCGGCAGGCGTGCGGGTGCGCAGGTTGATCATGGTCAACGCGAGCGGGAACGTGCTGGGGCCCAGGCCCAGCAATGCCACCCATAGCGCGGGCATCGTCGTCGGCGCCCAAAGCAGGCCTGCGAACGCGACCATGTAGAAGCCGGCGCACACGACCACGACCCGGTAGGGATTGCGCATCCGCACCGCCAGCGCGGGCATGGTCAAGGATGAAATCAAACCGAAGGTGGAGAACAACGCGACCATCGCACCGCCCAGCGTTTGGCTTCCGCCGGCTTCGATCAGCAGCTTCGGCAACCAGGTGAACATCGAATAGGTGATCAGCGAGGTCATGCCGAACATCAACGCCATGCCCCACGCGATCGGCGAGCGCCAAGCGCGGCCGCGCGCAGGCGGGGCAGTGAGTTCGGGCGCCTCGTCTTCCGAAGTGACCGCCCGATCATGGAGCTGGGCCAGCGTGCAGTCATGGCGGCGTTCCCGCCACAACACCGCTATCCAGGGCAGCACCGCCGCGGCCGCGAACAAGGCCCATATGCCCAGCGACATCCGCCAACCCAGCGCGGCCATCATCGGAACCGCCAGCAACGCCGGCAGGATAGTGCCCGCCTGCAGGACCGTGATGTAGAGCGTGCTGACCGTGCCCACGCGATCAGCGAAATAGCGCTTGACCAGCGGCGGAAGCACGATATTGCCGATGCCCATGCCGGCGAGCGCGGTGAGCGATGCCGCCAGCAACGCAGCTGTTCCGCCTGCCCAACTACGCAGCAACAGACCCAGCATGGCCAGCAGCATCGCCAGCAACGCGGTGCGCTCCAGGCCGATGCGGTGGGCGATGGTGGGCGTAAGTGCACCGAAAGCGGCGAAAGCCGCGGTAGGCAGCATGCCGAAAACGCCGGTCATGGTGGCGCCGAATCCGAACAGATCGCCAAGCTGATCCAGCAACGGCGTCAACGACGTCACTGCCGTACGCAGGTTGAAGGCCGACAGGATGATGCCGGCCAGCACCAGGCCACGACCGGACCAGAGGGAAGTATTAGCGGGAAGGGATCGGGATGCGGAAGACGTGTCGGGGGATTTCATCCCCGCCATTATCGGCTACGCACGCACGCAGCAGAAATTCGATGTGGAACAGTGTGTCGCTGGACACGCTGTGCCTATCGGACATACGTGTGCTGTCGCCAATCTGAAGTTGGCTGAGGAAGCATTGGCTGCATGATTGCCCGCAGTCGCGATCGTTTATAACGAGCGGTGTGGTGAGTGGTAAGCGGGGAGTGGTGAGCGGTGAATAGTTAGCGGTGAATGGTTAGCGGTGAGCGGGAAAAGCTCTCGCTTTACCTCCCCCTTGATCAGCCATTCGGCTGTTAGAAACGAAAAAGGGGGATGACCCGCCATTCGGCGGTTAAAAAGCGTTTGAGGGGGATTTGCTTTTTGCTCTTAAAGAAGAACAGCAAAGGCAAAAGCAAATCCCCCGTAGCCCCCTTTATTAAAGGGGGCAAAGCCGTTCACTTCCCGCTCCCCAGGTATCGGCATGACCAACCGCGTTGGTTTGCAGCCCGTCAGCCGACGCGACCGACATTCGCGCTGAAGCAGGCCGAGGGAAGTTCGGCTGCTCCGGTGCGCGGCTGACGGTCCGCGCCATTCGCAGCACTGGGTTGCTGTGCCGAAGTGGCATTCTTTTGGTTTTGTTTGGCCTGGGGCGTCGACTCCCCGGCGCTATGGTCCGCTTGAAGGCCGGTACCGCCGCACTGCATGTCGGCGGCAAGTCCTTTTGCTGGCCATCAAAGGGTGACGGGCTGCGTCACTATTTTGTGCGTCACGTCACGGTACTGATGCCCTTGCGGGGGGGTTTGGCGGCGTTTCGCGTTGCCAGACGGACGGCATGGCAGTTGGCACGAAATTTGCTCGATCCGGGACATGGGGATTCATCCCGCTGTTCGGATTTACGCAATCATGTACGACACGCACGCTCCATCACCGCCCATCGCGGCGGATACCACCATCCCGATGCCGCCGGACAGCCCTTTGCCCGCGCTATCTGCGCCGGCAGGCGGCCGTCGCCGTTTCTATGTGCCCGTGCGTCTGAAATACGTACTGGTGCTGATGATCGCCCTTGCCTGGGTCGCGGTGAGCGTGAAGCTGTCGGAGCCTTGGCTAAACGAACTATCGAAGCCGATCGGCTATGGGCTGGCGCTGTTCGTCATCGCGTTCATCGCTTACGTTCCCGGCTTCATGAATGCCTTCCTCATCGGCTCGATCCTGGCCGATCGCCGTCCCCGCCTGCGCGCTTTCACCGAGCTGCCGGACGTCTGCGTGCTGGTGGCCTGCTACAACGAGAGCGAAAACATCGCCGATACGCTGACCAGCTTGGCCCGGCAGGACTATGCCGGCCAGGTCGAAGTGGTGGTGATCGACGATGGCTCCGTGGACGACAGTCTGGCCATCGCCCAAGCGAAGGCCGCGGAGTACTCGCGTCCTGGCTTGCGCATCAGGGTGCTGGCTCAGCCGAAGAATCGCGGCAAATCGCAAGCGCTCAACCGCGGGCTCGCCGAAACCACACAGCCGCTGGTAGTCACCGTGGATGGCGATTCCTATCTGCGCGCGGATGCGCTGCGCAAGCTGGTGGAGCGCTTCCTTTCCGATCCCGCCGGTACGGTTGCTGTCGCCGGCGCAGTGCTGGTGCGCAACTCCCGCGAAAACTGGCTGACTCGCAGCCAGGAGTGGGACTATTTCCATGGCATCGCTGCCGTTAAGCGCATGCAGAGCATGTATCACGGCACGCTGGTCGCCCAAGGCGCCTTCTCGCTATACACCCGCACCGCATTGGAGCAGGTGGACGGTTGGCCCGAATGCGTGGGCGAAGACATCGTGGTCTCTTGGGCGCTGCTGAAGACCGGCGCGCGCATCGGCTACTGCGAAGAGGCTTGCCTTTTCACCAAGGTGCCGACCGAGCTGGGCCAGTTCGCTCGCCAACGCCAGCGTTGGTCGCGCGGACTGATGGAAGCGTTCGCCCGTCACGGCAGTCTGCTGGTCAAGCCGCGTATGACGACCTTGTTCATCTGGTGGAATCTTCTGTTCCTGCCGCTTGATCTGGTCTACACGTTGGCCTTCATTCCCGGCGTGATCCTGGCGTTGTTTGGCTACTACTGGATCGCCGGCGTGATGACGCTGCTGGTATTGCCGCTGGCCGCCATGTGGAATCTGATCATCTTCCGTGTGCAATCGAAGATGTTCAAAAACCAGGACTTGCGGGTACGCCGCAACATCGCCGGTTTCATCTTCTACACGATGGCCTACACCATGATCCTGCAGCCGGTGTGCGTGATGGGTTATGCCGCCGAACTGCTGCGCCTGCGCAAGACCTGGGGAACGAAATGAAAGTCAGTGGTCTCGCCACCGCCTTGTTGTTGGCGTTGGCAACAACTTCCGCAGCGGCGGCCGAAGAAGCGTCGGCGACGCGCCAGGCCATCCGTACTGAGGCGTGGATCGGTTCCGATGCGGACGGCAACGAAACACAGAAGTACGCGATTGGCTGGGACTTCCAGCACCGGGATATCGAGCACTGGAAGGGCGCGAAAGTCGAACACGCCCGCTTTTCCGGCGACGGTTGGTCCGAAAGCGAACAGCGGCTATATCTGAGTGGCGCTGGCGACTTAGGGCAGTGGCGCTGGGACGCGGACGTCGGCAGCAATGGCGACGATCTGCTGGGCAACTTCTCTATACATAGCCAGGACGCCCGCCGCAAAGAGTTCTTTGTCGAACGCGACGTGCTGGAAACCCGCGAAGGCACCGAGCGCGGCCTGGTGCAGACTTTTGCCGGCGCCGCGATCGACCTGCCGATGGGCGAACGGTGGTCGGCCAGCGCTCTGATCGGCGCACAGGACTTCGGCTCGGGCGACAACCTGCGCACGCATCTGCGCGGCAACCTGGTGTACGCGGTGGCGCCGAAGCAGGGCATCAGTGCGCAATTGCGCACCCGCTACTACCGCAACAGCGAACCCTTCGAGGGCGGCTACTACTCGCCACCGTGGTACGGCGAGGCCCTGGGCGTGCTGGCTTGGCGCCGATACGTGGGTGGATACCAATGGACGGCGCGGGCGGGCTGGGGCCGGCAGCGCAATTCCGAAGAAGGTTGGAAGCGTGCACGAATGGTCGAGTTCGGACTGGAGACGCCGCGCTGGAAGAACGCCTGGCTGCGCCTGGACGCCGGCTACACCGACACTCCGGTGCTGACCGACACAGGTACCGGCAGCTACGCCTACCGTTATTTGAGGCTGCAGGCGCTGGTCGCCTTCTGATTTTCGCGGGCTGGTCGCCGTAGCTGGACTGCGGCGACCCGTGGCCTGCGAGGCCGATTGGGCTATCACGTTCATGAATCCCCCGCTCGCGGGGCTTAGCGCTATTCGGTGTGCATTCGCGGCGTGCACGTGCGCTGTCAGCCCATTGGCAAGCATCCGATGGATGCTGCAATTGAGTGGCGAAACAGGTGGGGGGATAAACCGAAAACCGACCGAAAACCGTTGGTGGCAAGGCACCTGGCTGGTCGGGGAGACAGGATTCGAACCTGCGACCTCTACGTCCCGAACGTAGCGCTCTACCAGACTGAGCTACACCCCGTGAAGCTCGCCATTGTATTCAGTTGACGGGTCACTCGGCAATAGGTCGGGTCGATCTCCCGGCGGATCGGGCACTGACCGGCATTCAGCCTTAAAATGAATGTTTGCCGCCAGTTGGAGTTTTCGCTTGATCAAGCCGCGTACGCCGCCCGGAGTCATGGAACTGCTGCCTCGCGAGCAAATCGCGTTCCAACGTATGCTGGATACGATTCGCCGCAACTATGAGCGTTTCGGTTTCCTGCCGGTGGAAACCCCGGTTTTCGAGTTGTCGGAAACGTTGCTGACCAAGTCCGGCGGCGAAACCGAGCGGCAGGTTTATTTCGTGCAATCCACCGGCGCCCTTGCCAAGTCCGGCGAGAGCGGCGCCGAAGGTTTGCCGGAGCTGGCTCTGCGATTCGATCTGACGGTGCCGCTGGCGCGCTATGTGGCCGAGCACGAACACGAACTCACCTTCCCGTTCCGGCGTTACCAGATCCAGCGCGTCTATCGCGGCGAACGCGCCCAGCGCGGCCGCTTCCGCGAGTTCTACCAGTGCGATATCGACGTGATCGGCAAGGATGCGCTGTCGATCCGCTTCGATGCCGAGATCCTGGCGGTGATCCACGCCGTTTTCAGCGACCTGGGCATCGGCGCCTTCACCATCCAGCTCAACAATCGCAAACTGATGCGCGGCTTCTTCGAAGCGCAAGGCATCACCGACAGCGAACAGCAAGCGCTGGTGCTGCGTGAGGTGGACAAGCTGGATAAGCGCGGCGCCGACTATGTGCGCGAGACGTTGACCGGCGAAGGTTTCGGCCTGTCGGCCGATGCCGCGCAAAAGATCCTGGATTTCGTCGCGGTGCGTTCGACGTCCCACGCGGACGCGCTGCTGCAGATCGACAAGGTGGTGAACGAAGTCCAGCGCGTTTCCGGCGCCAGTGCGTCGCTGCAGGAAGGCGCCGCCGAACTGCGCGAAGTACTGGAACTGGTCAAGGCGCTCGGCGTACCGGAAAGCGATTATTGCCTGAACTTCTCCATCGCTCGCGGACTGGATTACTACACCGGTACCGTGTACGAAACGCAGTTGGATGACTATCCGCAGATCGGTTCCATCTGTTCCGGCGGCCGTTACGAAGATCTGGCCAGCCACTACACAAAATCCAAATTGCCGGGCGTGGGAATCTCCATCGGCGTGACCCGGCTGTTCTGGCAGCTGCGCGAAGCGGGACTGATCGCCGGTAGCGAGGAAAGCAGCGTGCAAGCGATGGTGGCGTTGATGGACGAAACCCAGTTGGCCGATTCGCTGGACATCGCGCGGCGCCTGCGTGCCGGCGGCATCAATACCGAAGTGCAGATGGAGCCGCGCAAACTGGCCAAGCAATTCCAGTACGCCTCGCGCGCGGGTGTTCGCTTCGTCGTGCTTGCCGGTGAGGATGAGCTGGCGCGCGGCGTGGTGACGGTCAAGGATCTGCAGCGCGAGCAGCAATTCGAAGTCCCGCGCGAGGACCTGGCCAGCAGCCTGAAGGTGGAGCTGGAGCAGGCTCGGTTGGAGCAGGCGCGCGCATTGACGGGACGTTGATACAGGGGGCGCGTGCCGCACGGCCGGCTGACATGAGCTATGCCATGTCGGCCGCCGAGCCGCAGGCGAAAGCAGTCTGCAAATTTTTGGGAACGACACGATGAAACCGATCCGATTGGACGGAAAGACCCTGACCCGCGACAAGCTGGTCGAAATCGCTTTTGGCGCCAGCGTGGAATTGGACAGCGAGGCGTTGAAAGCGGTCGCGCGCGCGGCCGAGTTCCTTGCCGAGCAGGTGCGCCGCGAAGAGCCCATCTACGGCGTTTCCACCGGCTTCGGCAGCAACGCCGACAAACTGCTGGGCGCGCATCCGCTGCGCGACGCGTTGCCGGGCGCGGTGCCTTCCGGTCGTTCGCTGCACGAAGAGTTGCAGCACAACTTGATCGTTACCCATGCCGTCTGCGTGGGCGAGCCGATGGCGCAGGAAGTCGTGCGGGCCATGCTGGGTATCCGCATCAATACGCTGTTGAAAGGCCACTCCGGCATCTGCGTGGAAACGCTGCAGGCGTTGGCGGCCATGCTCAACGCCGGCATCGTGCCGGTGGTGCCGGAATTGGGTTCGGTGGGCGCTTCGGGCGATCTGGCTCCGTTGTCGCATCTGGCCATCGTTTTGCTGGGCGGCGGTGAAGCCTTTTATCGCGGCGAGCGCATGGCGGGCGGCGAAGCGCTGCGTCGCGCCAGTCTGGCGCCGGTCCGGCTGTCGTACAAAGAAGGTCTGGCGTTGAACAACGGCACCGCGCAGATGCTGGCGATGGGCGTGCTGGCGTTGTACCGATTGGACAACCTGCTGGACACCGCGGACTTGGCCGCTGCGATGACCATCGATGCTTTCGCCGGCCGGCTTGGCGCGTTCGCCGAGGAAGTCCACGCGTTGCGTCCGCATCCGGGGCAGGTACAGGTGGCCGCTCGTCTACGCGAACTGCTGCACGGTTCCACCTTGGCGGATATTCCTTATCACTTGGTGCCCAAGTTCCGCTCGTGGTTGCCGCAGAGTTGGGATACCGAGGAAGCACGGCAACTGCGTTTCGACATCGGCTGGGATTGGGTGCCTGCCGACCAGCGTCACGGCCGCGAAAAGTTCTATCAGCGGTTCCGTCCTTTCCGCGGCGGCAAGAAGCATCAGCCGCAGGACAGCTATTCGCTGCGCTGCATTCCCCAGGTACACGGCGCTGTACGCGACGCGGTGGCGCAGGCCAAGCGCGTGCTGGAAGTGGAATTGAACGCGGTCACCGACAATCCGCTGGTGTTCCCGGACAAGACCGATGCCGCGCACGTGGAAGAACAGGTCATCTCCGCCGGCCATTTCCACGGCATGCCGCTGGCGCTGGCGATGAGCTATGTGAAAGCAGCGATCCCAGTGTTGGCGTCGATCTCCGAGCGCCGCCTCAACAAGCTGGTCGATCCGGCTACGAACGACGGTCTGCCGGCCTTCCTGATCGGCAATGAAGACGGCACCGAGTCCGGTCATATGATCGTGCAGTACACCGCCGCGGCCATCGTCAACGATCTGGCCAGCCGCGCGCATCCGGCTTCGGTTTTTTCGATACCCACCAGCGCCAACGCGGAAGACCACGTATCGATGGGCGCCAACGAGGCACGGCACGTGCTGGCGATGACGCGTGATCTGTCCAAGGTGTTGGCGTTGGAGCTTTACACCGCTGCCCAGGCGCTGGATCTGCGTCGCGACATGATCAACGCCGCTCGCGGTCTGGCGCGGCGCGCGGACGCGGCGGCACTGGCCGCCAAGGTATCCGGCGGGCCGCTGCCGACGGCAGCAGGATATGAGACCTTCATTGCCGAAGTGGATTCGCTGCGTACGGAGCTGGCCGCCAGCGAGGAGTTTCATCCTGGCGCCGCGGTGGCGGCAGCGCATGCCGTCATTCGTCAATCGATTGCATTCCTGGACCGCGATCGCGCGCTGGACGGCGAAGTCGCCACGGCGGTGCAGCTGGTCGAATCCGGCGAGCTGTTGGCGGCTGTCCGCAACGGTTGACCCGTCAACCATCCTTGTAGGAGTGGCGCCGGCATGCCGGTGCCGGTGAGTCGCGATGAAGCGTTACCGGTAGAGCTTCGTCGCGACTTACGTCGCTCCTACAGCGTCCTTACACAATCCCGGCCTTCGGCCTTCGCGGCATATAACGCTTGATCTGCGACCTGCAGGGCCGAATCGATGCTGTTCTTGGCTTCGATATCCACGCTATGCACGCCGATGCTGGCGGATATGGAAATATCGAAATCGCCGCTCTGGCAAGGGCGCCGGCGCAGGCTCTGCCGCAGTTCCTCGGCCACTGCACGGGCTTCCTCGGGACCCAGATTGGGTAGGGCGGCGATGAACTCTTCGCCACCGAATCGGGCCAGCAACGCGTTGTAAGGCTCCAACGTTTCGGCCAGGGTGTTGGACGTCCAGCGCAGGCAGTCGTCGCCGACCAGATGACCATAGGTGTCGTTGATGCGCTTGAAGTGATCCAGGTCGATCATCAGCAACGAGATAGGCCGGCGCGTGTTGCGTGCTTGCGAGAGCAACTGTTCGAACGCCTCGCGGAAATGCGTACGGTTGTAGAGATCGGTCAGGCCATCGTGGCGGCTGAACTCGCGCAGGCGCAGATGCGCGTCCTCCAATTGGCCCAAGGCGCTGCGCAGTTCGGCGGTACGCAACTGGACTTCCTGTTCCAGCTGGATCTTCGCATTGCTGACGATGCGCTCGTTCTCGTTGCGCAAGGCGGCGTAGCGGTAACCCAACGCCACCGACAGCAGCAGCATTTCCAGTGCCGAGCCGATCTGCACGCCGTATTCGGTCATGAAGGTCTTGGGCAGCAAGCCGAAGGCCAGTGCCACGAAGGCCGCCGTTCCCAGCAGGAACATCGCCCATGCCAGCAGGAATACCTTCGCCGGCCGATAACCGGTGCGCATCACGGTAATGGTGATGGCGGCGATCCAGATGATGCTGGGAAATACCGCGGCCGATGCGATCGGTGTGGCGAAGTGATACGGCAGTTGAGTCGACGCCATGCCCAGCAACACGAAGAATCCGATGATGCCCAGGCTGATCCAGTCGCCCAGCGGCCAGCGTTCGCGCAGCCCCAGGAACGTTCGCGCAAACTGCTGCATGCCTATCTGCGCCAGGCATACCGACAACGGTACGGACTTGTCCGCCAGCCACGTGGTGTGCGGCCAGAAATATTCGAAGCCCAACCCATTCAGCGTAAACAGCACCAACCCGAAAGCGCTGATATGGAACAGATACCAGAAATAGCTGGCGTCGCGCAGCGCCAGCCATAGCACCAGGTTGTAGAAGAACAGCGCCAACAGGATGCCGTAGTAGATGCCGATACCCAGCTCGCTATTGCGCGCCAGCTCGGTGAAGGCGGTGGGCGTGTAAAGCGAAAGCGGCACCTGCATGGAACTTTGGCTTTCCACCCGCACGAACAGCTGCACGGGCGTGTCGACTGGCAGGTTCAACCAGAAGTTGGGATGGCGGTAGCGGATGCTGCGCTGTTCGAAAGGGTGGCTGTCGCCGCCGGTGTAATGCACCAGGCGACCGTCCGGATACTGCAGATACACGTCGATCTCATCGCTGAGCGCGTAGTCCTGGACCAGCAGCCAGCGTTGTTCGGCGTGATTGCGGTTCAGCAGCGTTGCGTGGAACCAGTAGGCGCCGGTCTGGAAGCCGAACGAGGCGTCGCCGTTGGGCAGGGGCCGGAATTGGCGGTCGCTCAGATGAGCGAGAGCGGCGCTGAAATCGGCATCGCCCTGGGTATCGTGAAAGTAGGTGGTGTGCGGCCCCAGCGACTCTTGCGTGGATTGGGGGGCGATTTCCAGCCGTGGTTGCGCCTGCGCCTGCATCGCTGCGCAGGTCAGGCAGATCAAGGCCCATAGGCCAATCAGACGGAAGTGCCAATGGCTCATGCCCAGCGCCTTTCCCGCAAGCGATTCGCCAGGTTCGGCCAGGTCCGGCCGTCCAAGCGTTTTCCGGCGCAGTGTACTCATCGGCCCGGGTCCCACCGGCAGATATGCATTCAGTCACCTTCTGTTTTGCGATGGTCCGCACCTTCCAACGCAAACCGTGGGCCGTGCAGGGCAGCGGTTTGACGCCGGAATTGAAATGTATTAATGTACTAGCACGTTAATACATCCGAACCGATCCCCTTATGAAACGACGCAGTGCTGCCGACGAGCAGGCTGAATCCGCCTCGCTGCAGGCGCTTTCGAGCGCCATGGCGGCGCTGACGCGGCCAGAAGACGTGCAGGCGTTCCTTGAGGACCTGTGCACGCCCGCCGAGCTGGAAGCCATGGCCGACCGCTGGCGGGTGGTGCCGTTGCTGCTGAAAGGCGTGCCGTATCGGGAAATCCACGAGCTGACGCAGGTCAGCGTGACCACCATCGGCCGGGTCGCCCGCACGCTGGAGCGCGGCGCCGGCGGTTATGCGCGGGCGATGCGCAGCCAATCGTCGCGTTCCTTGCCCGCTTCTCACTGAGTCCGAACACCATGAGCCCCATAGTCGCCCCCGCGACGCGCGACCGTCTGCGCATTGCTATCCAAAAAAGTGGCCGTCTGGCCGAGCCGGCCCGTGCGCTGCTTTCCGCCTGCGGTCTGAGCTGGCGCGAAAGCCGCGACAAGTTGTTCTGCTACGGCGAATCGTTGCCGGTAGATCTCCTGCTGGTTCGCGACGACGACATCCCTGGGCTGATTGCCGACGGCGTCTGCGATTTCGGCGTGGTCGGCCGCAACGAGTTGGACGAACAAGCCGGTGAACGCGCGCGTATCGGATTGCCGCAGGCCTATCGAGAACTGCGCCCACTGGGTTTCGGTGGGTGCCGGTTGATGCTCGCCATTCCGGAAAACTGGAAGTGGGACGGCCCCGCGCAGCTTCAGGGCATGCGCATCGCCACCAGCTATCCGGCGATTCTCGCTAATTGGCTGCAAGTGCAGGGCGTCGACGCCAGCGTCGTGGAGTTGTCCGGCTCGGTGGAAATCGCGCCAAAGCTGGGCACGGCGGATCTGATCTGCGACCTGGTGTCCAGCGGCGCCACTTTGGCGGCCAATCAGCTCAAGCCAGTGGAAACGCTTTTGAACAGCGAAGCGGTGCTGGCCGGTCCCGTGCGCGAATTCGAGGACTCCCGCGCCGGATTGGCGGCCATGCTGCTGCGGCGTCTGGATGGTGTCTTGAAACTCAAGGACAGCAAGCTGCTGATGTTCCGCGCCCATCGCGATACGGTGGCGGAATTGTCGCGCCTGTTGCCGGATGCCGATCCGCTGACCTTGCTGCCGGTGGAAGGCGATGGCCCGCTGTCGTTGCAGACCATGTGCCATGGCGCGGTCACGTGGCAGCGGCTGGAAGAACTGGAGCGGGCAGGCGCACAAAGTCTGATGGTGTTGTCGGTCGAGAGGTCGCTGGCATGAGCACGTTGATGAGCGATCGGTTGAGCTGGTCGGCGCTGGACGAATCCGCGCGCCAGGCAGCGTTGACCCGACCGGTGCAAACGGTGGCGACGAAGACCCGCGAATCGGTGTCGCTGCTGCTGGCGGATGTGCGTGAACGAGGCGACGCTGCACTGCGCGACATCACGTTGCGTTTCGATGGCTCGCGGATGGAACGCTTCGAAGTGAGCGCGGAAGAATTCGCTGCCGCCGAAGCCGCGGTGAGCCCCGAGTTGCGCGCGGCGATGGAGCAAGCCGCGCAGCGGATAGAAGCTTTCCATCGGGCCGGCATCGCACAGCCTTACGCCGTGGAAACCGCGCCCGGTGTGGTGTGCGAGCGGATCATCCGGCCTATCGCGCGTGTCGGCCTGTATGTGCCGGCCGGCAGCGCACCGCTGCCTTCGACCGCATTGATGCTGGGCGTGCCCGCACGCTTGGCCGGCTGCCGCGAAGTGGTGCTGTGCACGCCGCCACGCAAGGACGGAAGCGCGGATCCGGCCGTGCTGGTAGCGGCGCAACTGACCGGCGTGACCCGCGTCTTCAAGCTGGGCGGCGCGCAGGCCATCGCCGCGCTCGCCTACGGCACCGCATCGGTGCCTAAGTGCGACAAGATCTTCGGCCCGGGCAATAGCTACGTCACCGAAGCCAAGCAGCAAGTCGCGCAAAACGGTGCGGCCGCCATCGACATGCCGGCCGGTCCGTCCGAAGTGCTGGTGATCGCGGACGCCGGTGCGGATGCGGCCTTCGTCGCCGCCGATCTGCTTTCACAGGCGGAACACGGCCCGGATTCGCAGGTGTTGCTGGTGTCCGACTCCGCCGATCTCATCGATAAGGTGGCCGAGGAGATCGACCTGCAGCTCGCCCGGCTGCCGCGTGCCGAAATCGCACGTGGCGCGTTGGCTTCCTCGCGGCTCATTCAAGTGGATGCGCTGGAAGACGCGTTCGCCATCAGCAATGCGTATGCGCCGGAACACCTTATCCTCGCCTTGCGCGAGCCGCGCACTTGGCTGGACAAGGTGGAAGCCGCGGGTTCGGTATTCCTGGGCGACTACACGCCCGAGGCGTTGGGCGATTACTGCAGCGGCACCAATCACGTACTACCTACCAGCGGCGCGGCGCGGGCCTACAGCGGCGTCAGCGTGACCAGCTTTCAGAATTTCGTCAGCGTGCAATCGGCTGATCGTGCCGGCATCGCAGCCATCGGCGCTTGCGCGGTGGTGCTGGCGGAAGCGGAAGGATTGGATGCCCATGCGAATGCAGTATCGCTGCGCTTGCGCAAGGCGGCGGCATGAACACTACGGTCAATGGCACGATGGTCAGTAACCGGGTAATCGATCTGGTGCGGGAAGACCTGCGCGGCTTTGGCGGCTACATGTCCGCGCGCAGCGAGACGTTGCGCGGCGATATCTGGTTGAACGCCAACGAGTCCGCATGGTCCAACCCCGCCGACGCACAAGCTGCGTGCCGTCGTTATCCCGACCCGCAACCGCAGGCACTGCGCGAGCGGTTGGCGCAGTTGTACGGTTGCACCGTGGACCAATTGCTGATCGGTCGCGGTAGCGACGAAGCCATCGATCTGCTGGTGCGTGCGCTGTGTGTTCCTGGGAACGACGCGGTTGTCGTCACACCGCCGGTTTTCGGCATGTACGCCGTTTGCGCGCGGCTGCAGGATGCGCGTATCGCCGAAGTGCCGCTGATCGACAGCGACGCCGGCTTCGTCGCGGACCTGCAAGCCATTGCCGAAACGGCCATCGCCGGCCGGGCCAAACTGGTCTTCCTGTGTTCTCCCTCCAATCCTGCAGGTTCGGCCATTGCGCTAGCGGATATCGCATTGTTGGCCAAACGCCTGGAGGGCAGGGCGCTGTTGGTGGTGGACGAAGCGTATGGCGAATTTGCAGAAAATGCTTCTGCAACCACTCTGCTGGCTTCGCACGCCAATATCGCCGTATTGCGCACCCTGTCCAAGGCGCATGCGCTGGCCGCCGCGCGTATCGGCAGTCTCATCGCGGACGCGGAGCTGATAGAAGTGCTTCGGCGCTGCCAGGCGCCGTATCCGGTGCCGACGCCTTGCGCGGAAATCGCGCTGGCCGGTTTGTCGGATACGGCGTTGGCGCAAACACGGCAACGGGTCGAACTCATCAAGTCGGAACGCTCGCGCTTGCAGGCGGCACTGGCGGCACTGCCGGAAGTGCTACGCGTCTATCCGTCGCAAGGCAACTATCTTCTGGCGCGTTTCCGCGATGCGGAAGCGGCCTTCCGTTCGCTGTTGGCTGCGGGCGTCGTGGTCCGCGACCAGCGCGCCGCGCCGCAGTTGGGCAATGCCTTGCGTATCACCGTTGGCTCGCCGGAACAGAATGACCGCGTGATCGCCGCATTGCGGGCGTTGGAGATGGCGGCATGAGCTGGGCGAAGAGCAAATTCCCCTCAGTCCCCCTTTTAAAAAGGGGGAGGTTGGGTGCGGATACTGGGAATGCTCTAGCGGAATCCCTAGCGGTTCCCCCCTTTTTAAAAGGGGGACAGGGGGGATTTGCTTTTAGCGGGAAACCCCAAAGCGGTGGCACCTCATGACTCCCGTCCTATTCATCGACCGCGATGGCACCCTGATCGAAGAACCCGCCGATTTCCAAATCGACGCCTACGAGAAGATCCGCTTCGTTCGCGACTGCATACCGGCGCTGCTGAAACTTCGCGATGCTGGTTATCAGTTCGTCATCGTCAGCAACCAAGATGGACTGGGGACCGAACAGTATCCGCAGGCATCGTTCGACGGTCCCAACGACCTCATGTTGCAGATCTTCGAAAGCCAGGGCATCCGCTTTCGCGAGGTGTTGGTGGACGGTAGTTGGCCGCAGGAAAACAAACCCACGCGCAAGCCTGGCATCGGCATGGTGCTGCACTATCTGCAAGACCGCGGCATCGATTGGAAGCGCTCGGCGATGGTGGGCGATCGTGAAACCGATATCGCCTTCGCCCAGAACCTGCGCATCCGCGGATTCCAGCTGAAGACGCCGCAGTTTGGCGGCGAATGGGACTGGAACAGCATTGCGCATGAACTGGCCGATGCGCCGCGCCGTGCGATGGTCCAGCGCGATACCAAGGAAACGAAGATCCGGGTGGAAGTGGATCTGGATCGCGTTGCCGATCCTGTCGTGCACACCGGCTTGCCGTTCTTCGATCACATGCTGGAACAAATCGGGAAACATGGCGGGTTTGCGCTGAACATCCGTACCGAAGGCGATCTGCACATCGACGAGCACCACACCGTCGAGGACACCGGTTTGGCACTCGGACAAGCGCTGCGGGAAGCCCTGGGTGACAAGCGCGGGATCGGGCGTTATGGGTTCACCCTGCCGATGGACGAGACCCTGGCGACAGCGGCGCTGGATTTCAGCGGGCGGCCATACTTCGTGTTCGAAGGCGAATTCAAGCGCGAACGTGTCGGCGACCTGCCGACCGAACTGGTGCCGCATTTCTTCCGGTCGCTGTGCGATGCATCCGGCTTGAACCTCAACCTCAGCGTACGCGGCGACAACGATCACCACAAAGTCGAAGCCTGCTTCAAATCGTTGGCGCGTGCGCTGCGACAGGCGATCCGGCGTGAAGGCGCGGATCTGCCTTCGACCAAGGGAGCCCTGTGATGCAGGTCGCCCTGATCGATGCCGGCGGTGCCAATCTTGGCTCGGTGCGCTATGCCTTGCGGCGCCTTGGCGTGGAAGCGGAATTGACCGGCGACCCGCGGACGATACGCAACGCCGATCGCGTGATCCTGCCCGGCGTCAGCACCGCTGCCATGGTAATGGGGCGGCTTCGCGAGCTGGGGTTGGTGGACACGTTGCGTAACCTGGACAAACCGCTGCTGGGCGTCTGCGTGGGCATGCAGTTGCTGTTCGAACACTCCGAGGAAGACGACACGCCGTGTTTGGGCCTGTTGCCAGGCCGAGTAACCAAGCTACCTAACGGTGAAGGCGTACGTGTCCCGCACATGGGTTGGAACACACTGCGCAAAGAGCGCTCCGCATCATTGACGCAAGGCATCGACGAAGATGGCTATGCCTATTTCGTGCACAGCTACGCGGCGCCGGTGACCGGCGACTGTCTGGCGTCGACCCAGCATGGCTCGCCATTCGCGGCCATCGTCCAGCGCGGCAAGGTGGCAGGTGCGCAGTTCCACCCGGAGCGCTCGGCGATTGTTGGCGCCAGGTTACTGAAGAATTTTTTGGAGAATGGCCTGGCATGAATGGAATAGCCGCCAATTTCGCTGACAGGTCTTCGCAGCAGCAGAAGGACTTCCAGCTTTATCCGGCCATCGATGTTCGCGAAGGTCGCGTGGTGCGACTGGCGCAGGGCGACTACGCGCGCGAAACCCGCTACGACAGCGAGCCGTTGGCCGTCGCGCAGGCCTATGCGCAGCAAGGCGGGAAGTGGCTGCATCTGGTCGATCTGGATGCGGCACGTGCAGGCGGATATACGCTGGCGCCGTTGCTTCGGGAAATCCGTGCGACCACTCAGCTGAAGGTACAAACCGGTGGCGGCGTGCGTTCACGCCAGGACGTGGCCGATATTCTGGAAGCTGGCGCTGATCGGGTGGTGATCGGATCGCTCGCGGTGCGCGACACCCAGGCGGTGCTGAGTTGGATCGCCGAATTCGGTGCCGAGCGCATCACCGTCGCACTGGATGCGCGCCAGGATGAGGCCGGTGTCTGGAGCTTGCCGGTGCATGGCTGGACCGAGACCGCCGCCGATACGCTTGACGATCTGGCTAAGCGCTTTTCCGATGGAGGCTTGAAGCATTTGCTGAGCACCGACATCGCACGTGATGGCATGCTTTCCGGGCCCAATTTCGAGCTCTATCGCCATCTGGCGCGCATCGCACCAGGCCTGCAGGTGCAGGCCTCCGGCGGCGTACGCGAAACGAACGACGTGGCGACGGCGAGAGCCGAAGGTTGCGCCGGCATCGTACTCGGCCGTGCCTTGTTGGAAGGACGCTTCACCCTGCCGGAGGCGTTGGCATGCTGAGCCGCCGCATCGTTCCCTGCCTGGATGTGCGCGACGGCCGCGTGGTCAAGGGTGTGCGTTTTCGCGATCACGTCGACATGGGCGATATCGTCGACCTCGCGCTTCGCTATCGCGACGAAGGTGCCGACGAACTCGTGTTCTACGACATTGGCGCCAGCCCGGAAGGGCGCTCGGTCGATTACGGCTGGGTGGAGCGCGTATCCAGTCTTTTGGATATTCCCTTCTGTGTGGCCGGCGGCATCCGTAGCGTGGAAACCGCGCGCGCGGTGTTGTACGCCGGCGCGGACAAGATATCGATCAACACGCCCGCATTGGCGCGGCCTGCGTTGATTTCCGAGTTGGCGCAAGCCTTCGGTGTGCAATGCGTGGTGGTGGGCATCGATTCCGTTCGCGAGGCCGATGGGGAATGGCGCGTGCGCCAGTACACCGGCGATCCGGCAAAGACCCGCGCGTTGCCGGTACGTACCCTGGATTGGGTTGTCGAAGCGCAACGGCTGGGTGCTGGTGAAATCGTGCTGAACTGCATGGACAACGACGGTGTGCGCCGCGGCTATGACATCGAACAGCTGAGTGCCGTGCGCGCGATCTGCCAGGTGCCGTTGGTCGCGTCCGGCGGTGCCGGCGAACCGGAACACTTTGCGCAGGTCTTTCGCGACGCGGATGTGGATGCGGCGCTGGCCGCCAGCGTATTCCACAGCGGCAAGATCGCCATCGCCGATCTGAAGCGCGACCTGGCCGAACAGAATATCGAGGTGCGCCGTGGGAACTGATGCGACTCCTTCGTCTTCGGCCGCGTTCGATGGCAGCAAGCTGGACTGGAACAAAGGCGACGGACTGTTGCCGGCGATCGTGCAAGACGCCGGCAACCACCGCGTGTTGATGCTGGGTTACATGAATCGTGCGGCACTCCAGGCCACGTTGGATAGCGGTGAGGTCACTTTCTACAGCCGCAGCAAGCAGCGCTTGTGGAAAAAGGGCGAAAGCTCCGGCCATGTACTGCGCCTGGTGTCGCTGGAAACCGATTGCGACAGCGATACCTTGCTGATCCAGGCGCACCCGCAAGGCCCTACCTGCCATCTACAACGGGCCAGCTGCTTCGCCGATGCGCCGGCGGATTTCCTGTCCGACCTGGATGCCTTGGTCGCCGCACGCGAACGCGACCGTCCCGCCGATAGCTACACCACCCGCTTGTTCGAGGGCGGCGTGCGTCGCATCGCCCAGAAGGTCGGCGAAGAAGGCGTGGAAACCGCGTTGGCCGCCGTCGCCCAGGACGACGCGGCGTTGCTGGGCGAAAGCGCCGACTTGCTGTTCCACCTCACCGTACTGCTGCGTGCACGCGGCCTCTCGCTGCAGGATGCCGTGGCGACGCTGCAAGATCGGCACCGTAAGTAAGGCGTGCATCACCCCTGTGGGAGCGGCGTCCCGCCGCGAGCTCTTCGGACAAATCTGCATAAATCCAGCCAAGAACTCGCGGCGGGACGCCGCTCCCACAGCGGCTTCTATTTGGCTCTTTGCGTTTGCAGGACTGCAACAGGCGATAATCGGCGTCGGTATTCTGCGGAGCCGCCTGTGCGCTTTCTTCTCGCTGTCGCTTTCCTGTTGCCGCTGGCCAGTCCCGCCCTGGCTTTGCCGCCGCCTTGTAACTCTGGGCAGGTATGGGAGGACGCAAACGGTAACGGGCGCAAGGATCCTGGCGAAAAGCCGCTGCCGAACATCAAGGTTTCCGACGGTGTGGCGATCGTCCTTACCGGTGCCGACGGCGAATACCGGCTTCCGGTGATCGACGGCCGCACGGTCTTCGTGATCAAGCCTGCCGGCTACGACTTGCCCCGGCGATCGGACGGGCTACCGGATTTCTGGACCCATGTGCAAAGCCAGCCTGGTCCGCCGCTAAAGTACGGCGGTATTCCGGCGGCATTTCCGATGTGCAGGAATTTCGGTCTGTTGCCGCGTAAAGCTCTGCCGCCGGGCAATCTGGACGTGCTGCTGTTCGCGGACACCCAGACCAAGAACCTGGCCGATGTCGGCTACTACCAGCGTGACATTGTCGAACCTCTGATCGGCAGACCCGATGCTCAATTGGGACTGACGCTGGGCGATGTCGTCAACGATGATCTGTCGTTGTATCCGGCTTTGAACACGCAAACCGCGCGCCTGCAGCTACCGTGGCTACATATCTCCGGCAATCATGATCTGGATTTCGATGCGCGGCGCGATGAGGATTCGCTGTCGAGCTTTCGCAACATCTACGGCCCGGATACTTTCGCCTGGGAAGAGGGGCGGGCGGTTTTCATCGGTCTGGACGACGTGATTTATCGGCCCGGACAAAAGCCCGCTTACATCGGAGGCTTTCGCGAAGACCAGTTCGCCTTTCTTGAAGCTTATCTGCCCACTGTGCCCAAGGACCGTCTGTTGGTAGTGGGCATGCATATCCCGTTGTTCGAAGCGAACGGTGCCGAGACTTTCCGAAAAGCCGACCGCGAGCGGCTGTTCGCGCTGTTGCGCGACTTCCCGCATGTGCTGGTGCTCAGCGGGCACAGCCATACGCAACGCCACTGGTATCACGATGCGTCCACCGGTTGGCGTGGCCAACGACCCCTGCACGAATACAACGTTGGCGCGGCTTGCGGTGCCTTCTGGTCGGGCGTGAAGGATAAGGCGGGCATTCCCGATGCCACCATGGCCGATGGCACACCCAATGGCTACGCTCGCCTGCGGGTAAGCGACAACGGGGCATACGCCTTGTCGTGGCACCCGGCACGCAATCCGGATTCGGCGATCGGCCTGCATGCACCGAAAGTACTGCGGCAGGGCGCATACCCCGCTTGGGGCGTCTACGCGAATGTCTATATGGGCGATGCCGACACGCGAGTGGAATATCGCGTCGACGCCGGCGAATGGAAGCCGATGACGAAGGTGGTCCAAGCCGATCCGGCATTGTTGGCAGAAAACATGCGCGACGATTTGGCCAAGGAGTTACGCGGCTACGATCGCTCGCCGGAAGCCAAGCCATCGGCGCATCTCTGGCGCGGTCCGCTGCCTACCCAATTGGAAGCAGGCGAGCATCGCGTGGAAGTGCGCGCACAGGATCGCTGGCGTGGCGAACTGCGTGCCGCGACCTCTTACATGCTGCAATCGGCGACGGAGTAGCCATGTCGCAAGCATTCGATCTGCCCGTCAAGCATTTCAAGAACGCCGCCGCTTGGGAAAAATGGCTGGCGGCTCATGTGACGGAAAAGGGTGTCTGGCTGCAGATCGCCAAGAAGGATTCGGGCGCGGTTTCCGTCAGTTATGCCGAAGCGCTGGACGTCGCGCTCTGCCATGGTTGGATAGACGGACAGAAGAAGACGTTCGACGCGCAGTTCTTCGCCCAGCGGTTCACGCCACGGCGCCCGCGTAGTGTCTGGTCCAAGATCAACGTCGCCAAGATAGAAGCGTTGATAGCGGCAGGCCGAATGCAACCGGCCGGCTTGCGTGAAGTGGAAGCCGCCAAGGCCGACGGTCGCTGGCAAGCGGCATACGACAGCGCCACCACCATGGAAATTCCGCCGGAACTGGCGGCAGCGTTGGCGAAAAACAAGAAAGCCGCTGCGTTCTTCGAAACCTTGAACAAGACCAACCGCTACGCCGTGTGCTGGCGCGTGCAAACTGCAAAGAAGCCGGAGACGCGCGCGGACCGGGTGAAGAAGCTGGTGGAGATGCTGGCCCGGGGCGAGAAGATCCACGGTTGATGGCGTGGCGGTGGCTGTAGGAGCGACGTGAGTCGCGATGGAGCTTCACCGCGCAGACCGTCTTGCATCAGTGTCACAAGCGACACCCAAACAAAAACGCCTCCCGAAGGAGGCGCATCTGGATCCGGGCTGGCGGGCGATGGCTGGCTGGCGCGGAACGCGTAACTGGCTGGCGAATGCGGGCGAGTTGCGTGGCGCGGAGTTTAGTTGGATGTTCTGTTTGGTGTAGGAATGAGAATTAGTCTCAATAATTGGTGGGCGGTCGGCGATGGGCTTTTGCTGCTTTCTTAAGAGCAAAAAGCAAACCCCCCTCAGTCCCCCTTTGTAAAAGGGGGAGGTAAAGCGAGAGCTTTTCCCGCTCACCGCTCACCGCTCACCGCTCACCGCTCACCGCTCACCAAGCTCGACATCGGCAAAACTGGAAATCCGGACATGGCCGTTGGCGGCATCGCCAACGCGCGGGTTCGGGTAATCCTGCAAGCGATCGATCAGGCGTGTCTGCATTCCGGCTTCACGAGCCGCGTCCAGTTCTTCCACTACGTCGGACAGAAACAGAATGGCCTGGGGTTTAGTGCCGATGTTGTCGGCGATACGGCGGTAGCTGCCGGCTTCGCGCTTGCCGCCGACTTCGGTGTCGAACCAGCCGGAAAACAGAGGCGTCAAATCGCCAGCGTCGCTGTGGCCGAAGAACAGCTTCTGCGCCGGTACCGAGCCGGATGAATACACGTACAGCGGATAACCCTGCTCATGCCACTGCCTTAAAGCAGGAGCCGCGTCCGGATAGATGTGCGCGGTGAAATCGGCGTCGCGATAGCCGGCTTCCCAAATCATGCCTTGCAGGGCTTTCAGCGCGGTGTGCTTGCGGTCCTGGTCGATCCAGCCCTGCAAGGTTTCCACGATGACGTCGTCGCTGCAGATGCTGCCGTGTTCGGTCGCCACTTCGTCCAGCCAACGGCGTACCTCCGGTTCCTGGCCGTGCTGGCGCACGAAGGCGGGCAGGGCGCGGCGTGCATAGGGAAACAGCACGTCCTTGACGAAGGAAATGCTGCTGGTGGTGCCCTCGATGTCGGTAAGAATCGCTTGGGGCCGCATCACGCCGCGTCGCCCTGGTTCTTGTCGTCCCGTTCATAGCGCGGGAATTTCTTTGCGATATCGGTGCCGGTGAAGTGACCCACCCAGCCATCGGGCTCGGTGAAGAAGCGGATGGCCACGAAACTGGGCTCCGGGCCCATATCGAACCAGTGCTTCGTGCTGTCCGGTACCGCGATCAGGTCGTCCTGCACGCATTCGACCTCATACACTTTGCCGTCGACGTGCAAGGTGAATAGTCCCGAGCCTGCAACGAAGAAGCGTACTTCGTCTTCCTTATGGAAATGCTCGTCGAGGAACTTCGCGCGCATGGCTTCGCGCTGCGGATTGTCTGGCGCGATGCTGACCACGTCGACGGTCTTGAAGCCGCGCTCCTCGACCAGTCGGTCGATGTCGGTGCGATAGGCCGCCATCACTTCCTCCGGCGAAGCACCCGGAGCGATGGGTTTGTTGGCTTTCCAGCGCTCGAACGTCACCCCGATCTTCTGCAGCTCGGCAGCAATGAAATCGGGATCGTAGCTGGCGAATTCCGGCGTGGCCGGATTGTCCTCTTTGAAGATGCGAAGACGGCTCATGGCAGCAAGCCTCGAGTAGGGGATGAAGAGATTAGCAGGTGGCCCGGCAAGGACCAGTAACCGGCCCGGAACGCTGTGGTTCGGCTCAGCGCCGGCAGCCCAACTTGCGCAGTTCCAGCTCGCAATGGAGCAGGAACTCGAATGCCTCCAGGTGGCGGCGCGCCTCGGCCATGTCGCGGCCCCAGGCGTACAGGCCGTGTCCATCGATCAGATAGCCCCACAGCGGCTGCTGATCCAGCAATGCGTCCACCTGTGCGGCCAACGTCGGCATGTCCTGGGTGTTGCCGAACACCGGTACGTCGATCTCGGATTCGTGGGTGGTGTTGCCGTGAAAAGCCTTCTGCAGCTCATAGCCCTCCAGCCGGATATGACCGGCGCCGGCGAACAGCCGCGATGCGATGGTCTGCACCGGCGAATGGGTATGCAGCACGCAGCCGATCTCGGGGAAGCGGCGATAAAGCTGCGTGTGCAGCAAGGTTTCCGCCGAAGGGCGATGGTCGCTGCCGACGGCCTTGCCGTCGAAATCGACCACCATGATGTCGTCTTCGTTCAACCGGCCTTTGTCGCGCCCGGACACGGTGATCGCGGCGTGGCGGTCGTCCAGCCGATGTGAAAAATTGCTGCTGGTGGCAGGCGTCCAACCCGCTTGCGAAAGCTCGCGGATATTGGAGATCAACAGGCCGGCTAATTCACGCAGGCGGCTGGCGTCGTAGGCGGATGCGTTCATGCGCGCATTGTAGCGCGCACCGAAAGCCCCGGCGGATCAGCCCTTCGCGCCGCGCAAACGGCTGTGCCGGTAGCCGTAGCCGAAGTAGATCAGGAAACCAACCGCCGTCCAGATGCCCATCAGCATCCAGTTGTGGAAGGTCATCGTCGACAGCAATGCCATGCAGCTGAAGACGCCGGCCAGGCAGACGCCCCATGCGAACGGAATCCGGAAGGGGCGGGGTAGATCCGGTTGCGTGCGACGCAGGATCAACACGCCCATGCAGACCGCCGCGAAGGCGATCAGTGTGCCCATCGAGGTCAGTTCGCCCAGCACGTCGAGCGGGAACAGCGCCGCCAGCAGCGCGATGCCGATGCCGGTGATCACGGTATTGATATGCGGCGTGCGGTAGGTGGGGTGGATCTTGGTGAAGACCGGCGGCAGCAGCCCATCGCGGCCCATGATCATGAAGATGCGCGGTTGGCCGATGATCATCACCAGCACGACCGACGACAGGCCGATCAACGCGCCGATTTCCACCACCACTCTCAACCAGCCCAGTTGCGGATGCGCGGCGACCGCGGTCACCACCGGCTCGTCGGTGCCCAGCAGCGTGTACGGCACCAGGCCGGTCATCACCGCTGCCATGGCGATGTACAAGACGGTACAGATCGCCAGCGACAACAGCATGCCGAACGGAAGATCCCGTTGCGGCTTGTTCGATTCCTGCGCGGCGACCGATACCGCCTCGAAGCCGATGTAGGCGAAGAATACGAGCGCCGCACCACGCAGCACGCCTTCGAAACCGTATTTCCCCGGGCCCTGATTCTCGGGAATGAAGGGTTGCCAGTTGCTGGGATCGACGTACTTCCAACCGGCGAAAATCACCAACAGGATCAGGCCGGTTTTCAGCAGCACCATCACCATGTTCATGGCAGAGGATTTGCGGATGCCGATATAGCAGACCCAGGTCAGCAGCAGCACGATGGCCGCGGCCGGCAGATTGGCGATGGATCCGGTGGGGTTGAGTTGCGCATCCAGCGGCGCGCTGACCAGCGCCTTGGGAAGATAAATGCCGAAATGATCCAGGAGGCTGAGGAAGTAGCCGGTCCAGCTGACAGCGACCGCGGAAGCGGACACGCCGTATTCCAGCACCAGCATCCAGCCGATATACCAGGCCGCCAGTTCGCCGAAGGTGGCGTAGGTGTATGTGTAGGCGCTGCCCGAAACGGGCACCATCGCCGCGAACTCGGCGTAGGCCAACGCGCAGAAAGTGCAGCAGATGGCGGCCAGTACGAACGAAAGCATGATGGCCGGCCCGGCATGATTCGCCGCCGCCTGCCCGGTGATCACGAAGATGCCGCCGCCGATCACCGCGCCGATGCCCAGCGCGGTCAGACCCCAGGGACCCAAGGTGCGAAGGAGATTCAGGCCTGCCGCATCGGTGTGGCTGGCATGAGGGTGTTTGGTGGCCCAGAGTTGTCCGAACATCGGCTACTTCCAAATATCGTGGCGCGTGCCACTGTCGAAATCACAAAAAGGCCGGCGAAACTACCGCCGGCCTTGGTATTAACGGGCCCTAGGGCGCCTTTCTCAGTTTGCTGTGTTTGTAGCCGTATCCGAAATAGATCAAGAAGCCGACAAACGTCCAGCCCGCCAACAGCGCCCAGTTGTACCAACCCATGAAGCCTACCAGCGCCAGGCAGGACAGCGTGCCCAGCACGCAGGTGACCGGGGCGAAGGGGACGCGGAAAGGCCGCGGCAGATCGGGACGGGTACGGCGCAGGATCAGCACGCCAGTGCAGACGGTCGCAAACGCCAGCAGGGTGCCCATCGACACCAGGTCGCCAAGGACGCCAAGCGGGAAGAAAGCCGCCAGCAACGCAGCGACGATGGCGACAACCACCGTTGCCTTGTGCGGCGTGTGGTATTTGGGGTGGGCTGCGCCGAAGAACTTCGGCATCAGGCCATCGCGCGCCATGGCATAGAAGACCCGGGGCTGGCCCATCAGCATGACCAGGACCACCGAGGTCAGGCCCGCTACCGCGCCGATCTCAACCGCGAATTTCAGCCAGGCCAGCGAAGGATAATTCTCCAGCGCCGTAGCGACCGGTTTGGCGGTGCCCAACAGGTTGTACGGCATCATGCCGGTCAGCACGGCGGCGACGATGATGTACAAAATCGTGCAGACGGCGAGCGAACCAAGAATGCCGATCGGCATGTCGCGCTGCGGATTCTTGGCTTCCTGCGCGGTGGTGGAAACCGCATCGAAGCCGATATAGGCGAAGAACACGATGGATGCGGCGCGCAGCACGCCAGGCCAGCCGAAGCGGTCGCCACCTTCGTTGGCGGGAATGAACGGCGTCCAGTTGTCGGGGTTGACGTACTGCGAACCAAAGCCGATCAGCGCCAGGATAACGCCCACTTTGATCGTCACGATGATCGCGTTGGCGGTGGCGGACTGGCGGATGCCGATGTAGCACAGGACGCCTACGGCGCTCACGATCAGCACGGCCGGCAGATTGAACAACGCACCGGTCGCAGTGATATGGCCGTTGGCGTAGGTCACTGGCGCGGAGGCCAGAAGCGCCGGGAATTTCCAATCGCTGCCTGCCGCATGCGCTATCGATTCCATCAGGCTGATCGTGTACGCCGACCAGCCGACCGCGACCGCGGAAGATGCGAACAGGTACTCCAGCACCAGGCTCCAGCCGACGAACCACGCCACCGCTTCGCCCAGGGTGGCGTAGGTGTAGCTGTAGGCGCTGCCCGAAACCGGGATCATCGCGGAGAATTCCGCGTAGCAAAGACCGGCGAAGGCGCACGCTATGCCGGCCAGTACGAAGCTCAGCATGATCGCCGGGCCTGCGTGGTTGGCCGCGGCTTGCCCGGTCATCACGAAAATGCCGGCACCGATGATGGCGCCCACGCCGAGCAGGAGAAGGTGGCGCGCTGTCAGGACCCGTTTGAGGTCCGATTCGCCCGTCAGGGACCCTTCCACCGGTTCGCCGGCATCCACATGCGGTGCCGCTTCCACGGGTTTGACCCTGAACAGACCTTCTAACATTCGCTACATCCCCCTTGCTGGCTATGGCCGGCTATCGCCGGTGAATCGAAAAAGGCGTGTCGCCACCCCAGGGGGCTGACGGAAGGCGGTACCTTGCCAAAGCGCGGCAGGGAGCACAAGCGCGGTTGCAGCATTAACCGGCGATAATCCCGTGCTTGGAACGAGTTATGGAATGAGTAGCGGCGTGACGACGAGATACCCGACACTGGCAGAACAACTATCACACTATAGGCGCCGTTGGCCCGAGGAGTCCGCCACCGTGGCCGATTTTCTGGCGCTTTTGGACGATCCGGTTGATCCGTTCACCCGCGAGCGGCAGGAAGGCCACTTCACTGGCGGCGCCTGGCTGGTCAGCGCGGACGGCCGGCGGACCTTGTTGACCCATCACCGCAAGTTGCAGCGTTGGTTGCAACTGGGCGGACACGCCGACGGCGACACCGACATGGGGCAGGTGGCGTTGAAGGAAGCCGAAGAGGAATCCGGATTGCCGGATCTGAAGGTGGAGGCCGACGCCATTTTCGACCTCGACCGGCATTGGATTCCGGAACGCCGCGATGTGCCAGGCCACTGGCACTACGACGTGCGCTATGTGGTGTGGGCCGGTGCGGACGAGAACTACGTCGTCAGCGAAGAATCGTTGGATCTGGCATGGCGCGAGATCGCGCCTATCGCCGATGAGCCGGACGAATCACTAAGCCGCATGGCGCGGAAGTGGTTGATGCGTACCGAATCGCCTTCGGCCGACTGACACCCGCCACAAGAAATCGACGCTAGCTACGCGCGGCGACTTCGTCGATGCGGCGAAGCAGGTCGGCCGGGTCTTCATACACGCGGAAGGCGCCGGCGCGTTCCAGTTCTTCCTGCCCATAACCACCGGACAACAGGCCCACGCCCAGCCCGCGGGCGCGCTGGGCGGCCAACATGTCCCAGATGCTGTCGCCGATCACCAGCGATTGGCCGATATCCACACCCAGCCGCTCTGCGGCGGCCAAGAACAAATCCGGATCCGGCTTGGCATGCCTTACCTGGTCGCGCGTCACCACGGGCACTCGCGACGGATCCACGCCCAAAGCCTGCAAATTATGCGCCGCGGTTTCCATGCGACCGCTGGTGGCGATGCCCCAGGGAATGCCTTGCTCGGTCAGGAACGCCAGCAGTTCGCGCGCGCCCGGCAGTGGCCGCACACCGAGTTGGGTCGCATGCCGGTTATAGGCTTCGGCATGCCAGTCGCGCAGCCGCAGCAGCCGTTCCTCGGTGATATCCATCCCGGTTTCGCGCAACAAGATGTTGGCGAACAAGCCGCCGCTCATGCCGATCTTGCGATGGATGCGCCATACCGACAACTCGACGCCTTCGCGATCCAACGCTTCCTTCCATGCCAGCACGTGCTGGTAGACGCTGTCGACCAGCGTGCCATCCAAATCGAACAGAAAAGCAGTGGAAGCGCGAGGCATTCGGTTCTCCGTTGGCGTGCGCTGCGCGCACGGCCTGAATTCAGTAGTTGCGGCGGCAAGCGTGGGTCATGCGCAGCGAAGAGAGTGCGAAGGCGCTTGCATCAAGTCTCGCTAACCGATGCTTTTCCGCAATACGCTCATCCAACTCAATACAGCACTCGCGTCCTCAGCGTGCCGGGAATCGCCACCAGTGCTTCCTTGAGTTCGGCGGCCTGTTCTTCCGAAGCGGTAACGTCGATCACCACGTAACCCACCTTGGCGTCGGTACGCAGGAACTGGCCGTCGATGTTCACGCCTTGCGCGCGGAAGATGTCGTTGACCTGCGACAGCACGCCGGGCACGTTGCGGTGGATATGCAGAATGCGGCGGCTGCCTTCGTGGCCGGGCAGGGTGACCTCCGGGAAGTTCACTGCCGACAATGTCGAGCCGTTGTCGCTGTAGCGCACCAGCTTGGCCGCCACTTCCACGCCGATATTGTCCTGCGCTTCCAGCGTGCTGCCGCCTACGTGCGGGGTCAGGATGACGTTGTCGATACCGCGCAGCGGCGACACGAAAGCATCGTCGTTTCCTTTCGGCTCGATCGGGAAGACGTCCACCGCGGCACCGCCGATATGGCCCGATTGCAGCGCCGCCGCCAGCGCGTCGATGTCCACCACGGTGCCGCGCGAGGCATTGATCAGGTGCGCGCCGCGCTTCATCTTCGCTATCTGCGCAGCGCCGAACATGTTCTGGGTCGCCGGGGTTTCCGGCACGTGCAGGGTAACCACGTCGGAACGCTCCAGCAGATCGTCCAGGCCCGCTGCCGAACGCGCATTGCCCAGCGACAGCTTGGTCTCGATGTCGTGGAAGATCACGTTCATGCCGATACCTTCGGCCAGCACGCCGACCTGCGTGCCGATGTGGCCGTAGCCGATGATGCCCAGCGTCTTGCCGCGCGCTTCATGGCTGCCGGCGGCCGATTTGGACCAGCCGCCGCGGTGGCATTCGGCGCTTTTCTGCGGAATGCCGCGCATCAGCATGATGGCTTCGGCGATCACCAGTTCGGCCACGCTGCGGGTATTGGAATACGGTGCGTTGAACACCGGGATGCCGGCCAGCTCCGCCGTATCCAGATCGACCTGGTTGGTGCCGATGCAGAAGCAGCCCACCGCGATCAGCCGGCGCGCGTGCGAAAGCACGTCTTCGGTCAGGTGCGTGCGCGAGCGGATGCCGACGATATGAGCATCGGCGATGGCCCGTTTCAGCTCGTCCTCCGGCAGCGATTTGGCGTGGAATTCGATCTGCGAATAACCGGCCGCGCGGAAGGTTTCCACAGCGGTCTGGCTGACTCCCTCCAGCAACAACACACGGATGTCCTGCTTGGGATAGGAGGTTTTCTTGGTCGACATTGCGCGGAGAAGAGGGAAGGAAGGCGGCCCTCCACTATGCCAGAAGGCCGCCGCTTTTGCTGCGCTGCCGCAGGCACGAGCAGGCGCTTTGCGGCAGCGGCGCGATGGTTTCCTTGGCAACTTTATCCGGGCTTCTGGACGCGCCGCGGCGACGCTGGCACGCTGGCGTCCCCACTGTGATTGAACCACGATGACCGACCCGCGCCTGGAGGCCCTGCAGCAAGCCGCACCGGACCTCCGTTTGAAGACCGACCCTGCCGATTGCGAGCATTACGGCCGCGACTGGACCCGCCGCTGGACACCCGCGCCGCTGGCCATTGCCCTGCCGGGATCGGTCGAAGAGGTGCAAATCGTGGTGCGGTGGGCCAATGAGCACGGCATCGCGCTGGTTCCATCCGGCGGGCGCACCGGGTTGTCGGGCGGCGCGGTAGCCGCCCATGGCGAACTGGTGCTCAGCCTGGAGCGCATGAACCGGGTGCTGGATTTCAATGCCATCGATCGCACGCTGACCGTGCAGTCGGGGATTCCGCTGGAAGCCGCGCAGAACGCCGCCCGCGAACATGGTCTGTCCTATCCGGTCGATTTCGCCGCCCGCGGCTCCTGTTCCATCGGCGGCAACATCGCCACCAATGCCGGCGGCATCCGGGTGATCCGCTACGGCAATACCCGCGAGTGGATCGCGGGACTGAAGCTGGTCACCGGCACCGGTGAACTGCTGGAACTCAACCGCGGACTGATCAAGAACTCCAGCGGCTACGACCTGCGTCATTTGGTCATCGGTTCCGAGGGCACCCTTGGCATCGTGGTGGAAGCGACCCTGCGCCTGACCGATCCGCCGCCGCCGACCAACGTCATGCTGTTGGCGCTGCCATCGTTCGACGTGTTGATGAAGGTGTTCGCCGCGTTCCGCGACCGGCTGCAGTTGGAAGCATTCGAGTTCTTCACCGACCGCGCGCTGCACCATGTGCTGGCGCATGGCGCGCAGCAACCGTTCGACCAGATTTATCCGTACTACGTGGTGACCGAGTTCGCGATCGGCGACGAGGCGCAGGAAGCGGCCGCGATGTCCGCCTTCGAGGCTTGCGTGGAGAACGGTTGGGTGGGCGATGGGGTCATCAGCCAGAGCGACGCGCAGGCGGCGCAGTTATGGCGTCTGCGCGAGGGCATCACTGAGAGCCTGGCGCGCTACAAGCCCTACAAGAACGATGTCTCGGTACGGATATCGGTCATGCCCGCGTTCCTGGAAGAAACCCAGGCGTTGCTGGGCCAGGCGTATCCGCAATTCGATGTAGTCTGGTTCGGCCATATCGGTGATGGCAACCTGCACATCAACGTGCTGAAACCCGATGACGTGCCGGACGCCGATTTCGTCGGCCAGTGCGAGCAGGTTACCAAGCTGCTGGCGGCATCGCTGGCGAAATACCAGGGCAGCATTTCCGCCGAACACGGCATCGGCCTGGTGAAGAAGGGCTATCTGGAAAGCACTCGCAGTGTCGAGGAAATTGCAGTGATGCGCGGGATCAAACGGGTACTGGACCCGAATGGACTAATGAATCCTGGCAAGGTGTTCGACGCGTAGGTCGGTGGCAATTCTGCGCCAGGCGGCAGGCCCATTCCTGATCTCCGCTGGAACGGATGTGCCTGTAGAGCGGAGCTTGCTCCGCTGCTTTTATCTGGAGTTGCGGCGAGAAGCAGCGGAGCAAGCTCCGCTCTACGTTCATTGAGGCAGACATATTCCTCGGCGTCTCATGCGTCGAGTGAGCGGTGCCGATCCACGCTTGCAGATGGTATGTCAGCGTGACAATGTTCAGGCGAACTGGCGCGTTTGCCGGTAGGCTTGCCGCACCGCGCCCGATCTCGGCGCCATGACTCACGATGGAAACGATATGTCCCGAATTTTGATCGCCGGTGCGCTACTGGCTTTTTCCCTCCCCGCGCTGGCGGGCAGCTTCGCCGGCAGTTCGGCCGGCGCTTCGTCGGCCGGTTCCTCGGCTTCTTCCGGCAGTACTTCCGAAGACGACAAAGTAGTGCTGGAGGCGCGCGACGATGCCGCCAGTTTCGTCGCCAGTGAAGGACGTATTCGCGGTGCCCGCCTGGAAGCCGCGCTGCGCCAGTTGCGCGAACGTGACGAGGCTGCGCGCAAGGCCAGCGACCTGGAACTCGCGCAGGCCATCCTGGCGCTGTGAGCCCGCTGTTGTGAATCTGTTCTGCCGGCCACGTTCGTGGCTGGTTCTATGCCTGTTGGCCTGCACCGCGAACGTGCAGGCCGCGCTGAATCTCCAGCCGGAAACGGACACGTTGACGCCGGAACAGGCGAGGGCGACGCATCAATTGCTGGATGAGGTGTCGGATCGCCTGCCACCGGCTTGGATGGCAGCGCTAGGCAAGCCCGCGCTAAACCGGCCCATCGCCGTGGCATGGCGCAATGATTTGCCTGCGCAGGTCCATGGGCGAGCGCAGGCGACGCGGCTATTGCTGGACCGGCGACTACTCGACGGATGGATGGCGCGCCGGTCTGGTGCCGATGTGGACGATCCCGCGATACGCGCAGCGTTGGCAGCGGTCATCCACGAGTTGGCGCACTTCTATGACCGCTCGCCACAAGGCCGGTTGTCGCGCGATCCGCGTCTGCTGGACTTGGCGGGCTGGCAGGTTGCGCCATTGCGGTTGGGGTTGCGCACCGGCCGCAATGCTTTCAGCGATCGTAGTCCGGACCGCTATGAATTGACCGATCCGGGTGAGTTCGTCGCGGTGAACCTGGAGCACTTCCTGCTGGATTCGGACTACGCCTGTCGGCGACCGGCGCTGTTCCGTTATTTCTCCGGGCACTTCGGATGGGTGCCGCCGAAAGCGACCTGCGCGCCCGGGCTAGTCTTTCTGCAAGCCAGCGCGGATGAGGCCGAAACGCCATTGCTGCAGTTGGACGCCGAGCGCGTCTATGCCGTGGATTACCTGTTGGCGGAAGGCAACGAACAGCCGATGAGCCGATGGGGACACAGCATGTTGCGCCTGGTCATTTGCGCGCCGGGCCGGCCGCGCGGCCCGGATTGCCGACTGGACCTGTCGCATCATCGCGTGCTGTCGTTCCGCGCGTTCGTCGACGACGTGCAGATTTCCAGTTGGCGTGGGCTGACGGGTTCGTATCCGTCGCGGTTGTTTCTGCTGCCGCTGGGGCAGGTGATCGACGAGTACACCAAGGTCGAGCTACGTGGCCTGCGTTCGATTCCGCTGCGATTGGACGAATCCGAAATCGCCGGCCTGTTGGAACGCGCTGCGCAGCTGCATTGGAGCTACGACGGTCGCTACTACTTCCTCAGCAACAACTGCGCGGTCGAAACCTTCAAGTTGCTGCACGACGGCGTGCCACGGCTGGCCGGCGAAGGCTTGTCCAGTATCACGCCGACCGCCTTGCTGAGAAAGTTGCAGAAGCGTGGCATCGCCGATGATTCTGTGCTGGACGACCACGCCGAAGCGGTACGCATGGGTTATCGCTTCGAGCCGATGAGTGCGCACTTTCAAGCGATGTTCGATGTCGCGCGAAATACGCTGAATTTGCCGCAAACTCGCGTCCAAGAATGGCTGGCGCTGACGCCCGAAGCGCGCGCGCCATGGCTGCAGCGCGCTAACCCCGGATCAACTCCGGAGCAGCTTCTGCGCACCAGTGCCGCCTTGCTGCTACTGGAAGAAGCCGCCTTGCGACGACAGGAGTTGCTGGCGCGTGACGAACTCAAGCGCCGCTATCTGGGGAAACGCGGACAGATAGGTAACGAGGTGTTCGATGCGGCGACCGCGCTACGCGACCTTCTGCAGACGGAGGGTTATTTCAGCCGTCCGGCAACGTTGCTGGCAGGAGACGGTTACGGGCTGCCGCAAGCGGAAGAGCGGCAAGCCTTGGCCCAGGTGGGCAGCCGCTACGCTGCGCAGTTGAAGCAGCAAGGCGTCGCCCTGCGCACTAGTGCGCGGCAGTGGCTAAGTCCGGAACAGCGCGCTGCGCTGGAAGGCACTGAAAACAACATAGCGGCATTGGGCGAGCAGCTGCGTCGCTTGCATAAGGAACAGGGCGGAATGCAGCTGCATTGAGGCATCGCGCCGAGACATGTTCTTGTAGGAGCGGCCATGGGCCGCTCCTACCGTCAGGTCGTCAATCCGCGCGGCCGCCGAATTCGCCGGTGGTGGTGTTGACCAGCACGCGTTCGCCGTTGGTGATGTACTCGGGCACCATGATCTCGATCCCGGTGTTGAGCTTGGCCGGCTTGGGCCGCTTGGTCGCGGTGCCGCCCTTCAGTTCCGGCGGTGTTTCCACCACTTCCAACGTAACGTGCTGCGGCAGCTGCAGCGCCACCGGCATGTCGTCGATGATCTGCACGTAGCTGCCGGTCAGGCCATCGGTGATGTAGCCCGCCGAGTCGCCCACCACATCGGCGTCCAAGGTGTACGGCGTGTAGTCCTCATCGTCCAGGAAGACGAACGCATCGCCATCCTTGTACGAATAGGTCGCCTGCCGGCGCGACAGTTCGACTTCCTTCAGATCGTCGTCGCCATCGAAACTGGCGTCCAGCTTGTTGCCGCCGGGCACGCTGTACATGGTGAAGCGAAAGCGCACATTGCCACCGCGGCCCTGTGGCGAGCTGCGTTCGATATCGCGGATCTGGTACACACCGCCGTTGTGTTCGACGACGTTTCCTTTTTTGATGTCGTAGGCTTTCATGAGTATCTATAAGTTGAGAAAGTGGATGGAAGATGGCGATAGACAGCTGCGCCGTCAGAGCAGCGCCGTCAGCGCAGCGCTTTATGCATGAACGCCGAACTGGCAGGGCACAGGGATGAAAATTCCTGGGTGGTGCGGATGGCTGGCGGTGCGGACTGGCGGTCGGCATCGACGTAACCGCGCTTGGCGAAGAAGGTTTCAGCGGTGGTGGTGAGCAGAAACAACTGCTCGACCCCACGCTCGCGCGCCAGCGATTCTATGCGCTCCACCAACGCTCCTCCTAAGCCGTTGCCGCGTTGGTCGTCGGCGACCACCAGCGAGCGCAACAGCGCATGCCGTCCGGCGATCTGCAAACCTACCGCACCGGCGACGCGTCCTTCGACCATCGCGACCAGGCAGTCCGATGCCGGCAAGTCGGCCAGATCGCTCACCGGCAAACCATTCCCGGCAAGCAACCCGGCGAAGGCGACAGTCGACGGCGCGGGACCGAAGGTTACCTGCACGGTGTTCACTTCGGCGCCAGCCGCACCGCGCCATCCAGGCGGATGGTTTCGCCGTTGAGATACCGGCTGCGCAGGATGAAACCGACGGTCTCGGCGAACTCTTCCGGCTTGCCCAGGCGCGATGGAAAGGGAATGGAGGCGCTCAGCGATTGCTGCACCGACTCGGGCATGCCGTCGACCATCGGTGTCCAGAAAATGCCCGGAGCGATCGTCATCACCCGGATGCCGAACCGCGCCAGTTCGCGCGCCATCGGCAAGGTCATGCCAACCACGCCACCCTTGGACGCGGAATAGGCGGCCTGGCCGATCTGTCCCTCGAATGCGGCGACGCTGGCGGTATTGATGATCACGCCGCGTTCGCCGTCTTCGCCGGCCGGATTGTGCTGCATCACATCGGCCGCCGCCTTGGCCACGTTGAAGCTGCCGACCAGATTGACCAGCACGGTGGTGCGGAACGTGGACAGCGGCATCGGCGCCTCTTTGCCCAGCACGCGGCCGGCACCGAGAATGCCGGCGCAGTTGACCGCGGCATTCAGACCGCCCAGGAAATCCCGGGCCTCGGCAATGTTGGCGGCCACGCCGGCTTCGTCGGTGACGTCGGTCTTGTAGTAGCGCGCGTGTTCCTGGCCCAGCGCAGCCACCGCCGCCGTGCCTTTTTCGTCATTGACGTCGAACAGGGCCACCTTGCCGCCCTGAGCGATCAGGTGCTGGGCGACGGCCAAGCCCAGGCCGGAGACACCGCCGGTCACGACGGCACGGATATCGGAAAGTTGCATGCGGGAAACCATGAACGGGAATCCCGGCATTTTACGCGATGGGCTGACCGGTGGCTTTCCATTGGCTTCCCTTGTAGGAGCGACGTCAGTCGCCATGTGGCGTTAACGGTAAAGCTCCAAACCGCAGGGAGTCGCGGCGACAACGTGCGGAGTTTGCGGTGGTGGCCCCCGCCC
>CBFGZY010000043.1:0-35036 GCA_965653375.1 uncultured Pseudoxanthomonas sp.
CGCTCACCGCTCACCGCTCACCGCTCACCGCTCACCGCTCACCGCTCACCGCTCAGCTCCATCACATCGTCTTACACTGCCGCCAACGTACCGGCTCGTTGCTGCCCGTTGGCGGATTGAGTTGGATGCGTACGTTGCGCAGGGCGGGGAATCTTTCCACCTCTTTGCAGATGAGCGGCCAGATTTCCTGCTCCGTCGCTATGCGATCCACCGACAAGGTCAGTGCCGTTTGCCAGAAACCGCGGGCGATGCCGGGTGTCTGGTTGATGTTCTGAAGTACCGCGGCGCGTTGGTCCGCCAGTTCTTCATCGGTCGGGTACGGCGTAATGGTCACGGTACCGCTGTTGGCCGGCGCTACCGGTACAGGGGCAGGGGCGATGGGAGCTGGAGGTGCTTCCGTGGGCATGTGGTTTATCAGCGCCACCGTGGCCAACGCGCCGGCGGCGACCGCGGCCAGCCAACCGATACCGATGTGGCGTTTGGCGCGCGCGCTGGCATAACCGACGATCTGATCCCGCAGCGAGGCCTCGATCAGCGGCTTCACCTCGGGCCACAGCCGTGGGCCGTCCAGTACTTCGATGTTGTTGCCTTGCGCTGCGTCACGGCCTTCTTTCTCGACACGGCCCTCGGTGGCCAGGATGCCGCCGGCGGCGCTGCTCAGGCGCACGCCTGCGGCCAGTTCGACCACGGGTGCCGCTGCGATGCGATAAGCCGAGCCGTGCTTGCATGAAAGCAGCCAGCGTTTGCCGTCGCGGTTAAGCACGAATGTGGATTGCGGTTCGCGAGAACCCGGGCCATCGGGAGCCACTTCGGTCAAACCACGGCGCGCCATGGCATCGAGTACCAGGCGTGCGAATTCGCGCCAACGCAAGCCCGATAGGGCGTGCAGTCCCGCGGCCATTTCATCGTTGCGGCGGCGTATGAACCAGAGGTACGCAGTTGCAGCGGTGCCGATCAACAGGGTGACGGCCAATCCGGGAAGCCAAACAGGCATGAGTCCTTGCGGAAATCGTTTTCGTGAAAAACGGCGATTCTAACCAGCGCCACTTTCGGTGTCTGTGGGGAGACGGCCGACATCAGCGGTGGGTTCAGTTCGCATTGGGAGGATGCACGTGAGAGCGGCCGCCGCATCAAGCGGGATCGGGAGCATGCAGATCCAGCGCGATTAGTCTGGATCTGCCGATACTTCCGGTAGCACGGCGTTCTCAGCGCACGAAAAAGCCCGCCAGTCCGAAGCCGTAAGGGGAGGGGAGCATACGTACTTCTGTGGACTGGCGGGCTGGAATGATTGTTACGCTTTCCATGCTGCCTTGCAACAATATTTTCCCTGTGCTTGGCACTGCTACGCGGAACACAGCGTTACTTGGTACGGACCCGCTTTGCGGCCTTGGTGGCGGTGCCGGCCGGCGACGATTTTTTGGCGCTTTTGGTCGTGCGGGCGGTCTTGGCGGTCTTGGTAGCCTTGGCGGCCTTGCGGGCCGGGGCTTTGCGGGCAGTGGGGATGCCGCCGAGCCTGCGCAGCTCGCTGTTCAGCTCGTCAACGCGGTCGACCAAAGCTCCCAGATCCTCGCGGCTGGGGACTTCCAGCCGGCGGAGCGCGCGCTGGACGCGTTCCTCGAATACCTTTTCCAACCGGTCCCAGGTGTCCGTGGCGCGCTCGCGGGCCTGGCCCACGGTGCTCTCTACGGCGTCGCGAACCGCTTCGACACGGCCGCCGGCCAGCTTACGGGTGGTCTGCTCCAGCGAGAGGCCTTCCTTCACCAGAGTCTCGAACAGCTTGCCACCTTCGGCTTGAGCGCGCCCAAACGCGCCTACGCCGGCCAGCCATACCTGCTGTGCGGACTCGCCCAGGCTCTTCGACAAACGCTCGGCTTGTGCCTGCAGGTTGTCGTTGTTGGCGGCGGCGCGCTTGCGTGCGGTTTTCTTCAGAGTAGCCATGGTGCTCCATCAATGGAGGGAAGGGATGAGCCGCAGAATCGCGGGCTTGTCTAGAGTTTTCACACCAGCTGAGAGGGAAAGCTGGGAATCGGTAGCCGGTAGCCGGTAGCCGAAAAAGCACCTTCGCTTTCTCTTCTAAAAAAGGATCTACGGAGGCGAACACTTTTCAACCGCCGAATGACCGGTCGACGGACAGCGAAAAGCTTAGGCTTTTCCGGCTACCGGCTACCGGCTACCGGCTACCGGCTCATCGCTCAGACTCGGCGTTGTGCGATCACTTGGTCCACATCATCCAGCGCGCGGCGCAGACGCGCGGTGGTTTCGGTCATGCGTGGCGGCACGTCCAAGCCATCCAGGATGGAACGATGGCGATCGCCGATGATTTCGTCGCGCAGGCGGATGCCGTGCGCCGCCAGCATCGGGCGCAATACATCGGCGCGCAGGCGCAGGTCGGTCAAGGTATTGCGATACGCCAGCTGGCAGACGCGGTGACGCGAAGAAAAGCTGAAAAGATTGGTGAAGAACAACTCGCTATCGCTGGCGTTGGGTTCAAACACCAACTGGTCGATATTGGGGAATTGGTGCGGATACTTCTCCATCCCGATCTGCATGCGCGATTGCAGCAGCGTGCGCAGCGTCTGCGAGAGCACGGCCGGCAGGCCGCCGCTGGCCAGGCCCACCTGTTCGGCTTCATCGGCTTGCGGCCCGGCACGCGTGGCATCGAAGGGAACCAGCGGATTGATGCCGATCATCAGATCGATGCCGCGTTCCAGCACCGTCGAGGCGTGCATCGTGCGGCGCAGTGCGCCGTCCAGGAAATGACGCCCGTTGATTTCCACCGGTGAGTACAGGCCGGGCAGTGCCGAACTGGCCTGCACCGCTTGCGAGATCGGCACGTTGTCCCAGCCCGCATCGCCGAAGCGCACCGCTTCGCCGCTGTCCAGATCCACTGCCACCACGAACAAGTCCGCTTCCAACGCACGGAAGTCGTTACTGCGGCCGCGTCGGTTGAACACGTCGCGCAGGAAAGCTTCCACGCCCGTGTTGTCGAACAGTCCAGTGGGCACCAGTCCGCCGAAACGCATCACCAGGTCCGACCACCGCACCGCCTTGCGTGGGTTGCGCATCAGCCGGCGACCCCATTCCGCATACAAGCCCGGCAATCGCGCGGCGCGCTGCAAGTACTCGGCCATGTTGGGGCGAAGAAAGGTTTCCGGCCGGAATTCGGCGTCGTCGCTGGTGCCGGTGATGAAAATGCGACAGATCTCCGCCGTGCTCATGCGGTTGGCCAACCCTGCCGCCAGGAAAGCGCCTGAGCTGACCCCGACATAGCAATCCAGGCGCGTGGGATCCCAGCCGTCTAGGGCTTCATCCATGGCTCGCAGCGCGCCAAGTTCGTACATGCCGCCGATTGGGCCGCCGCCCGCGATGGCAAGACCGATGCGTCCGCCGCTGCCGCGAGTCCTTGCGCTATGGAATGAAAGCATGCAGGTTCCGAGGAAAACAAATGACCCAAACGAGTGTAGCCGACTAGGGCGTGTCATCCATTGGGTAGTCGCCCGCGCCGTACCGCCGCGCGTTCGGCGCAAGGAAGAGTGAGGAAGTGTATGCCGATACACGCCCGAGCGATGACACCGTGCCGCACGCGCGGCTCGGCCCCCGTATCAAGTACCGGGCAGGCTCTTCGGGGTTGAGCCGGTACGGCCGCCAACCGGCGCCGCACGGCTTGACCCCCGCCTTCGCGGGGGCAGGCTCAGACGGCCAGTCTGGCGCTGCGCCGCGCAACACCGCCCGGCGGCCGTACTGACTCAACGCGGGTGAATACCCAATGGATGACGCGCCCTCATGGTTGTTGCGGCGGATGCGCGTGAGCGGGATCATCTGCGAGTCATGGCACGCGATAACCCTTTGATTGAACGGCTGGGCCGACGTCTGGCTTGCCACCAAGCCCTATACGACCCTGCACGTGAGCCGCGCAACGGTTTGCGCTGGCTACCGGAATTGCGGCGCTGGCAGGCGCAGCGGCTTGAGACGAGCTTCGCGCATTTCCTGAATGATCCCAAACGCCGCGCCGCGGCATTGTTCTTCCTGACCGATGTATACGGTGCCCAGGATTTCAGCCGGCGCGATGCCAACGTCGCCAAGGTGATGCCGATGATGCAACGGGTGTTGCCGGCGGCCGTACTGGGCACCGTGGCGGACGGTATCGAGCTGGGCGCGCTGACTCAGGCGCTGGACCTGCGCATGGCGGAAACGCTGCATCGCCTGGCTCCCAATCGCAAGAAACTCGATGCTGAGCTTTACGCCAACGTTTATCGCGAAGTAGGGCATGCGCGCTTGCGGGAGCACCAGATCGAACTGATCGCCAGCGTCGGCGTTGGCCTGGCGAAGGCGGTCCGCATGCCGGGTGTGATCACTTTACTCAAACTGTCGCGCGGCCCGGCCCGAGCCACGGGCTTGGGCGAGCTTCAGGGCTTCCTGGAACGCGGCTTCGCCGCGTTTTCCGCATTGGGCGACGGCAAAGCGTTCGTGCGGGACATCGCGACTTCGGAGCACGAAATCTCACGGCGCATACTTGCCGGGGATCCGAAGCCGTTCGATTGAGCTTGCAGCAGTTCGCGCCATGCCATGCGCATGGCACGGACCGCATCACGGCTGATCGAATTTCAGGTGAACCTTTCGTCCAGCACCCGGCGGATTTCCGATTCGATGGGGCCTTTCATCGCCGAGAGCAGAAAGCCGAGGTGGGCAGTGACATGCAACTGCTTGGGCTGCACCGTGATGTGGCCATCGACGCCGGAACGATTGAAATTGAGCGTGTCGCCTTCCCATTCGTAAGCCATGTCGAAGCGCTCGGCCAGTTTCTTCGCCACGTCTTCAACGGCCTTGCGGGCCTGGGCGGGTGTCTTGGAATGCGGGTGGTGGATATCGATGCTGGACATGCGCAGGTTCCTCTCGTAAGCCCGTATTGTGCGCACGCACGGCGTGTAGGCCAAGTCGCAGCGGTACGCCGATGATGTACGTTCTGCGACAACCTGCTAGGCTGCCGCGGCGTGGAAAACCTACGACTGCATTTCTCCAACCGACAACTGCCCGACCGTCCATTGCCCATGGGCGTGCACCGGGTCGTGCGCGAAGCTGCAGGCACGCTCGGCGTGGGCGACAGCGCCCAGGGTGCGTTATTGGCCCAAGTTTGCGTGGACCAGCGCGGCATGTGGCTGCAGGTCGCCAATGGCGTACGTGGTGTCCACATCAACGGCCGGCCGGTCAAGCGCATGTCGCTGCTGCGCGCCGGAGATTCGATTTATTTGGACGGGGTGGAGCTGCTGCTGCGCGCCGCGCATGAGGGAGCCGATGCGGTGCCGCCCGCCGATCCTGCGACGGCCGAGGATCCGCGTGTGGTGCTGCGTGGTATCGGCGGCGAACACCATGGCCGCAGTTTTCCTTTGTGCCGGCCTTGCCTGGTCGGCCGCGCCCGCGATGCGACGCTGCGTATCGATGATCCGGCTTTTGCCGAGCACCATGCCCAGTTGGAACTACGTGGCGATCGCGTATTGCTGCGCGACCTGGGTTCGGCCGAAGGCAGCCTGGTCAACGGATCACCGGTGCGCGACGCGCTGCTGAAGGCGGGCGATCAAGTGGTTTTCGACGGCCGCCATCGCTTCGTGGTGGAGGTTCCCTGGCTGTCGCACGCCGCCTTGGAGCCACTCACCGCCGAGCCGGTCGAAACCCCGCCAACCGAGCCCGTGCAGCGCCCGTTGTCGCAATCGGCACGCCGCTGGCCCTGGCTCTTGCTGGCCGCCTTGCTTCTGGCCGGTGCGCTCAGCGCGCTATTGCTGTTCGGCGCACACTAGGGGCTGTTGACGTTTCCCGAGTAGGCCGCGCCGTCTCTGCGCGCGTTCGGGGCAAGGAAGAGTAAGGAAGTGGACGTCCGTCCACGCCCGCGCGATGACGCAGTTCCGGGCGCGCGCAGAGACAGCCCTCCGGGTTGGCCTGGCGAGCCGCCAGCCGGCGCCGCGCGGCTTGACCCCCGCCTTCGCGAGGGCAGGCTCTGACCGCCCAGTCAGGCACTGCGCCACGCAACACCGGCTGACGGCTCGCCAGACTCAACGCGGCCTGCTCGGGAAACGTCAACGGCCCCTAACTTTTTTCCACACGCGCCAGCCCAGCAGTACGGCCAGAATCGCGGCGTACAGCAACGGTTCGCGGATATCGGATTTCACCAGCCACCAGAAGTGCAGTACCGCCAGCACACCCACGGCGTAGACCGCCTTATGCAGTTTTCCCCAGTTGCGGCCCAGTCGACGGATCCAGCCTTGGGTCGAGGTGATCGCTAGCGGCACCAGCAGCAGCCACGCGACGAAGCCGACGGTGATGTACGGGCGTTTGACGATTTCTTCGAATATTTGCGTCCAGTAACCGCGCAGATCGAGCGTCAGATAGGCGGTCAGGTGCAGGCACGCATAGAAGAACGCATACAGCCCCACCATTCGGCGGAAACGAATCAGCACCGGTTTGCCGGTCAGCTGCCGTAGCGGGGTGATCGCCAGGGCCACCATCAGCAGGCGCAGAGCCCACAAGCCGGTGCGGTGCTCGATTTCTGCGACCGGGTCCGCTCCCAGCGCATCGCTGCCGGTCTGCCAGACGTCGTAGAACTGCCAGGCCAGGATGCTCAGCGGCGTCAGGGCCAGCGCGTGGACAAGGGTCTTGGCGGCGATCAGCTGAGGGGAAGTTTTGGGTTTGGGCATGTGGGTGCTAGCTGTTGTTCTGGCGTGGGCTGGCCGGACAGGGCCTTGCGACAGCGCGGAAATCAGAAACACCATCCGCGAAGTGCCTAGACGTGTGGGCCAGTTTCGTACGCCGGCTCAGTACCACTTCTTCAAATCCATGCCTGCGTACAGAGGCGCCACCTGCTCGGCATAGCCGTTGAACATCTTGGTCGGAATACGTTCCGCAAACAGTTTGCTGGCGCTGCCGGCGATGCGGCGTTCGGTCTTCTGGCTCCAGCGCGGGTGGTCCACCGAAGGGTTCACGTTGGAGAAAAAACCATATTCCGACGGCTGGAGATCGTGCCAGGCCGTTTCCGGCATGCGTTCCACGAACTTGATCTCCACGATGGATTTGATGCTCTTGAACCCGTACTTCCACGGCACCACCAGGCGTAGCGGCGCACCGTTCTGCTGCGGCAGCGGCTTGCCGTACAGGCCGGTGGCCAGCAGTGTCAGCGGGTGCATGGCTTCGTCGATGCGCAGGCCCTCGCGGTACGGCCAGTTGATCGACCGGTAGCGAATGCCCGGCATCTGCGTCGGGTCGGCGAGCGTGGTGAAGGCGACGTACTTCGCCTTGGAGGTCGGCTCGAAGCGCTTCAGCACCGACGACAGCGGCACACCCAGCCAGGGGATCACCATCGACCAACCCTCCACGCAGCGAAGGCGGTAGACGCGCTCTTCCGGCGAGAGTCCCTTCACCAGGTCCTCCAGCGCCAGCTTACCCGGCTTGGCGCATTCGCCTCCCACGGCGACCGACCACGGCGAAGTACGCAGGGTCTTGCGCGCGGTGGAGGGGTCGGTCTTGTTGGTGCCGAACTCGTAGAAGTTGTTGTAGGTGGTGACGTCGGCGTAGCGGGTGAGTTCTTCGCTGGTGCGGAAGCCGGAGCGGGCTTGGTCCGGGGTGATGGCGGTCTTGGGTGCAGCCGGCGGTTCGGCGTCGGCGCAGCCGGACAAGGCCAGTACCGGTGTTGCCGCCAAAGCGCGCAACAGCTGGCGGCGTTGACGGTAGACGGACTCATCGGTGATTTCCGCTGCGGGAATGCGCAGTGCATCGCGAAGGGACATGGCGGTTTCCAAGTGACTGACGTTGTATAGAGGGCAGCGCAGGGCAAAAGGTTTCGCGGCGCAGGGTTATCGCTGAATCAAGGTTAATGCGCGGCCGTTTGCCCAGTGGTGCTGATATTGCGAAATAGCATGCAAAAGGTCGATTTTGGTTGCCCCTGCAACTGATGCACTGCGGCATACTAGCCTTTCCCCATTCAGGTGCCTTATGACGCGCGCGTACAACTTCAGTGCCGGCCCCGCCACCCTGCCAGAACCGGTGTTGCGACAGGCCCAGGCCGAAATGCTCGACTGGAACGGTATTGGCGCGTCCATCGTGGAAATCAGCCACCGCAGCGCGGATTTCATTGCCGTGGCGGCCGAGGCCGAAGCCGACCTCCGCACTCTGATGGCGATATCTGACGACTACGCGGTGCTGTTTCTTTCCGGCGGCGCCACCACTCAGCAGGCCTTGTTGCCGCTCAATTTCGCGACGCCCGGGCAGTTGGCGGACTACGTGGTCACCGGCCATTGGGGCAAGACCGCCATCCGGCAAGCCAGCCCCTATGTGACCGTGAATGTGGTCGCCGACAGCGAAGCGGACGGCTTTCGCCGGATTCCCGCACGCGACAGTTGGCAACTCGGCGCAGGCGCCGCTTACGTGCATATCACCGCCAACGAGACCATCCACGGGGTCGAGTTCCGTGACACGCCCGAGGTCGGCGAGACGCCGCTGTTCGCCGATTTCAGTTCCAGCATCGCTTCGGAACCGGTCGACGTATCCAAGTACGGGTTGATCTATGCCGGCGCGCAGAAGAATCTTGGACCGGTCGGCATCGCGGTGGTGATTGTCCGCCGCGACTTGCTGGAGCGCAGCGGCCAACCGCGCGCCGACATCTTCGACTACCGCTCGCATGCCGCACGCGATTCCATGCTCAACACGCCGCCGACCTGGAACTGGTATTTGCTCGGCCTGACGGTGAAATGGATGCTGGCCGAAGGCGGCACCGTGGAGTTCGCCCGCCGCAACGCGGTGAAGTCCGGGCTGGTGTACGCGGCGATCGATGATTCCGGTGGTTTTTACCGCAACGAAGTGGCGACCGAAGCGCGTTCGCGGATGAATATCCCATTCTTCCTGCCGGATGAAACGCTGACCACGCGCTTCGTGGCCGAATCGAAAGCGGCGGGCTTGCTGGCGCTGAAAGGTCACAAGGCCGTCGGGGGTATCCGGGCTTCGCTGTACAACGCGTTGCCGGTGGAAGCGGCGCAGGCGTTGGTGGCTTTCATGCGGGATTTCCAGCAGCGCAATGGCTAAAGAATATGACCTTGTAGGAGCGACGTGAGTCGCGATGAAGCTTTACCGATAAATACGGTCGCGACTCACGTCGCTCCTACAAAGGCGCAGATTGAAAGGAACTTGAGTTTTATGGCAGCAAAGCCCAAAAAGCCGGCGGCGAAGAAAACCGCCGGGTCCAGCAAGAAAATCGACAAACCGGCCGCCGCACCTCCGGTGCTGGCCGATGTGCGCAATCAGATCGACGGTATCGACCGGCAGATCCAGGCGCTGATCGCACAGCGTGCGCAATTCGCTCATCAGGTGGGCAAGGCCAAGGGCAAGCTTGCCGCCGCTGTGGACTATTACCGCCCCGAGCGCGAGGCTCAGGTATTACGCATGGTGGTGGACCGCAACGAAGGTCCGCTCAGCGACGAGTTGCTGGTGCACGTCTTCCGCGAAATCATGTCCGCTTGCCTGGCGCAGCAGCAGCCGCTGAAGATCGGCTATCTGGGCCCGGAAGGCACCTTCAGCCAGCAGGCGGTGCTGAAGCATTTCGGCCGCTCCTCCCATGGCCTGCCGCTGGCCAGCATCGAAGAAGTGTTCCAGGAAGTGGAAAACGGCAACGCCGATTTCGGTGTAGTGCCGGTAGAGAACTCAGGGCAGGGCACCATCCAGATCACGCTGGACATGTTCCTGACTTCCAACCTCAAGATCTGCGGCGAAGTCGAGTTGCGCGTACATCAGTACCTGCTATCGCGCAGCGGCCGCATCGAGGACATCGAACGCATCTACTCGCATCCGCAGTCGTTCGCACAAACCTCGGCTTGGTTGCGCGCCAATCTGCCGCATGTGGAAAAGATCCCGGTCTCCAGCAATGCGGAGGGCGCGCGGCGCGCGCGCAACTCCGAAGACGCGGCCAGCATCGGTGGCGAAAGCGCAGGCCATGTCTATGGTCTGAAAAAAGTGGTGATGAGTCCCATCCAGGACGATGCCGACAACACCACCCGCTTCCTGGTCATCGGCCGCAGCATCTTTCCGCCGTCGGGTCACGACCGCACCTCGGTGCTGGTGTTCATTCACGACAAGCCCGGCGCGCTATTCGACGTGCTCAGCCCGTTCGCCCGCCATGGCATCAGCATGAACCGCATCGAGTCGCGGCCGTCGCACCACGCGAAGTGGGAATACGGTTTTTTCATCGATCTGGCCGGCCATGTGGAAGACGAAGGCATGAAGCAGGCGCTGGCGGAACTGAAAAAGCACTCGGCGCAGATCAAGGTGCTGGGCTCTTATCCGGTAGCGGTACCTTGAGCCGGGAATGGGAAGCCGGGAATAGGGAATCGGTAAAACAGTAGCCGGCCCTTTCCCCTTCCTCTGTCTCGATCCGCTGTCCCATTCCCTATTTTCGATTCCCCATTCCCGATGAAAAAGCAAGACTGGATCGCTTCCCCCGGTACGCCGTTGCGCGGCGAGCTGGATATTCCCGGCGATAAATCGGTATCGCATCGCGCAGTGATGTTCGCGGCATTGGCCGATGGCGTATCGAAGATCGATGGCTTCCTGGAGGGCGAGGACACGCGCGCCACGGCGGCAATTTTTTCGAAACTGGGTGTCCGTGTCGAAACCCCATCGCCTTCGCAGCGCATCGTGCATGGCGTGGGTATCGATGGTTTGCAGGCTCCCGATGATCCGCTGGATTGCGGCAATGCCGGTACCGGCATGCGTTTGCTGGCGGGGCTGCTGGCGGCGCAACGCTTCGATAGCGTACTGGTGGGCGACGCCTCGCTTTCCAAGCGGCCGATGCGGCGTGTGACCGCGCCGTTGTCGAAGATGGGCGCACGCATCGATACCGAGGAAGGCGGTCTACCACCCTTGCGCATCCACGGCGGACAAGCGCTGCAAGGCATCGACTACACCTTGGAAGTCGCCAGCGCCCAGGTCAAATCGGCTTTGTTGCTGGCTGGTTTGTACGCCGATGGCGAAACCGTGGTGCACGAACCTCATCCCACCCGTGACTACACCGAGCGCATGCTGGCAGCCTTCGGCGTCGACATCGAATTCTCGCCCGGCCATGCGCGCTTGCGCGGAGGCCAGCGGCTGCGCGCCACCGACATAGCGGTGCCTGCGGACTTTTCCTCCGCGGCTTTTTTCCTGGTGGCGGCGAGTATCGTGCCTGGCTCGGAGCTGCGCCTGCGCGCGGTGGGTTTGAACCCCCGTCGAACCGGTTTGCTGATTGCATTGCGTGCGATGGGTGCGGATATCACGGAGGAGAACCGGAGCGAACAAGGCGGCGAGCCGGTTGCCGATCTGGTGGTACGGCACGCACCGTTGCACGGCATCGAAGTGCCCGAGGCCATCGTGCCGGACATGATCGATGAGTTCCCGGCATTGTTCGTCGCGGCAGCCTGCGCGCAAGGCGCCACGGTAGTACGCGGAGCCGCGGAATTGCGGGTGAAGGAATCCGATCGCTTGGCGGCCATGGCCACCGGGTTGCGCGCATTGGGCCTGCGAGTGGACGAAACACCCGACGGCGCCACGATTTTCCCCGGCGCGATGCAGGCGGGCACTATCGACAGCCACGGCGACCACCGCATTGCGATGGCATTCGCCGTGGCCGCACAGCGTGCGCAGGGCGAGGTGCGCGTCGGCGACATCGCCAACGTGGCGACCTCGTTCCCCGGCTTCGATACCTTGGCCACGCGCGTCGGCTTTGGGCTGGCTTCGGCCTAGTCAGAGGCAAGCGAGCGCGCCGTCCGCGGCGCGACTCAAATCGGTTTGAAATCCACCGGTATCCGCACCACGCTGGCGGTCGCCTTGCCATTGCGCATGGCGGGTTGGAACCGCCACTTCTGCACGGCTCGCAAGGCAGCCCGATCCAGATCGCGGTTGCCGCTGCGTTTTGCGATCGATACTTCGGCCGGTTTGCCGCTGGCGTCTATCTTGGCGCGCAGCACCACGGTACCGCCTACGCCGGAACGCAACGCGGCCGGTGGATACTCGGGTACCGAATTGCTCGCCAGTGGGCGGGGCTCGCGGGAAATCTTGGCGGCGCGCTGCGGGCTGCGTGCCGTGGAGGCGGGCTCAGTGGCGGGCTTGGCGCCGTCGATCACCGGTTTGACGGGATCCTTCTCAACGGGGAGCGGAGCGGGCGTTTCGACCGCAGGAATTTTCTGCGCCGTAACCGGTTCAGTCATCGAGCCGGGACGTTCCCGGGCGATCCAAAAGATGGCTGCGGTGAGCAATGCACCAAGCAATAGCAGCCACAACCCGGGGCTGGCTTTCGGCGGCAACGGCCGCGCGTCGGGTATTTCGGGAGCGTGATATTCGCGGAATTCTTTGGTAGACATCGACTCGGACCTCCTGATATCTGGAGCAGGCCGAGTCTTGCATGTGGCTTTGTTGTGGCCGCGTGACAACGCGGTGAACGGCAATGCCAACGAAAACCTGAGGTTCAGTTAGCGCCTAGGTCGATGGCATTGAAGCCCTAACCGAGCTGGATTCAAGCCGTTGTAGGCGCCTTTCATCGTTCCAGGCTGAAATCGATCGGTATCGTCACAACGCTGGGAACGGGCTGGCCATCGCGTTGGCCTGGTTTGAAGCGCCAATCACGGACGGCATCCAGTGCCGCACGATCCAGATCTCGCGAACCGCTGCGCTGTTCCACCTGGACGTTCGTCGGCGTGCCGTCGATTCCCACTTCGACGCGCAACAACACCGTCCCAGTCGCGCCTTTGCGCATCGCCGACGGCGGATAACGCGGGGGCGGAGTCTGGCCGGGAATCGGCACGGCGACCTGGTCAGGCGCCAGCGCGGCGCTGGATGGGGATGGCTCAGTCGATGTTCCCGCTGTAGCGGCAGCCGGCGGTGGCGGTGCCGGCATCGGCTTTTCTTCCACCAATTGCGGGCGATCGTCGGCGGGCGCGGGAGCGGGTTTTTCCAGGCCGCTGGCGCCATCGCGGGAAGTGAGCGGCTCAGGCAGCGCCTCGACAGTTACCGCGGGATCGGTCACCACCGGTTCGGGCTTGTAGAAGCCCTTGTCGCGGCCCAGCCACCAGACCAGCACGAACAGCAACAAGCCGGCGCCGAATGCAATGGTAGCCAGTCGTAGCGCCTGGCGGGGTAAGCGGAAGACGAAATGGGAGTCTTGGCGTTCGCTGGGAGCGGACATGGGGTTCACCGGTGAAGACCTCACAATTCTGGCACAGCGGTGGTTAAACGGACGAGGCAGCCAACCGCATATCGGCGATAATCGCTTCTTCTTACCCAAGCCCCACGCATACATGCTCGATCCTGTCCTGCTTCGCACCCAGCCCGCCGAACTCGCCCAGCGCCTGCAAGCCAGCCGGGGCTACTCCCTGGACGTCGCTGCGCTGGAGGCACTGGAGTCGGCGCGCAAGCAGATCCAGAAGCGCACCGAGGAACTGCAGAACCTGCGCAATACCCGCTCCAAGGCTATCGGCCAGGCCAAGGCCAAGGGCGGGGACGTCTCGACGCTGATGGCGGAAGTGGCCGGCTTCGGCGATGAGCTGAAGGCGTCGGAACTAGAACTGGAGCGCATTCGCGGTCAGATCGAAGCCATTGCGCTGGGCATTCCCAACCTGCCGCACGCCAGCGTCCCGCCGGGCGAGGACGAAAGCGGCAATGTCGAGCAGCATCGTTGGGGTAGCCCGCGCCAGTTCGATTTTCAGGTCAAGGACCACGTCGAGTTGGGTGTTCCCCACGGCTGGCTGGACAGCGATGCCGGCTCCAAGCTGTCCGGCGCGCGATTCACCGTGCTGCGCGGCCAACTGGCCCGCCTGCACCGCGCGTTGGCGCAGTTCATGCTGGATTTGCACACCAACGAACACGGCTACGAAGAAACCAATGTGCCGCTGATCGTCAACGAGGAGTCGATGCGCGGCACGGGTCAGCTGCCGAAGTTCGAAGAGGACCTGTTCGCGACAGAAGTCGGCGAGACCAAGCGATACCTGATCCCGACTTCGGAAGTCTCGTTGACCAATATCGTGCGCGATGTGATCGTCGACGATGCAGCACTGCCGCTGCGCATGAGCGCGCATTCGCTGTGCTTCCGCGCTGAGGCCGGCAGCCACGGACGCGACACTCGCGGCATGATCCGCCAGCACCAGTTCGAAAAGGTGGAGATGGTGTCCATCGCGCGGCCGGCGGAAAGCTACGACGAACACGAGCGCATGACCCGCTGTGCGGAAGTCGTGTTGGAGAAGCTGGGCCTGCCGTATCGCCGCATGCTGCTGTGCAGCGGCGACATGGGCTTCTCCGCTAGCAAGACCTACGACCTGGAAGTCTGGCTACCGTCGCAGGACACCTACCGCGAGATTTCCTCGTGCTCCAACTGCGAGGATTTCCAGGCGCGCCGCATGCAGGCGCGCTGGCGCAATCCCGCCACCGGCAAGCCGGAACCCGTGCATACCCTCAACGGTTCCGGCACCGCAGTGGGCCGCGCGCTGATCGCGGTGATGGAGAACTACCAGAACGCCGATGGTTCCATCACGGTGCCGGAGGTTCTGCGCCCCTACATGGGCGGTGCCGAGCGTATTGCCTGAAATCCTTTTAGAGGATTCTTCTTGTAGGAGCGACGTAAGTCGCGACCGTAGGTTTACGGTCGCGACTTACGTCGCTCCTACAAGAGGCTCAAGCATAGCGTGCACGTTGCCTCAGACCGCTTCCGCTACCAAGGCCTGGTGCAGCGAAACGCCGGCGGTCACGCCGTCAGCGACGGCAAAGCTGATGCTGTGTCCCGCGCGGACGATATCGCCGGCAGCGTAGATGCCCGGCACGCTGGTCATGCGGCGTTCGTCGGTGCGAACAAGCGGCCCGGCAGGGCTTTCGTCCATGGCCAGTTGCAACTGTTCTATCAGCGGATGCTGATGCAATGTGGGTGCTACGAAGAGTGCATTCAGCGCGAGTTCGCGCCCGTCCGCCAGGGCGACTCCGGTAAGCGCAGGAGCGTCGCCAAGCAGCGCGGCAATCGGTGTGTTTTCGATAACCACGCCGCGCGCCTGGAGCTTGGCGATGGTTTCCTCATCATGAAGCGGCGCACCGTTGGTGAAGAACGTGACCGAGCCCCAGTCATGCACAAGATTGGCTTGGTGAGCGGACAATGGATGGGTCGCCAATACGCCTAAGGGTCCGCCGCCGGTCTCGTAGCCGTGGCAATACGGGCAGTGCAACACGGTGCGGCCCCAGCGTTCCGGCAATCCTGGTAGCGCGGGCAGCTCATCGCGTAGGCCGGTGGCGATGACGATCTTGCGGCTCGATATCGTGGTGCCGTCGTTGAGTCGGACGTCGAAGGAGGAGGTCTTGGACTGGATGGAAACCACTTCGCCGGTACGCATCGCCGCGGTGGGGTAGGCGAGCACTTGCTGGCGCGCGGCGGCCAGGATGTCGCCAGGCGACTGTCCGTCGTGACCCAGGAATCCGTGCGCGGCCGGGGAGAATCGATTGCGCGGCTCGCCGGCATCCACCACCAGCACGCGTCGCTTGGCGCGTGCGATATACGTGGCGGCCGCCAGTCCGGCAAAGCTGCCACCTACCACCAGGGCGTCGTAGTTCTCTTCTTCGATGTTTACGTCAGTCTGCATGCTGGTCGACTCCGGTCTGATCACAGGAAGATGGCGTGGCCTGCCGCCGCCCGAAATCTGCCGCCAGATCGGCCAGCATCACTTCGCCCAGGCGTGCGGTCAGCAGGGCTTCGGCTTCCCGCATCACATCGTTGAGCGCGACGTTGACCGCAGCCTGCACATCGCATTCGGGCCGCTCATTCAATGGACTCATCTTCAAAAGGGCGGACGTGCCGAGGGCGCGATGCACATCCAACAAACTGATCCGGGCCAGGTCGCAGGCCAGCGACCAGCCACCGCCATGCCCTTTGCTGGACCGCACCCAGCCAAGCTCGCGCAAGCCCGCCAGCGTGCGGCGTACGACGACAGGATGGGTACGCATGAGCCGTGCGATTTGTTCCGATGTCATCGGGTCGTCGACCTGCGCCATATGCAGCAGTACGTGCAGGACGGCAGAAAGGCGGTCGTCAGATTTCATGTAACTAAAATTATTACATGAAATGGCCGGTGTCAAATCTGCCGCCGCCCAAGACAAAGATCCTGGAACCCGCGCAGTGAAGAGGGCCAGAGTTCTGCGGAACTTCGTTTTGCGACCAACCTTTCAATCGTGGAGTAATAAATTGGCGGCGAACAAAGGCTTCCGGAATTCCGGAAGCCTTTTTGAAAACCGGGCTACCGATCCGGTCGCCCCCGGATCACTTGCGCCAAATCGCCGCATAACGTGCAGAGCCGCCGCTGCTGTAGCCGGTCACGTCGCGGGTCAGCAGGCCGGCGCCGGTGTTGCTTTCCCACTCGCTCTGATACTGGCTGCTGGTGAGTCCATGCCTGGCCTTGTAGGCGCCGCCGCCCTTCGAACTCCAGATCGCGGTGAAGTACGGCTGCCCGCCGTGCATGTAGCCGTTGACGTAAACGATCTGCCGCCCTTGCTCGGCGTTGGCATTGAACGTCTGTTGGTACTCGTCAGCGGTCAGCTGCGACTTGGCCTGCCAACTGCCGATGTCGGCTTTTTCGTACAGCGCGGTGTAGCGACGTTGACCTCCGGGGGATACCACCGATACGTTGCGCGGGCGATAACCGGCCTTGGTCAAGTCATCCATGCGTTGCTGGTGTTCGTTGGCGGAAAGTCCGTGATAGGCCGTGAAAGCCGGACCCGACTGCTTGCGATAGATCACCGCATAACGAGTGCTGCCCTGGTCGAGGTAGCTTTCGACCTGGTAAGGCCGGTAACCCTTGCCGGTCAGTTCGTCGAACCGCTGTTGGTATTGCGCGCCGGTCAATCCATGGAAGGCCATCCAGCCCATGTTGGCATTCGGCCGGAACACCGCGTTGTAGTAGACCTTGCCTGAAACATCGAAGCCGTCGATCCATTCCAGCGCATAACCGGCATTCACCGCCTGGTCGAACAGGCACTGGTAATCGCGTGCCGCCACGCCATGACGGGCGACTTCCTTCGCTCCGGGCTTGATGGCGCCGGGTACCTTGCGCGCGGTATAGCTTTCGCCACTGACAAACATGCCCTTGTCGATCCCGCAGATGCGCGGTATCCGGTTGCGCTTGCTGCCTTCGTTGTCGGTCAGAAAACCGCCCGTGGCAGTGATGCCGCCGCTAGCTTTGGGCACGCCGACTTCGAAATGCAGGTGATCGCCGCTGGCGCAGCCGACATCGCCCTCATCACCCAGATAGGTGCCGGCGCTGACGAACTGGCCGACCTTGAGTTTGGCCTTGCCCGTGGTGGAGCCTTTTTTCATGTGGGTGTATTTGGTCCACTCGCCGTTGGCGTGTTCTATCCACACGTAGTTGTTGTTTTGCGGTTTTTCGGGGTTGGCTTTGCAGTCGATGCGCTCGCTGAAGCCGTCGACGATGTGGCGGACGGTGCCGTCGGCGGCGGCGACGATCTTGTATGGGCCGCCGCTCTTGCCGCTCATGTCGATGCGGCCGGGCGGGCTGTGTTTGATGTGGTCGTTGGTGACCTTCACCTCGGTGCTGTCGCTGTAGGGAATGCGGTAGACGCCCTTGGACGGATCGATGGCGTCGGCCTGGCCTGACAACAGCAACAGCACCCCAGCGGCCAGCAGGGAAGGGGCTAAGGGCGAAGGACGGAAATTTCTGGACATGGTCGGCTTCCTCGGTTGCGCAATGGCAGAGGCGGGAGCGGATTACTCCCGCACCGTTGAAGTCGGGTCCGGTGTCCGAATCCCGCCATGCGTCAAAGAAATTCCGTGCGCTGCTTGCGTGGACGTGCCGGCAGGCGTACACCCGCTGAGCCGAATGGCGGCGCCGTGGCGGGATCGGGCGCGGTTTTGCGACTGTTAGGAGAAGGGCGCGCTACCGGCGCCTGTCACTGTCGTTTTCATAAGGAGATCAGCATGTCCAGCATCAAGAACGCTATCGCTACCGGCACCCTGTTTCTGTTCGCGCTGGCGGGAGCGGCCGGCGCCCAATCGCGTACGGCGGCAGAGTCCACCGCCGCGCAACCCACGTCTTCGGCGGCGAAGGCGCAAACCACTCAATCTTCCGCTCAATCTTCCGCACCCAGCGCTACGCAGGAGATCGCGGCGCCGGTGCAACCGCAACGCAGAGGCAGCGATCCCGGCGGCGGTGGGCAAGGACGGCAAACGTTGGCGAATGTCGCTCTTGCCGACTTGGCGCTGGTGAACGCGTTCCAATTGGCGTCGGCGACCATTGCCTGGGGTACTAGTGCCACCGTGTCCAGCAGCGATGCGTCGTCGACCAAGGGCGGCCTGTGCGGTTTCCGTTACAAATACGTCACTCGCAACCAGGGCAGCGCAGCATCCATTGCGACCACCAACCGCATACGTCGGGACACACAGAACGGACCGATCGTGGCCAGCAATGCGTTAGCGGCGTTGGCGCCGAATGCCACCGCGGTGTCGGATGGCCACCTGTGGCTACAGCCGGGTACATGGATGCTGTACGTGCACGCCGATGAAACACAAACGGTGGCCGAAAGCGACGAAGCCAACAACTTGCGCCGGGTGAAAGTGACGGTAGAGGGTAAGTGCGGCTAAGGCTGGTACTGCGGGTGCCGGCGTAGCGCTCAACGGCTGGCTTGCGAAACGTTGCCGTCGACGGCGGCCAGGGCAGTGGCCGCTTCGATGGTGCGCGCATCGCTGTCGCCGAAGGCGGTGCGGCGCACGCGCCAGGCCTCCTGCAGCAGGACGCGTGCTTCCTCTGGGCGGCGGCGCTCTAGCAGCAGCTGGCCCATCGGCACCAGCACCAACGCCAGACGCGGATGCCCCTCGGGCAGGCGCTTGCGGAAAATCGCCAGCGCCTGTCTGAAGTGCTGCTCGGCCTCGTCCAATTGGCCCTTGCGATGCAGCACGATGCCGATTCGATTGAGGTCGATGCCCACCCGTTCGTGTTCTTCGCCGTAGTCCTCGCGTTGGCGCGCCAGCGCCTCGCGGTAATGCCGTTCGGCTGCTGCCAAGTCGCCGCGGTTTTCTTCCAGCATGCCCAGGTTGAACACAGTCGCCGAACGCCAAGGGTGCTCCGGCGGATAGGCGGCCAGCGCCTGCCGGTAGTAGGCTTCCGCGCCTTTGGAATCGCCGCTTCCGGACAGCGCCAGGCCTAGGTCGTTGAGGTTCATCGCCACTTCCGGGTGTTGTTCACCTAAAGCCTCGCGGCGGATCGACAAGGCCTCGCGCAACAGTCGCTCTGCCGCAGGAAATTCGCGCCGTGCTTGCAGGAGCAGCGCATGGTTGTTCATCACTATCGCCAGCTGCGGATGACGTTCGCCGCGCGACTGGCGTGTCACCGCCTGTGCTTCCTGGTACAGGGAATCGGCAGAGTCGTATTCGCCCAGATTGACTCGCGTCAGCGCCAGATTGGAGAGGCTGTCGGCCAATTTTGGGTGGGTGGCCGGCAACAATCGGCGCCGCAGCGCCAGGGCTTGGCTGAGCAGCGGTTCCGCACCGGCATAGTCGCCCTGGTGGCGCAACACGGTACCCAGCTTGTCCAGGCTGTCGGCCACATCGACATGCTCTTCTTCGAACAATTGCCGCCGCATCGCGAGGGCATCGCGGTGATAACGCTCGGCGGAATCGAGGTCGCTCATCCGGAACTTCAATGCGCCGAAATCGGAAAGCGTGGTGGCGAGTTCCGCATCCGGGCTGCCGCGAATACGACGGTAGCGGTCCAGCGCGCTTTGCAATTGCTCTTCGGCCTTGTCGTAGGCGCCCAAGTCGCTGTGCAGACGTCCGCGGCTACGGAGTGCGCGCGCAAGCAGCAGCGGGTACTCGGCGGCCAACGGCGTGGCGGTTTCCAGCGCCTCATCGAACAAGGGCTGCGCGCGTTCGTACAAACCCAGTTGGCGATACGCTTCGCCCACGGTGTCGAGCAGTTCGACCTGCACTTCGGGTTGATTCGGCAATTCGCTTTCTATGCCGGCCCAGCCGCGGTCCAACAGTTCGCGTGCTGTCAGCTGGGCGCCACCGGATTGCTGCGGGTCGGCACCTTCGAAAAGGCGTAGCACCAGTGCCTTGACCTGCTGCGCCTTGGTCGCCTCGGCGCGGGCGCGGTCGCGTTCGCGTGCGATGGTTTCGGACTGCAAGGTAACCGTCACCGCGTATGCGACCAACATCACCACGGCGGCGGCCGCGCCGGTTACGCCGAAGGGGTGCCGCCGCACGAACTTGCTAGTGCGGTAACCGAAGGTTTCGGGACGCGCTCGCACCGGGCGGCCCTGCTGCCAGCGCTTGATGTCGTCGACCAGTTCCGCAGCGGAGGCATAGCGCCGTTCCGGTGACTTGCGCAGTGCCTTCAACACGATGTTGTCCAGGTCGCCACGCAACTTGCGCTGCAGCGCGGCCGGACTGGTGTGCCGCGCCGCTGCGGCTTCGGCGGTCGTCGCTGCTGCGCGGACGCTGGGGCGGGGCGGCTCCAACTGGCACACCACGCGTTCCAAGGTCGCGGGCGAAACGTTCTCGATCGTCTGCGCACGCTGCCCGGTCAGCAATTCGTACAGCAGCAAGCCCAGCTGATAGATATCGGCGGCAGTGGCGGCCGGTTGTCCCAGTACTTGCTCGGGCGCAGCGTACTCGGGCGTGAATATACGGACCGCGGTGCGCGTCATCGGCGATTCCGCATCGTCCGCTGCCGCCAGCACTTTGGCGATGCCGAAATCCAGCAGCTTCACCGCGCCTTCGGAGGTAACCAGGATGTTGGCCGGCTTCAGATCGCGGTGTACGACCAGGTGTTGGTGAGCGTGTGCCACCGTTTCGCCGATGTCCACGAACAGCGCCAACCGCTGCTCGATGGTCAGCCGATGTTCGTCGCAGTAACGATCCAGCGGCAGGCCTTCGGCATATTCCATCACCAGATAGGTTCTGCCGTCCGCATCGCGGCCGCCATCCAGCAAGCGTGCGATGCCGGAATGGGTGAGGGTGGCGAGAATCTGCCGCTCCTGCGCGAAACGCCATTCGAACTCTTCTGAGTCCATCATCGGCCGTATCAACTTCAGCGCGCCTTGTTGCTTGAAGTCGTCGCTGATGCGCTCGGCCAGATAGACCGACCCCATGCCGCCGCTGCCCAATTCGCGCAGCAGGCGCCAGGCGCCGACTTGGCGGGGAGCCGACGGCGGCAACTCTTCGGCAAGCGCCTGCCATCGCGAGTCGCCGATCAGTGCATCGAAATGCGGTGAAGGTTCCGTGGCCAACCGCAGCAAGGTTTCCAGTTCGTCGCGCAGTGGCGCGTCGCCGTCGGTAACGCGATCCAGGAATTGTTCGCGCGCCTCGCCTTCCAGTTCCAACGCTTGCTCGAACAGAGCGTCGATCCGCGCGCGCGGATCGTCGGAAGCCGGTGGATTCATGCCAGCGCCTTCAACAGCCAGGCACGTGCACGCATCCAGTCGCGTTGCACGGTTCGCAACGAGCTGTCCATTACCTGGGCGGTTTCTTCTTCGGTCATCCCGGCGAAGTAACGGCATTCCACCACCCGCGCCAGCCGTTCGTTGAACGCGGCCAGTCCTTCCAAAGCGGCGTCGACGGCCAGGATGTGTTCCGAAGGCGCGGCCATCGCCACGTCGTCCGGCATCAGTGTCAGGTGAGTTACGCCGCCGCCGCGTTTGTCGGCATGCAGGCGACGCGCGTGATCCACCAGGATCCTGCGCATGGCGCGTGCGCAGACCGCGAAAAAATGCGCCCGGTCCTGCCAGTCGACGCCGAACTCGTCGACCAACTGCATATAGGCCTCGTTGACCAGCCCGACGGTATCCAGCGCCTGGTTGCGCCGCCCGGCACGTGCCAGTTGTCCGCGCGCGACGATGCGCAGCCGCTCGTACACCAGCGGCACCATCCGGTCGAAGGCCTCGCGGTCCCCTTGGTGATGGCGTTGCAGCAAATGGGTGATATCACTGGACATCCGTAATCCTCCCCTGACGCTGCGCATGGTACTGCCGGCGGTGGTGGCCGTCAGTGTCGGTAACGTGCGGTGGCGCAGAGTTTCGCAATGCGGGAGAGACGGTGTCGTACGCCCAGGCGGGAGCGCGTGCGGCTGCTAGCGGGCGGGGAGGTGGGTCACGCTGCGCGTAAGGTGCGTTACCGGGTCCATGAAATGCAGTGCTTCGATGCGCAGCAAAAAAAGGGCCTGCATGGCAGGCCCTAGGGAGAGAGAAAGACAGCTTTTCTGTTATAGGTTCAGGCGGCTTCGCGCAGCGGTTCCGGAATGCTGGCCAGCGCGGACGCGATCGCATCGACGCGGTGTTGCGGCGAATAGGCCACACCTTCGGCGCGGACGAATTCCACATCGGTAACGCCCAGGAAGCCGAACACCTGGCGCAAATACGGCTCCTGGAAGTCGCTCGGCGCGTTGGAATGAATGCCGCCACGGCCGCTGGCGATGATCAGTTTCTTGCCGCCAGCCAGGCCTTCGGGGCCTTTCTCGGTGTAGCGGAAAGTCCTGCCGGCCACGGCGACGCGATCGATCCAGGCCTTGAGCGTTGAAGGAATGCCGAAGTTGTACATCGGCGCGCCGATCACCAGTACGTCGGTTTCCAGGAACTGCTGCAATGTCTGCTCGCTGATTTCCGCTGCCGCGGCATCGGCCTTGGTCAGCACCGGACCGGTCAGATGGGGTAGGGGCTCGGCGTCCAGGTCGCGGTAGGTGACCTCCAGCCCAGGCAGTTTGTCCTGCCAACGGGCTACGATGGCGGCTGTGAGTTCGCGGGTGACCGAACCGGCACCCAATGCGCTGCTGTCGATGTGCAATAGTTTCATGGTGGCTTGTCCTGGGATGCGGCCGTTGCCGCGTTGGAAGCCACTGTAGGTCGTTGCAAATTTGAGATAAAGATGTCTTAATGTCACTGATTGTTCCATTTACGGAAGCAAAGTCATGCAAGACCTGAACGACCTGTACTACTTCGCCATGGTGGTCGATCACGGCGGTTTCGCCGCCGCCGAGCGCGCGCTGGGCATTCCCAAGTCGCGGTTGAGCCGCCGCATCAGCCAGTTGGAAACCGACCTGGGCGTGCGCCTTTTGCAGCGTTCGACGCGCCGCTTCGCGGTGACCGACGTGGGCATGAGCGTGCATCGCCACGCGCAGACCATGCTGGCCGAAGCGCAAGCTGCGCGCGAAGTGGTGGACCGCCTGAGCGCCGAACCGCGCGGCGTGGTGCGCGTCAGCGTGCCGGTGGCAGTGGCGCAGATGCAGTTGCCGCGCATCCTGCCGTTGTTCCTCGACAAGTACCCCAAGGTGCGGCTGCAACTGCACGTCAACAACCGCCGCGTGGACATCATCAACGAAGGCTACGACGTCGCCTTGCGCGTGCGCGCCAAGCTGGACGACGACGGCAGCCTGGTGATGCGCAGCTTCGGGCAGATCCAGGAACTGCTGGTCGCCAGCCCCAAGTACCTGCAACGCGCCGGCCGCCCGCAGACACCGGAAGACTTGGCCGATCACGTCACCTTGAGCATCAGCGAAGACGAAGCGCGCCAACGCTGGGAACTGCATGGCCCCAACGGCGAAGTGCGCCGCGTGGAACTGCAGCCGCGCCTGGCGGGTTTCGATTTCCCGCTGCTGCAGGCGATGGCCAAGGACGGTTACGGCATCACACTGCTGCCGGAAACCGTATGCGCCGAGGCCGTGCGCAAAGGCGAATTGGAAGTGGTGCTGCCCGAATGGTCGTTGCCGCAAGGCATCTGCCACGCCGTGTTCGCCTCACGCCGCGGTTTGTTGCCGGCGGTACGGGTGTTCATCGATTTCCTGGCCGAACATCTTCCGCAGCAAATCGAATCCTCGCGCCTGGATTGCGGTGGCAAATGCACCAAGGAAGCCGACCAGGCCCTCGCCGTCTCCCTGGCCAACAACAAGATCAAACAGGCCTCGTAAGCAAAACAACCATCTTCATGCGAAAATATCGCCCGGCCTGCAATGGGCCGGGTGGATCCGCCGGTAGCTGGGCGGTTCGGCTGGAAAACGGCGTAGATGCCGTAGCGAAACGAAAACGGAGAGATGGCCGAGCGGTTTAAGGCAGCAGTCTTGACTGCGAAGGCGCAGGCCGGAGCGAACATCGATCGCAGGTCGATGGTAAAACTGGCGAACGGCGCGCTAGCGCCGCAGGTAGTGAAGTGACAACGGAGAGATGGCCGAGCGGTTTAAGGCAGCAGTCTTGAAAACTGCCGTAGGTGTAAGCCTACCGTGGGTTCGAATCCCACTCTCTCCGCCATAAGTCCACTAAAATCAATAACTTGATGCTATAAATTGGATGTTCCCAACATCCTTGCCATCTCCCCTTTCCCCTACGCTCGCAATACACTCCCAAGAGGGATCACACCGGGGAGTGTTACATGGCTGTAGCCGTTAAGAAGGTCGCTGCCAAGAAGGCAGCGGTAGCTAAGAAGGCTGTCAAGAAGGCTCAAAAGGCAGTCAAGAAAGCCGCGAAGAAGATGGTCAAGAAAGCGGCTGCTAAGAAAGTTACGGCCAAGAAAGCCGTCGAGAAGGCCGTCAAAGCTTCATTCAAGACGGTTAAGAAGACTGCCAAGAAAGCTAAGAAGCGCCGTCCCGGTCCCTTCCGCGCGAAGAAGAAAGCATGACGACGCCTAAGAAAGACGAGAGCCTCCGGACTCGTCAGGAGGCTGAAGCCTATTACGCGGAAATTCGTGACGACCGAAACTTTGCTACTGGTAACCTGTCCGCGCAGATACGCACGACGATTCTTGCCATCCTCGCATTGACCTGGCTGTTGTTGAATGGAACCGAGGATGTGCTTGAGAAGAAGTTTGGCTGTTTCAGCAACTCGCTAATGTGGCTTGCCGCTTTGTGCATTTGCGCGCTCGTCGCAGATTTCCTTCAGGGCGTTTTCGCGGTTCACGAGACCAACAAGGCAGCCAGCTCGTCGGCCGACGCGCTCTCCGAAGAAAGGTTTGATGATGTTGGTTACGATGAGAGTTCTTTACGCCTTGCTTCTACGGGGCTCTACATCGCTAAGTGTGCAATGGTCGTCGTGGCGGCTGCATGGTTGGTGATTCTGATATTTCGCGCGTTGAATGATGCGTGCTTGCGTGTTTGCAGTTAGCCCGCATAGGTTGGGGTGAACGCAGTGAACCCCAACACCTGAGGTTGGAACGTAGCGGCACCCTATCGACCTGTCGCATTCCGAAGCGTTGGGGTTCGCAGGCTCACCCCAACCTATGCCGACTAGCCCGCTACCAAAGGCCCGACGTCACGACAGCATCCGTTGTGTCAGGGCAGGTCGGCCTGACCAGAAGCGATACTCGCTGCGCACATGATGAGCCAAGTGGGTGGCGGTACGCTGCACAATCCCTGCGTTGGCGATGGAAACAGGGGATTCCGGCAGCAGGGGCAGCATCGGCCAGCCTTCATTTTCAGCAGTCTCCAGTGCCCGCACCGATTGCCGCACGGAGGTCTGTTGGCTGAAATTCGCGCTTACCACGCGATGTTGTTTGATGTTGATCATTCGGGGGAGCCTGCAATGTGCAGGCCGGCACGCGACGGATGCAGGAGATAAACGGAACACGCCGCATTCCCACTGCAACCACAATAACAGGGCGCAGACGCGACCTGCAGAGTTTTCGGACCGACGGCGTTCTGCTTCACGGTGAAGTAACGGACATAGGCCTAGTTTGCAAAGGTTGCGGCGCAATGCCGCGACGGCTGCTCAAGCCGCGCTGCACTTCCACTCACTCTCCGCATTGAGTTTCAGCGCTCCGACACTTCGGGGCGCTTCTGGCTTCGGCCATCTGGGTTTTGCTTTAGCGAATCCCTTTCGAAGGTATCAACCTATGAACACCAATCAAGACACGAAAAGCCCGGTCAAGAATCTGCTGGACACTGCAGCCGCTAACGGGTCTTTCAAGACCTTCTCACGCGCCATCGATAAGGCGGGAATGAAAGAAACGCTGGGCGGACCTGGTCCATTCACCATCTTCGCTCCCACCGATGCAGCCTTCGAAAAGCTACCCGCCGGCAAGTTGGATCAGCTGTTTAAGCCGGAAGGCAAAGAAGAGCTCACTTCCATCCTCAATTATCATGTGGTGAACGGCCGCCGTAGCGCCGCTGATGTCGGCAAATGGGAGTCGGCTAAGACCGTCAACGGCCAACCGGCACCGATCAAGCTGGCTGGAGACAAGCTGAGTATCGACGGTGCGCAGGTCACCGTGGCTGACATTGCATCGAGCAACGGTGTGATACACGGTATCGATAAGGTCAATATCCCGACCACTACCAAGCACTAAGAGCAAGCTGCAAAGGAATGCCGGCGGCAGGAAGCAATTCCTGCCGTTTTTTGTTTTTCCGCGGCGCGGGTGCTGCGAGAAGGTGCAAAAAAACCTTCGTCAAAAGCGTGCTCCAACAGGACCTGGCATCGCCTGTTATCCTGACAAGATCACGGCGATCAAGTGAGCCCGCATAGGTTGGGGTGAACGCAGTGAACCCCAACACCTGGGGCTGGAAGAAGTGGCACCATATCGACCTGTCGCATTCGAAACGTTGGGGTTCGCAGGCTCACCCCAACCTATGCCGATAAAGGGCTCAGCTGATCCGATAAGCGAAATAATCCGGAGCAGGTTTACCGCTCTCCGAATCCGAGCAGCGAATCAGGGGAAGCACCCCAGTCGATGGGTAGTTCGCCATTTCGGATATAGCGATGAAGCGTGGTATACGGCCAATCCGATGCCTTGTCGACGTAGCCATGTTTGACTGGATTGATGTGGATGTAGTCTAGATGGCGTTGCAGATCGCCTTCATCAAGGATCAGGTGTTCCCAGAACCTGCGTTGCCAGATGCCGCGTTCTCCTTTTCTCTTCCGGCTGGGGCGTATGTGTTCGTCATGCGCAATCGAACGTGAAAATCCGGCCTTGATCAGCATCCAGCGTGTGGCGCAGTCGCCGTCTCCCGCGGGTAGGGTCCACATGGCGTGCATATGATCGGGCAGCACTACCCAACCCAGGACTTCGAATGGGTGCCGCTGTTTGACCTTGCGGACGCTCTCGCGCAGAAGATCGACCTGATCGATCAATAGCCGCGAGGAGCGGTCGGCTAGATTGACGGTGAAGAAATAAATGCCGCCTTCCTGGCGAGTGCGTCGATACTGCATCGGCTTATCATCATTCCTGGTGTTGGGGTTCGCAAGCTCACCCCAACCTATGATGTTGGCGAAGCCCACATCGGATCCTCTTATGTCCCATTCTGACTCCCCCAATCGCATCACCCATTGGGAAACTGTCTACCGGCAGAAGGCATCCACCGCCGTCAGCTGGTATCGCCCGCATCTGGATGTGTCGTTGATGTTGCTGGATCAAGCGGGGCTCTCCTCGGCTAGTCGCATCATCGACGTGGGTGGCGGCGCATCGACCTTGGTGGATGATCTGATCGGCAGGGGTTTGGTGGATATCACTGTTCTCGATCTGTCGGCGGCGTCGCTCGGCGTTGCGCAGGAGCGATTGGGAACGCGCGGTGGTTGCGTGACTTGGCTGACGGGAGACGTAACCCAAGTGGCTCTACCGGCTGCCGGTTATTCGCATTGGCACGACCGTGCCGTCATGCATTTCCTTACCGATCCTGCCGATGTGCAGGCCTACGCCGCGCAGGCTGCTCATGCGCTTGCGCCGGGTGGCTACGCCGTCATCGGTGGCTTTGGGCCGGATGGTCCTGAGCGCTGCTCTGGATTGCCGGTTGCCCGGCGGTCCGCACAGGAGATTGCCACTGCACTTGGGCCAGCGTTTGCGTTGGTCGCCACTCATGCCGAGCGTCATAAAACACCATCGGGAACAGAGCAGTCTTTCGTCTATGCGTTGCTGCGAAAGCATAAGTAACGAGTTCGCCCAGCGTGCGCGACGCTTCGCAACAGCAGCCTAGCAATCGCCTTCACGCACCCAGGAATATAAGTCCCGGTACGGAAAGCCGCGTCGTACCACGGACATACGTCCCGCGATAAGTCGTCCCAGAAAAACCATGGGTGGAAGATGAAAGTTGCCCTTTACAACGGTCCTGATGAAGTGCATCTGGTCGACATCGAGTTGCCGGAAGATCCTGGCAAGAGCATCGTCGTGGATGGCCGCACCTATCGCCCGTTGCCGAATCCCGACGGGAACTTGAAGCAAGCCTGGGGTCCCGACGTCTTGCTTTATGTGTGGGAAGCCATTCCGGAGACGACGCAAGTTTCGATAAGCAGCGGCGATCCGGATTGATTTCGGCGGTAACGATTCTTGTAGGAGCGCCGTCTCGACGCGAGCTGTTTGGCTTTTTTTGTGTGAGCGGTTTCAAGAGTTTGCGGGAGAGGCAGCTCGCACAAGCAGGGCTGTGCGAAGTTAATGCATTTACCTTTGACAACAGCCACTTAGCCGCCGATAGTCGTTACTCCCCTGGGGAATGGCGGGATACGGCAATGAAATCGATCATGGTTCGCTCCATGACGTGGCTGGCGATTACGGCTATTGCATTGGTGCTGTTCGGCTTGGCGCAGTCCTTGGAATTGCTGATGGCGTAGTGGCCCTTAGGCCTTTTGCTTGCTTCGGTCCGCGCGGTCAGCGGGCTGCGAATAGCGCATTGAGTTCGGAATACGATGGTCCTTCGGACGGAGCCGATAGGCCGTTCTGCAAAAAAACCTTCGCGCGCCGCTGCAGGTGGCCATAAACCGATTCGGCGAGGCTCGAACCGGCGCTGAGACGGCGCACGCCCAGCTTCGAAAGCTCCTGCAGACTCGGCAGGTTGGGGCGCAGCATGACGTTGAGTGGCAACTGGGCCTGCGCGGCCAGCGCGCGAATCTCTTCCGCATCGGTCACGCCTGGCACAAACAAGCCGTCGGTGCCGGCAGTGCGGTAAAGCGCAGCGCGATGCAAGGTCGCTTCGACCCGCTCGCCAGCAGGCGCCAACTGTCGCAGATAGACATCGGTGCGCGCATTGATGAAGACATCCAGCCCATTCTGGGCGCAAGCCCGTTTGATGCTGGCGATCTTGGCGCAGAGCAATTCGGGATCGTTGCCGCCATCTTCCAGATTGATGCCCGACACACCACTTTGCGCCAGCCGCACGACGGTATCTGCCACCAGGTCGGGCTCGTCGGAGTAGCCGCCTTCCACATCGACACTGAGCGGTACTTCGATGGCGCGACGAATTTCGGCGACTGCGGCCAACAGATGCGGCACCGGCAATTGATCGCCATCGACGTAGCCGTGCGCCCACGCCACGCCGGCACTGGTGGTGGCGATCGCGGGAGCACCGAGGCTTTCTATCAGCCGCGCGCTGCCGGCATCCCAGGCATTGGCCAGTAGCAATAGGCCGTCGGCATGCAACTGGCGGAACCGTTGGGTGTGAGAGGTGTAGGCGGTCATGATGGCGGGTATCGCTGGAAGAGAGGACGCTATCTTGCCATGCCGTATGTTGGCTTCTCACCGTTTTCGGACATTATCGTTTTCAGGTGAAAGGCAGTCCGGTGAGATGACCAGCCGATATTCGTAGCGCCGGCGCACCAGATAAAATAGCGGCCTATGGGAACTATTATTTTCACTACTCAGCGGCTGATAGGCCGGCATCTGCGAGAGACGGACGTCGATGCGTTGTTCGAAGTTTACGGCGATGCCGACGCCATGCGCTGGGTAGGCGATGGCCAGCCGCTGACTCGCGAGCAATGTGTGGAATGGGTGGCGGTGAGCGAGCGCAACTACCGCACGCGTGGCTATGGCATGTCAGCGCTGATCGAGCGTGAGAGTGGCGAAGTCGCCGGATTCTGTGGTCTGGTCCACCCGGGTGGCCAAGCCGATGCAGAGCTCAAATATGCGTTCAAGCGCGGCTACTGGGGCCGCGGATTGGCGACCGAAGCCGCCGCCGCGATGTTGACGTATGCGCAAGAATCGCTGGGTCTACGCCATGCGATCGCCACCACCGCTCCGGAGAACTTGGCGTCGCAGCGGGTGCTGCGCAAGGCCGGCATGCAGCCGGCACCGGAACTCGTTGATCCTGATGGTACGGTCATACGATGCTTCGTATGGCATGCGCAACGCGAACATGAAAATCAACTTTCACTAAGCGTTCTTTCACCGAGCAGTCAATTGACATGACTGCGTCGAATATCAGGCACTAAGTCGCGACAGGCCGCGGAACAGACGCCATTTTCCGTCGCCTCCCTCGACGTTGATCGCGTAGTCGATGCCTTGTTGCTGTCGCTGAGAAGCCAGTTTGACAGCGTAGAACAACGCTGCGCCGCGGCTGGCGAAATGCAGCGGTGGCGATTCGTTGATGGACAATTCGTAGCTGCCGTCTTCAGCAGGCATGTAGGGGAGATCGAAGGTCATCATGTTGCGGGCAAAGGAAAACGCACTGCCTGGACAACCTACGTACACGGTGGTGACGTTGATGAAAAAAAGCGCCTGCAGAGTTTGCAAATATTCAGGATGTGACGGGGCTCTCGTATTCAGCGTGAGCGAGCACCCGTCTACACACTTTCTTCGCAGGATCTTCCGTATAAATTTACGCAGTGGAACGTTCTGCTGAAAGGCGGGATTATTAACCCCATCGATCCGGGCGACCGCCGATGACCTGGGGACCACAAGAGAACCTGACGCAGTCGGTTTCCCCCTGTTACCGCCTGCGATCAACGGTCAATCGCGAGCCCGACACCGTCGCCGCCGGGAAAAGTTGGTAGAGTTCTCGTAAGAAAGGCGGGCTTAACGGCCCGCCTTTCTTATTTTCTCCGATTCGCCCATGCGGCTACTGCGGCGAATATTCCCTTGGCGGACCTGCCTATTGTTTGTCGGCAGCGAGATCCCAGGCCCGCAATCCACTTTCCAATACCGTCAGAGCGGCCGGCACGCGCGCCGCGTCCAACTCAGCCACGGTGTCTTTAGGGCTGTGGATGACTTGCATTACCTTGGGAGCGGGGTCGGGCTTGCCGCCGCTGAATGCGGTCAATGTGGGGTCGATTTCCTCGCCACCGAGCAGCGAAAACGAGACGGCCGGCCAACCGGCTTTCAAGAACGCCAAATGGTCGGTCGGCGGATACTCGCTACCGGCGCGGAAGTGCAGCCCTTGTTTGCCGCTGGCGGTGCGCATCGCTTCAACGATTGGAGCGTCCGACTGCGGCGACATCATCCACAAGGTGTCGCCCCAGCCGAACACGTCGAAGTTGACGTACAAAGCCGGCTTTTCCCGGCTGGGCGTCGCGACCCAGGCGCGCGAGCCCAACAGGCCTTTCTCTTCCAGATCCCAGAAGACGATTTGCACACGATGATTGACCAAGGGGCGGGCTTTAATCGCTGCCGCCAACTCCAGCACCGTCGATACTCCCGAAGCGTTGTCGGTAGCACCGTGTCCGTGGGCGACTTTGTCGTAATGGGCGCCAATCAGCAGCAACGGTGCGTCGACGGGGCCGCCCAGGTCGGCGATCAGATTGGAGCCGGTGTGGCCGTCATGGGTAAATGGTTCTTTGCGCCAGACTATCTTCATTGCATCCAATCGCGCGCTGATTGCCGCTGCGCGTGAAGGGCTATCTTGTCCTTTGCTGATATCGCGAACCTGATTTTCCCAAGATGTGCGGGAAGCCGTGCTGGTATCGGCACAAGCCGGCAGGGCAACCAGCATCGCCAGCCATGCAGTGCTGTGTAGAAGGGTGCGGAAAAGCAGTGGGCGGTAAGCCATGGTTTCTCTCGTTGGATGAAGACAATGCCGGATGCGGATAGCCGGGACGGCCGACCGCTCGGCGGATTGTCACACGTCACGGTCATGATGTGAGTTGCAGCAAGCGCAGCGACGGACTAGGCTCCGGAAGAGCAGAGATAGGGGCTCCCGGCAGTATGACGATTCGCGTATTCCTGATCGATGACCATGCACTGGTCCGCACCGGCATGAAGATGATCTTGTCCAGCGAGATCGACATCGACGTGGTCGGCGAAGCAGCAAGTGGCGAAGAGGCGTTGCCTTTGATACGCAAGCTCGTGCCGGATGTGGTGTTGTGCGATCTGCATCTGCCGGGTGTCAGCGGGCTGGAAATCACCGAACGTATCGCCCGTGGCGACGAAGGCCCGCGGGTGGTGATCGTGTCGGTGCTGGAGGACGGGCCTTTGCCCAAACGGCTGATGGAAGCCGGTGCCTCCGGCTACATAGGCAAGGGCGGCGATGCGACCGAGTTGATACGCGCAGTGCGGGAAGTGGCACGCGGCAAGCGGTATCTGGGCAACAACATTGCGCAGAATCTGGCGCTGTTGAACGTGGGCGGCGACACATCGCCGTTCGACGTGCTATCGCCGCGCGAACTGGAAGTGGCCATGCTGCTGACCCAGGGCTTGCGCCAGGAAGACATCGCCAAACGCCTCAACCTGAGCGCAAAGACCATCAATACGCACAAGACTCGCTTGTTCGAAAAAACCGGCGTGCAGGACAACATCGCACTGGCGCGGCTTGCGGCGCAGTACGGTTTGTCGGATCCCTCGCGGGCGCTTTGAGCGCGGCCTACGAGCTCGATTGATCTGCCGGTATTCGCACGTGGTCTTTAAGAGCTGAGTGAGCTTCTGAGCCATCCACGCCTGGTCGGGCGTTGTTGGCGTGTTCTGGTCGCGACTCACGTCGCTCCTACGCATCTTGGGTGGCAGATAGCAAACCGGCCGCGTAAGCGGCCGGTTTGGTGTTGCTTCTTATCAGGCGGTTGGGTCAGGCGCTGTGCTTGGTGTTTTCCTGATCCGACGCCGACGGCTTGTCGTCGTCCGGCTTTTCATCATCGTTGTGCGCTGCCAGGGGGTCGGCTTCCACCGCCGGCTTTGGCGTCGACACCGGATCGAACAGGCTGCGGGTCACCGAAGCCGGCGTGTCTTCGCCAGCAACGAAGAACAGCGAGCCCGTGCTGCCCGTTGCCGGCGTCGGCGACGTTGGCGCTGGCGGTTCTGGCGAGACGAAAGAGGGCTCGCTCTGAACGGGTTTGGCTTCAACGATGTCGGCAGGAGTCGTCTGTTCGACAACCGGCTCCGCCGCAGAAGTTTCCGCAGCCGGGGCAGGTGCGTAGGCCACGGGAGCGGGGGACGCAACAGCGGCGACTTCGTGCTCGATTTCTCGCTTGGTAGCTTCGACCACGGACGCGCCAGTCTTGGCTTCGGTTTCCACTACGGCGGCGATGTCGCTCTTTTCTTCCGGAACGATCGTGGCAGCGTCGAGGCTCGGCCGAGACCCGAAGGTTGGCTTCGCCTCCGGCTCCGCCTGAGCGATCACCGGAGTGGCTTGCTCGGCAACTTCCTGCACGGCATCGACCTGAAGCGTCGGAGTGGGCGTCGGAGCCGGGGCAGAAACTGGAGCCGGAGCAGGAGCAGGAGCCGGAGCAGGAGCCGGAATGGCCGGCTCAGCCGTGTCCTGCACTTTCTCGGCAGGTTCCTGGTTCAATCCAGTAGTCGTGGCGGCAATCGAAGCAACCGGAGCGACGGAGGCCGCGACGGCGGTCGGGGCAGGCGTGGCTACGGGCGCGGCAGGACGTGCAGGCCGCAGTTCTTCGTCTTCGAAATCGAACTCGGGCTGGGAGCTGGTAGCGACGACATCGTCCTGCTCGTCATCGTCGAAACCTTCCGTGTTGCCGGTTTCATTGACGGCGCCAGCCTCACCACCTCCACGGCGGCGGCGGCGGCCGCCGCGACGGCCACGGCGGCGACGGCCGGTGCCTTCGCCGGTTTCAGTGGTTTCCGTCGACGGCGCGGTGCCCTCGGCGGCACTTTCTGTCGCGGCCACTGCATCGTCGGTAGCCACGGCAACGGGAGTCGTCGCCGGTGCCGGGGTGGCCGGGCGGGGCGACTCCACAACCGAAGGAGCGGCGTTCTCGATCGAGGTCACCGCCGCTGTCGCTACAGCCGCGGCTTCCGCCGCTGCCGTATCCGGCTTGGCTGGCTTGGGCGCTTCGTTCTGACGCGGGGGCTTGGCAGCCGCGTTTTGTGCAGGTTGCTGCACATTCGCTTTCTCGCCCTGTTGCTGCGGCTTGGGCTGCTGCTTCTGCTGTTTTTGCGGCTGCTGTTGTTTCTGCTGTTGTTCGCCGCGCTGCTTCTGCTGTTGCGCTTGCGGCTGGGCGGTTTGCGGTTTGCGCTCGTCGCGACGCTGGTCGTCACGACGGGGTTCGTCGCGGCGCGGCTGGCCGCCACGTTGTCCCTGTTGCTGCTGTCCACCGCGCCCGTCGCGATTCTCGCGGCGCTGGTTGCCGCCGCGGTCGCGATCGCCGCGCGGACGGTTGTCCTGCGATTGGCGCGATTGCGGGGTCTGTGCCGGAGCGGCCGTGTCGGCGCCAAGCAAGCGTTTGAACCAGCCGATCACGCCACCGCTAGCCGCCGGTGCGGCGACCGCAACCGGAGTAGGCGCGGGGAGCGGGGCCGGTGTTTCGCGCTCTTCGCGCACCGGTGCCGGCTGCGCATGCTTGACGTGGGTCACCGCCGGAGCGGCCGGAATATTGAGTTGTGCCTTGGTCAACGCGTGCACAGGCAGTTTGCGCGGAGTGCCACGCTGATAGCTGGGCTTGGCGCTCTCTTCGCTCAGCTCGTTTTCGCGCACACGAGTGACCTCGTAGTGCGGGGTGTGCAGCGCTTCGTCGGCGACGATGATGATCGGCGCGTCGTGGCGCTTTTCGATTTCACGCAGTGCGCCGCGCTTTTCGTTGAGCAGGAAGTTGGCGATTTCCACCGGAGCCTGTACCAGCACCTGTCCGGTGTTCTCCTTCATGGCGTGCTCTTCGGCCACGCGAATGATCGACAGCGACAGCGATTCAACGCTGCGCATGCGGCCATGGCCGTCGCAACGGGGGCAGACGATCTGGCTGGATTCGCCCAGCGACGGGCGCAGGCGCTGACGGCTCATTTCCATCAGGCCGAAGCGCGAGATGCGGCCCAGCTGCACGCGGGCGCGATCGTACTTCAGCGCGTTCTGCAGGCGGTTTTCCACTTCGCGCTGATGCTTGTTCGACGACATGTCGATGAAGTCGATCACCACCAGGCCGCCCAGGTCGCGCAG
>CBFGZY010000044.1:0-34922 GCA_965653375.1 uncultured Pseudoxanthomonas sp.
CCAAACCCTATAGAAGCCGCCTTCGCACTCACCCCAAAGTTCATAACACGCTCTAGAATCGCCGCATGCTGATTCGCGCCCTGATCGTCCTGTTATGCGTATTGAATCTGGGCGTTGCCGCATGGTGGATTACCCGTCCAGCACCGGAACCGCCGCTTCCGCCGGATTTGCCGGCCGGTGTGGCGCGCCTGCAGTTGGTCGACGAACCGCAAGCACGAGCGAAGCCGCGCGCTGCAACGGGTAATACGCCGCTGCCGGCTGCCGCTACGGTCCCCGCCGAACCGCAGGCCTGTTTCAGTCTAGGGCCCTTCGCCGATGCGGCTGCCGCCAATGCGGTGCTGGATAAATTGCGGCCACAGATTTTGCGTTCCAAGTTGCGCGAAGTGCCGGGTGTCAGCGCCAGCGGCTATCGCATCGTCCTGCCGCCCGCCGCCACGCGGGAGGAAGCGCAGGCCAACGCTCAGCGGATCGGCGCCGCCGGCTTCAACGATTTCCTGATCATCAATAACGGCGAAGAGATCAACAGCATCGCCTTGGGTCGCTACCGTAGCCGCGAAAGCGCCGAGCGCCGGCTCTCGGCTCTGCAGGCGGCGGGGTTTCCCGCGCAGATGCTGCCGGCGGGCCGCGCGCCGCCTTCCAAGTGGTGGCTGGATGTAGGCGCCGCGCCCGCGGCCGATCCCGGCAGCTGGGCCGCACAGGCTGGTGGTGCGCCTGCGCAATCGCTCGATTGCGCCGCACTGCGGTAGAATTACCGTTCGCGCCGGCATCGGCGCCGAGTCTTCAATGCCGCTTTAGCTCAGCTGGTAGAGCAACCGCCTTGTAAGCGGTAGGTCATCCGTTCGATTCGGATAAGCGGCACCACATCTTCTCTCCGGCCGCCTGCTCTTCGGTCGCGCATGTTGCAGCGCCACAGTCCGGTCATACGGACAGGGCTAGACTCTGTTTCCCTTGCCTGTGCCGAGTCCGCCTATGAGCCGTGTGTTCCCAGCCGTTTCCCTGATCGGCGTGCCGACCGACGTCGGTGCCGGTCATCGTGGTGCGCGGATGGGGCCGGACGCCCTGCGCATCGCCGGCTTGGGCGAGGCGCTGGCGGCCCGTGGCGTGGATGTGGTGGATACCGGCAACGTCGAAGGCCCGCGCAATCCATGGCAGGACCCGGTGCGTGGATACCGGCATCTGGACGAAGTGGTGGCCTGGAACCGCGGACTGCTGGATGCGACCTACGCCGAACTCCAAAAAGGCCGGCTGCCCATCATGCTGGGCGGCGACCACTGTCTGGCCATCGGCTCCATCACCGCGGTCGCCCGACACTGCCGCGAAACCGGCAAACAGCTGCGCGTGCTGTGGCTGGATGCGCATTCGGACTTCAACACCAGCGAAGTGACGCCGTCCGGCAATATCCATGGCATGCCGGTGGCCTGTCTGTGCGGCATCGGTCCCGATCCGCTGACGCGGCTGGGCGGCGACGCGCCCGCCATCACGCCGGCGATGATTCGCCAGATCGGTATCCGGTCGGTGGATCCGGAAGAAAAACGGCTGATCAAGGATCATGCAGTGGACGTCTACGACATGCGCTACATCGACGAGGTCGGCATGAAGCGCACGATGGAAGCCGCGCTGGAAGGCGTGGACGAAAACACTCATCTGCACGTCAGTTTCGATGTGGACTTCCTCGATCCCAGCATCGCGCCAGGCGTCGGTACTACCGTGCCTGGCGGCCCGAACTATCGAGAGGCGCAGTTGGTGATGGAAATGATCGCCGATACCGGCCGCATGTCGTCGTTGGACATCGTGGAATTGAATCCCGTACTGGATCGCCGCAATCGCACCGCCAAGCTCACGGTGGACCTGGTGGAAAGCCTGTTCGGAAAGTCCACGCTGATGCGGGACTAAAGGGGCGTCCGTTCGGCCTGAGTTCGGACTGAACGCGGCAAAGCGAATTCACGTCGCTTAAACAGTCGTCTCAGCATGGTGGAGGTGAGCCGCAGTCGTGTGGCGCAAGCGGCGGCACAACCGCTGTCGTGTCCAACCACCACCGGAGGAGTCGAACATGAAACGTACAATGGCTTTGTTGTTGATGGCGATGTTCTCAAGCGCCGTACTGTCCGCTTGCAACACCGTGGCCGGTGCCGGTGAAGACGTCCAGAAGGTGGGCGAAAAGGTCGAAGACAAGGCGGAAGATTGCAAGGACGGCAAGTGCTGACCGCTGTCCTGCGCTGACGCCAGCGCCTGCTGGTAGTGTGCCGTATGTAACCGAAAGGGCCGGCTTGCCGGCCCTTTCGCACGTCCGCGCGCGGTTATTGGTCAGCTGGGATGCAGCATGTTCTAATCAGACTTGCTGCCGGTAGGGGAGCGAATCGCCGCGGTCACGACCGCCTGAGCGATGTTTTCCCAGGCCCAGCGAATAGTCCAAAGGAGTCGGTTATGAAGCGTACTGTAGCGTTGATGTTGATGGCCTTGTTTTCGATCGCCGCCTTGTCCGGTTGCAATACCGTCAATGGCTTTGGCAAGGACGTGCAGAAGGTTGGAGAAAAGGTGGAAGACGCGTCCAGCAAGTAAACGCCCGGCGTCTTCATAAAGAAAACGGACCGTCCAGCACGGTCCGTTTTTTTTTGCGTGGTACTGCGCAGTCACGGCGGGCAATCCGGCACGGAATAATGCGAAATTGACGTAGGGTTGATCGCTGCCCAACGCCTCAATTGCGATTCTATGTGCGCGGAATTTTCCACCGCGAGACGTGAGGGCATTCCATGAACAAGGACATCATTGCCGGCAATTGGACACAGTTGAAAGGAAAGGCAATCGCCAAATGGGGCGACCTGACAGACGATGATTTTGATGTTGCAAAAGGCAACTCCGAATATCTCGCAGGCAAACTGCAAGAGCGCTATGGCTGGGATCGCGAACATGCCATCAGGGAAGTCCGTGACTTCGAGCGTAGCCTCGAAAGCCAGGGCAACAAGCACTGAGTTCACCTGATATCACCGCGGGAAATCCCCCATACGAACAACGGGCCGCCAGGCCCGTTGTTCTTTTCTGCGCGGTTCAGCGGCCAATAGCCCTAGTAGCCCGGCGGATCGGCAACGAAGCCGTTGGGAAAAGCTTCCGGTCGATTACTGAAACGCGGGTGGGGGTACCGGTGTGGGATCACCCCAAGCGCGACCAGCCGGTGGTGATCGTCGTAGCGCAGCTGAGTGACCTGGGTCGGGCTGCGGCTCGCGCGCACGAACTCGGTGCGGCCGACGGGCGACCATTCCCGTTGTCCGTGACCGGTGCCGATGCTCTGGGTGACCGTGCCTTTCGCATTCGATTCTTCCGCGATGGCGTCGGCCGCCGCCGCAGGCGCGGCAGCGCGGCGCTCGCTTGAGCCCAGCTCACGCGTGTGGTCGTAGCCGCGCGCAATGGGCGGTGGTGCTGGCGGGTAGTAGCGCGGGCGCGCTTCCTGGAATACCGCCACGCCGATGACCCCCACGTTGCGCGGGCGTCCCGTACGGGCGGCATAGCTGTCGCCAAGATCGGTAAATACGAACTGAGCAATGTCGTCCAGCGATTTGCGCCAACCGGCGATTTCGGTGGTTTCCCATGGGGCCAGCACGTAACCGGCCTGCGAGGGAGCCGCCGTCTGGCCGGTGACGGCATTGACGCCATCCACCGACAGCACCACCAGCACGCGCTCGCCGGTGGTATTGGTCAGCCGCACGCTGTAACGATGGCCTGGCGTTCCCGCGACCCAGGTGTCGCCGCGGTGGCCATATTGAGGTAGCCATTGGCCGCTGTCCCGATCGACCACCGCTACGTCCACCAGCGGCCTGGCGGTGGTGGGGGCACAGGCGGCAACGAGCAACGATGCAGCCAACAGGCGTGCGATCAAAGAAAGTTCTCGGAACATGACGGCGCTCTCCTGGGAAGGTATAGGCAGAACGCTTCGCGGCTGGGAACGGGGTTGGCCGCCGCAGCGGTTAAACTTGCGGTGTTCAGTCTCTTTCGATCAGATAAATGACCACCCGCGTTCTTACAGGCATCACCACTTCCGGCACTCCGCACCTGGGCAACTACGTCGGGGCTATCCGCCCGGCCGTCGCGGCCAGCCATACCGCCGGTGTGGAAAGCTTCTATTTCCTGGCCGATTACCACGCCCTGATCAAAGTGCAGGAGCCCTCGCGTGTGCAGCGTTCGACGCTGGAGATCGCCGCCACCTGGCTGGCATGCGGGTTGGAGCCGGACAAGGTGTGGTTCTATCGGCAGAGCGACATCCCGGAAATTCCCGAACTCACCTGGCTGCTGACCTGCGTGGCCGGCAAGGGCATCTTGAATCGCGCGCACGCCTACAAGGCGGCGGTGGACAAGAACCGCGCCGATGGTGAGGACGAAGACGCGGGGATCACCGCCGGATTGTTCATGTATCCGGTGCTGATGGCGGCGGACATCCTGATGTTCAAGGCGGCCAAAGTGCCGGTAGGCCGCGACCAGATCCAGCACATCGAGATGGCGCGCGATTTCGGCCAGCGCTTCAACCATCTGTTCGGCCAGGATCATTTCGTGCTGCCGGAGGCGGTCATCGAAGAGAGCGTGGCCACGCTGCCTGGCCTGGATGGCCGCAAGATGAGCAAGAGCTACGACAACACCATTCCACTGTTCGCGCCACGCGGTGAACTGAAGAAGCTGATTGCCTCGATCGTTACCGATTCCAAAATGCCCGGCGAGCCGAAGGAGCCGGAAGGCTCGCATGTGTTCCAGCTGTACCAGGCGTTCGCTTCGGCGGAGGAGACCCGCCAGATGCGGCAAGCCTTTGCCGACGGCATCGGTTGGGGCGACGCCAAGCAGCAGCTGTTCGAACGCATCGATGCCGAAGTGGCGCCGCTGCGCGAAAAGTATGAGGCGCTGATCGCCAGGCCGGCGGAGATCGAGGCGATCCTGCGTGATGGCGCCCAGCGGCTACGCGCCAAGTACGCTATCCCGTTCATGGCCGAATTGCGGCGCGCGGTGGGGCTGCGCGATCTTTCGCAGCAGCCGACTGTGGTGCGTGACAAAGCAGCAGAGAAAGCAGCACTGCCGCAGTTCAAGCAATACCGCGAGAAAGACGGCCGCTTCTATTTCAAGCTGCTCGATGGCCGAGGCGAGCTGTTGATCCAGAGCAACGGTTTCGACTCACCGAAAGACGCGGGCCAACTGATCGCGGTGCTGAAACAGGTCGAGCGCGCCGATGGAATGGAAACGCCGGAGATCACGCTGCTGGTGCCTGCCGATGACGTGCTGGCGGCATTGCAGAGCATTCGCGAGGCGGAGGGCTGATGCCGTACCTGGCTGTCATTTTGTTCCTGCCCTGGTTCTTGCTGCTGGGGACGTTGTTCTGGTTGTTCCCACGCCAGCCGCGCAGTGCGTGGCGAAAGAGCTTCGACATCGCGGCACTGGCCATCGCTTTCGTGCTGAGCTTCATCGGCATGCAGTGGGGCTACGCGCTGGGCGCGGCGGATGTCGGCGCCGGTGCGATCTGGAAGCAGGTAGTAGCTACCTTGGTTGCCTACGGCGCCTTTCTCGCGGTACTGACCGTCGCGGTGCCGCTACGGACGTGGTGGCTGGGGCGTAAGTGCGGGTAGCCTTGTTCTTGTAGGTGGGGCGCCGGCATGCCGGCGCCGGTGAGTCGCGATGAAGCTTTACCGGAAAAAGCCTCATCGCGACTGACGTCGCTCCTACACGTTAGGAACGCCACTCCTACACGTTAGGATGAGCTGCACAGTTAGAATCGAACTTCCGCAGCCAGCATTTCAAGCATGAACGAGTACGGCATCCACATCATCGATACCGCGTTCCAGCGCGATCATTTCGATGCCGCGTACCTGATCGTCGAGAACGGCCGTGGTGCCTTCGTCGATTGCGGTACTTCGTATTCGGTACCGCATATGTTGGCGGCTTTGGAGGCGGCGGGCTTGTCGCCCGCCGACGTCGACTGGCTGGTAGTGACCCATGTGCATCTGGACCACGCTGGCGGAGCAGGCGCGCTGATGACGCAACTGCCGAATGCGCGGCTGGTGGTTCACTCGCGTGGCGCGCCGCATATGATCGATCCGGTCAAGCTTATTGCCGGCGCGACCGCGGTCTACGGCGAAGAGGAAATGACGCGTAGTTATGGGCGAATCCTGCCGGTGCCGGAGAATCGGGTGGTGGTTGCCGAAGACGGGCACCGTATCGATCTGGCCGGTCGCGAACTGCTCTGCATCGATACGCCCGGCCATGCGAAGCACCATCTATGTGTATGGGACGCGCGCAGCCGCTGCTGGTTCACCGGCGACACGTTTGGCCTGTCTTACCGCGAACTGGACAGCGAGCAGGGTGCCTTCGTGCTGCCCACTACCACGCCGGTGCAATTCGAACCGGAAGCGCTGAAGAATTCCATCGCTCGGCTATTGTCCTATTCGCCTGACGGCATCTATCTGACTCATTTCGGCCGTGTTGGCGATATCGAGAAGCTGGCGGGCGATCTGTACGAACAGATCGATGCCATGACCGCCATCGCGCGCGACTGCGATGGCGGCGAGGAAAGGCATCGTTGTATGACCGCAGCACTCACTTCGCTTTACCAAGACCGCGCGCGCAATCACGGTTGCCTGCTCGATGACGCCGCCATAGCCCGCGTGCTGGCGATGGATATCGAGCTCAACGCACAGGGACTGGCGAGTTGGCTGGATCGTGATCGGCGTTGAATCTCCCTTGTAGGAGCGACGTGAGTCGCGATGGGGCTTCACCGGTAAAGCTCCATCGCGACTCACGTCGCTCCTACAAGGGAGTGCGGCATACGGTCTTCTCCTAAAATCTTCCGTGATCGATCGGAGTATCGCTGTGAAAAAATCTAACCTTGGTTTGGTCTTGCTGTCGCTGTCCACGCTCTCCGCACACGCGGCGGAACTTCCTGGCGGCGGCATCAGTGCGGACAACTTGTCTCGTCATGTGCGCATTCTTGCGTCCGACGAGTTCGAAGGCCGCGCGCCGGCGACACCGGGTGAGGACAAGACCATCGCCTATCTGACTGAGGAGTTTCGCAAGGCCGGTGTGCAGCCCGGCGGCGACAAAGGCGGCTGGACGCAGGCGGTGCCGCTGGTGCGCGCTCAAGTGGAGGGACCGCTGACGGCAACGCTGAGCGTGGCCGGACAGACGCAAAAACTGGTCAATGGCGAGGACCTGGTGCTGCAAAGCTTGAATCCGGTCGCGCGTGTGCAGGTCGAGAATGCGCCGTTGGTGTTTGCCGGTTACGGCATCGCCGCGCCGGAGCGAGGTTGGGACGATTACAAAGGCGTCGATCTTGCCGGCAAGATCGCCGTGGTATTGATCAACGATCCGGATTTCGAAACGCCGAAACCCGGTGCGTTCGACGGCAAAGCCGTGACGTATTACGGCCGTTGGACGTACAAGTACGAGGAACTCGCCCGCCGCGGTGCCGCCGGGGTGCTGATCGTGCATGAAACCGCACCGGCCGCGTATGGCTGGGCAACCGTGAAGAGTTCGGGCTTGTCGCCGTTGTTCGATATCCCGCGCACCGATGCCGCCAAGTACCACACGCTGCTGCGCGGATGGATGCAGCGTGATCTTGCGGTGTCCTTGTTCAAGCGCGCGGGCCTGGATTTTGAAACGGAAAAGAAGAAAGCGCAGCAAGCCGATTTCAAGCCGGTTGCGCTCGGGGACGCGACGCTATCGGCTGCGTTCGCCGTCAAGCGCGATCAGGTGGTCAGCCGCAATGTCGTCGGCAAGCTGGTCGGCACGCAACGCCCCAACGAAACGGTGATGTATTCGGCGCATTGGGATGCTTTCGGCGTAGGCGAACCGGATGCCGGCGGCGATCGCATCCGCCATGGCGCGGTGGACAATGCCACCGGCGTGGCGGCGGTGTTGGAGTTGGCACGTGTTTACGCCGCCGGTCCGCGTCCGCAGCGTTCGCTGCTGTTCGTAGCTTTGACCGCGGAAGAAAAAGGCCTGCAGGGCGCAACGTATTTCGCCGCGCATCCGCTGGTGGCGCTGGATACCACGGCGGCAGTGATCAATATCGAGATGCTGAGTCCGGATGGCCCTACGCGCGATATCGCCTCGTGGGGCAAAGGGCGAGTTTCATTGGAAGCCGATCTGGAGCGCGTGGCGAAGGCGCGTGGGCGCACTTATTCGCCTGATCCAAACTTGGAGGCCGGATTCTTCTACCGCGCCGATCACTTCGCCTTTGCGCGCGCCGGCGTTCCGGCAATCACCGTGGGGGCGGGCTTGGATCGCATCGACGGCGGCGTGGAAAGCGGCAAGGCGTTACGGGATGCTTATTTCGCCAAGTGCTATCACCAGCCCTGCGATGCTTGGAACAAGACCTGGGACGCCAGTGGGCAGGCTCAGGACGTGACCTTGTTGTACGACCTAGGCCACGGTATTGCCAACAGCACCGATTGGCCGCGGTGGCAGGAAGGTTCGGAGTTCAAAGCGGCACGAGACAAGAGCGAAGCGGCGCGGAAGTAGGCCAGCTGCTTCCGTGTAGGAGCGACGTGAGTCGCGACCAGAAAAACGAAGAGCCCTAAGCCTAAGCCTACGTGCATAGGGTGAAGCGTGCGGTTGTTCTATCTTCTGTCGCGACTCACGTCGCTCCTACAAGGAGGCGATAACGCAGCTGAAAAAAGCAGACCCTTCTCGGGTAAGGATCAATCCCAGGTGTTGGCCTTGCCGCGCGGGTTGGCTTCGTCCATCGGCACAATACAAAACCGATGCCCGGTGGGTGCTTCCATTACCCACCAGCGGTCGCGCACGCACTCGATGCGCTTGGCGCCTAGTTTTTCCAGGCGCGTGGCTTCGGCTTCGATGTCGTCGGCTTCGATATCCAGATGCACGCGTGAAGGGTGCGGGACCTTCTGCACTTCGATATGCAGTCCACCGGGACCTTCTTCGAACTTGTCGTAGATACCCAGTCCGCCATCGTCAGGACTGACTACCTTCAATCCCAGCGCCTGGCTCCAGAAGGCGGAAGCGGCATGCAGATCATCGGTTTGGCTGTCGATGATGAAACCGGCGAGACGGCTGCGATGAGTCATGGAGCGGCTCCAATGAAGAATTCATAGGGCGGGCCCCGGCCCGCCATTTCGATCGTTACCGATGCAGCTCAAAGATGATGGTGGGCCGGGGCCCGCCCTGCGTTACTGCGCCAATGCTAAGTCATCGATCAGCGCCTTCAAGAAGCGCGCCGCTTCGCCGCCGGTACAGGCGCGGTGATCGAAGGTGACCGACAACGGGATGATCTTGTGCGACTCGAAGCCGCCCATCACCGGAGTGACCTGATGGCGTGCGCGGCCGGCGGCGACGATGGCCACGCAGGGCGGCACCACCACGGGCGTTGCATAGCGGCCTGCGAACATGCCGAAGTTGGACAGCGAGATGGTATAGCCGGTCAGCTCGGACGCCGGGATGCTGCGGTCCTGGACCTGGGCACGCAGGCGATTGACGCCTTCGCGAATACCGCGCGCGTCCAGGATGTCGGCGTTGCGTAAGGCGGGGACGAACAGGCCATCGTCGGTGTCCACGGCGATGCCGATGTCGACCTGCGGATGCAGCGTGCGGCTGAGCTTGTCGCCGTCGAACCATGCATTCATCGCCGGCACCGCCTGGCAGGCGCGGACAATGGCGCGGATCAACCGCACGGTCACATCGTTGCCCGGTTGCCAGGCGTGGACGTCGGCGTCATCGCTCAGCGTGGTCGGCACGACTTTGGCATGGGCGTCGGCCATGACGCGCGCCATGTTGCGGCGGACGCCTTTGAGTTGTTCCGGCTGGCCGCTAACCGAGACGCCCGGAGGCTGCGTGCGCATCGGTTTGCCAGAGGCGGAGAGCGCGGTGCGTTCGTGCGCTCCACGAAGCGCGGATGGTGGTATGGCACGAGCACGGGCATCAGTATCCTGCGTACCCTCTCCCCCAGCCCCTCTCCCGGCGGGAGAGGGGAGCAAGTTGGAGCCGTCGGTCGCCGCCTGTTTCACATCGGCCATCGTGACAACGCCGTCGGTGCCGGTAGCGCGTACGCGGCTCAAGTCCACGCCCAACTTTTTTGCCATCGCGCGGACGGCGGGCATCGCCTTGACGCCGCCGACCGAGGAGGCTTGCTCCTGATGCACCGTATTGGAGAACTGCATGGCGCCGACGACCGTGCCGGCGTCGTCACGTTCGCCGCTTTCGCTACCGCCTTGCGCTTCGGAAGGCGCCGGTTGCACCGGCAGCTGGCCACCTTCGTCGCTGGCGATGGCCTTGCCTGCAGCTGGCGCCGGCGCGCCTGCACCATGGTGATGGCCGGTGTCCTGGCCTTCCGCGCGCTGCGGCAGGTTGGGGTCTGGCTCGAACTCGGCCAGCATGCTGCCGGTGACGATCACGTCGCCGGCGTTGCCGGCCAATTTCAGCACCTTGCCGGAGACGGGCGAAGGCACTTCCACTACCGCCTTGGCGGTTTCCATCGATACCAGCGGCTCGTCCAGCCGGATCACATCGCCTTCCTTGACGAACCATTCCACGATGGTCGCGTCGGGTAGGCCTTCGCCTAAATCGGGAAGGTTGAAAGTCTTGCTGTTGCTCATAAGAAAGGGAATCGGGAATGGGGAATAGGGAACCGGTGATGGGGCAAAGGGCGGGAGTGCTTCTACGATTCCCGTACCCCGATTCCCCATTCTCGGCTTTAGGCGTGCACAGCACGCTTTGCTGCGGCGACGATCTTCTCCACGCTGGGCAGGTACTTCATCTCCAGGCGGAACAGCGGGATGTGGGTGTCGTAACCGGTGACGCGTTCGACCGGCGCCAGCAGGTCGTACATGGAATGCTCGGCCAGGCGCGCCGCGATCTCGGCGCCGAAACCTGCCGTGCGCGGTGCCTCGTGCACGATGACGCAACGCCCCGTCTTGCTGACCGATTCGGCGATGGTGTCGAAATCCAGCGGTTTCAGTGTGGCCACGTCGATCACTTCGGCGCTGATGCCTTCCGCCGCCAGCTTTTCAGCCGCCTCCAGCGTTTCCTTCACCTGCGCGCCCCAGGTCACCAGGGTCACATCGGTGCCGTCGCGCAGCACAAAGCACACGTCCAGCGGCAGCGCTTCGCCGTCGTCGGGCACGACTTCCTTGTACTGGCGATAGATGCGCTTGGGCTCCATATAGATCACCGGATCCGGATCGCGGATCGCCGCCAGCAGCAGGCCGTAGGCACGCTGCGGGGATGAGGGCATGACCACGCGCAGGCCGGGCACGTTGGTGAAGATGGATTCGTTGGCTTCGCTGTGATGCTCGGGCGCGCGAATACCGCCACCCCACGGCACGCGCAGCACCATCGGGCAGTGCAGGCGTCCGCGCGTGCGGTAACGCATGCGCGCGGCGTGGCAGATGATGTGGTCGACCATCGGATAGACGAAGCCGTCGAACTGCGCTTCGGCCACCGGCTTCATGCCTTGCGCGGCCAGGCCGACGGTGAGGCCGGCGATGGTGGTTTCGTCCAGCGGCGTGTCCAGCACGCGATCAGAACCGAAGCGCTGTTGCAGACCGGCGGTGGCGCGGAATACACCGCCATTGACGCCGACGTCTTCGCCCAGCACCAGTACCGAATCGTCGTGTGCGATCTCCCAGGCCAGCGCCTGGGTGATGGCCTCGATCAGGGTGATCGCGGTCGGCGTGGAAGCAATGTTGGCGGCTGCCATCGACGGTGCTGCGGTTGTCTTTTCGGGTTTCATCACGGTACTCATCGGCGACCCTCCGCAGCAATCGCGGCAGCGCGCTGGGCCAGCAGTTCCGGTGGCGGATCCGCGTACAGATAATCGAACATCGCCTCGACCGGCTGCACCGGCGTGTTGAGGTAGGCGTTCACTTCGGTGTCGACGGCGGCGGAGCATTCCTCCTTCCACTTGGTTTCTTCGGCTTCGCTCCAGAGTCCTTTCGCGGTCAGCCAAGTGCGCAGGCGCGGCACCGGGTCGCGCTGCCAGGCGGCCTTCACTTCGGCATCGTCGCGGTAGCGGCGCGCGTCGTCGGCGGTGGTGTGGTCGGAGAGGCGATAGGTGACGAACTCCAACACCGTGCCGCCCTGTCCTTTACGCGCACGCTCGCTGGCGCGGCGCATGGCTTCCAGCACGGCGATCAGGTCGTTGCCGTCCACCTGCAAACAATGCAGGCCGCCGGCCAAACCTTTCTGCGCCAGCGTCTGTGCGCCGGTTTGCGCCGAGCGGGGCACCGAAATCGCCCAGCCGTTGTTGATCACGCACAACACTAAAGGCAACTCGAAGGCGCCCGCGGAATTCAAAGCGGCATAGAAGTCCGTCTTCGAAGAACCACCGTCGCCGCAGGTGCTCACCGCGATATGCGGCTGCTTGCGCAGCTTGAACGCCAGTGCGGCGCCCGCGGCGTGCAAGCATTGAGTGGAGATTGGCACGCTCCAGGCGAAGTCGCGACGCGGCACCTGGTAATCGTTGCCGCGCTCATCGCCGCCCCAATACATCAGCACGTCGCGCGGCTTCACGCCGCGCATGAACTGCGCGCCATATTCGCGATAGCTGGGGGCGAACACGTCGTCCGGCCGCATCGACGCGCCGATACCGATATGGGTAGCTTCGTGGCCCAGGCAGGAGGCGTAGGTGCCCAGCTTGCCGGTGCGTTGCAATGCGATGGCCTTGGTGTCGAAGGTGCGCACGAACAGCATTTGCTTGAACAGTTCCAGCAACCGCGCGGTATCGCGCCCGGCTTCGGGAAGATCGTCCCGGACCAGCGTGCCGTCCGGGCCGAGATATTGCAGATATTCGATTTCAAATTTTGCGGCGATGGTCATCGCAGGGCGTCGCTCTTGTAGGTCTTGCGGCGAATGTTAAGCCGCGCATGTTAAAGAACCGCAGCCAATACCCTTTCGTGCGCTGCAACAACTTAGGCGTAAAAAGCGGCCTGTTTTTCAGTGGAATGCGGGCGCTGGCGCTAATGGCGGCAAGGTTGTCGTGCGGTGTCAACTGGCGGCTGAACGACACGATGGCAGCCTGGTCGTGGCGCGGGCTCAGTGGCGGATCTGGCGATACTGCTTTGCAGCAAAAATCGATTGTGATGCCGCAAAAAAAGAGGGCGCGGTCTTCGCCGCGCCCTCACAACTACATTCGAACCAAGTCAGCGGATGCCGATGTTCAAGCTGGCCTGGTTGTTGTCGCTGTTCGGATCCGCCGTGCTGGCGCTGACCTGGGCGGTGAACTGCAAGGTGGTACCGCGCTTCGGCTTTCCGGGTACGACGATGGCGAACGCCAGCGTCTGCGTGCCAGTGTCCATTTCGCCGCTACGGGTGCACTGCGCGCTGGAACCGGCGCTGGTGTCCTGCATACGGCTGCACGACCAGCCGCGCGGTGCGGCGACGGCGGCATGGCTCGCGTCCACGTTGCTTTGCACCACCACCTTGACCGCTTCGGCCTTGTCCGGTCCGGCGTTGCGCACCGGCATCAGGAAGGTGGCGATGGTCCCGCGGCGCAGCGGCAGTGCGCTGCCCAGCAGGCGTACCGATAGATCGGCCGAGGCTTGAGGCAGTGCGGCCACTTCCACCGAAACCGATGCCGTGTTGTCGGCATTGGCGGGGTCCAGAACCGGCGAGCTGGCGGATACGCCCAGTCCCAGGATGGCGCCAGCGCGCTCGGCCGGAGCGATGGCGTCGATGGCGAAGGCAGCTTCGTCATTCGCCGCCAGCGAGCTGGTCGTACAGATCACGCGGGTGGTGCCGGCGTCCTGAACTGGTGCCGCGCAATTCCAGCCGGCGGGGATGGACGTCAGCGCCGGCGACAGTTGCGCGGCGAACACGAATGCCACGGCGGCCGGGGCGGCGGCGCCCGGGCCAGCGTTGCGGACGCTGGCGGTGTAATGCACGGTGTCGCCCACGTTCGCCGTGCTGCGGTCCGCGGCGGCGGTGACCGACAGGTTGGCGCGGGCGAACGTCGGGACGCGGATGCTGACGCGCACCGGGTCGTGGTCGGACGAACGTACCGCGATGCTGCTGTCGCCGAAGTTGTCCACGCCGAAGTCCGCGTTGATACGCGCATGATCGACGCGAACGTCCGCGCCCATCACCAGCGCTTCGTTGACCAGCACGTGATCCAGCGTCTGCGCGTTGCCGGCGAACACGTACGAATAACGCTGGGCCGGGTCGGCGATCAACTGCGAACCATCGATCAGCGGCGTGGTCAGTGGGCTGTCGATATACGTCAGCACCTGGTCGGCCGGAGCTTCTTCGCCTTTCAGTACGCCCATTACGTCGACGTAGCCGTCGTTGAATTCGAACGCATTGAAGTCGCCGACCAGCACGATCTTCTCGCTCGGATCCATTACCTGCATCTGCTGCACCAGACCGGCCAGGTAGGCGGCCTGCGCGCCGCGCTTGGCGCGCACGCGTTCGCCGCCGGTGGGCCAGCCGTTGCTGCCCGGCGCCATGTCGTCGATGTCGTTGAGCGAACGCAGATGGTTGACGATGACGGTGACCGGATAACTACCGGAAGCATCCTGGTGCACGCGGGCGCGCAGGCGCAGCGGCGGACGATCGTTCAGCAGACTGGTGCTGCCGTCCGGGTTGTTCATCAGCGTGCCTTTGCCGAACTGTGCCACGTCCAGCACTTCAACTCGGGCGACGCCGTCGGTGGTGGTGCGCGAACTGACCAGGAAGCCGACATTGATGCCGCCGATATCGTTGCCCGGCTGCAAGTAGGGCACATAGCCCGGCTTGCTGGCGCAGGTGGCATCGATGCGCTCGGAAAGCAATTGCAGAATGCGCAGGTTCTCTACCTCCACCGCGCCCAGAATGTCCGGCGTCTTGAGGTATTCGCAGATCGCGATGGCGGCCTTGTCCAAACGCTTGCTCATGGCTTCCGGCGTCAGCGTGACAGCGCCGTTGCTGTCGTTGACGTCGTCGAACAGGCGCAGCAGGTTGAAGCTGCCGACGGTCACTTCGTCGTAGCGGGCGTCATTCACCGCGCTGGGCAGCATGCCGCCGCTGACCGAAGGCGGCGTGGCCGTATCCGGCAACAGCGCCCAGGTGCCGCTGAAGTAATCCAGCACGCCAAACAAACCGGCGACGTTCGCTCCGGTGTCCACCGAGATCGGCGATGCGCCAATCTGGCCGCGGCTGCGAACCATCAGGCGTTCCTGGTTGGTGTCGAAGCGGGGCGGATTCTTGTCGGCGGGAATGGCGATGACATCCAGGATGCCGATGCCGGGCTCACGGAAAGGACGCGCGACCTGCGGCAGGGTGACGTGGAAAACGCCATCGGTGGATGCAGTGGCGTCGTTTTCGTCGATATTGCCGCCGGACGGTGCCACGACCACGGACTGCGCCACGCTGACGCGCATGCCTTCCAGCCGTTCCAGCGTGCCAGGCAGCGCATCGGTGCCCAGATCGGCCTGCGTCAGTTCGATTGTCGCCGGCAGAGCGTTGCCGGCTTGCAGCAACTCCACCGTGGGCGTGACGATCTCGGTGATGCTCAACTGATTGGGGGCCGAGGACGGAGTGAACTCGGTCACCGTGCCGGTGACGCGCACTCGATTGCCGACCGCCGCGGTTGCCGGCGGCGCGCTGCTGGTGAATACGAAGATGCCTTCCGAGGTCGCCGGATTGCCATCGTCGTTGGCGCTTTGCAGGAAGAAGCCGCTGTTGAACTTCAAGGCGGTGACGATGCCTTCGGTGACGACGCGCTTAGTGGCGTGCGGCGAAACCAAACCGCTGCCCTGGATCTGCGCGATGGTCAGCGCAATAGCCGGCTCCGGCGGCTCGGCGCCGCTGCTGCGCGGATCCGGCGTGCCAGTGCTGAAGTCGGCATTGTTGTTATTGCTGTCCACGCTGCCTGCGCCGTTGCGCAGCGCTGCAGTAGTGTTGCTAAGCGTCGCGGTGGGCGCGGCACCTTCAAAACAATTCGCCGTGCTGCCGAAGCCGACCAAGTCGACCACGGACGCTTCGCCGATGGGGCAGGCACCCGACAATGTGGCAACGTTGTTGGTTAGTGCGACCTTGCCGTTGGTGCCGGAGATGGCGATGGTGCCGATGGCATCCGGCGTTGGCAGATCGACCGTGCCGCCGCTGCCCTGCGCCTGCTGGACCAGGTAGTAACCTCCCGGCGCGATGCTTCCGCTCAAATTGGTGCGTTGCCAACTGGTGCCAGTAGCGGAGGCGTATTGCACGCTCCAGCCTTCCAGGCTGACGGCAGCGGCGCCGTTGTTGCGCAATTCGATGAAATCATTCTTGAGCGTGGCGCCGGAATTGCCGCCGCCGCCGTAGACCTGACTGATGACTACCTGTGCCTGCGCCGAAGCGGCGGCAGCGAACAGGGAGATGAGCGAAAACAAGATGGCCGCGATGCGGCCCCGGGACATTTCCATACAGCAGATTCCCCTCGTGGATGTGGACGCCGCACACACGCGATGGCAACCCCGCCACCGGCCGACGCATTGTGCATGAAGGATGTCGGCCGAGCATTGCAGTGATATGACCTGACGGGTGCTTCGGACCTGGGGCACGCGAAGGCGGCCTGGTGGGAGCGGCGTCCCGCCGCGAGCTCTTCGGTCGGACAGCATGAAGCCAGCAAGGAGCTCGCGGCGGGACACCGCTCCTACCAGTGCTCCTAGCCAAAGGACGAAGCGCTAAGCACTTGTTTTTGCCGGGATTCGGTTGGCTTGGCGGCGCTGCACCGTGCCGATGGAGTACCCTCTTTGCCCGGCCGCCGCACAGCAACCACAGACTAAAGAGCAATGACCGTAGAAAAGAACGAACGTCCACTGGAAGAGGGCATCCATACCGACCTGGCCGGACGCATGACCTACGGTGGCTACCTGCGGCTGGACCAGCTTCTGTCCGCCCAGCATCCGGTCTCCGATCCGCCGCATCACGACGAACTGCTGTTCATCGTGCAGCACCAGGTGTCGGAGCTGTGGATGAAGCTGATGATGCATGAGCTGAGCGCGGCCATCGCGCATCTGCAGCGCGATGAAGTCTGGCAATGCCGCAAAGTCCTGGCACGCAGCAAACAGGTACTGCGGCAGCTGACCGAACAGTGGTCGGTGCTGGAAACGCTGACGCCTTCGGAATACATGGGATTCCGCGATCTGCTGGGCCCATCGTCGGGATTCCAGTCGCTGCAATACCGCACCATCGAATTCCTGCTGGGCAACAAGAACCCGGCCATGCTGAAAGTGTTCGGCCACGATTCGCAGGCGCAGGCAGGCCTGGAAGCGGTGTTGCGGGCGCCCAGCCTGTACGACGAATTCCTGCGCTACCTGGCGCGGTTCGGCCACGCGGTGCCTGCCATGCATCTGGAACGCGACTGGAGCCAACCGCATCTTTCCGACGCGGCGTTGCTCCCTGTATTCAGCGCGATCTACGAAGACACCGATCGCTACTGGCGCGAGTACTCGTTGTGCGAAGACTTCGTCGACCTGGAAACCCAATTCCAACTGTGGCGTTTCCGCCACATGCGCACGGTGCTGCGGATTATCGGATACAAGCGCGGCACTGGCGGTTCCAGTGGCGTGGGGTTCCTGAAGAAAGCGCTGGAACTGACTTTCTTCCCGGAATTGTTTGAGGTGCGCACGACCATCGACGGTGGCTCGACTGCGTCGCAGGCGTATTGAGACGCGACGCCGCGCGTCGGTTTTCCCTGAAAAATCAATACATGTGACTTTGGCGCCGCCTGCTTTGCCGTATCCGGCCGTTCATGACAGGCATTTGACGCGAACTACGCCTCTCGGTGATCCTCCCCCGATTCCGTGCCCCGGCACGGCCTGTCATTAATCTGAACGTAATAAGGGGGAAACCGCATGAGCGGTGCCGTCGACACGCAAATCCCGGCGCTGCCGGAATTCAAGCAAACCATGGGCCATCCGCGCCCGTTGTGGATGCTTTTCATGACCGAATTCTGGGAGCGCTTTGCGTTCTACGGCATGCGTTGGGCGTTGGCCCTGTACATCGTCGCCCAGTTCTACGCGGGCGACGCGGTCGGCGAGGCGCCTGCCAGCCGGCTGTACGGCGCATACCTGGCGCTGGTGTATGCAGCGGCGCTTTTCGGTGGCTATGTCGCTGATCGCGTGATCGGCTACCAACGCTCGATCCTGCTCGGCGCGGTGATCATGGCCAGCGGCCTGTTCCTGATCATGCTGCCGAACGAACATCTCTTCAGGCTGGGCCTTGCCACGGTGATCGCCGGCAACGGCCTGTTCAAACCGAATATCTCGACCATGGTCGGCAAGCTGTATTCGGTCGGCGACGAACGACGCGATTCGGGCTTCACGCTTTTCTATATGGGCATCAATCTCGGCGCGATGATCGCGCCATGGTTGACCGGCCTGCTCGCCGAACGGGTAATGGGCGGGACGCCGGAAATGCCGGCTTACAAGGTCGTGTTCCTTGTCTCGGGCATCGGCATGGTGATCAGCCTTATTTGGTTCTGGTTCGGCCGCCGGCAGTTGCAAGGCATCGGTCGGCCGCCCGCGGGCGCCGAGGGCAAGGGGCGCGTACTGGTGACGGCGATCTGCGCGATCGTCGCGATCCCGGTGATCTACTTCCTGCTGTCGATTGGCGCTGGCGCGCTGCAGTGGACGCTGTCGGTGCTGTTCGTCGGACTGTGCGTGCTGATCCTGAAGGAAGGTTTCAAGGACGGCCCGGTGCGGCGCGACATGGCCATCGCGATGCTGATCATCTTCGTGTTCAACGTGCTGTTCTGGTGCTTCTTCGAACAAGCGGGCAGTTCGTTCAATTTCCTTGCGCAGAACATCGTCGATCGCGATTTCAGCGGCTGGATCTTCCCGGTCGGCTGGTTCCAGTCGGTCAACTCGCTGGCGATCATCACGTTGGCACCGGTGCTGGCTTGGTTGTGGGTAAAGATGGGGCGCAACAACCCATCGATCCCGCGCAAGTTCAGCCTTGGCCTGATCTTCAACGGCCTCGCCTTCTTGCTGTTGATGTTCGCCCTGTCTAGCCTCGTCGATCCGCAGACACTGAAAATACCGTTCTGGACGCTGTTCATGGTCTACGTCATTCAGTCGGTTGGCGAACTCTGTCTTTCGCCCATTGGCCTGTCGATGGTGACCAAGCTCGCGCCGGTGCGCCTAGTGGGTTTCGGCATGGGCGGCTGGTTCTTGTCCACCGCGATCGGCAACAACCTGTCGGGCATCTTCGCCAGCCACGTAAGCGGCGAGGGTGGCATGAACGTGCAATCGGCGCTGAGTGGCTACACGTTCGGCTTCTGGGCGCTAGTGATTCCAGGCATCCTGCTGTTCCTGATCGCACCGCTGGTGCAGAAACTGATGCATGGAGTCAAGTGACGTACCGGCGCGCGCCGACGGCGCGCCTTTGCCGGTACGTCATCCCCGCGCAGGCGGGGATCCAGAGCCTTAACTGGTGCGTCACCCCGGCGCAGGCCGGGGTCCAGCGACTTGGCGCTTCTTGACGTCACTGGGTCCCGGCCCCCGCCTACGCCGGATGCGCTTCTCAACAGCCGAATGGCTGGTCACGACGAGCAAAAAAAACATCGGCGGCCAATGGCCGCCGATGTCGATTCTCCAGCCGCAAAATTTCCCCGCCTCCCGCCTCCCTGGTCAATGCGACTCCGCCAACTTGACCACGCCTTCGCTCAGCTTCTTGATCAGGCTATCCAACTGCACTCGGTCTTCCGGGCTCAGCTGAGCCAGTAGCAGGCGCTCGCAGCCCAGCGCCATCGGCACGATCTCGTCGTAGACCGAATAACCCACTTCCGACAATGTCAGTACCGAACGCCGGCGGTCGTTGCCGTGGGTGTCGCGCTCGATCAGTCCGCGTTCCAACAGCTTGGCCACGGCACGGCTGACGGCGACTTTGTCCATCGCGGTGCGCTCGGCCACTTCCCCGGCCGACAGATCCTTGTATCGCCCCAGCACCGCCATGATCCGCCACTCGGTGATCGCCAGGCCGAAGCGACGCTCATAAAGCAGCGCGATGGTCTGGCTGAGCCGGTTGGACAAGACGCTGAGCCGATACGGGAGGAAATTCTCCAGCTCCAGGACGGCGTGCTCATGGGTGGTGGGGTGATCCGGTGAAGCGGCTTGCGAGGGGTCGGTCATGGGAGCGGTCGGCAGAAAGAGGGTTTTTTTGCACTGCAGCTTGCAATTAGTTACATGTGAAACTATAAAAGCGGCAGATACGACGCAAGCCTAGCGAGGCGCCCCATGAACGCACAACCCAACCTCGGCATGCAGGTGACCACCTTCGAAAACCCGATGGGTATCGATGGTTTCGAATTCGTGGAATTCGCCGCCCCTGCCGACCAGAGCGAAGCCCTGCACGACTACTTCCGTCGCCTGGGTTTTACCGCAGTGCTGCGCCACAAAACACGCCCGATCACCGTATACCGCCAGGGCGGCGTCAACTTCCTGGTCAATGAAGACCCAGATTCCTTCGCCGCGGATTTCGCGCAGGCGCATGGCCCCAGTGCCTGTGGTTTTGCCATCCGCTTCAAGAAGCGGGCGGATGATGTTTTTGCAAAGGTGCTGGCCAACGGCGGAGAAGCGGTGGGCGACAAGGCGGAAACGCGCGCCGTGTCCGCGCCGGTGGTGAAAGGCATCGGCGACTGCATGCTGTATCTGGTGGATCGCTACGGCGATGCCGGCAGCATCTACGACGCCGACTACCTGCCGATTTCAGGTGCGCAGCAGCATCCGAAAGGCTTCGGCCTGACCTTCATCGACCACCTGACCCACAATCTGTATTTCGGCAACATGGACAAGTGGTCGGACTACTACGAGCGTTTGTTCAACTTCCGCGAGATCCGTTATTTCGACATCAAAGGCGCCAAGACGGGCTTGCTGTCGAAAGCCATGACCGCACCCGATGGCATCGTTCGCATTCCACTCAATGAATCGTCCGATCCCAAGTCGCAGATCAACGAATATCTCGACGCCTACAAAGGCGAGGGCATCCAGCACATCGCCTGTTTCACCGACGACATCTACACCACGGTGGAGGCGATGCGCGCGCAAGGCGTGCAGTTCCTGGACACGCCGGATGCCTATTTCGAAGTGATCGACCAGCGCGTGCCCAACCACGGCGAAGATGTAGCGCGCCTGGCCAAGAACAAGATCCTGATCGATGCAGACCCGGAAACGCATCAACGCAAGCTGCTGCAGATCTTCACCCAGAACGCCATCGGGCCGATCTTCTTCGAGATCATCCAGCGCAAGGGCAACGAAGGTTTCGGCGAAGGCAACTTCCAGGCGCTGTTTGAAAGCATTGAACGCGATCAGATGAAGCGCGGAGTGCTTTGAACGGTACCCATGATGTTTGCCCCTCTCCCTCCGGGAGAGGGGTTGGGGAGAGGGTACGACGAAGTAGTTATTGTCCCAGCCGCTAAGATGTCACCACCTTCTTCGCCGTGATCATCAGGATGCCAAGGACGATAAAGCCACCATTGCCATCGAGCACGCTCGAGAACGCGAAACGCTTACGCAGCGAAATGACAGACGCAGAACGAAAGCTCTGGTATTACCTGCGGGCAGGAAGATTAGGCGGATGGAAATTTAGACGTCAACATCCGGTTCCTCCTTACATTGTGGATTTTTGCTGTCTAGAAAAGAACCTAGTGATCGAACTGGATGGTTCGCAACACACCCCGGACAACGATGCCGCGCGCACCCGGTATCTGGAGTCCCAAGGCTGGCGAGTGCTCCGCTTCGGCAGTGGTGACGCTTTGAAGCAAACTGAAGCTGTGGTCGAGGCGATCTGGAACATCGTCGGAGACCGTACCCTCTCCCCAACCCCCGCTCCGCGCCCCCGCCCACGCCAGCGGCGTGGGCGCTCCAGCACACACGCGCCGATGGCACGTAAGCTGTGTGACATCGCCCCACCGGGAGAGGGGCTTTAGACGTCAAGGCAAACGCATGTCCAGCATGACCAACAGCAACGCCTACCAATCCGGTTTCGGCAACGAGTTCGCGACCGAAGCGGTTGCGGGCACGCTACCCATTGGGCGCAATTCGCCGCAGCGGATTGCGCATGGGCTTTATGCGGAGCAGCTGTCCGGCACCGCGTTTACCGCGCCGCGGCGTGAGAATCGGCGCAGCTGGCTTTACCGCATCCGGCCCGCGGCCATGCATTCGCCGTTCGAGCCGTTTGTGCAGCCGCGATTTCATAACGATTTCGGTGGCGCGCCGGTATCGCCGGATCAGCTGCGCTGGAATCCTTTGCCTATTCCTGAAGCACCGGCCGATTTCGTGGATGGCCTGTACACCATGGCCGGTAATGGCTCGGCCGAGGCGCAGCATGGCGTAGGGATTCATCTGTATGCGGCCAATCGTTCGATGCAGGGCAGGTTCTTTTACGACGCCGATGGCGAACTGCTGATCGTGCCGCAGCAGGGCCGGCTGATTATCGCGACCGAGCTGGGTGTGATCGATCTGGAGCCGCAACAGATCGCGGTGATCCCGCGCGGTATCCGCTTCCGCGTCGAACTTCCGGACGGGGCCTCGCGTGGCTACGTGTGCGAAAACTTCGGCGCGCTGATGCGGTTGCCGGATCTAGGCCCCATCGGCGCCAACGGGCTAGCCAATCCGCGCGATTTCGAAACGCCGCAAGCGGCTTACGAAGACATCGAAGGCGACTTTGAACTGATCGCCAAGTTCCAAGGCCACCTGTGGCGCGCCACCATCGGTCACTCGCCGCTGGACGTGGTGGGTTGGCATGGCAACTACGCGCCGTATCGCTACGATCTGAGGCGATTCAATACGATCGGATCGATCAGCTTCGATCATCCCGATCCCTCCATTTTCACCGTGCTGACGTCGCCCAGCGATTCGCCGGGCACGGCCAACCTGGACTTCGTGATCTTTCCGCCGCGGTGGCTGGTGGCGCAGGATACGTTCCGGCCGCCGTGGTTCCATCGCAACGTCGCCAGCGAGTTCATGGGCCTGGTACACGGTGCCTATGACGCCAAGGCGGAGGGCTTCGCCCCCGGCGGCGCTTCGCTGCACAACTGCATGACCGGCCATGGACCGGATGCGGCGACCTTCGAAAAAGCCAGCCGAGCGGATCTTTCGAAACCCGACGTCATCCAGGACACCATGGCTTTCATGTTCGAAACCCGTGCGGTGATCCGTCCCGTCCGCCAAGCGATCGATGCGCCGCATCGCCAGCGCGATTACCAGGCGTGCTGGGCGGGATTGAAAAAGCACTTCGTCGCGCAGGCGGAGTAACTGGGCGATACCGACATATCCACCATTACGGCGTGGCGACGGAAGTCGGAGCCGGCAGATCCATGTTGTCCAGGGCAGGCAGGCAATCTTCCGGCAGTACTTCGGCCAAGCGCTCGCGCACGCGTCGCGCTAGCGAAGCGGCGGACGTGTCTTGCAGGCATCGTAGCGAAGCAAGCAGCTGGGCAAGCATCTCGTCGGGCTCGTGGCAGGCTTGCAGGTCGGCTTTGTGGCGAATCGCGGCGTCGTGACGCTGCAGCGCCAGCATGTCCAGCATGTAGAGCTTGGCGGCTACCATCGAGCGTCTTGCGCTGGAGGTCCGGACCGCCGGCGGGGCGGGAGCGGTGACCGAAGCGGATGGTGTTGCCGCAGCCGAAGCGGCGTCGGTCAAGTAGCCGGTATCGCACAGTTTGCGGATCAGCGCCGGGGCGTCCTGGCCGAGCAGGTTGGCCAAGGAAGCCAAGTCCCGCTGGCCGTCGCACAGGATCAGCGCGCGCCGCTCGCGCATGCTCAACGGCCCCGCATGCGATTGCAGGGCGGTGCGGGCAAGATCGGTCTTGCGTGGAAGCATGTGGCTATGCAGCTATATGGGGCGTGGGCGTGCGGAGGTATGGGGCGTAGGCAGCGCCGGCAGACTAGGCGCTGGCGATTAAATACTCATGACAGCGCACTCATGACGGCAGGCCTCATGGCAGCAAGCCCCACGGCAGCGTGATTGGCAGTGGGCTCGCGGCAGCCGCAGCCGGGCGCCATGCTCCCCGGCGCGGATATTGTTCGCGACGAATTAACGAATAGGCAGTAGGCTGCCTGCTTTCCCCGTGGAGTGGATGTATGAAGTCGATACCGCCTTTGGCCGCCGCCGCTGTGCTCGCCGCTGTCCTGCTGACTGCGTGCAAGCCGGAAACACCGGCCCCGGAATCGACCGATGCGCCTGTCCCGGCGCCCGTGGCGCAGACACCTGCCCCTGGCATCGAGCCTTCGCCGCCCACGGCCTTCGGCCAGGCCACTTTCCTCGGTTATGGAGAGATGAGGTTGGGTAGCACCTTGGACGAAGCCAAGGCGGGTTGGGGCGGCGAACTGAAAGGCACGCCCACCGACGGCAGCAATTGCCACTATCTGTATCCGACCTGGGCCAAGCAGCCTTCCGACCTGGCCTTCATGATCGAAGACGGCAAGTTCGTCCGTTACGACGTAGGCACCACCGCCGAAGCGGCGCCCGGCGGCGGCAAAGTTGGTATGAAGGCCGAAGAGCTGAAGCAGCTCTACGGCGATGCGCTGCAATCGATGCCGCACAAATATGTCGAAGGCGGCAAGTACCTGTCGGTGGACGCGGCCGGCGAGACACCCAGCAAGCTGGTGTTCGAAACCGACGCCAACGGCAACGTCACCAGCTGGCGAGTCGGGCTGTTGCCGCAGGCGAACTACGTGGAAGGTTGCTCCTGAGCGAACCCCGGCGTTGGCCGCTAGCCAGCGCCAAACGACGGAGCGCGTTTGGCCTTTGGGATTCTTGCTTACCCCAAAGGTCCGAACAGGTCCTAGAATCCTTTGATTCCAAAGGTGGGGAGTGGCGGCGATGATGGAAGCATGGGGTTTTTTCTTGCTTGGACTGGTGCTGCTGGCGCTGGGAGGCGACTCCATCGTCAAAGGCGCCTCGGGGCTGGCGCAGCGCTTGGGTGTCTCGCCGTTCGTGGCGGGCCTGCTGCTGATCGCCTTCGGTACGTCGCTGCCTGAGTTGGCCGTCAACGCACACGCGGTCGCGGTCGGTGCGCAGGATCTGGCGCTGGGCAATGCCGTGGGCAGCAACATCGCCAATCTCGGGCTTACGCTGGGCCTGGCGGCAGTGACCGCTCCATTGCTGATCAGAATGCGATTGCTCTCGCCGTTGCTGGTGCTGCTGACGGTCGCGACGCTTGCGGTCATCGTCTTTGGTTTGGACGGCGTCATCGGGCGAATCGAAGGGCTCGTGCTGCTGCTGGGCTTTGTCGCCATGCTGATCTTCGTACTGGCGCGCAGCTCGCGCGAAAACGAGAGCGTCCGCGCCGGCATCGTCGCTTATGCCGCCACTCGCCCCGTCTTGTGGATGAACCTGCTGCGTTTTCTCGTCGCCACGGCGCTGCTGTATTACGGTGCAAAGTACGTGGTCCAGGGTGCGCCGCTGATTGGTGCAAGCTGGGGCATTTCGCCGTTGCTGGTCGGCTTGCTGCCAGTCGCCATCGGCACCGCGTTGCCGGAGCTCGCCGCTGCCATGGCGGCGGCCAAACGCGGCCAAGGTGATATGGTCGCAGGTCACGTCATCGGTTCGAGTTTGTTCAATCTGTTGGTAGTGGTGGGCGGTATGGCGGCGTTCCGGCCGCTGCCGTTGCCCGAGTCGTTCGTGCGGCTGGAGTTGCCGGCCGCCATCGTGTTCTCGCTGATGCTGTATCCGATGCTGCGTGGCGATCTGCGTGTCAGCCGTGGCGAGGGCGCCATCTTGTTCGTGGCGTTCGTGGGGTGGGTCGTACTGGAAGCTCTGCTGATCGTCTGATCGGCGAATGAGAGAATCGTCAGAAAGGGCCGCCGGAAAGGGACTGATAGAATCAGCCGCATGATCAAACCCAACCCTATTGCACGCACGCTTAGTCTGTTGACCGAATTTTTCCGTCTGCAGTCGGCAGGCGGCATCATGCTGATGTTCGCCGCCGCCTTGGCGATGATCCTGGCCAACTCGCCGGCCAGTCACGTTTACGAAGCCTTCCTGCACATGCCGATGAGCATTGGCGTGGGGGCGTTCCAAATGGATGAGCCCGCCGAGTTCTGGATCAACGATCTGCTGATGGCGGTGTTCTTCCTGCTGGTAGCACTGGAGATCAAGCGCGAAGCCCTGTGTGGGCAGTTGTCCAGCCGCGACCAGATGATGCTGCCCATGCTGTGCGCGATCGGCGGCGTGCTGGTGCCGGCGGGCTTGTACTGGGTCGTCAATCACGGCGAGGCCATGGCGATGCGCGGCTGGGCTATTCCCACGGCCACCGACATTGCGTTTGCCCTGGGCATCCTGGCGCTGCTCGGCTCACGCGTGCCGTTCGGCATGAAGCTGCTGCTGTCGACGATAGCGGTGGTGGACGATCTGGTGGCCATCCTGATCATCGCCGTGTTCTACACACACGAACTGGCCATCGGCATGCTGGTCTGGGCCGCTGCGGGAATAGGGTTGATGCTGTTGCTCAACTGGCGCGGCGTGACGCGGCTTTGGCCCTACCTGCTGTTGGGTGCGGTGGTGTGGTATTTCGTCCTGAAATCCGGCGTGCACGCGACCTTGGCGGGTGTGGTGACGGGTTTGCTGATTCCGCTGAAAGGGCGCGACGAAAAAGCCACCTCGCCGCTGGAAACGTTGGAACACGCGTTGCACCCCTGGGTCGCCTACGTGATCCTGCCGCTGTTCGCCTTCACCAATGCGGGACTGTCGCTCAGCGAGCTCAGCATGAGCGATGTGGTGGCGCCGGTGCCGCTGGGCATAGGCCTGGGCCTGGTGCTCGGCAAGCCGATCGGCATTGTCGCCACGGCCATGCTCACTTCCGCCATCGGGTTGACCAAATATCCGGCCGGTATGGATTTCAAGTCCATGCTGGGACTGGGGATGCTGTGCGGCGTCGGCTTCACCATGAGCCTTTTCATCACCAACCTGGCGTTCGCCACCGTGGGTAATCACCTGGTCGAAGCCGCGGTGCTGGGTGTGCTCTGCGGTTCGCTGATGTCGGCCATCCTGGGTTGGCTCTGGTTGCGCGTCACTCTGAAGCCGCTTCCTGTCTGAGATGCGCAACGCGCTGGTTTTCGGCGGCAGTGGCCAGATCGGAACGCCGTTGTTGGCCCGTCTGCTGCAATCCAATTGGCAGGTCTATGCGGTGTCGCGTTCTGCGCACGAATCGCAGCCGGGATTGCACTGGCTGAGCGGTGAGTTCGGCCGGACGATGGCATTGCCCGAGCGCGTCGATGCGATTTTCAGCTTGGGGCCGCTGGATAGATTCGCGCAGTGGTATGCGCAGTCGCCGGTCGGTTCGCCTCGTGTGGTGGCGTTCGGTTCGACCAGTCTGGAGACCAAGCAGGCTTCCGCCGACGACTACGAGCGCGACCTCGCCGCGCGGTTGGAAGCCGCCGAAGCGGAAGTCTTTCGCCACGCCGCGGAGTGCGGCGCGCACGCCACGTTGTTGCGCCCGACGCTGATCTACGGCGGTGGACACGACAAGACGCTCACGCGAATCGCGGCGATGGCGCGGCGGACAGGTTTCTTCGTGTTGCCGTCGGGCGCGGTTGGATTGCGGCAACCGGTACACGTCGCCGATCTGGCCAATGCGGCGCTGGCGGTGATCGATCGGCCGGCCACGTACGGACGTCACTACGCATTGCCTGGCGGCGAGACGCTGACGTATCGCGAGATGGTAAAACGCACGCTCCGCGTGCTGCAGCCGCCAGCGCGCTTGATCCAGGTGCCAGCGCCGCTGTTTCGTGGATTGTTGTGGGCGGCTCGGCGCAGCGGGCGAATGCAGGGTTTAAGCGATGCGGCCGTCATGCGGATGCGCAACGACATGGTGTTCGACGCAGTGCCTGCTGCGCATGATTTCGGCTACGCGCCGCGATTGTTCCAGCCGGATCCGGCAGCCCTAGGATTGTAAGAGCGCCGCGCCCCGATAACCGTTCAATGCACGCGATCAGGAACGCGCCGCAGCGCGGCCGGGTGGCGAACAGGCGGGCTTCACCCCTCTTTGCTTCCCACGGAGTTGGCGTCCGGAGCAGGGCGTTTCAATAACGCCAGCCAAGTTTCCGATAAAGCTTGCTCAAGACCCACGCAGGGCCGATCAGCAGATAGGTCAGGTCGGTCAGGAAACTGGGCTTTTTGCCCTCGATCTTGTGACCGATGAACTGCGCGATCCAGGCGATCACGAATACCGCCAGCGCCAGCCAGAACAAATTCTGCAGCCCCAGCGCGGCCTCCAGCCAGCGGGTCAGCCATGCCATGCTGACAAAAATCGCCAACATGCCGAAGCCGAGCTGCGGCGAAAGTTTGAAATAGAACATCCAGGCGCCGAACATCGCCATTGCCGCCCAGGCACCGGATTTCACCCAGGTGCCGAACACCGGGATGCACCACAGTAGTGCAACAACCGTCCAGAGTATGGCCGGTACTGCAAAAATATGGATCAGCTGATTGGTGTCGTTCTGGTGATCGCCGGAATAGCTGGCGAACCAGCGGTCCACCGGGCGTTTGGTCGTCGCGTTCATTCATCCCTCCCGAGGATTCAGTTCGCCACACTCTAGGGTATGGAGCATAGCGCAGCCCGGCGGCCGTTGCTGGGTCGGCCGTCAGCCCCGGAGGAATCAGTGCGTGGCGGTCTTCGAGAACAGCTGGATCACGATCACGCCCGCCACGATCAACGTCATGCCCAGCATCGCGGGCAGATCCAGCGGCTGCTTCAGTACCAGCCAGCCCACCAGCGAGATCAGCACGATGCCCACGCCGGACCAGATGGCGTAGCTCACCCCCACCGGGATCGCTTTCATGACCAGCGACAGGCAGTAGAACGCGATGCCATAGCCGAGCGCGACAATCAGCGAAGGCCCCAGGCGGGTGAAGCCCTCCGATGCCTTCAGCGCACTGGTCGCGATGACCTCGGCCACGATGGCAACGCCAAGAAAGACGTAGGCGATGTTCATTCGAATACTCCGTGCAGTAGGCGAAGAGAAGCCTACTTCACGGAGCACTGAACCAGTGCTGTCCTGGAGCGTGCTGTCTAGAGCGTGCGGTTAGAGCGGGCTGTTAAAGCGTTCGATTTTTTGGCGGATCTGATGAGCGCACAGCGAGCCGCGACACTGTTGGGCGGCGGATGCGGATGCCCGGCGTACACCGGACATCCAAGATGCATTGCGATCAATCTACCTGGATGCCGGCCAGCTTTTGCAACGCCTCCGCGTACTTCGCACGGGTGTGTTCTATCACTTCGGCGGGCAATTTCGGGCCGGGCGCCGTTTTGCCCCAGTCCAGTGTTTCCAGGTAATCGCGCACAAACTGCTTGTCGTAGCTCGGCGGGCTGGTGCCGACCTGATACTCATCCGCCGGCCAATAGCGCGAGGAATCCGGCGTCAGCATCTCGTCCATGATGTACAGGCGGCCGTTTTCATCGGTGCCGAATTCGAACTTGGTATCGGCCAACAGGATGCCGCGTTCGGCGGCGTACTCGGCCGCATAACGGTAGATGCGCAGCGTCGCGTCGCGTACCCGCTCGGCCAGTTCCGCGCCGACGGTTTTCACCATCGCGTCGAAATCGATGTTCTCGTCGTGATCGCCGACGGCCGCCTTGGTGGAGGGGGTGAAGATCGGCTCGGCCAGTTGTTCCGCTTGGCGCAGGCCGTCGGGCAATTCGATGCCGCTGACCTTGCCGGTGCGCTGGTAGTCTTTCCAGCCGCTGCCGATCAGGTAGCCGCGCGCAATCGCTTCCACCGGCACTGGCTTGAGCCGTTTGGTCACCACGGCGCGCTTGGCGTATAGCGCCTTGTCCACGCCCTCCGGCAGCACGTTCGCCACATCGATGCCGGTCAGGTGATTGGGCATCAGGTGAGCGGTTTTGGCGAACCAGAAGTTCGATATCTGGCAGAGCATCTCGCCCTTGCCGGGAATCGGATCCGGCAGCACCACATCGAAGGCGCTGAGGCGATCGGTGGCCACCATCAACAGGTAATCGCCTGTAAAGGCAGCACTTGTGGCGGCGCTAGCCAATGCATCGGCGGGCAGGCGCTCGCGCGGAATGTCGAAAACATCGCGGACCTTGCCTCGGTGGCGCAGCGGCAGGCCGGGTAGATCGGATTGGAGCAACGTCGTAGGCACAGACACTCCTTGGGGAGTTTGGAAAACCATCACGGTGATCCAGGACGCCGGCTTGGCCGGTTGTCCTGCGCCCCGGTGGCGGTTCCACTCCCGCAAGGCGGGGCCGGGTTCCGGACCGGGCCGCGTAGTGTACGGCGACCGGCGCCGCCATGTGCCGTAAAATGCTGGGATTGACGGAGAAGATGGGTTCGATGAAGCGCTGGTACGGGAAATTGCTGGGATTCATCGCCGGATGGCTGCTGATGCGGCACCCTGCGGGCGCGCTGATCGGCTTGTTTATAGGCCATGCCTTCGATGAGGACTGGTTCAAGCTCAGCCGGGACAACCCCTACCGGGTGTTCAATCTGACCAGCGATGCGACGGACGCCGAGATCGACCAAGCCTACCGGCGCCTGATTTCGCAGTACCACCCGGACAAGATGGCAGGCGTGGCCGATGAGCTGCGCCGCCAGGCCGAAAAGAAAGCCGGCGAAATCAACGCCGCCTACGACCGCATCAAGACGTTGCGCAAGCGCTGAACGCGCCTGCCGGCACACATCCCAGAGCACACCACCATGTCCGATTGCATCATCGCCCCGTCCATTCTGTCCGCCGATTTCGCCCGTTTGGGGGAGGAAGTGGACAACGTGCTCGCGGCGGGCGCCGACTGGGTGCATTTCGATGTCATGGACAACCATTACGTGCCCAACCTCACCATCGGCCCGCTGGTTTGTTCGGCGCTGCGCAAACACGGCATCACCGCGCCGATCGACGTGCACCTGATGGTGGAGCCGGTGGACCGGATCGTCCCCGATTTCGCCGAAGCCGGTGCCAGCATCATCAGTTTCCACCCCGAAGCCAGCCGCCACGTCCATCGCACTATCCAGCTCATCAAATCGCATGGCTGCAAGGCCGGCCTGGTGTTCAATCCCGGTACGCCGGTGGATGCGCTGGATTGGGTGTTGGAAGACCTGGACCTGGTGCTGCTGATGTCGGTCAATCCCGGCTTCGGCGGACAGGCGTTCATTCCTTCGGCACTGGACAAGCTGCGTGCGGTCCGCAAGAAGATCGATGCCACCGGGAAGCACATCCGCCTGGAAATCGACGGCGGGGTGAAGGCCGAAAACATCGGCGAGATCGCAGCGGCCGGGGCGGACGCCTTCGTTGCCGGGTCGGCCATTTTCAATGCGCCCGACTACGCCGAGGTGATCCGCCGGATGCGCCAGGCGGTGGCCGCGGCGCGCGCCTGATATCGGCACAGCAAAAGGGGCGATGGCCTGCGCCACCGCCCCGGAAAATTGGAGGCTGATCCTGCCTCCGCCCATCATCCTTGCTATGGACTTCCACGCTACATAGCGAAAGTGACAGTGTGATGACCGCGCCGCGATAGCCACTCGGCGCGAGGGACGAAGAACGCGCCGCAGCGCGTCCGGACGGCGAACAGGCGGGCTGCTATCGCGATCTGGCGGCAAAAGCTCGCGCACGGGGGCTCCTCCCGGGCGCGGGGGAGGCCCTTCAGAAGCCCCGCCGGCTTGGCAATCGGGTAAAGTAGCGACGTGTTCAGCCAGACGACCCCGCTTTCCGTTCCTTCCGCGCGCCATGGGTGGCGATGGTGGCCCGTTGCCGTCGTCTGTCGCGCCCCAATGAACCGGAAGGAACTCCGTCTTGATATCGCTCGAACAATTTCAGCAGTACGCCGCTAGCAGCCACACGCCCGGCCCGGATAAATCCGGCGCCCACAATCCCGGTTCCTACAATCGCGTCCCTGTCGTTCGCGAAGTGCTGTCCGACCTGGACACGCCACTTTCGGTCTATCTGAAACTCGCCGACGCACCGTATACCTATCTGCTGGAATCGGTGGAAGGCGGCGAACGCTTCGGCCGTTATTCGATCATCGGGTTGCCAGCCAAGCGCGTCATCAGCTTCCGTGGCCATTCGCTGGAGATCCGCGAGGCCGGTGAACTGGTCGAAGCCCGCGAAGTGTCCGACCCGTTCGCCGAAGTGGAAGCGCTGCGTGCAGCGTATTCGGTGCCCAAGCTCGAAGGGCTGCCCGGTTTCACCGGCGGACTGGTGGGTTGGTTCGGATTCGAATGCATCGGCTACATCGAGCCGCGGCTGGCGACCGGCGAAAAACCGGACGAGCTGAATACCCCCGACATCCTGCTGATGTTGTCGGAAGAATTGGCGGTGTTCGACAATCTGAAAGGCCGTCTTTACCTGATCGTCCACGCCGATCCGCGTGAGGCGAACGCCTGGGAAAACGCCCAGGCAAGGTTGGATGAGCTGACGCGCAAGCTGCGCCAGCCCGGTGCGGGTTATCCCGCACCGATCACGCGCGACGTGCTGGACGAAAGTCATTTTGTTTCCGGTTTCACCCGCAATGGATTCATCGCGGCGGTGGAGAAATCCAAGGAATACATTCGTGCTGGCGATATCTTCCAGGTGGTGTTGTCGCAACGGCTCAGCGTGCCGTTCAGTGCGCGCCCTGTGGATGTGTACCGCGCGCTGCGCGCCCTAAATCCATCGCCCTACATGTACTTTCTGGATGTCGGCGATATCCAGGTGGTCGGCTCGTCGCCGGAGATACTGGTGCGGCTGGACGGTGATGAAGTCACGGTGCGCCCCATCGCCGGTACGCGGCCGCGCGGCAAGACGCATGACGAAGACATAGCGTTGGAAGCCGAGCTGCTGGCCGACCCCAAGGAGCGTGCCGAGCACCTGATGCTGATCGACCTGGGCCGCAACGATGCGGGGCGGGTATCCCGGGCGGGCACGGTGCAGGTGGGCGAACAGTTCGTCATCGAGCGCTACAGCCATGTGATGCACATCGTCAGCGAGGTCACCGGCAAACTGCTGCCCGGCCTGAGCTACGCGGATGTGCTGCGTGCGACCTTTCCTGCCGGTACCGTCAGCGGCGCGCCGAAGATCCGCGCACTGGAAGTCATCCGCGAGCTGGAACCTATCAAGCGCAATGTCTACGCCGGCAGCATCGGCTACATCGGCTGGCATGGCGACGCCGACACCGCCATCGCCATCCGCACCGCCGTCATCAAGGATGGTCGTCTCCACGTACAGGCTGGTGCCGGCATCGTCTACGACTCGGATCCGGAGAAGGAGTGGGATGAGACGATGAACAAGGGCAGGGCGTTGTTCAGAGCAGTGGCGGAAGCGGCCAAGGGATTGTGAACTCCAGGCTCAGATCCCTTAGTGCGGCACCGCGCTTCATTGGCAAGAGACGCGTTGTGTTCCTACAGCGCACCCGGTAGGCAAACAGGAGATTTCACGATGAACGTCAGGACGATATTTTTTGTGCTTGCTTCGTTGGTTGGCGCAGATGCGATTGCGCAGGTCAACGCGCTGCCGCCAACCCGGCACATTCTGGTTTATGGCGACGCGCAAGCGCGTGCGATTCCTGATCGTTTCAAGATCAATATCAATTTCGAGGCTGTGAACATCAGCCCGGACGTGGCGCGCCGCTCTGTGGAAACGAACGTCAACAGCATCCTCTCTCAACTGAAGGCGGTCGGCGTACCTGAGCGGGAAATCGTCGCAACCTCCATGCAGATAAGTTCACGGCGGCGTTACGACCAGAAACTGCAGGAAGAGATATTTGTCGGTACGGCGGTGACCCGTTCGCTGACGGCGCGATTCTCCAGTCAGTCCGACTTGGAGAAATTCCTGGCCGGGGTGAATGCCACGCAGGAACTAAGCATCTCCAACGTGACCACTGAGCTGAGCAGCGAACCCGAACTGCGGAAAGCGCTGCGGGAGAAGGCGATTCTTTCATCGCGCGAAAAAGCGGAAGTCATCGCCAAGGCGTACGGGGCCAAGTTGGCAGGTCTCTACAGCGTCTCGGATGTCGCCCCGCAGGTTCAGTACGGCATACAAGAAGGTACTTGGCCTCAAGGCTACCTATGGTCAGGCCGACAGCTTGAACAGGTAATGCTGACCGGGAGTCGCATGGGAGCACCAGCGCCTGTGGCGGATGTCGGCACCAGCGTTTCTCTACAAAGCGGTTACGTCAATTTCAACGACAAGATCTATGCGGTATTCCTGCTGGCGGACTAATCCATGCTGCTGATGCTCGACAACTACGACAGCTTCACCTACAACCTCGTCCAGTACCTGCAATCGCTGGGGGCCGAGGTGAAGGTGGTGCGCAACGATGCGCTGACGGTGGGCGAGATCGAAAAACTCGCTCCCGATCGCATCGTCATTTCGCCCGGCCCGTGCACACCTAACGAAGCCGGCGTTTCGCTCGAGCTGATCGAACGGCTCGGAAAGACGACTCCCATCCTTGGCGTGTGCCTGGGCCACCAGAGCATCGGCCAGGCCTACGGCGGCGACGTGGTGCGCGCCGGCAACATCATGCACGGCAAGACCTCACGCATCCGGCACGAAGGCAAGGGCGTGTTCGCCGGACTTCCGGATCGCTATGAAGCAACCCGCTATCACTCCCTGGTGGTGGATCGAGCGACGCTCCCAGGCAGCCTGGAGATCACCGCGTGGACCGAGAATGAGGACGGCAGCTTCGAAGAAATCATGGGACTACGGCACAAGGAGTACCCGGTAGAGGGCGTGCAGTTCCACCCCGAGTCCATCCTGACCGAGCACGGCCATGCGCTGTTGAAGAATTTCCTGGAGAAATGATGCGTAGGGCGGGTCTTGACCCGCCATCGCCATATCTAAACTCACGACCACCATCAGCGGAGTTGGCCTGAAATATCCACGTGAGGTTTCGATGGTTTTCCGTGCAACCGTCAAGATGGCAATGGCGGGTCAAGACCCGCCCTACGACTTGCAAGACAATTACGCTTTCCCCACCCCCCCCCACCCCCCACCCCCACCCCCCAAACCCCAAAAACCCCCAAAAACCCCGGACGGGCCCCAACGGGCCCCCC
>CBFGZY010000045.1:0-34654 GCA_965653375.1 uncultured Pseudoxanthomonas sp.
AGAGCTTCATCGCGACTCACGTCGCTCCTACAAGAACCCCTTCTCAGCCAAGACCGGATTCACCGGCTGTCTCGGCCGCCAGTGGACTCGCGATACTGTGCTCGCATCGCGCTGGGCGTCATCGCGAAGACTTTCTTGAAAGCCCGGCAGAACGAGCTCTGGCTTTCAAAGCCCGCAGCCTCGGTAATATCGCAAAACGCCAAGGCGCTGTAGCGGACCAGCTGAAGCGAGCGCTCCAGGCGCAGACGGGTGGCGTAGTCGCTAGGCGTTTCGTCGAATACCGCACGGTAGACGCGCGTCAGATGCCAGATGGAATAGTTCACCTGCTTCGACAACCACGCCATGTCGTGGTGCCTGTCCAACTGGGTGCGAATAAGTTGTTGGATCCTCAATAGCCGCAGCAAGGTTCGATGCTTTCCCCGATGGGTCCGGCCGGCGCAACGCGGCAGCAGATCCCGCAAAGGCTTTTGCTGCTCGTGCAATGCCGCACTTATTTCGGCAATCAGCAAGGACATCTCCGACACATCGGGCAGCGGACGGCCGGTCAAGCGCATCAGCCGCACCGACAGCCGAAACAATTCGCGAGTACACGCCTGCTCCTCGGAAAGAATTTCCGCCATGACGGCGGCGTTGGCACCTGCGCGATGCCAGCCCTCGGACGAACCACACAGGACGATCCACCCGCAACCGTTCCCTGCCTTGATCTGCAGCGGGCCGTTCCAGGCCAGCACCCGCCCGCGCCGGATCTGCCAGTCGATGTCGGTTGATCTGGCGCGCAGCAGTCCGGTCAGCGGCAACGAAATCGAAAACCATCCGGCAGGAATATCCAGGGTGGCGGTACGCTCACCGCTTCGGATCAGATGCAACTGATCGACCTGCCCGCTTGCGGACGGCCCTGCCGGGTACAGGTCGCTCAGGCACAAGTGCTCGCCGAACCGCATCCGATGGGTACGCATTGCAGCGGCCGCTGGCACGCTGGCCGGGTGCGGCTCATAGCGCTCGGCAGGCCCGTTGGACCAGGCCGCTAGAGGCGGGGTGATATGGGTGTCCAGATTCATTCGGTGCACTCGACCCTGCAAGAGACAACGAATGCTGTTGCACGCAGGGGCCGGTTTCAACGCAGCTGGGACGAAGTGTCATCCCGCCGGGATAAACGACACGATGCCGCTTGCACCGGTGATCGGATGTGCCTAGTGTGCCGCCATGTCGCGACGTTCTCTTTGGCTGTGGCTTGTGGTGGTCACCTGGTGGACCCTCTACGGCATTGTGTTGGCGGTAGAAACGCTGACCATCCAGACCGCCGCGGGCACCCATGTGGATCCGGATTTCGCGCACGCGTTCCGCACCAGCTTGTCCAGTGCCTGGATTTGGATTCCACTTACGGTCGGCCTGATCGAACTTGCCCAGCGCTATCCGATCGAGCGCGGCCGGCTTGCTGTTTCTTTGTCTCTGCACGGCCTCGCGGTCGTCGTCATCATCGCTATCCGTGCAGCACTGGTACTGGGATTCAACGACTGGATCGGGTGGTATCCGCAGCAGCCTGATTTTTCGGTGGTCCTGGCCAGCAGCGTGGCGAAGAACTCGCTTATCGCCTGGCTCATTGTCGGTGTTTCCCACGCCCTGCTCTATTACGAACGCGCCAACACGCGCGAACGGCAAGCGGTGGAGCTCGAAGCAAGGCTGGCGCAGGCACGCCTGCAAGCGCTGTCGGCGCAACTCAATCCGCATTTTCTGTTCAACGCATTGAACTCGGTAGCCGAACTGGTGCATCGCAGTCCCGCCGCCGCCGATCGCATGCTGGTATCGCTGGGCCAGCTGCTGCGCGCCAGCTTGGAAGGCTCGCAGACCCAGGAGGTGCCGCTGCGGGAAGAGTTGGCATTGCTGGAGCGCTACATCGAGCTCGAGAAGATGCGGCTGGAAGATCGTTTGCGCATGTACTGGGAAATCGATCGTTCGCTGCTGTCCGTGCCGGTGCCGCGACTACTGCTTCAACCGCTGGTCGAGAACGCAATCCGCTACGCGCTGGGCCAGCGAACCACACCGGGCAAGGTGGTGGTGCGGGTCGCGCGGCAACAGGATTGGTTGGTGCTGGAGGTACGCGACGACGGTGACATACCTCCCGCGCAGGCCGCCCATAATGGCAATGGCATCGGCTTGAGCAATACGCGGGCCCGGCTGCGTGCGTTGTATGGCGACCAGCACGCATTCGCATTGACGCGCACCGAAGCCAACGACGGCACCGTTGCCCAGGTGAAATTGCCGATCCGGGTGCTGGAACAAGCGCATGACAAGCACGCCGCATGACAAGCACACCGCATGAGTTGCCCGCGATGAACCGCGCACTGCGGGCGGTCATCGCCGATGACGAACCACTGGCGCGCGCACGTCTGCTGCGAATGCTGGGTGAACTGGGTTCGGTCGAAGTGGTGGCGCAGTGCACATCCGCGCGCGAAACCGTCGATGCACTGCGCACAGCGATGGCCGACGTGGTGTTCCTGGACATTCGCATGCCGGACGCGGATGGCTTTCAGGTACTGGAAGCCACGGCCGGCTCGCGCCCCCATGTGGTGTTCGTGACCGCCTACGCAGAGCACGCGGTGAATGCCTTTGATCAGGCCGCGGTCGATTATCTGCTCAAGCCCTACTCGGCGGATCGTCTGCAGGCTGCGCTGGAACGCGTTCGCGCGCGAGTGCCTGGCATGACCGTGCCGTCCGCCTCCAATCCATCACCTGCTCCACACGCTTACGCGGCGCGCCTGGCGGTATCGGTAGGTCGTCGCACCCGGGTCATCCAAGTGGCTGAAATCAGCTGCGCACGCGCGCAGGCCAACTACGTGGAACTGCATGTGGACAAACGAGACTATCTGCTGCGTACCACCATCGCCGAGTTGGCCGAGCGGCTGGACCCAGCCGAATTCGTGCGCGTGCACCGCTCGGCGCTGGTGCGCATCGATGCTGTGGAAAGCCTGGAATCCTGCGGCGGTGGTCAGTACCGGCTGCACTTGCGCGACGGTATCGCGCTACGCAGCGGACGCAGCTATCGCAATGCAGTGCGAAGCGCGTTCGGACTGGCGTAGCTTCGGGAGCCGGGAGCCGAAAAGCTTGCGCTTCGCCTCCCTCTTTGACAAACCCCGGTAGGAGCGGCGGGACGCCGCTCCTACCGGGGCGGGGCCACCCCGCCCCGCCCATGGTCATTTCGCCGCTCAGAACCGCTGCTGATAGCGCATGTAGCTGAAGCGGCCGATGTCGAACATGCCCTGGTACTTGGTGCCGGTGCTGGAGTTGGGATTGGAATACATCGGCGGCCCGATGTGCTCGAACACATTGTTGACACCAAAAGTAACGGTGGCATTCCACGGCGCTTCCCAGCGCAGCTGCACGTCGTGGAAGGTGTTGGAGCCCAAACGATTGATGTTGCCGCTCTGCTGCGGATTGGCAGCGACATAGCCGGGATGCGAGCACTCCTCCGGGAACAGGTTCGGTTCCAGGCAGGCCTCCTTCATCGACGAGAAGTAGCGCGAATTCCAGTTGACGCCAAACGATCCACGGCTCCAACCCAAACCCAGCGTCGACCGTACGCGGAAGGTACCGATGGCCCCGGCGGTGGTGGCGAATCCCACCAGTTGGATCGGCAGCGCCGCAGGATTGGTGGCCGTCTTCAGTTCGTCACGGCGGGTGTAGGTGTTCTGCCAGTTGAGGGTGAAATCGCCGTAGTCGGTGGCCAGCCGGTAGTTCAAATCGAAATCGAATCCTTCGGTCTCGCGGAAGCCGGCGTTAATCAGGTCGAACGTCATCGTGTCGACATAACCCAATGCCGCGTCACGGGTGAAGCGCACGCAGCGACTGCTGTCGGCCTGCACGTAGCAATCGTTGAGGATCTGGGTCGGGGTGTCGGCGACGATGGTGTCTTCGACGCGAATTTTCCACCAATCCAGGCTCATGTTCAGGCCACTGGCGAACTGCGGACTCCAGACGATGCCCAGCGTGCGCGAAGTGGAGTTCTCCGGCTGCAACAGCGGATTGGAGCCGGAGAAGAACGGCACCGGCGTCTGTGCATTGGGTGAAGGCGCCGGAGTGAAGCCTTGACCCGGTTGCCGGAAGGTATTGGCGTTGGCAATGTCCTGCACGCAGCGCGCCCGTACCGCGGCTTGTGTGGCCGAGGCGCCGAACAGGGTGTCGCAGGGATCGGTGTAGTTGGCGAAGGTCTGGCTGCCGCCGCCATACAGATTGGCGATGGTCGGGGCGCGGAAACCCTGCGCCCAGGTGCCACGCACCAACACGGATTCCAGCGGCTTCCACTTGAAGCCGAACTTGCTGTTTGTGGTTTCGCCAAAGGTGTCGTAGTCGGAATAGCGGCTGGCCAAACTGAAACTCAGTAGCTGGGCACCAGGAAGATCGGCCAGTACCGGCACCAATAGTTCGGCGTAAAGCTCGTCCACCGAATAGCTGCCGTAGGTAGGCGCCGAGGCCAGGTTGGTCGATACCCCGGAGACGGACATCGCATCGGGAATGAATTCGCCTTCCTCCTTGCGCGTTTCCGCGCCGACCGCAAATCCCATATCCCCGCCTGGCAGCGTGAACAGCGAACCGCTCAGATTCGCGTTGAACACGGTGGTCTCGGTTTCTCCCGTATTCGTCTGGATGGGGAACAAATAGTCGATCAGCGCGTCGTTTCCGGTCAGTCCACCATCGCCGCTGCGCCCGGCCGGAATCAGCGGATTCCAAGGTATGCAACTGGTCAACGGAATCGGATTGGCAGGCGTGCCGCATTGGACGACGCCATTGGCATTGAGGAACGACGGACCCACCGCCTGCGCCACGCGACTGGTATCGAGGTTGCCGTAGTTCCGCTGTTCCAACTGGTTGTTGTTGTACAGCACGCCGATATCCCAGTCGTAGATGCGCTCGCCGCTGCCGAAGCTGCCTTCCAGCGCCGCCGCCAGACGCCAGGTAGTCGACTGCGGCGTTTCCACGCGCGGCACTTCCCAGGTACGGCGAGTAAAGTTGACGGCCTGCGGATTGGCGTATCCGTGCCAGGTTCCCAACGGGTTGTAGTAGCTGTTGGCCGCCATCCGCAATCCGGCATGGGGGCCGCTGACGGTGGAGCTCTGCAGCGGGTAACCCGCATTCATGCGAGTCGCTTCGCGGAAGTTGTACAGCGCGTCGGCACGCAGACGGACGCTGTCGCTGAAATCGAACACGCCGTTGACGAACAGCGATCGAGTTTCCTGCGCCGTACGCAAATGCGTTTGCTCACCCGGGTTGGATTTGTCCGCGATGGAGCCAGCGCCGCCCGTGGCTCCGGTAGCCCCGCCGGTATCGGTATCCAGCGCATGGTAGTTGCCGATTCGGCGCCAGTCGGCTCCGCCATTCAGCACTCGATTTCCACCGAGCGCCGCGGGCAGGTTCAGTACGCCCCACTGGCTGGCAGTGGTCCAGCCACGGCTCGGGTGGCGGTTGGTTTGCGGGTAGGCGACGAACTCGCGATCGCTGTTCATCACCTCATCTTCCTTGGTGTATTCCACACCTACTGTCAGCGAACCGCGATCGCCGCTGAATCCCATCAGAAAATCGCCACGGGTAATGGCGCCATCGCCTTCGTCGTACTGACCGTAATAGGCGCTGGCCATCGCACCCTCGTAGTTGCTGCGGGTGATGATGTTGACCACGCCGGCGATCGCATCGGAACCGTAGATGGACGAAGCACCGTCCTTCAGCACTTCTATGCGTTCGACCATCGCGGTCGGAATCGTGGACAGATCCTGATTGCCGGTGATGCTGACGCCCAGGCGCCTGCCGTTGATGAGTACGAGTGTCTGTTGCGGAGCAAGATTGCGCAGGCTGACGAAGGTGCCACCGACATTGGGACCGGCGGTCAACGGCGAAGAGCGACTGATGGCGGGCGCGCCCACGGCGGAAATGTTCTGCAGCAATTCACCGACGGAAGCAAAGCCCTGCCTCTCGATATCGGCGCGGCTGATGCTCAGTACCGGCGCGGCATTTTCGACATCGACTTGGCGGATGCGGGTGCCGGTCACTTCAATACGGTCGAGCGTCGTCGTGTCGACAGGATCACCGGACGCGCCGCCCTGCTGCGCATAGACAGCGAACGGCAATATCCCTGCGATACCGGCTGCAGGAACCAACAGGGCGCGGCGAATTAAAGCGCACCGGATTGCGGTAGAGAGAATCTGCTTTTGCATTCGTAACTCCAGATAGGACGAGCGGTTAAGCGGGTCCAATGAATTTACGAATGTTTAACCTGCAGCCTTGCGCCGGACGGGCAGTCTGGTTTGGCTCAAATAGGCGACTGGCATCGGCGGTCGATTTGTCGATTGTCAGCGCCCAAAGCGCCCACCAGAATCAGCGGCAGGGGCACCACACACGTGCATGTTTGAAATGCGTTCCAACCGCTTTGCTCACGCTAGGCACGGCACACACCTTTTGCACGCACCATCATGGGAGATAGTGATGCGCACACCGCCGTCGGCTACATCGTTCACGTCATTGAGCGCATTGAGCGCCTACGAAGATCACGCACTATTGATATTGCGCATTACCGTCGGCGCATTCCTTGTATGGGGCGTATCCGACAATATCTTCAGTATAGCTCGCATGGCCGAGTTCTCCGCGTTTCTCCAACACCACGGCTTTCCTTATCCGGACGTACTCGCCCAGGTTTCAGTGTGGGCCCAGTGCTTGTGCGGGCTGGGCTTCATCACAGGGCTCGCGATACGTTGGGCCGGCTTGTTGTGCGCCATCAACTTCATCGTCGCCGTGGCGATGGTGGACGGCAAAGCCGGCATCCGCTCCGCATTTCCCGCCACCATGTTGGTGATGATCGGCTTTTATCTAGCGACTCGCGGCGCAGGGAAGTTCACCATTTCAAAACTATGGCGATCCCACGCATAAAAAAGGGCGCCTTTTGGGCGCCCCTTTCTTTTTATTTCAAAAACCTATCAGGGAACCGCAACCGCGACGGTCAGCACGACGCCTGGCTTGTAGATATCCGAAGCACGGCGAAGTTCTTCCGCGTCGGACCCAAACGTGTCGTAGTAGCCGAGTGTTGCCGTTGCCGGGCCGAACGCCTTCGAGACGCTGACCGATCCGTCAAAGAAGTCTGCGCGGCCGCCGTTGTTGTCTGCTTCGATTGAGGTGTAACCGGTGGAGGCGCCCAGCGAGAATCCGGACTCGCCCAGGTCGTAGCTGGCCGACAAGCCCGCGTAGGTTTCCTCGGCACCGGTGTTGCTGTAGTCGTCGGAGTAAGCAAGTATGCCGCCGATGGTGACCGGGCCGCTCCAGGTCAGCTTGGCGATGTATTCGTTGTAGTCGATGCTGCCGTAGCCGTCGTCCGAACCTTCATAGGTGTAGCGGGTTACGCCCAGGTCGAGGTTCCAAGCATCGTTAAGATCCTTGTTCCAACCGACAAAGTAGTCGAACTCGAAGTTGGGACCGCCCTCGCCGAAGTCCACGTTCGAACCCCAAGCGCCTACATACAGGCCGAACGGTGCCGAGTACGTCAGCCCCGCCTGGAACGCAGGTTCGTTATCGGTCTGCGACACACCGCGAAACACATAGTCCGTGGTTGCAGCCAACGACAGGCTGAAAGGCGAAGATGCTTCTTCCTCGGCTTCTTGCGCAAACGAGACGAACGGCGTGGCCAGCATGGCGACCGCTAGAGCGAAACTGAGCTTGGTTGGCTTCATCCGGATTCTCCTGGTGGGCTATTGGGATTGAGGATCGGCGCCGGTCTGACGCTGTCTCCAAACTGCAACATCGGTTTTACAAATTCTTAACCGGCTTGATATTGCGATGCAACAATCCTCACAGTCAAGTGCCCGTCATCGGATTTTTCGGTTACTTTTGAAACCATCCTGCGCCTCGTATTGGCTTATACGTGTTGGCTTATATCTGCTGACCGGCCACTACAGGGAAAATCCTGAAGCGCGTGGGCGATAACCGGATCGAACTTCCTTCCGCATTGGCTGGGCCTGCCGCGTGAGCCGGCAATTCGACTTCCAACTCATCCTGCGTTCCCTGTAGCCGGGCTCTCAGCCGCAGTCGCGGCCCGCTACGCTGCGCCCATATCACGGTGGCCTGCCAACCTGGCCCGTCGCCGTCCAATTGCAGATCTTCCGGCCGTACGAACAATTCCACCGCCCCCTCGCCCTTCGTGGCGGCGGGAGGAACGAGATCGGTGCCGGCGACGTGCAATCGATCGCGATGCCATTCACCAGGCAGACGATTCACCGCACCGACAAAGGAATAGACGAACGGCGAAGCCGGTTCGTCGTATGCGTCGGCAGGACTGGCCAATTGCTCGATCCGGCCCTGATGCAGGATCGCGACGCGGTCAGCCAACTCCAAGGCTTCTTCTTGATCGTGGGTGACGAAGATCGTGGTCAGACCGGTGCGGTCGTGCAATTCGCGCAGCCAACGGCGCAGATCGCGTCGCACGCGCGCATCCAGCGCTCCGAAGGGTTCGTCCAGCAACAGAACCCGCGGCTCGATCGCCAACGCACGCGCCAATGCGACACGTTGGCGCTGGCCTCCGGAAAGCTGCGCGGGATAGCGCGCTTCCAAACCATCCAGCTGCACCAGCGCCAGCAGTTCGCGCACGCGTTCTTCTATCTTTGCCTTCGGCCACCGATCCTGGCCGCGGCGCACGCGCAAGCCGAAGGCGACGTTCTCGCGTACGTTGAGATGGCGGAACAACGCATAGTGCTGGAACACGAAGCCCACTCGCCGCGCCTGCACGCTGAGCCGCGACGCATCCTCGCCGTCGAACCAGATGGCTCCGCGGTCCGCCTGCTCCAAACCCGCAATGGTGCGCAACAAGGTGGTCTTTCCGGAACCCGACGGCCCCAGCAACGCCAGCAACTCGCCCTGCCGCACATTCAGGCTGATGTCGTCCAGCGCCGCGAAATCGCCGAAGCGCTTGCTCAAATGCTCAATCCTGATACCCATGCGGACCTCTAGTGACGATGACTGGCGGCCAGCGATTCGCCGTGGCGCCATTCCAGATAAGACTTCAATACCAGCGTGACCAAGGCGGTCAGCGCCAGCAGCGAGGCTGCGGCGAACGCGGCGCTGCAGGCGTATTCGTTGTAGAGAATCTCCACGTGCAGCGGCAGTGTGTTGGTGCGCCCACGGATATGCCCGGACACCACCGACACCGCGCCGAACTCACCCAGCGCGCGCGCACTGCACAACAACACGCCATACAACAGCGCCCAACGGATGTTGGGCAGCGTGACGCGCCAGAACGTCTGCCACCCGCTGGCGCCCAGGCTGAGCGCAGCGAGTTCCTCGTCGACGCCTTGTTGCTCCATCAACGGCATCAGTTCGCGCGCGATGAAGGGAAAGGTCACGAACACCGTCGCCAGCACGATACCGGGCGTCGCAAAAATGATCTTCGGCAGCTGTACGGTGAATTCGCCTATCACCGGCAGTGTCAGATGCCACCCTTCATCGATCAAAGGCCAGGCCCAACCTTGCGCGCCGAAGATCAGCACGAAGATCAGGCCCGCCACCACCGGCGAAACCGCGAACGGCAGATCGATCAGCGTGACGAGCCATCGCTTGCCTGGGAACTGATGCTTGCTGACCGCCCAAGCCGCCGCCACACCGAATACCAGGTTCAACGGCACCACCACCGCAGTGACGACCAAGGTCAGTTTGATGGCCGCCAGCGCATCCGGTTCGGAGATCGCGCTTAGGAAAGCCTGAAAGCCGCCCCGCAATGCCTCGACGAACACCAACAGCAGCGGCAGGAGAAGAAAGGACAAAAGGAAACCAAGAGCGCCCAGCACCAGCAGCACCTGCACCCACACCGGCTCGGTGACGGCGGAACTGGTACGGCGCGTGGTGGGAATGTCCGTTGCCACAGAACCCTCGGGCGCGGCGATGATCGCGGTCGATGCGCTCATCCTACCCTCCCCCGCGCTTTTCGGAGCGCAGCAGCTTGGATTGCAGCGTGTTGATGGCCAGCAGCACGATAAACGACAGCAACAGCATGGCCGCCGCGATGGCGGTCGCGCCTGCGTAGTCGAATTCCTCCAGTTTGATGGTGATCAACAGCGGCGCAATCTCCGATACATGCGGCAGGTTGCCGGCAATGAAGATCACCGAACCGTATTCGCCGACCCCGCGCGCGAACGCCAGCGCAAAACCCGCCACGACGGCCGGCCACAAAGCAGGAAAAACCACCCGCCACACCGTCTGCCAACGGCCCGCGCCCAACGTCGCGGACGCTTCTTCCAATTCGCGCTCCACTTCCGAAAGCACCGGCTGCACTACCCGCACCACGAAAGGCAGGCCGATGAAGACCAGCGCCACGATGATTCCCAACGGCGTATAGGCCACCTTGATGCCGACGGCTTCCAGCCATTTTCCGATCCAGCCGGTAGGACCGTACAGCGCCGTCAACGAAATGCCTGCCACCGCCGTGGGCAATGCGAAAGGGAGATCGATCATGGCGTCGAACAAACGCTTGCCAGGAAAGCGATAGCGCACAAACACCCACGCCACCAGCGTGCCCGCCACCGCATTGAATGCGGCCGCTGCCAGCGCGGTGCCAAAGCTGATTCGCAACGCGGCCAGTACGCGCGGCTCGGTCCATATCTGCCAGATCCCGGACAAGCCCAGACCACTGGTTTTTACGAAAATTCCGATTAACGGAATAAGCACGATCAAACCCAGCCAGGCCAGCGTATAGCCCAAGCTGAGCCCAAACCCGGGAACTACTCGCCGGTGACTGCGAGGTTTATTGGAAGCATTGGTAAGGACAGTGGAATTCATGCTTCAGCGGCGTGCGGAAATCTGGTCGAACACCCCACCGCTGGCGAAGTGCTTGGTTTGCGCTTGCGGCCAGCCGCCAAATACGTCTTCGACTCGAAACACATTGACGGCGGGAAACGTCCGCGAATGCCGTTTCAGAATCTCCGCGTTCGATGGCCGAATATGATTCTTAGCGAAGATTTCCTGCGCTGCTGCGCCGTAGTGAAACGCCAGATACGCACGCGCCAGGGCAGCACTTCCGTGTTTGGCCGCCACCTTGTCGACCACGGCGACGGGATTGTCGGCGCGCACCGTCAATGAAGGCACCACAACCTCGTAGCCGTCGCCAAGCTCGGCGCGCAACAGGCCGATTTCGTTCTCAAACGTCAGCAACACATCGCCGATGCCTCGCTGCGTGAACGTCGTGGTGGCGCCGCGTCCTCCGGTATCCAGCACCGGCACATTGGCGAACAGCTTGCGGACATACTCGCGGCCCGCCTCGTCCTTGCCGCCGGCGGCGCGCTTGGCCCACTCCCATCCGGCCAGGTAACTGTAGCGGCCGTTGCCCGAGGTCTTGGGATTGGGAATGATCACAGCCACGCCGGGCTTCACCAGGTCGCCCCAGTCGCGGATCTTTTTCGGATTTCCCTTGCGCACCAGGAAAAGAATGGTGGACCAGGAAGGCGAACTCGCATTGGGCAAACGCGTGGCCCAGTTCTTCGGTAGCAACCCCGCCATGGCGATCTGGTCGACATCCAGCACGTTGTTCATGCTGACCACATCGGCTTCCAAGCCGTCGATCACCGAGCGAGCCTGCTTGCTGGATCCGCCATGCGACTGATCGATGGTGACTTGCCTGCCGGTCTTTGCCTTCCAGTCGGCGGCGAACGCGGGATTCAGATCCTTGTATACATCGCGCGCCACATCGTAAGACGCATTGAGCAGCTGATCGGCAGCGTGCGCCGGAACCGCCGTCGCGATAGCGATGAGGAAGACACCCAGCAGACGATTCAACGCCATTACTTAGCCGCCTGGAACTTATCGAACTCACCGCCATCGGCGAAATGTGTCGCCTGTGCCTTGGCCCAGGAACCGAACACCTTGTCGATAGTCACCAGCTCGATCTTCTTTGAGAAACGAGCGATATCGGCCGGATCGGCGTACTGCGGATAGCGCGGCCGATAGTAGTGTTTCGCGGCCAGCTTCTGGCCTGTCGGCGAGTAGAGAAACTGCAGGTAGGCTTGCGCAACATCGCGGGTGCCATGCTTGTCGACGTTCTTATCGACCAGCGCCACCGGCGGCTCCGCCAGGATCGACAACGAGGGCACCACGATGTCGAACTTGTTGGGTCCCAGCTCCTCGATGGACAGATAAGCCTCGTTTTCCCACGCCAGCAATACGTCGCCGATGCCACGCTGCACGAAGGTGGTGGTGGCGCCGCGCGCACCGGTATCCAGCACCGGCACGTTGCGGAACAGCGCACGTACGAAATTGCGTGTCTTGGCTTCGTCTCCCTTGAAGATCTTCAGACCGTAAGCCCATGCCGCCAAATAGTTCCAGCGCGCGCCGCCCGAGGTCTTGGGATTGGGCGTGATCACCGCGACGCCCGGCCGCACCAGATCCGCCCAATCCTTGATCTTCTTCGGGTTGCCCTTGCGCACCAGGAAAACGATTGTGGACGTATAGGGTGCGCTGTTTTCCGGCAGCCGCTTTTGCCAGCTGTCCGGGAAAAGCTTGGCGCGTTGCGCGATGGAATCGATGTCGTAGGCCAGAGCCAGGGTCACCACATCGGCTTCCAAGCCATCGATCACCGCGCGCGCCTGTTTGCCGGAGCCGCCATGCGAGGTCTCGATGGCGACTTTCTGGCCTTTCTTTTTCTGCCAGTCGGCAGCGAACGCGGTATTGAACTCGCGATAGAACTCACGCGTCGGGTCGTAGGAGACATTGAGCAACTCCACGTCCTTGGCCGTGGCCGCGGCCGCCAAGGTCAGGCCGAAGGCGAGTAGCAAGTTGCGCGCGTGGCGCCGAAAGAATGCAGCATTCATCGAAATCTCCATGAATCAGAGCGCAGCCTGTACGTGGGGCGGTGCCTTTCTTCCCCTGCACCAATGGCGCGAGTCGGGGCGACGACGCCTTCGATGCGAGCCCGCGACAGCCAAGCATCCGGCCTAGGGCTGCCGTGCCTCGATTCTGTCCGCATCGCACATTTCCACACGTGAAGACCGCAGCGGCCGGGACCCACGATGCTGCGTATGCACAAAGCCGCGGAGAAATGAATAAAAGGCCGGTGCTTATGTCCGATTTGCATGACGGCCAGGGACAAGCCGGCAGGAGGTTAAAATGGCCGCCTGTTTCCCAGTCCTGCCGCCATGCCCATCTCCCCTGCCTCGCCCGCCAGTCTCACCCAGCGTTACGCCACCGAGCTGGAATCCATCCGTTCCCAGGGCCTGTTCAAGGCCGAACGCATCATCACCAGCCCCCAATCGGCTGAGATAGAACTGGAAGGCGGGCGCAAGGTGCTGAACTTCTGCGCCAACAACTACCTGGGGCTGGCCGATCACCCGGACATCATCCAGGCCGCCAAGGTGGCGCTGGACACCCACGGTTTCGGCATGGCCAGCGTGCGCTTCATCTGCGGCACCCAGGATTTGCACAAGCAACTGGAAAAGACCATCGCCGACTTCTTCGGCACGGAAGACACCATTCTTTACGCCGCCTGCTTCGATGCCAACGGCGGCTTGTTCGAGCCATTGCTGGATGAGAACGACGCCATCATCTCCGATGCGCTGAACCACGCATCGATCATCGATGGCGTGCGCTTGTGCAAGGCCAAGCGCTTCCGTTACGCCAACTGCAACATGGCCGACCTGGAAGCGCAGTTGCAGGCAGCCGACGCGGCTGGCTGCAAAACCAAGCTGATCACCACCGACGGCGTGTTCTCGATGGACGGCTTCATCGCACCGCTGGACGAGATCACCGCATTGGCAGAAAAGTACGGCGCACTGGTTCACATCGACGAATGCCACGCGACCGGATTCCTCGGCGCCACCGGGCGCGGCTCGGCCGAGGTCAAGGGCGTGATGGAGAAAATCGATATCTTCACCGGAACGCTGGGCAAGGCCATGGGCGGCGCGTTGGGCGGCTTCACCACGGCAAAAAAGGAAGTCGTGGAACTGCTGCGGCAGCGTTCGCGTCCTTATCTTTTCTCCAACTCGCTACCGCCGCACGTCGTGGCCGCCGGCATCAAGGCCTTCGAAATGCTCTCCTCAGCGGGCGAGCTGCGTGAGCGCCTCAAGGACAACACGCGCCATTTCCGCGAAAAGATGACGGACGCCGGCTTCGACATCAGGCCTGGCGTACATCCGATCTGCCCGGTGATGCTGTACGACGCACCGCTCGCTCAACGCTTTGCCGGGCGGCTGCTGGAAGAAGGCATCTACGCCACCGGCTTCTTCTATCCGGTGGTGCCGCAAGGGCAGGCACGAATCCGCACGCAGATGTCCGCCGCCCACACTCGCGAGCACTTGGACTACGCCATTGAAACCTTCGTCAAGATAGGCCATGAACTCGGAGTGCTGAAGGCCTGAGTTCACCGCTGCGTCGTCCCGGCGGCTTTCACCAGCCGCATGGCCGGCCAAGCCGGGACGACGGGTCTGTTGCCGCCCTGCAGGCTCTAATGGCGAACCAGCGATTCGGCTTCGGCAGCACTGAGCCGCCGCCATTGCCCTTTCGGCAGATCGCCCAACTCCAGGCCGCCTATTGCGGTCCGCACCAAGCGCAAGACCTGGATGTCGAGCGCCGCCAGCAAGCGCCGGATTTGCCGGTTACGGCCTTCGTCCAAAACGATCTCCAGCCAGGCGTTCTTTTCGCCTTGGCGCAGCACCCGCGCCGATTTTGCGGCGAGCACCTGCCCCTCCGACATCACGCCCGACATCATGGCTGCAAGCGCTGATGTGTCGGGAATGCAGTCGATCTGTACGTGATAAGTCTTGTCGGGTCCGCTATCGGGATCGGTAATACGCGCTGCCCACTCAGGATCGTTGCTGAAAAGCAGCAGCCCTTCGCTGGCTTTATCCAGCCGACCCACCGGTGCCAGCCAGGGCAGCGGCTCGCCGCCTTCCAGGCAGCGGTAAACGGTATCCCGGCCACGCTCGTCGTTCGCAGTCGTCACCACGCCGCGGGGCTTATTCAGCATCAGATAGCAGCGTTGACTGGCACCGATAGGCTTGCCGTCCACGGTGATGCGCTGCCTGTCCCCGGCGATTGGGAACTCAGGATCGCGAACCATCCGCCCGTCCACAGCAACCCGGCCCGCGGATATCCAACGAGCAGCCTCGGTTCGGGAGCACAAGCCTTCCTTTGAAAGCACGCGAGCCAAGCCGTACCGACGGCCGGTAGAAGAGGGTTTCGGATCCATGCTGCTGCCGGCCGATGCGCCGCGGTTAGTCCGCACCTTGATCAACGGCCTGAGCGAAAAAAGAAAAAAGCTCCCGCAATGCGGAAGCTCTTGCTTACTTGCCTTTCTCAGCCGCCGGTGCCGGGGCCGGAACCGCCGCAGGCGTTGCGCCCTTGGCTACGCGGACACCGCGCGATTTCATCCAGGCGTCGAACTCTTCGGCGGTCATCCGCTTGCCGTTCTGATTCATGTCAAAACGCCACGGCGTATTGTCGAACTCGGTCTTCGGTTTGTAAGCGGCCGCACTGTTGGCGCTGGCCCCTATCGCCGCGGCGGACGGCGCAGGCAACGCCTTGGCCACGTTCTGACAACCTTCGATACGCAGACGCAGCAGCACACGATCCACCGATTGGGCTTCATCGAATGCATGGGCCAATACTCCGCTGGGTGCACCCAGCTGGGTCGCATTGGCAACAAATTCCGGCGCAACCGGAGCGGTTATGTTGCGGGAAGGCAGCGGCGGCGGCACCAGACTGCCGGTGCAGTTGGGCGCGGCATGCAAGGCGGGGGCCGCAATGCTGATTAAACTGGCGAAAACGATACGGCGCATTGGCGTGACCCTGCATGAAGTTCGGCAACGAGTGTATGAAGCAGCGTTGCCAATATCAAGAAATCAGCGCCATTTCCGCCAGACGGCAAAGAATATTGGAACGAATCTCACCTGTCGGCTATTCATTCTGTCCGTGTCTCCAACTGCACCGGACCTTATAAAACACGAAGCCCGGCGCTAGGCCGGGCTTCGGTATTGCTTTGGATTGAAGCGTCCGATTAGTTCTGGACGTTCAGTTCCGTACGACGGTTACGCGCACGACCTTCAGCCGTGTCGTTGGTGTCGATCGGACGGCTTTCGCCGTAACCGTTCGGGCCAACCAGACGCGAGGCGTCCACACCATTGCTGGTCAGGTAGTCGTACACAGCCTTGGCGCGACGCTCCGACAGGCCCTGGTTGTAGGCATCGGTACCGACGGAGTCGGTGTGACCGGCGACTTCAACCTTCAGGTCGGGGTAACGCTTCAGGATTTCGGTGGCTTCGCTCAGGATGGCGACCGCGTCAGGACGCAGCGTCGACTTGTCGAAGTCGAAGTTCACGCCCTTCAGGTCGATCGACACCGGCACCGGGCAGCCGTCCGGACCGATGGTCTGGCCAGCCTGCGAACCGGGGCACTTGTCGTCACAGTTGTTGACGCCGTCACCGTCGTCGTCCATGTCGGCGCAGGTGCTGGCTGGAGCCGGAGCCGGGGCCGGGGCGGCGGCAACCGGGGCCGGTCCCAACGGGATGACTACGCCAACCGACGCGAGGACGTCGCCGAACCAGCTTTCATTGGGAGCAGCAACGCTCTGATCGTTGAAGTCGGCACGGTAAGCGAGTTCAGCGCGCACGCCGACGCGCTTCTCGAGCGTCGTCTGCAGACCAACACCGACCTTGGCGGCAAAGTTGCCGTCTTCGGCCTGACCCGGGGAATCCGGGCTCGGGAAGGCGTCGAACTCTTCTTCCGAACGCTGGTAGCCCAAACCGGCCAGCAGGTACGGATTCCAGCCGCGGCCTTCGGAGATGAAGTGGCGACGCAGATCGAACGAGATGCCGTACTGGCTCCAGTTCATATCGCGGTTGGATTCAAACTTCGGGTTCTGATAGTTCAGCTCACCGTCGATCGACCAGTTGGGGCTGATGAACTTACCCAGGCCCAGTGCAACGAACGGTGCATTACGCGTTAAGCGAGAATCGTCCTGCAGGTTGAAACCGGTAGAACCGGTCAGGTACCAACGGTCGTCGAACTCCTGAGCGGAAGCGGCCTGCGCCACGCCCAGACCGCACAGCATGGCGGCACAGAGTAGTTTCTTATTCATTTGCAGCTCCTTGTAAAAATTCAGTTGTAGAGAACCGAAGTACGTTGCTTGCGTGGTTCCAGCTTTCTTATTGTCGAGACGGCTGTATCCAACGCCATCCTGAACAGATTATGCTGCAATAAGTGAAGACTGCGTTAACAGGACCATAACAAGTAAGGGAATTGTTAAGACCCTCATCATTTGCCAGCGCGGTAAAGGTCCATGAAATCTTGAACGGGTAACGCGTCGAATCGGGACGGATCGGCTGCGGCGGTCAATATCTGGTCCACCTGGCTTGCAGGCAGGTGGGCCCGCAACGCGGCCTCGCATTTGGCCATCAGTACAGGAATTCCCTCCGCCCGGCGCTTGCGATGCCCGATCGGAAAGTCCACTGAAATCTTGTCGGTCGAACTGCCATCCTTGAAGAACACTTGCACGGCATTGCCAATGTAGCGCTTCTCCGGGTCGAAATAGTCGCGGGTGAACTGAGGGTTTTCCTTGACCTCCATCACGTTACGCAGGGCATCGATCCGCGGATCAGCCGCCACAGTGTCCGAGTAGTCCTCCGCGGTCAAGCGGCCGAAGATCAGCGGTACCGCCACCATATATTGAATGCAGTGGTCGCGGTCGGCGTAGTTGGCCAGTGGACCGGTCTTGTCGATGATCCGGACCCCGGCTTCCTGGGTTTCGATCACGACCTTTTCGATCTGGTCCAGCCGGTCCCGGACCTGCGGGTGCAGGGTCATGGCGCATTCCACTGCCGTCTGGGCATGGAACTCGGCCGGGAAGCTGATCTTGAACAGCACGTTCTCCATGACATAGCTGCCGAACGGGCGCTCGAATTGGAACGGCTTGCCTTTGAAGGCGATGTCGTAGAAACCCCAGGTCGGCACGCTGAGTGCGCTGGGATAGCCGACTTCGCCATTGACCGCATTCAAAGCATGGATGACCGCGCGCCGGCAGGCGTCGCCGGCCGCCCAGCTCTTGCGCGGGCCGGTATTGGGGGCGTGGCGATAGGTGCGCAGTACGCCGTTGTCGATCCAACTGTGCGAAACGGCGTTGACGATCTGCTCTTTGTTCCCACCGAGCATATGCGTGGCCACCGCCGTGGAGGCCAGCCGCACCAGGATGACGTGGTCCAGGCCGACTCGGTTGAACGAGTTCAGAAGCGCGTAGCTGCCCTGGATCTCATGTGCCTTGATCGCGTAGGTCAGGACGTCGCGCACGGTGAGCGGCTGGCCGCCATCGCGCACCGACTGACGGCTGAGGTAATCGGCAACCGAAAGGATGGTGCCCAGGTTGTCCGACGGGTGGCCCCATTCGGCGGCCAGCCAGGTGTCGTTGAAGTCCAGCCAGCGGATCTGCGTGCCGATGGCGAACGCGCCCTGCACGGGGTCCAGCTCATGGTTGGTGCCGGGGATACGGACGCCGCCCACCATGGTGGCGCCGGGGACTACCGGTCCGAGGTGCTTCACGCAATCTGGGAACTTCATCGCCAGCATGGCGCAGGCCAGCGAGTCGAGCAGCATGTAGCGGGCGGTGTCGTATGCCTCCTGCGAATCGATCCGGTAGTCGGCGACGTAGTCGGCGACGTCGACCATCGGCTGGTCGGGATTGGGACGGGTGGCGGATCGAATGTCGTGATGGCTCATGAAGGGCTCTGCAGGAAGAAAACCGTGTCATTTTGCCAGACCACCGATGCTCGCCGTGAGTGATTGCTGACAATGAGCCTCGGCCGGGTCGTTGCGGCGGCGCAACACATCGGGTTGCTGGCGGGACTTGGCGATGATCAAGAGCGGCACGATCCTGCTTGCATGACCCTGCTCACTGCTCTTCCCGCCTTGTTCGTTTCCCATGGCTCGCCAATGTTGGCCGTCGAGGAATCCGCCACTAGTCGTTTCCTGGAGCATCTGGGAACAGGGCTGCCGCGACCAAAAGCCATCGTCGTCGCGTCCGCTCACTTCGCCGCGGCCGACCCGACCCTGACCGCAGCAACGGCACCGGCGACGATTCATGACTTCGGTGGTTTCCCGGCACCGCTTTACGGCATCGAATATGGCGCTCCTGGTGCGCCTGAGCTGGCCAAGCGCATCGCACGGATGTTGACGACTGCCGGCTTCAACGCGCGCCAGGATGACCGTGCGGGCTTCGATCATGGTGTCTGGGTGCCACTTCGCCGCATGTTTCCACAGGCCGATATTCCCGTGGTCGCGTTGTCGGTGAATCCGCAAAGCGATGCCGAATGGCATTACCGCATCGGCCGCGTTCTGGCGCCGCTGCGAGAGGAAGGAGTGCTGGTGATCGGCTCAGGCAGCTTCTCTCATAACCTGCGCGCACTGGATTGGCGCGGCGCCGAGGCGCCGGCATCGCCGTGGATGTTGGCATTCACCGACGCGCTGCGCGAAAGATTGCTCGATGGCGACATCGAAGGCGCACTGCACTGGCGAGCGTTGCCCGAAGCACTGCGCAACCATCCGACACCGGAACATCTTTTCCCCTTGTACGTGGCCCTGGGCGCAGGTGGCGAAGGCACGCGTGGCCGGTCTCTCCATCGGGACGTCGAGCTGGGAAGCCTGGCGATGGATGCTTTCGCTTTCGAATGAGCGCCTCGTCAAGGCTGTCGGCACTGTAGCCCGCGCTCCCACGGCGGATCGTCGCCAAACTCGTCGGTCAGCAGATCGATGAAGGCACGCACGCGCGGCGGCACCAGCCGCCGCTGCGGCATCACCGCACTGATGGCCGTGGTCGCCAACGGATAATCCGGCAATACGATTTCCAGGCGCCCCGCGCGCAGATCGTCGGCGATATGCCAAAGCGAATGGACCACGATGCCTTCACCGGCCAGCGAGGCATCGCGCAGCACTTCGCCGAAATTGCTTTCGAAGCGTCCCTGTACGCGTACGGCGATCTCCTGCCCGTCCGCTCCGCCCATTCGCCATACGTCCTGGCGGCCGTTGCTACCGAACAACAAAAGGCAATCGTGCGCCGTCAGATCTTCCGGCACCCGCGGGCGGCCGCGGCGACGCAGATAGTCCGGCGAAGCGCACAGCACCCTGCGATTGGACGCGATGCGGCGCGCGACCAATCCGGAATCCTCCAACGCACCGATACGGATCGCCAAGTCGAAGCCTTCGCTGACCAGATCCACCACGTTGTCGCTGAGGTGTGCGCTCAGCCGCAGTTTGGGATGTCGCGCCAGGAAGCTTGGCAACAGCGGCGAGACGTACTGGCGGCCGAAGGAAGCGGACATCGTCACTCGCAAGACCCCGGCCACCTCGTTGGCGGCTTCCCGCAATCCTGCGCCCAGCGACTCCAGATCCTCCACCAGCACCCTGCCCTGTTGCGCCAACGCGGCGCCTTCGGGCGTGGGATGCAGCCGGCGCGTGGTCCGGTGCAACAAGCGGACACCCAGTTCTTTCTCCAACCGTTTCAATCGTTGGCTGGCGACGGCGACCGACAGATCCAGGCTGCGGGCGGCGGCGGTGATGGAGCCCAGGTCGACGACGCGGAGGAACAGGGTCAGGTCACCGACGCGGTCCATGATTATCAATATTTCGTTGAAAGTGATTAGCCATATTCGCTGTTTTTGGAAGTCGGCGAAAGTCCCAAGCTGCCCGCCTCTTCCAGTTACCGGGATCGCTTGTGAATTCCACTGCCCCCAAACCTCGCCTGCCGATCGCGCTGTACGCGCTGACCGCCGGCGCCTTCGGTATCGGCACCACCGAGTTCGTGATCATGGGCCTGTTGATACAGGTAGCCGCCGATCTGCACGTCTCCATCGCCGCCGCCGGCCTATTGATCTCCGGCTACGCACTGGGTGTATTCGTCGGCGCTCCGCTGCTGACCGCGGCCACCAGCCGGATGCCACGCAAGGCGGTGCTGGTGGCGCTGATGATCGTCTTCACGCTTGGCAACCTGGCGTGCGCCATTGCGCCCAATTACACGATGCTGATGATCGCGCGCGTGATCACCTCGCTGGCGCACGGCACATTCTTCGGCGTCGGCGCCGTGGTCGCGACCGGGCTGGTAACGGAAGACCGGAAAGCCTCGGCGATTTCCATCATGTTCACCGGACTGACGGTGGCGACGCTGCTGGGCGTGCCCGCAGGCGCATGGCTTGGACTGCAATTGGGTTGGCGCGCGACGTTCTGGGCGGTGACCGCCATCGGCGTGATCGCCACCATCGTCATCGCCACCTTGGTGCCCCGCGACCGCGGCGACGCGGCGCCCATCGCCTTCCGTGAAGAACTCAAGGCCATCGCCCGTCCACAGGTAATGCTAGGCCTGTTGATGACGGTGCTCGGCTTTGGCGGCATGTTCACCGTCTATACCTACATCCAGCCGCTACTCACGCAGGTCACCGGGTTCTCCGAAAGCGCGGTTTCTCCCATCCTGCTGGTCTTCGGCGTCGGCATGATCCTCGGCAACCTGCTGGGTGGACGGTTTGCCGATCGCCGGCTGATTCCCGCCCTCCTCGGCACCTTGCTCGCGCTTGCGGCGGTAATGGGCCTGATGAGCTTCGTGTTGCATAGCCAGTGGGCGATGGTGCTGTTCGTCGGCCTGCTTGGCGCGGCAGCCTTCGCCACCGTTTCGCCGCTGCAATTGTGGGTACTGCAGAAAGCCGGCGACGCGCAAAGCCTCGCGTCTAGCTTGAACATCGGCGCATTCAACTTGGGCAATGCACTGGGCGCATGGCTCGGCGGCGTGGTCATCGCGCACGGCGCGGGTCTCACCACCCTCACCTGGGTCGGTGCGCTGGTGCCCGCATCCGCTTTTCTTGTCGCGCTTTGGAGCATTGCGCTGGAGCGCAAGCAGGAGCGCACTGCGTTGATCGAACAGGCCGAATGCGCCTAAGAACAGTTCTAAGCCACCCTTCTCTTCTTCAGGAACACACCATGGAATTCCGCTTTCTCGGCAACTCCGGCTTCAAGGTTTCCGCGCTTGGTTTCGGCGCCGGCACGTTTGGTGGCAAAGGGCCGTTGTTCAGTGCCTGGGGCAATACCGATGCAACCGAAGCCCGCCGCATGATCGATCTCAGCCTGGACGCCGGGCTCAACTTCTTCGATACCGCCGACGTCTATTCCGACGGCGCTTCGGAATCGATCCTGGGAACGGCCATCCAAGGCAAACGAGACCAGGTCATTCTTTCCACCAAGACGGGATTGCGGCTGGGCGATGGTCCTAATGATGCGGGCACCTCGCGCTTCCGGCTGCTGAAAGCAGTCGATGCTTCGCTGAAACGGCTGGGCACCGACTACCTCGATCTGCTCCAGTTGCACGCCTTCGATGCACTGACGCCGATCGAGGAAACCTTGTCCACGCTCGACGGCTTGGTGCGCGCCGGAAAGGTACGCTATCTGGGCGTATCGAACTTCTCCGGATGGCAACTGATGAAGTCGCTGGGCATCGCCGATCAGCGCGGTTACGCGCGCTATGTAGCCAACCAGACTTACTACTCGTTGATCGGCCGCGACTACGAATGGGAACTGATGCCATTGGGCACCGATCAGGGCGTCGGCGCTGTGGTGTGGAGTCCGCTGGGCTGGGGGCGCCTGACGGGCAAGATCCGCCGCGGTCAGCCGCTGCCGGCCTCCAGTCGCCTGCATGACACCGCCGACATCGGGCCACCCGTCGACGACGAGCGTCTTTTCCGGATCATCGAGGCCATGGATGTCATCGCCGAAGAAACCGGCAAGACGCTTCCGCAGATCGCCATCAACTGGTTGTTGCAACGCCCCACCGTGTCCACGGTGTTGATCGGAGCGCGCAACGAAGAACAGCTGAAGCAGAATCTCGGCGCCGTCGGCTGGAACCTCAGCACCGATCAGATGCAGCGATTGGATGCCGCCAGCCGCGTCGAGGCGCCCTACCCTTACTATCCTTACTGGCGCGGGCAGTTCTCTGAACGCAGTCCGCTGCCTGTTTGATCCTTTGCTTTTGGAGTTGCCATGAAAGCCGTCGGACTTACCCGTTACCTCCCCATCGACGATCCGCAATCGTTGGTCGACCTCGAACTACCCAAGCCAACAGCAAGCGGCCACGATCTGCTGGTGCGCGTCGAAGCCGTGTCCGTCAATCCGGTGGATACCAAGGTCCGCTCGCCCAAGCCACAAACGGAACCACAGCCCAAGGTGCTGGGCTATGACGCCGCCGGCGTAGTGGAAGCCGTTGGCGAACAGGTCACGTTGTTCCAGCCTGGAGACGAGGTCTACTACGCCGGCGACATCACTCGTAGCGGTACCAACGCGCAATTCCATCTGGTCGACGAACGCATCGTCGGACGCAAGCCGACCACGCTGGATTTCGCCGAGGCCGCGGCGATGCCGCTGACCACTATCACCGCCTGGGAGCTGCTGTTCCATCGGATGCCGTTTTCGATCGATGCCGAACATAACGAGCGCAGCTTGCTGATCATCGCCGGTGCCGGCGGCGTGGGTTCGATCGCGATCCAACTCGCGCGCCGGGCGGGCTTCACCGTCATCGCTACCGCTTCGCGGCCGGAAACGATCGAGTGGTGCAAGGCAATGGGCGCGCAGCACGTAATCGACCATCGCCAGCCGTTGGCGCCGCAACTGACGGCGCTGGGCTATTCGCAGGTCGACGCCATACTCAACCTGGCCAGCACCGACAGGTACTGGGACGCCATCGGCGAGATCATCGCACCGCTAGGTCATGTGGGATTGATCGTGGAACCGGCGGTTCCATTGAAGATAGGCGATCCATACAAAGCCAAGAGCGTCGGCTTGCATTGGGAAATGATGTTCGCCCGCGCTCGCTTCAAGACACCGGACATGGTCGAACAGCACCGCCTGCTCAACCGCACTGCCAGCTTGATCGACGCCGGCGAACTGCGTGCCACGCATACCGAAACGCTGGGTCCGATCAACGCCGCCAACTTGCGCGAAGCGCATCGCCGCCTGGAATCGGGAACGACCATCGGCAAGTTGGTATTGGCCGGTTGGTAAACCCGTTCACTCCCTCGCGCTGTGAACCTGCTCGAAATCTTGCTGCGCTTGCCATCTGACGCGCGTGCGGTGCTCACAGGTTCTGAGAAAAATCGATGAGCTTTTCTGCTTGGTCGTTGTTCTGCACGCTATCGCTGGTCACCGCATTCAGCCCCGGTCCGGCCGTGTTGCTGGCGGTATCGAATGCCGCAACATTGGGCATGCGCCGGGCACTGGTCAGTTCCGCCGGCAATGCGGTCGGCGTGTTTCTGGTATCGGCGACCGCCATACTCGGCCTGGGCGCGCTGCTGAAAACCTCGGCGCTGTGGTTCGGCGCGCTGAAATTGGCCGGCGCGGCGTATCTGATTTATCTGGGCATCCGGCAATGGCGAAGCCGGGTCGTTCTTTTCGAGCGGGTGGAGAATGCCGCGCCGGCACCCGCCCAGTCTTCCCGTCGCCTCTTCTTGCAAGGCTTGTTGGTTGCAACCACCAATCCGAAGAGCATCTTGTTTTTCACCGCGCTGCTGCCGCAGTTCATGCGCCAGGACGCGTCGGTGATGCATCAATTCCTGGTCCTGACACTGACCTTCGCCTTCTGCACGGTGTTGTCGCACCTGTGCTACGTCGCGGCGGCACGCGGCCTGGGCCGATGGTTCGCCGGCAACCGAGGGCGCTGGTTCAACCGGCTTTCCGGCGTGATGTTCGTGACCCTGGGCCTGAGTCTATTGCGTCTGCGGCGGCAAGCTGCCTGATCGGCCAGCTCGGCGAGCGCCTGGCCTGCGGCGTGCGCTTGCCAGGCACCGCAATTACGGGCATCGTGCGCTTTCCATACGCAAGCGTATCCAATCCCGCATGACCGCGATCGCGCCCGCCGCTGGCCAGCCTTTTCCGTCGTCCAACTCTCTGTCGTCCGACATTCCGTCCCCGCACTACCCTCATTTATTCGCCCCGCTCGACCTCGGTTTCACCCAGTTGCGCAATCGAGTGCTGATGGGGTCGATGCATACGGGTTTGGAAGACCGTGCGCGCGACTTCCCGCGGTTGGCTGCTTATTTCGCCGAACGGGCGGCAGGCGGGGTTGGGTTGATCGTGACGGGTGGTTTTTCGCCCAATCTGGTCGGCTGGCTCAAACCTTTCGGCGGCAAGCTGTCATGGCCATGGGAAGCGCGTCCGCACAAGTTCGTTACCCGCGCCGTGCACGAACACGGCGCCAAGATCTGCGCGCAGTTGCTGCATGCTGGCCGCTACGGCTATCACCCGCTTACCGTGGCACCTTCCAAGGTGAAGGCGCCGATCAATCCGTTCACCCCGCGCGCGCTGTCGGCGCGTGGCGTCGAACGGCAGATTTCCGCCTACGCCAACGCCGCCAAGCTCGCGCGCGACGCCGGCTACGACGGCGTGGAAATCATGGGCTCGGAAGGCTACTTCATCAACGAATTCACCGCGCCACGCACCAACAAGCGCAATGACGCCTGGGGCGGGACGCCGGAAAAGCGCATGCGCTTCGCGGTGGAGATCGTGCGCCGCGTACGCGAGGCCTGCGGCCCGGATTTCATCCTCGTCTATCGCTTGTCGTTATTGGATCTGGTGGAAGACGGCAACCAATGGAACGACATCGTCGCCCAGGCCAAGGCAGTGGAAGCCGCGGGCGCGACGATCATCAATTCCGGCATCGGCTGGCACGAGGCGCGGGTGCCCACCATCGTCACCTCGGTGCCGCGAGCGGCTTTCGTCGACGTCACCGCCAAACTCAAGCCGCATGTCGCGCTACCGGTCGTCGCGACCAACCGCATCAACATGCCCGATGTGGCCGAACGCATTCTTGCCGACGGCAAAGCCGACATGGTGTCGCTTGCGCGTCCATTGTTGGCCGATCCGGATTGGGCCAACAAATCCCGCGCCGGCAAGAGCCACGCCATCAATACCTGCATCGCCTGCAATCAGGCGTGCCTGGATCATGTTTTCGAAAACAAGAACGCCAGTTGCCTGGTGAATCCGCGCGCCTGCGCCGAAACCGAACTGGTCTACACCAAGACCTATGCCGCCAAGCGCGTTGCCGTGGTCGGTGCTGGACCGGCAGGACTGGCCTGCGCGACGGTAGCCGCCGAACGTGGACATCGGGTCACTTTGTTCGACGCGGCGAACGAAATCGGTGGGCAGTTCAACTACGCCAAACGGATTCCTGGCAAGGAGGAATTCCATGAAACGCTGCGCTACTTCCGCCACAAGCTGGAGGAAACCGGCGTCGAAGTGAAATTGGCTACCCAGGCGACGGCCGAGACGCTCGGCGGTTTCGACGAGGTGGTGTTGGCCACCGGCATCACTCCGCGCAAAGTCGATTTCCCCGGTGCCGACCACCCCAAAGTCGTCAGTTATGTCGATGTGCTGAGCGGCCGGGTCCAGATCGGCGCGCGCGCCGCGCTGATTGGCGCCGGTGGCATCGGCTTCGACGTGGCGGAGTATCTGGTCCACGCCGGCGCAGACTCGCACGACAACGCGCCGCACCCACAGGAAAAATCGCGCTGGATGGCCGAATGGGGCGTCGATGCCACGTTCGAGGCGCGCGGCAGCCTGGTCCCACCACAGCCGGAACCGCCTGCGCGCGAGGTCTGGCTGCTGCAGCGTTCCGCCGGCAAGCCAGGCGCCCGCCTGGGCAAGACCAGCGGCTGGGTGCATCGCGCCACCTTGAAGGCCAAGCAAGTGAAGATGCTGGGCGGCGTGGAGTACCTGGGCGTCGACGACGCCGGCCTGCGCATCCGAGTGGACGGTGCCGAACAATTGCTGCCTGTGGACCATGTGGTGATCTGCGCAGGCCAGGAACCGCGTCGCGATCTGCACGCGGCATTGATGGCGGCGGGAAAGGCCGCGCACCTTATCGGTGGAGCCGATGTCGCCGCCGAACTGGACGCAAAGCGCGCCATCGCCCAAGGCAGTCGGCTGGCGGCGGGTCTGTAGGGCGAGCCCCGGCCCGCCCCGCCGTCGCTTTTTTAGCCTCCTTGCCCCTATACCCTTCCCCACATCTCCAAGCGCAGATCGCCGGATAAACACTCTCGGCATATTGAGATGTCTCATTGCTTCGATGCGGCGGGCTCGGGCCCGCCCTATGTAAAAACACGAGCGCTGTCACAGCACGAACTCGTTACGACGGGGCTGTAAAAGCAGGGGTGCGAAGGCTGTTTCCACGAATCACATCAATGGAATCGCCTTGATCTCACAATTGCAATTTCATTCGTAATCAAATACTTAGTCGAGCTGTCAACCCATCACGTTCAGGCCGCGTTCCGGCTTTCGCCCGTACCTTGCGCGCACTTTCCGGCCCGCCGCCCAGTTCAGGCGAGCCACCCCGGCGCCTTTCTATTAAGCCGGACCTCGGGCAGCCCGTGTGATGGCTGCCTCCCCATGACGCCCTGCCGTGTCCAGATAAAGTCCTTTTCCGCGTAAGCAGAAAGAGACAGGGGCACGGGAAAGACGGAGCAAGGAGTTCCCATGAAACTGGCCTGGATTCTATGGCTGTCGCAGATGTTGCCGCAGCCAGCCGCCGATTCGCTGTGCCTTAGTACCACCGTATACCTGGAAGCCCGCGACCAGACCCTGCGCGGCCAGCAGGCCGTCGCCGAAGTCGCATTGCGTCGCCGCGACAGCGGCCTTTGGGGCGATTCGATGTGCGAAGTCGTTACCGCCCGCAAGCAGTTCGCCCCGACCATCGTCGCGCCCGGCACTCGCTTGCAGAACGCCGATGCCTGGGCCAAGTCTGTGAACGTGGCTTTGAACGCCGAGCGCAACTGGGCTCTGCCACCGACACAGCGCAAGGAAATCGTTCCGGGTGCCAGCCACTTCGCCGCGCTGTCGATTTCCAACCCCAGCTGGCGCAACGCGTATCACGTGGCCACCATCGGCAACCATACGTTCTTGCGCGTGCAGAAACTGAAGCCGCGCGAATCCTGATTCAGGCCCTAATCGATGATCGCTTGCGCGCTTTGTAGCCAGCGCGTGGCGAATGCATGGTCCTTTGCGCGCGACAGCGCATTGGCCATCTCCGGCAGCAGACGCTCCAATGCTTCCAGATCCGTGCAGCGCTCGACTTTCAGCTGCATGAAATAGCCCTTCAAGCCCAAGTGGGCGCGAATGCTGTCGGTCATCAGCGCATACAGCGCCAGGTACTTTTCTCCCGCCGTTGCGGGAGACGGCAACGTCTCAGCATTAGGCGAAGAATGTCTGCCAGATGCCGATGCTTGCGCGGCCAGCTCGTCCTGCCGCACTGCGGCGATCAAACCCAGACCCAGCAGTTGCTGCAAGGTGTCCGGCGGCGCATGCAAGGACGCAATCAGTTCGGTCAGTTCGGCCTCACTGCGTTGCCCGTCGACCATCAACAGAATCGAGCGGACGCCCGATGCCACCTTGCGGCTGCGCTCACGGATTTCCTGCTTACCGGCTTCGGTCTTGAAGAAAACCGTGGCGCGCATCGTCCCCTCCCGTTTTGGACCTTGCCCCGGCGCCCCCGCCCGGTTAAAGGTGCACGACAAGTGCACACAGATGTGAACCTATCGGCATAGGAGAGGTCCGTGACGAGGCTCACGATACGGCATGGCGGGGCGGATCTGGGGGTATCTCTGTGGGAGCGACGTCAGTCGCGACCGTAAGTTCCGATCGCGACTGACGTCGCTCCCACAAGGATAGGTCCGGCTTTGGCTGACACCCCAAGCCGTATACGGCAATGCCGAAGGCGGCCTCTAGGGTGGCCTACCGATCTCCGACCGGAACGAACGTCAGATCTTCCGGCCCGGTGTAGTTGGCGCTCGGACGGATGATCTTGCCGTCGATGCGCTGCTCGATGACGTGCGCGCTCCAACCGCTGGTGCGAGCAATCACGAACAATGGCGTGAACATCGCCGTCGGCACGCCCATCATGTGGTAGCTGACCGCACTGAACCAATCCAGGTTGGGAAACATCTTCTTGATGTCCCACATCACCGTCTCCAGGCGCTCGGCGATGGCGTACATCTTGGTGTTCTGCTGCTCGTCGGAGAGCTCTTTCGCAACCTGCTTGATCACCTGGTTGCGCGGATCGCCGACGGTATAGACCGGATGGCCGAAGCCGATGATCACTTCCTTGCGTTCCACGCGCGCCTTGATGTCGGCTTCCGCTTCGTCCGGCGTCTCGTAGCGCTTCTGCACTTCGAACGCCACTTCGTTGGCGCCGCCATGCTTGGGACCACGCAGCGCACCGATGGCGCCGGCGATGCAGGAATGCATGTCGCTGCCGGTGCCGGCGATGACGCGCGCGGCGAACGTGGACGCGTTGAACTCGTGTTCCGCATACAGGATCAGCGAGGTATGCATGGCACGCACCCATGAGGCACGCGGCTTTTCTCCGTGCAGCAAGTGCAGGAAATGGCCGCCAATGGAATCATCGTCGGTCTCCACATCGATCCGCTTGCCGTTGTGGCTGTAGTGGTACCAGTACAACAGCATCGAGCCCATCGAGGCCATCAGCTTGTCGGCGATATCGCGCGCACCCGGATGGTTGTGATCGTCCTTTTCCGGCGAGACGCAGCCCAGCACCGATACGCCGGTGCGCATCACGTCCATCGGATGCGCGGAAGGCGGCAGTTGTTCCAGCGCAGCCTTCACCGCCGCCGGGACGCCACGCAGCGATTTCAGCTTGGTCTTGTAACCCTGCAGTTCGGCAAGGTTCGGCAACTTGCCGTGCACCAGCAGATAGGCGATTTCCTCGAATTCGCTGCTGGTCGCCAGGTCGAGGATGTCGTAGCCGCGGTAATGCAGATCATTGCCGGTGCGACCGACCGTGCACAGCGCGGTGTTGCCGGCGGCAGTGCCGCTCAGGGCGACGGATTTTTTTGGCTTGAAGCCGCTGCTGGAAGCATCGGTCATTGCGTATCTCCAAAGGAAAACCAAAATGGTCTTTGCGCTTCTTCTCTTCCGAGAGAAGAAGACAAAGCATCACTTCTTCGCTGCGAACAACGCGTCCAGCTTTTGTTCGTATTCGTGATAGCCGATGCGCTCGTACAACTCTTCGCGTGTCTGCATCAGTTCGACCACATTCTTCTGGTGGCCGTCGCGGCGTATGGCGGTGTAGACGGCTTCGGCGGCCTTGTTCATCGCGCGGAAGGCCGACAACGGATAGAGCACGATACCGACACCCGCGCTTTTCAATTCCTCGACCGAGAACAGCGGCGTCTTGCCGAATTCGGTGATGTTGGCCAGCACCGGCACTTTCACCGCATCGACAAAGCGGCGGTAGGTGGGCAGGTCATAAGCGGCCTCCGCGAAAATGCCGTCCGCGCCGGCCTCAACACAAGCAATGGCGCGTTCGATAGCAGCATCCACGCCATCGACCTGGATAGCATCGGTGCGCGCAATCAGGAAGAAATCCGCATCCGTTTTCGCGTCCGCGGCGGCTTTCACGCGATCGGCCATCTCGCCGGCGGATACGATTTCCTTGCCGGGACGATGGCCGCAACGCTTGGCGCCGACTTGGTCTTCGATATGGCAAGCGGCCGCACCGGCTTTGATCAACGACTTCACCGTGCGCGCGATATTGAAAGCGCTGGGGCCAAAGCCGGTGTCGATATCGACCATCAGCGGCAGATCGCATACGTCGGTGATGCGGCGCACGTCGATCAGCACGTCGTCCAGCGTGTTGATGCCCAGGTCCGGCAGTCCCAGAGAACCTGCAGCCACGCCGCCGCCGGACAAATAAATGGCGCGATAGCCGGCACGCTTGGCCAGCAGCGCATGGTTGGCATTGATCGCACCGATGACCTGCAACGGCGATTCATCAGCAAGCGCCGCGCGAAACTTGGCGCCAGCGGACAACGTGTTGGCCATGAGACTCTCCCTTTCGTGCGCTCATGCGCAGCAGCCCATTTTAACTGACTGGCAGGATTCAGAAGACGGAATGGGAAATGTCGTTTCTTCTGCTTTGCAGCAAAAAAATGGGCGGCCATTGGCCGCCCATCGATGCAACGTTGCAGAACGGTCGCAGCGGAGCCGTTAGCCCAGCAGGTGCGCTACGCCGGCACGCTCTTCTTCCAGCTCCGCCAAGGTCTTGTCCATGGCAGCGCGACTGAATGCATCCACTTCCAGACCTTCCACGCGCTTGTATTCGCCGTTCTCGGTGATCACCGGCACGCCATAGATGACGCCTTCCGGAATGCCGTAGCTGCCGTCGGACGGCACGCCCATCGTCACCCACTTGCCATTGCTGCCCAGCAGCCAGTCGCGGATGTGGTCGATGGCGGCGTTCGCCGCGGAAGCAGCGGAAGAAAGACCACGCGCTTCGATGATCGCGGCGCCGCGCTTGCCGACCTGCGGAATGAAGGTGTTGGCGTTCCAATCCGCATCGTTGATCTTGTCTTTCAGCGACGCGCCCTTGGCCGTGGCGAAGCGGTAATCCGGATACATGGTGGGGCTGTGGTTGCCCCAGACGATCAGGTTTTCGATGTCGCCAACCGCGACACCGGCCTTGTTGGCCAGTTGGCTCAGCGCGCGGTTGTGATCCAGGCGCAGCATCGCGGTGAAGTTCTTGGCCGGCAGATCCGGTGCGGATTTCATGGCGATGTAGGCGTTGGTGTTGGCGGGATTGCCGACCACCAGCACCTTGACGTTGCGGCTGGCTACTTTGTTCAGAGCCGCACCTTGGGCGGTGAAGATCTTGGCGTTTTCCAACAGCAGGTCCTTGCGCTCCATGCCCGGGCCGCGCGGGCGCGCGCCAACCAGCAACGCGACGTCGGCGTCCTTGAAGGCCACTTCCGGATCGTCGGTGCCGACCATGCCTGCCAGCAGCGGAAACGCGCAGTCTTCCAGCTCCATCATCACGCCTTTCAGCGCGGCCTGGGCTTTATCGATCGGCAGTTCGAGCAACTGCAGGATGACGGGCTGATCCTTGCCCAGCATTTCGCCGGAAGCGATACGGAACAACAAGGCGTAGCCGATCTGGCCGGCAGCGCCGGTGACCGCAACACGAACGGGAGTCTTCATGGAATGTCCTCTACAGTGGATCGTGGGGTTGTGTCAGTAGACGCTGTAACCAAGCGGCGCCAGGTTTTCTTGCAAGGCCACGGTGTCGTAGCCGTGAATCACGCGCTGCCCCACCACCGTGACCGGCACGCCTTGGGTGCCTAGTGCGGTGGCGGCGCGGCGGCCTTCTTCGGTATCGACGTCGAGCACGCGGTAGCGCACTTCGGCAAGCTCGAAATCTTTTTGCTGTTTGCGGCAGTAACCGCACCATTCCGCTGCCAGCATGACCACGCCGCGATCACCGGTTCCGGTCCGCGGATCGTCTGGGTGGAGCTTATCGTCTCCAGCGCTGCGCCAGGCGTAGATACCACCCGCCAAACCGATCAGCAGCAATAGCCAGACAAGAGGGCGCATGAGCTAAGCGATGCTCCTTCAGGCCAATTCGGAAAAGAACGCTTGGATGCGCTGAAGGCCGGGCGCAAGTTGCGGCGTCGGACAGGTATAGCTGATGCGCAGCGCGCGCGGCTCGCCGAACGCCGAGCCCGGCACACAGGCCACACCTTTGGATTCCAGCAATGCGGCACAGAAATCGACGTCGTCACGGATGACCGTGCCGTTGTGCGATTTGCCGAAAGCGCAGCTGATATCCGGAAAGACATAGAACGCGCCCTGCGGACGCGGGCACACCACGCCGGGAATGTCGGCCAACGCCGCCAGAACCTGGTCTCGCTTGGCCTGGAATTCGACGTTCTTCGCGGCCGGCACGTCCTGGGGACCGGTGAGTGCCGCGACGGCCGCCGCGGTGGTCATTTCCGGGATATTGGTGATGTGGTTGGAATTGAGCGTGGTGACCGCCTGCGCAATGGCTTCCGGGCCGGCCATGAAGCCTACCCGCCAACCTGGCATGCCATAAGTCTTCGACAGCGAATCGACGAAGATGGTGCGGCTGCGCAATTCCGGCCGCGCCTGCACGAAGTTGGAATACCTCAGTCCGTCGAACAGCATGCGGTTGTAGATGTCGTCGGTGATGATCCACGTCTCGGGATACTTCACCAGTACATCGGCGAGCGCGGTGACTTCGTCTTCCGTGTACACCATGCCGGTCGGATTGGACGGATTGTTGAACAGGAACACCTTGGGCTTGTGCGTCGCCAAGGCCTCGTCCAACTGCGCCGGCGTGAGCTTGTAGTCCTGGCTTGCCGGGCAAGGGAGTTTGAGGGCTTTAGCGCCGACGATATCGGCGATGTCGGCGTAGGTAGTCCAATACGGTGTCGGGAAAGCGATGATGTCGCCTTCGTCGAGCAGCGTCTCGGCCAGGTTGTACAGGATGTGCTTGGCGCCGATGCCGGTAGACAGGTTGGCACGGGTGTAGCCGGTCAAGCCCAGGGCTTCCATGTGGGCGAGAAACGCATCCAGCAGTGCTTCGGCACCACGATTGCTGCCGTACTGTCCGGAGTCTTTGCTCAGCGCATCGCGCGCCGCCTGGTACACATGCTCGCCCGGCAGGAAATTGGGCACGCCGATGGAAAAGCTGATGATGTCGCGGCCTTCGGCCTTGAGCTTCTTCGCCTTCTCGGCGATCGCCATGATCGCACTGGGCTTGGCGCGACCGATGCGCCGGGCAAGCGTGGGCATTGCAGAACCTCGTAATGAGGAAGACGAGCGGTTGTTTCGGCGGCGTTCTTTTCAGCAGCGTTGTTTTGCGGCGCGAAATTTTAGCACGGGCCCGTCAGCCGCCCGGATGCGCCAATAGTCCAACGGTTCCCTCCCGGCGGCTGCCGGGAGGGAACGGGACGGTTCAGGCGCTCAGATAACGGTTCCACTCCGCCACCCGATCGGCCTTGGCGGCCAGCACGGCGTCGGTGTCGCCTTCCAGGGTGATGCGTTTGATCAGGTCGCCTTGCTCGACGCTATCCACCACATCCAGGCCCTCGACGACCTTGCCGAATACCGTGTGCTTGCCGTCCAGCCAGTCGGTCTTGATATGGGTGATGAAGAACTGGCTGCCGTTGGTATTGGGGCCGGCATTGGCCATCGACAGCACGCCGCGCTCATGAGCCAGGCCGTTTTTGGTTTCGTCCTCGAAGCGGTACCCAGGACCACCGGTGCCGGTGCCTTGCGGGCAGCCGCCCTGGATCATGAAATTGGCGATGACCCGGTGAAACTTCAAGCCGTCATAGAAGCCGCGCTTGGCGAGATTGACGAAGTTGGCGACGGTCAGCGGCGCCTTGTCGGGGTAGAGCTCGATCTTGATCGGGCCGCGCGAGGTTTCGAAGGTAGCAATCAGGGACATGAGGGCTCTGCAGTGGTAGGAGATTGGATTGGAAATGGCGCAGATAAACGACAATTCAAGGCGATTACTTTCGTTTTTATGCTTAATCCGGCTTGATCGTCGGACGGACGAGTCATAAAGCCGTTGTGTAACACGCTATAATACGCCCCATTCCTCCCTAAGCCTCGCGCGCTGTTCGGTGCGCCTTTCCGCATGTCCATCCAGAATCTCCGCAATATCGCTATCGTCGCCCACGTCGACCACGGCAAGACCACCCTCGTCGACTGTCTGCTGAAGCAGTCCGGCACGCTATCCGAGCGCACCGTGCTTGCCGAGCGCGTGATGGACAGCAACGACCAGGAAAAGGAACGTGGCATCACGATCCTGGCCAAGAAC
>CBFGZY010000046.1:0-34038 GCA_965653375.1 uncultured Pseudoxanthomonas sp.
GCACCGTCATCGCGATGGCGCTGATCGAGAACATCCAGCGCGAAGACCTCAATCCACTGGAAGAAGCGCAGTCGCTGCAGCGCCTGATCAACGAGTTTTCGCTCACCCATGCCGAAGCCGCCGAAGCGGTAGGCCGTTCGCGGGCGGCGGTATCCAACCTGTTGCGCCTGCTGGAATTGCCACCGGCTATCCGCGCACTGCTGGAAGCGCGCCGGCTGGAAATGGGCCATGCACGCGCGCTGCTGACGCTATCGCCGGAATTGGCCAGCAAGCTGGCATCCGAAGCGGCCGAACAAGGCTGGTCGGTGCGCGAGGTCGAGCACCGCGCGCAGCAATTCGCCGCCGGCAAGGTGCCGGTCAACAGCAGGAAAGCCAAACCGGGCAAGCCGACGCCGCAGGCGGATATCGCTTCGCTGGAAATCGAGCTTTCCGAGTCGCTGGGCACCAAGGTCACCATCGCCCACGGCCGTGGCGGCAAAGGCAAGCTGATCATCCAGTACAGCGACCTGGACACGCTGGATGGCGTGCTGGAAAAGCTGCGCCCCAGAACGGCCTGATGGCGGCGCTGCCGGTTCCTTTTCGGCAGGCACCGCTTTTTTTAACGTAAATCCTGCGTCCCATCAGGGACAATGCGCCGCCGGACGGATGCGCCAGCGCTGAAGAAACAGCGCGCAACGCTCCCTCGCCCGCTTCCGTCCACTCTTTCTTATCGTTGCGATGAACCCAACGCCAGCACTCTCCGTCGTCGTCCCGGTATTCAACGAACGCGACAACGTTGCTCCATTGATCCAGGAAATCGTCGCTGCGCTGCGCGGCAAATTCAGTTTTGAAATCGTCTACGTCGACGACCATTCGCGCGACGACACCCTGGCGGTACTGCAGTCGCTTAAAGCGACCGTGCCCGAACTGCGCGTGCTCCATCACCTGCAGCAGAGCGGGCAAAGCACTGCGATCCGTACCGGCGTGAAAGCCGCGCACGGCGCCTGGATCACCACTTTGGACGGCGACGGCCAGAACGACCCGGCCGATATCCCCAAGTTGATCGCCGCGCGCGATACCGGCGATGCGCGGACCAAGCTCTACGCAGGCTGGCGAGTCAATCGCCAGGACAGCGGCAGCAAGCGCTGGGCGTCGACGTGGGCCAACACCATCCGCTCGAACCTGCTGCGCGACGCCACGCCCGACACCGGCTGCGGCATCAAGCTGTTCGAACGCGAGGCCTTCCTGGATCTGCCTTACTTCGACCATATGCACCGCTACTTGCCCGCGCTGATGCAGCGTGCCGGCTGGCAGACCATCAGCGTGCCGGTCAATCATCGCCATCGCGCCACCGGCGTATCCAAGTACAACAATCTCAACCGCGCACTGGTAGGCATACGCGACCTGCAAGGTGTGGCGTGGCTGATCAAACGCAGCAAGCGCACCGCCGTACAAGAGGTTTGAGGTGGAGTCCCATCTGCTGAACCAGGAAATCGTCTGGCTGAGCTGGACCGGCCTGCACGTCACCGGCTGGAAGCTGATCGGTTACACCGGCGCGTTGATGTTCGGCGGACGCTGGCTGGTGCAGTTCATCGCCTCCAAGCGCGCGCGCAAGCCGGTGATCCCGCGGCTGTTCTGGTACATGAGCGTGGTCGGCAGCCTGATGACGCTGAGCTACTTTTTGTTTTCGGCCAAGCAGGACTCGGTGGGCGTGCTGCAGAACCTGTTCCCCGCATTCACCGCGCTGTATAGCCTGTACCTGGATATCCGCCACCGCGGTTGGAAGCGGGATAAGGCGGAGCATTAGGAAGCGGGGAGCGGGGAGCGGGGAGCGGGGAGCGAAAGGCTCTTGCTTTGCTCCCCCTTTTGCAAAGGGGGATCGAGGGGGATTTTGCTTTTGCTTTTTGCCCTTCCCCTCATCCCAAAGTCCATAACACGCACTAGCCCCCACCCACCGTTGTAATACCATCCGCTCTCCGCCGACTTTCGGAATCGCCGTCTTGAAGCGCTATTGCCTTGTCCTGTTGCTCGTCCTGGCCCCGCTCGCCCAGGCCCAGACCGCACCGTCTTCGCCCGGCAGCGCGGACCAGCGCGCGCCCGATCACGGCGCCCCTGACCAGCGTTTCCAGGCGATCTACGAGAAGGAATGGAAATGGCGGCAGGAACAAACCGGCCAGGCCGATGAGGACGCCGATGGCAGCGGCAACAAGACTCGCTTGCCCGACGTGGACGCCGCCTCGCAGGCAGCTCGGCTGAAAATCTGGGAGCAGGTGCTGCGCGATCTCGATGGCATCGACGCACAGTCGCTCTCGCCGGAGAACCGCATCAACCTGGCCATCTATCGTCCGCAGGTGGAAAACCTGGCAGCCGAAGTACGCCTACGCACTTACGAGATGCCGTTCAATTCGGACTCGTCGTTCTGGTCCAACCTGTCGTTCATGGCGCGCCGCCCGCTCAAGACCGCCGACGACTATCGCGCCTACGCCGCGCGCTTGGCCGATGTGCCCCGCTATTTCGGCCAGCAGATGGACAATATGCGCGCCGGTTTGAAACGCGGCTTCTCAGTGCCGCGCGCGGTGCTGGATGGCCGCGATGTGTCGATCGCCACGGTAGCCGAGCTGAAAGACCCCGAAGCTTCGACGTTCTACGCACCCTACAAGAAGATGCCGGCCAGCATCCCGGCCGCCGAACAGGAACAACTGCGCGCCGAAGGCCGTGCCGCCATCCGCGACCGGCTGATCCCGGCGTTCGGCACCTTGCTGACCTTCTTCCGGCAGGAGTACGTCCCGCAGGCGCGCACCACGCTCGCCGCAGAGGCGATGCCCGATGGCGAAGCGTTCTATCGCCAGCAGATCCGCGAGTACACGACGCTGGATTTGTCACCCGACGAGATCCACGAGATCGGGCTGAAGGAAGTCGCCCGCATCCAGGCGCAACAGCAGGACATCATCCGGCAGCTGGGCTTCAAGGGCAGCTTCGCCGAGTTCCTGGCCTTCCTGCGCACCGACCCGCAGTTCTACGCCAAAACGCCGCAGGAACTGCTGGACCGCGCCGCCTGGATTTCCAAGCGGGTGGACGGCGAAGTCGGCAAGTTCGTCGGCACTTTGCCGCGCGGACGCTTCACCATCATTCCGGTACCGCCGGAGATCGCGCCGTTCTGGACCGCTGGCCGCGGCGGCGTGGGCACCTATTGGCTGAACACCTACGACCTGCCTTCTCGTCCCCTGTACAACCTGCCCGCGCTGACCTTGCACGAGTCCTCGCCGGGCCATTCGCTACAGGGCGCGCTGGCCCAGGAACAGGGCCAACAGCCCGCCTTTCGCCGCGAGAACTACATCTCCGCCTATGGCGAAGGCTGGGCGCTGTACACGGAGAAGCTGGGCAAGGAGATGGGCATCTACGAGACGCCCTACGAGGACTTCGGCCGCCTGACCTATGAGATGTGGCGCGCCTGCCGCCTGGTCATCGACACCGGCGTCCACCACAAAGGCTGGACCCGCGACCAGGCCATCGCCTACCTGCGCGACCACAGTGCTCTCAGCCAGCACGAGGTCGTCACCGAAGTCGACCGCTATATTTCCTGGCCGGCCCAGGCCCTGAGCTACAAGCTGGGCGAAATCGCCATCGTCCGCCTGCGTGAAGAAGCCGAGCAGGCACTGGGCAACCGGTTCGACATCAAAGCCTTCCACGACGCGGTGCTGAAGCAGGGCTCCGTCCCATTGCCGGTCCTGGAATCCCAGATCCGCGAATTCATCGCCGCCAGCCAGGTCGGAGCTGCCGGGGCCAAGACCGCCGCGCCGTAGGGTGGGCCCCGGCCCACCATTGCCATCCCTGGGTGGCCGGGAACCCGCTGGCAACCCCGTAAAGGTCTTAGCGAGCGGTGAGATGGCAACGTCGGGCCGGGGCCCGACCTATCTCCCCCCTGCTCCCCGCTTGCCGCTCCCAGCATCTAAGTGCTTGCGGCACAAGGGAAACCCGGGCATAATGCGCGGCTCGCTGCGTCCGGCTTGTCCGGATTTGCGGCCGGAAATGCGATTCCGGCTTGTGTCTGCAGCGATTTACCGCCCGTATCGCGTGGTGTCCGGCCTGTTTTCAGGCCGCACCGGGGCCGCCGTCTTCCTGGCCAAGGGAGGCAAAATTTACCTTCGAGGTGCGTAATGTCCCGCGTATGCCAAGTCTCCGGCAAGCGTGTGCAGACGGGTAACAACGTCTCCCACGCCAACAACCGAACCCGCCGTCGCTTCCTGCCCAACCTGCACGAGCGCCGCTTCTGGGTCGCCAGCGAAAACCGCTGGGTCAAGCTGAAAGTTTCCGCGCATGCACTGCGCACCATCGACAAGAACGGCATCGACGCCGTCCTGGCCGAGCTGCGCGCCCGCGGCGAAAAGGTCTGAGGAGTAATCGAACATGGCGACCAAGCGCGACAAAATCCGTCTGATTTCCTCGGCCAACACCGGCCATTTCTACACCACCGACAAGAACAAGAAGAACACGCCCGGCAAGATGGAGATGAAGAAGTACGATCCCGTCGTCCGTAAGCATGTGATCTACAAGGAAGGCAAGATCAAGTGATGCTTCGGCCCGCACGCGCATAGCGCGAGCGGCTTTGCCGAATCGTCACCCCGGCGCAAGCCGGGGTCCAGCGATCTAGCTTCCCGTTCTGCATCAAGCCCGCCGCAAGGCGGGCTTTTTGTTTGTGGACGTAGGATGGGTTGAGCGTGGCGATGCCCATCAATTCCAACGACCTGATGCAAGCGATGGGTAGACCGGGCTACGCCGTTGAAAGCCGCTACGCTCAACCCATCCTACGAAACTCATCTATCCGAAGAGCTGCCAAGCCAGCGCCACGCACTGTGCCGATGACGAGCTCGCGACGGGACGTCGCTCCCACATCCGCAGAAAAAACCTCCGCTGGTGCCCACTCCAGCCGGCGTGCAGCGATCCGATGATGGATACACGTGCCACCTGCGGCTTGAGCGTTCACTTTCATCGTCACCGCCACTGAACAAAAGAATGGCTTGCCCGTACATCCACAACGCGACGGCGCAGGAAACTTAGGTCAATGCTTGCGCACGCGACACAAACGCAACGCGGCATTCAATATTCAGCGCAGCGATGCAGCAGCGAAGACCCGCTGCATAACGAAATTATTAGGTGATAGTAATGACGCATCGTCATAAGCGCGCGGTTGGCATCGCTTAAGATAGCCGCCATGACGAGCACTCAGACCGAAGAAATTTTCGATCTCGCCATCGTGGGTGGCGGCGCCGGTGGCGTGCTCGCAGCCATCCATGCATTGCGCATTGCGCCGACGGCCACGCGCATCGTGATGATCGAACCGACAGAGCGCTTGGCCGAAGGCGTGGCCTACGCCACTCGCCATAGCGAACACCTTCTGAATGTTCCTGTTCGCCGCATGAGTGCGTTCAACAGCGCACCGGAGGATTTCCTCGACTACATGATGGAAATCTCCGGCGACGATACGGATCGCGCGAAGCTTGCGCACCAGTACGCGCAACGCCGGCATTACAGCGCTTATCTACGTGATCGACTGGAGCGCGAGCGCCAAGCCAGCGGCGCAAAGCTGCAGGTCGTGCACGAACGCGTCGTAGCGTTGCGCGAAGCCGAAGACGTCTTTCATCTTCGTCTGCAAAGTGGCGAAAGCTTGTCCGCGCACGGTGTACTACTGGCGGTGGGCAATGCATCCAAGCCATTGCCCGCGCGAGGCGTGGGAACGCTGCCCGTCGGCGCGGTGATTTCGGCTTGGGATTTCGACGCAGTAAAAGCCATTCCCAGCAAAGCATCGGTATGCATCGTCGGTTCTGGACTCAGCATGATCGACAGCGTACTGAGCCTGGCCGACAACGGCCATCGCGGCAAAATCCACGTGCTGTCCCGCCATGCCTTGCTGCCGTTGTCGCACGCCACGCACTCCGTCGCCGACTTCGATGCCCAAGCTCTGATGACGATGAACCTGCGGCAGCGCATGCGGTTTCTCCGGGCTGCAGCACGCGCCGCAGCGGCTCAGGGCCTGCCATGGCAGGCAGTGATGGAACGCATCCGCCCGCTGGGCCAATCGCTGTGGCAATCGCTGTCCGTGGCCGACCAACGCCGCTTCTTGCGCCATGTCGTGCGCCTTTGGGATGTCCACCGCCACCGTATCGCGCCGCAGGTACACGCACGCATCGAAGCACTGCGCGCATGTGGCCAATTGGAACCGCACCGCGGGCGATTGGATGCCGTCATGCCGATCGGCGCCTGCGTTCGTCTGACCGTGCGGCGGCGTGATGGCGGCGATCAATCGCTGGACGTGGACCGCATCATCAATGCCACCGGCGTGGAAATGCGGGCGCAGACCATGCGCAATCCCCTGCTGTTGGAGCTTCTGGGCACCGGTCGCGCGCAAGCCGGGCCGCACGGCATCGGCCTGCGTACCGACCGCGATGGCGCTTTGCTGGATGCAGAGGGAAAGCCACAGCCGCGGCTCATGGCGATTGGCAGCCTGCGCATCGGCTGCCTATGGGAAAGCATCGCGGTGCCGGAGCTGAGAGGCCAGGCCGAAGCCGCAGTGCGTCAGCTGCTTGCGGCGCAGCCAGTGCTTTCAGGTTAGAGGCGGTTGCTGCACGAAAAAACGACGGGCCAGGCAGCTGTAGTAGCATGCGCCGTGCGCACGTCCGCCATTCTGATCGTGCGCACGGCGCACGCTACCTTGCGCTTCCGTTGGAGGAGACTTTGAACAGGTTCTAAGAACTTGTGCGATACGCCTCTACCGCAGCAATCGCATCCGCAAGCACCTGCGCCGGCGTCTGTGCCGTATCGATCGTCAGCACGTCAGGCTCGGCTTGCGGTTGCTCCAGCGTCTGGAACTGGCTGTCCAGCAGCGATGCCGGCATGAAGTGCCCCTCACGCGCACTCAATCGTTGCGCAATCAGTGCTGCATCGCCACGCAAAAACAGGAACAACAGGCGCAAGCCGCTGCCGATGCGCAGCTGCCGACGGTGCGCGGCGCGCAAGCCGGAAAACGCCAGCACCGCCTTGATACTGGTATTTTCTCCATGATCGGCGTGATCGCGCAGCGCAGCGGCTAGCGCGTCCACCCAGGGCGCCCGCATCGCGTCGGTCAACGGCAGGCCGCTGGCCATCCGCGCGCGCGCCTGCTCGCTGTGGAAATCGTCCGCGTCCAGATAGCGAGCACCGTAGTGCTCGGCCAACGCGCGGGCCAGCAGCGATTTGCCGCTGCCGGACACGCCCATTACCACGATGGCCTGCAACGGCGCGATGATGCTGGCACCGCTCATTTTGTTTTAGTTTCCAGCGGTGCGGGTCTGATGGTATCCGCATCGGTGATTGCTGGCCGCTCTTGCAGCGGCAGCACGACCTGTACGCGATAGCGGCGTCCCGCCTCGATTGCGCCGATCATCGGCTCCGCCATCGCAACACCATCGACGCTCACCGCGATGCTTTCGCAATCTGCTACACGACGGAACTCGACCTCGAATTCCGCGCCGCGGAAACGGCGATGCGCACGCGCATGCTGCCAGTGCGATGGCAGCTGCGGCCTTATGCGCAACACATCGCCATCGCCATGCAAACCGAACAGGCCTTCGATCGTGCAGCGATACAACCATGCCGCAGTACCGGTGTTGAACAGTTGGCTGGAACGGCCCGCGCTATCCGGGTACTGATACCACGCGCCGCGATAGTAGTTGGGCACGAACACGGGCAGTTGGCCGCGCTGCAGATAGTCTTGCGGATCCGGTCCGGGCAACATCCGCCGCAGCAGCCGATAGGCGCGATCGCCATCGCCGACGTGATAAAGGCTGTGGATGTAGAACGCGGCGGCATGGTTGTAGACCGATCCGTTCTCGGCCGATCCGGGAAACTTCTGGGTCAGCCGGCCGACATCGTCGCGCATGCCCGTATAGGCCGGCGCCAGCATCATCACGCCGTAGGGCGTTTCCAATTGCGCTTCCACTGCGGCGATCAACCGTGCCTGTTGCGATGGGTCGGCCGCGCCGCTGAGCATCGCCCAGCTTTGTGGATTGAGATAGATGCGGCCTTCGGCATCGCTGGCGACGCCGAACACGACGTCGTCATCGGTGATGCCGCGCGCGTACCAATCGCCATCCCATAGATGCGTATTCACCGCCGCGTTGGCCTTCGCTGCACCAGCGCGAAACTCAGCCGCGGATTCCGCACGTCCGTGGCGTTCGCAGATTCCGGCCCACAGCGCCAGCGCGTGCGCTGTGGCCAGGGTCAACCAACCGGAAACGCCACGTCCGCGATAGCCGACCATGTTCATCGGATCGCACCAGTCGCCCTGGGCGATGAAACTCAGCCCGTGTTCGTCGCGTGCCGCCAGCAACCAGCGCATCGCCGCGCTGATGCGCTCGAACACGCTCGCGGTGGTGCCGTCGCTGCCGGTGACCAGTTCGTCCAGCAAAGCGCTATCGCCGGTTTCGTCCAGATAGGGCTGCAAGCACACCGGCAGCCAGACGCAATGGTCGGTATGCGGGATCTGATTGATGTATTTCAGCTCGGCGCCTTCGGCGAGCAGGATGCCGTCGGGCATCGCGCCGCTGGCTTCCTGCTGAGAGAGCGCCCGCAGGATCGCCTCGCGCGTGCTCCGCGGCTGTACATAGGCCATCCCCATGTGGTCTTGCAGATAGTTGCGGGTCTGCGGATCGGTAGTCAGCCGGTTGGTGTCGCCGTGGTAATACACCTGCCGCGGCAGCCAATGATTGACGAACTGGTCCAGCGCCGGTTCCGGCGTTTCGATACGCAGGCAGCCACGGCCCTGTTCGAGATACTGCGCGTAAGAGAGCTCGGCTGCGGCGAACCCTTCCGCCGACAGATGGCGCGCGCGCAGTTCGGCGATTTCGGCTTCATCGCGCGCCGGACCGAACAGGAAGCGGTATTGCTCGTCGGCGCCGTCGGCCAGCGTCAGCCGATATTGCAACGCGGCAGCCGGCGTTTCGTAGTGCGCATGCCCGCCGGCCAGCGTCGACGCCCGCACCGCGCTGGGCGCGTGCAGGCCGCCTTCGCCCTCGAATGCCGCCTGGCGGGTTTCCCACGCATCCGGCGTACGTTCGTGCAGCAGGAAGGTCATGTCCTTGAATTCGCGATTCTTGAAATAATCTTCGACCCGCTGGTAGGGGGTGACGCTGGCGCAGACGATGCCGCCCAGCGTTGGCCGGTAGCTGGCGGACTGGTTCATCCACGACATGTAGCCGACCGGAAAGTACGGATAGACGCTGATCCGGCGCGCACGCCCGGACACATTGCGTACCCGCAACGACCACAACTCGACCACATCATCAGTCGCCAGTTGCAACGATGCTTCGATCAGCAATCCTGCCTGCTGCACACGCCAGCCGATCCGTCCCGGCTCGGCGACGAATTCGAACATCTCGGCCGCCGCGCGCACCGGTTCGTACGGGACGGAGAACAACGCGCCGTCCCCTTCGTCCTTCACGTAGAAGAAGCGGCCAGGATGGTGGGCGTAGTACGGCTGCTCCGGCTGCATGAAGGTGCGCGCTTCCAGGTTCGGTGCGTGCGCGTACTTGGCCGGTTCCGGCTGCATGAACTGCGCGGTGGCGTAACCGCGGCAATTGACCTGCATCATCATCCGCCGGTTCCACAGGAACGCCGACGCCAGCGGCATCGCCGTCGGTGTGGACAGGCTTACCCGTGCACCATCGTTGTGGGTGGCGATCAAGGGTGCGCTCACGGCTGCGCCGCCTTGCGCGCCAGCAGCTCGCTCTGCACCTGCGCCAGCCGTGCGTTATCCAGCGGATAGAAGCGCATCGTGAACGCGGCGATGAATGCCACCACGCCCGGGATCACCGTGAGCAACAGCACGATGCCCAGCTGCGATGCATCCGATTGCGCCTGGTTGGCCACGTAGCCCATTCCCGCCAGCATCCAGGCGATGATCGCGGATGCCAGCGCGCCACCTAGTTTTTGCGAAAACGTCGCCGCCGCGAAGGTCATCGCGGTTGCGCGCCTTCCCATCTTCCACTCGGTGTAGTCGGCGGTGTCCGCATACATGGAGAACGCCAGCGGCGACTTAGGCCCCAGCGCCAGGCCTATCAACGTATTGAGCACAAACATGACACCTATCGCGTCCGCAGGGACAAAGAACATCGCGCAGCTGAGTACGCCCACCGTGGCCATCAGCAGCACCATCAACCGTTTCTTGTCGATATGCCGCGTCAGCAGCGGAGTGATCGCCGCGCCGATCGCCAATGCGACCGAGTAGACACCCAGGAATTTTCCGGTCAGGTCAGGACGCTGCACGAAATATTTCATGTAGTACACCGCCGCGCCGCCGCGCATGACGATCGTCACCATGATGATCAGCGCCAGCGCGAACAGCACCATCCAGGCTTTGTTGTTCAACAGATCCTTCACGTCCTGTCCTACTGCGCTGTTCTGTTGCGGCGGCGGTGCGATGCGTTCGCGCGTGGTCAGGAACACCGTGATGAACAGCGCCGCGGCGGTCACGCCATAGACGGCCATGGTCAGCTGCCAGCCGAGCGCTTCATCGCCGCGGCCTAGCCAGCCGACCATGTCCAGCGTGCAGTAGTTGACGATGGCGGTACCGGCGAACGCGGCGATGAAGCGGAAACTGATCAGCGTGGTGCGCTGCTGGCTGTCGCCGGTGATGACGCCCGACAGCGCGGAGTACGGTGTGCTCAGCACGGTATAGGTCAGCATCATCAGCGAGAACGTCGCGTATCCCCACAGCAGCCGAGCGCCGCCATCTACGTCCGGCACGGTGTAGGTCAGCACGCCGGTGACCGCCATCGGCAGTGCGGCGTACAGCAGATAGGGCCTGAACTTGCCGAAACGGGTGCGGGTACGGTCGGCGATGGCGCCCATCATCGGGTCGGTGATCGCATCGATGATCTTGGTGACCAGGATCATCGTGCCGACCGCGCCCGCGGCCAGTCCCATCACATCGGTGTAGAAAATCAGCAGGAACGAGGAGATGTTGGCCCAGTAGAAGTTGAAACCCATGTCGCCGATGCCGTAGCCGATCTTTTCGCGCAGGCGCAGAGGCGCGTTCGGGGATGCTGTCGTGGGGGTCACTGAATGCTCCTGGGTTCCGGCGGATGGCAGACCCTCATTGCGGAGCGTCGCGACGGCCGTATGGGTATGCGAGCTTCCCCGATCCTGCGCCCAGCGGCAAGCCGCCAGCGCGCACTTCCGCGCGCCGCCGGGCCCCGCAGTACACTGGCGCCGCAGGGCAATAGGAAGCACAACCTTGGTTTCGAGCTGGATTCTGTTGCTGGTGTCGGTCGGCTATGCCGCGCTGCTGTTCGGGGTGGCGTGGTGGGGCGACCGTCGCCCGATGTATCCGGACCGGCCCTGGCTGCGGCCGGTGGTCTACAGCCTGGCGTTGGCGGTCTATTGTTCGTCCTGGACGTTCTACGGCGCGGTGGGCAGCGCCGTGCGCAATGGCATCGGCTACCTGCCCATCTATCTTGGTCCGGTACTGTTGCTGCTGTTCGGCTGGCGCATCATCGAGCGGCTGGCGCTGATTGCGCGCAGCGAGAACACGGTGTCCATCGCCGACTTCATTTCCTCGCGCTACGGCCGCTCGCGGCGGCTGGCGGCGCTGGTCACGGTGATCGCGCTGATCGGCGTGGTGCCTTATCTGGCCCTGCAATACAAAGCCGTGGCGATGAGCCTGAACGTGCTGACCGGCCAGTCGGGTGAAACCGCGCAGGGCTTCTTCTCCGACCCGGCGTTGTACGTGGCCTTGCTGATGGCGTTGTTCGCCGCGTTGTTCGGCACGCGCCAAGTGGATGCCACCGAGCATCACCACGGCATGATGCTGGCGATCGCGCTGGAATCGGTGGTGAAGCTGGTGGCGATGATCGCCATCGGCGTATTCGCCTATTTCTGGCTCGAAGGGCATTCCATCCACGTCGTCGATTCGGCGCGCACGCTGTTCGAGAATTCGCCGCCGGTAGGCTTCCTCACGCAGACGCTGCTGGCATTCCTGGCCATCGTCTGCCTGCCGCGGCAGTTCCATGTCGCGGTGGTGGAATGCGGCGACGTCAGCGACGTACGCCGGGCGCGCTGGCTGTTCGGCATCTATCTGGCCCTTATCTCGATCATGGTGGTGCCGGTCGCCGCCGCGGGCATGGCGCTGTTCGGCAACGGCAGCAGTGTGGCCAACGACAGTTTCATCCTGGCGCTGCCCTTGGCCGAAGGCCGCAATGCGCTGGCGCTGGTCGCCTACGTAGGCGGTTTTTCGGCGGCCACCGGCATGGTGATCGTGGCCAGCATCGCGCTGGCGACCATGGTCAGCAACGATCTGGTGATGCCGGTGCTGTTACGGCGCGGCTGGGCCGAGCACCACGCCGAGGCGGACGTCGCGTCGCGGGTGTTGTGGATTCGCCGCCTGACCATCCTGCTGCTGGCGCTGACTGCTTATACCTACTACCGCAGCAGCAGCAACGACAGCACGCTGGCTTCGTACGGCTTGATGGCGTTCGCCGCGGTGGCGCAATTCGCACCCGGTTTGATCGGCGGCTTGTACTGGCGCGGTGCCAGCCGGCGCGGCGTGGAAGTAGGCATGGTGCTGGGCTTCGTCACCTGGATCTATACGCTGCTGCTGCCGACCATGACGCAGGCAGGCTGGTTCGATGCCCAGTGGCTGCATAGCGGTCCGTTCGGCATCGCCTGGTTGCGCCCGCAACAGCTGTTCGGCTTGATTGGCTGGGATCCGCTGACGCACGGCAGCTTCTGGTCGTTGCTGCTCAATACCGGCGCGATGATGCTGGTATCGGCACGCTGGCGGCCGGGTGTCGACGACCGCCTGCGCGCCGCGCCGTTCCTGGACCCTTATGCGCAACGCCCCGCCTTGGTCGCCGGCGAGTGGCCCGGCAATGTACGCGTCGGCGATCTGCGCATACTGGCCGAACGCGTGGTCGGCGAGCGCCACGCGCGCCGCGCATTCGCCGAGCAAGCACAAAGCTCCGAGCGCGAACTGCAACTCAACGCGCCCGCCGACCGCGTGTGGGTGCAATTCACCGAGCGCCTGCTGGCCGCCGCCATCGGTGCGGCGTCCGCGCGGATCGTGTTGACCAGCGTGCTGCGCGGCTCGGGCATGGAACTGGGCGAAGTGGTGGCGGTGCTTGACCAGGCCGGCCAGGAATTGCGCTTCAACCGCGAGATCCTCTCCACCACATTGGAAAACATCAGCGCCGGTGTCAGCGTGGTGGATCCGGATATGCGGCTGGTCGCATGGAACCGGCGCTATCAGCAGATGTTCGGTTACCCCGACGGCATGCTCTATGTTGGCCGGCCGGTCGCCGACCTGATCCGCTACAACGCCGAGCGCGGCGAGTTGGGCGAAGGCGACATCGACGAACAGATCAACAAGCGCATCGGCTACATGCGGGCCGGCTCGCCGCATGTATTCGAGCGCGTGCGCCCTGACGGCCAGGTGATCGAGATGCGCGGCCAGCCGTTGCCCGGTGGCGGCTACGTGACCAGCTACAACGACATCACCGATTTCAAACGCGCCGAAACCTTGCTGCTTGAAGCCAACGAGACGCTGGAACAGCGCGTGGCCGAACGCAGCCATGCCGCCGAGATCGCGCAGCAATCGAAGACGCGGTTCCTGGCGGCCATCAGCCACGACGTATTGCAGCCGCTCAACGCCGCGCGCTTGTTCGTTTCCGCCTTGCGCGACAGCGAACAGGGCGCCGAACAAGAGCACCTGGCCGAACGCGTGGACGCCTCGTTGCGCGCAGCCGAAGAGTTGCTGGACGGTTTGCTCGACGTGTCCCGTCTTGACGCGGGTGGTTTGCGCACCGAGATCAGCGACTTCGATGCCGGCGAACTGCTGCGCGAACTGGCTTCGCAGTACGCGCCGGTCGCCGCTGGCCGCGGACTGGACCTGCGCGTACACGCCCGGCTGATGCCGGTGCGCAGCGACCGCCGCCTGCTGCGGCGCGTGCTGCAGAACTTCCTGGCCAACGCGCTGCGCTACACGCGCGAAGGCCGCATCGTGCTGGGCATGCGTGCGCGCAAGGGCGAAGTCGTGCTGCAGGTCTGGGATACCGGCCCTGGCATTCCGCCCAACCACATGCGGCAGATCTACGAAGAATTCCATCGTTTCCAGCAGCCGTTCGATTGGGGCGAACGCGGCCTGGGGTTGGGCTTGTCGATATGCCAGCGCATTTCGCGTTTGCTCAATCACGAGCTGGACGCGCGCAGTACGGTCAATCGCGGCAGCATGTTCGCCATAACGGTGCCGCGCGCGGCCGCGATCGCCGAACGCCGGACGCCTTCGCAGCGAACCGCGCCGCCTTCCGGTTCGCTGGCGGGCTTGCGCGTGCTGTGCGTGGACAACGATCAGGAAATCGTCGATGGCATGCGCGCCCTGCTGGAACGCTGGCAAGTCGAAGCGCTCACCGCGACCACCGTCGACGAAGCGCTCGAAAAGATCACCGCGGCGCCCGCCGTCATGCTGGTGGACTATCACCTGCATGATCGCCTCGATGGATTGGATACGCTGGACGCACTGCGCGAGGCCTGCCCCGGGCCGATCGCCGGCGCATTGCTGACCGCCGACGGCCGCGACGAACTGAAGCAACTGTCCCGTGAGCGCGGCTATCGTGTACTGACCAAACCGGTCAAACCGGCATCGCTGCGTGCTTTCCTCGCGGCGCATGCAACGGCGCAGGCGACGGCACCGTAAGCGACTTGCGCTGCTTGCTTTGCGTGTCTTCGCAGGGGATCAGGCGTCGTCTTCGGGCGGCAACACGATGCCGTCCGGATCCACCGCCAGGCGACCGGCCATCAGCACGGCCTGGGTGCGATTGGTGACGCCGAGCTTGCGCAGGATCGCGGTGACGTGGGCCTTGATGGTGGCCTCCGACACATTGAGGTCGTAGGCGATCTGCTTGTTCAAACGGCCGGCGCCCAACATCTGCAGAACCTTGAATTGCTGCGGCGTCAGATCGCGGACACGCTGCGCCACTTCGCGCTCGTCGCTGCCGATGGCGGGCGCATTGTGTGCTTCCGCCGGCGCCCAGCGCTCCCCATCCAGCACCAGCCCGATGGCTTCGCCAATGGTGTCCGAATCGGCGGACTTGGGAATGAAACCGAGCGCGCCATGGTCCAGCGCGCGCCGCATCACTGCTGGCTCTTCGCGCGCCGAAACGATGACCACCGGCAGCTGCGGATGCAGCGAACGCAAGTGCACCAGCGCATTGAAGCCATGCGCGCCGGGCATGTTGAGATCCATCAGCAACAGATCGGCATCCGGATGCGCATCGGCCAACACATACAACGCATCGACGCTGTCGGCTTCATGCAGCAACACACCAGGCAGCACCCGCTTGACCGCGCCGCGCAGCGCTTCGCGGAACAGCGGGTGGTCGTCGGCTATCAGCAGTGTTGGCATGTGGGGCTCCTTCCTCGCAAAAGCAAATCCCCCCTGCCCCCCTTTTGCAAAGGGGGGGTGTACCCATGCATTTCGAAGCCCGAAGGCTGGGGGACTCGAGACGCCGCCGACTCTTCATGTGTTCTTTTCTTACAAAAAAATCGGGTATTCCCCCCTTTGAAAAAGGGGGGCAGGGGGGATTTACTCCCGCGATGCTTCGATACGAACGCTATCTCAAGCCCTACTCGCGCCGGCTCCGCCGCGACATGACCGACGCCGAGCAGCGGCTGTGGTTTCATATACGCAGAAAGCAGTTGCACGGGGTGCAGTTCCACCGGCAGAAACCCATCGGGCGCTACATCGTCGACTTCTATGCGCCTGGCGCGAGGTTGGTGGTTGAACTCGATGGTGGACAACATTTCGACGCAGCGGGAATGGCGCGTGATGCGGAGCGCGACGGCCATCTTCGGCAGTTGGGGCTGCGAGTGCTGCGCTTCGACGACGCGCAGATGCTGCGCGAAACCGATGCGGTGATTGAGGTGATCTGGCGGGAGATCGTCAGAGAGCGTTAGAAGCAAATCCCCCCTGCCCCCCTTTTTCAAAGGGGGGGAACTTTCAGCAAGTTCCTCGGGGACGGATAGGAAAACTGTCTGGGCCACCGCCGCAGCCCAAGGCAACCGTTTGCGCCGATGCGGGTGGTTACTCCAACAAAAGCGGAAATCCCCCCCTTTGAAAAAGGGGGGCAGGGGGGATTTGCTTTTAGCGTTCCCGCTCACTTCACCTTCCGTTCCGCCACCAAAGACTCGACCACGGACGGATCGGCCAACGTGGAGGTATCGCCCAATTGGTCCGGTGCGTTTTCTGCGATCTTGCGCAGGATGCGGCGCATGATCTTGCCGGAGCGGGTCTTGGGCAGTGCGGGTGCCCATTGCAGATGGTCGGGGGCGGCGATCGGGCCGATTTCCTTGCGCACCCACAGCACCAGTTCTTTCTGCAGTTCGTCGCTGGGCGTTTCGCCGGCCACCAGGGTGACGTAGGCGTAGATGCCCTGCCCTTTGATGTCGTGCGGAAAACCGACCACGGCGGCTTCGGCCACTTTCGGGTGCGAGACCAGCGCGCTTTCTACTTCGGCGGTGCCGATGCGGTGACCGCTGACGTTGATGACGTCGTCCACGCGCCCGGTGATCCAGTAGTAGCCGTCTTCATCGCGCCGACAGCCATCGCCGGTGAAATAGGTGCCGGGATAGGTGCGGAAATAGGTGTCGATGAAACGCTGGTGATCGCCATACACCGTGCGCATCTGGCCGGGCCAGGAATCCAGCAATACCAGGTTGCCCTCCGCAGCGCCCTTCAGCGTTTCGCCATTGGGATCCACCAGGGCAGGGCGCACGCCGAAGAACGGCAGAGTGGCTGAGCCGGGCTTGAGATCTATCGCGCCCGGCAACGGTGTGATCATGATTCCACCGGTTTCGGTCTGCCACCAGGTATCGACGACGGGGCAACGCGAATCGCCAACCACCTCGTAATACCAGCGCCATGCTTCCGGATTGATCGGCTCGCCCACGCTGCCCAGCAATCGAAGCGAGCTGCGCGATGTCTTCTTCACCGGCGCTTCGCCTTCGCGCATCAGTGCACGGATGGCGGTGGGCGCGGTGTAGAAGATGGTGACCTGGTGTTTGTCGATCACTTCCCAGAAGCGCGACACCGACGGATAGTTGGGCACGCCTTCGAACATCAGTGCGGTGGCGCCGTTGGCCAGCGGTCCGTAGACGATATAGCTGTGGCCGGTGACCCAGCCCACGTCGGCGGTGCACCAGTAGATGTCCTCTTCGCGCAGATCGAATACGGCCTCGTGGGTATAGCTGGCGTACAACAGGTAGCCGCCGGTGGTGTGCAGCACGCCCTTGGGCTTGCCGGTGGAGCCGGAGGTATACAGGATGAAGAGCGGATCTTCCGCGTTCATGCGTTCGGGTTCGCATTCGGCCGGCTGCGCGTCCACGACCGCATCGAACCAGCGATCGCGCGGCATCTGCATGTCCACCGCGCCGCCGGTGTGGCGCACGACCAGCACGGTCTCCACCGAGTTGGTGCCAGGCAGCTTCAGCGCGGCATCGACGTTGGCTTTCAGCGGTACCTTCTTGCCGCCGCGCAGGCCCTCGTCGGCGGTGATGATCAGCTTGCTGCCGCAGTCGGCCACGCGGTCGGCGATGGAATTGGGCGCGAAGCCGCCGAACACCACCGAGTGGATGGCGCCGATGCGCGCACAGGCCAGCATCGCCACGGCCGCGTCCGGGATCATCGGCAGATAGAGAGTGACGCGATCGCCTTTCTGCACGCCAAGGCTGCGCAGCGCGTTGGCGAGCTTGCAGGTGCGCTCGTAGAGCTCGCGATAGGTGACGCGGTAGGAAGGTGCGTCCGGGCTGTCGGGTTCGAACAACAGCGCGGTCTTGTCGCCGCGCGTGGCCAGTTGCCGGTCCAGGCAGTTGACGCTGGCATTGAGTTCGCCGTCTTCGAACCAACGGATGTGGAAATCGTCGACGTCGTAGCTGACATCCTTGATCTTGGTCGGCTTCTTGAACCACTGCAGCCGTTCGGCCACCTGCCCCCAGAACTTCTCCGGGTTTTCCACCGAGGCCTGGTAGGCGCGCTGATAGTCGTCGGGGCGAATACGCGCCGTGTCGGCGAATTCCGGATCGACCGGGTAGATGTCTGTCATGAGGGCCTCCCAAGGACCGCCTGTTTCTTGCCCGGTTGAACTGGATGGGTCGGAGCCGGGCTGATGATTTGGACTGATGATTTGAACGGATGAACGGGATCGATTTTGACAGGAACGCCCGGGTTGCTGCGAATGCGCAGCCGACGCCTGTCGATGGATGCGTGTTGAGTTTGCCGCATTCCGCCATGCGGCAACGCAGCAACCGGCTTAGACCTTGGTCGTAAATGCCGGCGTTCCGCCTCGCCAGGGCGGGCTTCAGGGGCTTGATTCACGAGGGTTTGGCAAGCATCGACCGCGCCTACGACTAATGGCGAATAGGCGCGGGACGCAGTCAGGCGCAAGTCTGCCGAGCGGTCGCCCGTTGGCGGCCTGCGTCCATTTCCGGGAGGGGTTATGACCACACGTATCGCATCGATGACGCGGCGGCCGTTGGCGGCCGCGCTATTCGTCGCTCTTATCGCGCCAGGCATGGCCTTTGCTCAAACTGCCAAGGAAAAGGCGTTGGAGGCCCGTGTCGCCGAACTGGAGCGGCAGGTGCAAATGCTGGTGTCGGCGCAACAGCAACAGCAAACACAGATCACCACCACCCAGCAGCAAGTCACTCAGGTACAGGCCACGCAGGCGGCACAACCCGCGCCACTGCCGGCAGGCAAGCAACCGATCCAGAACACCACCATCATGACCGCCGCCAATCCCGGGACCGCGTTCTCCTATGGCGGTTTCATCAAGATGGACGCCATGGTGACCGACACCAGCGACGGCCGCATCGCCGACGGTTCCTCCGGCCGCCTGTTCTACGTACCCAGCACCATTCCGGTTGGCGGCGCAGGCGCGGATGGCGGCGACCCGTATGCCGACTTCCACGCCCAGTTCTCGCGTTTCTGGCTCAGCGCCGATCACGTGACCGACAGCGGCGACAAGTTCAAGGCCTACATCGAGGCGGATTTCTTCGGCGGCGGCAACAATGCACTGGTCGGCAACGAAACCTCGACCAATACCTACGCTGTCAGCCTGCGCCAGGCCTACGTGCAGTGGAACAACTGGCTGGCCGGCCAGGCCTGGTCCAACTTCATGGACACTTCGGCGCTGCCGGACGCAGTGGACTTCGTCGGCCCCACCGACGGCACCATCTTCGTGCGCCAGGCACAGCTGCGCTACACCAAGGGGCCGTGGTCGTTCTCGGTGGAAAACCCGCAGACGACGGTCACGCCCTACTTGACCGGTGCACGCTTCAACAGCGGAGACAACGTGGCACCCGACATCACCGCGCGCTGGCAGACCAAGGGCGATTGGGGCCACTTCAGCGTGGCAGGCCTGTTGCGACAGTTCAAAGTGGTGGACGAAACGGACACCGGCGCCGCGGTCAGCGTGTCGGGCAAGTTCAATCTGGGCAAGAGCGACGACATCCGCTACGCCGTCAACGCCGGCCAGGGTATCGGCCGCTATCTGGGCTTCGGCATCGGCAGCGATGTGGTCACCGAGGCCGATGGCGACATCAGCGCACTGGACGGCTACGGCGGCTTCGTGGCGTGGCGCCATGTGTTCAGCCCGAAAGTACGCACCAACCTGATGTACTCGGCGGCGCATTTCGACAACGACGCCGGCATCACCGGTTTCGGCGTTACCGAACGCACGCAGTCGATGCACGCCAACGTGATCTATTCGCCGTTCCCGAAGCTCGATCTCGGCGCAGAGCTGATCTACGGCCAGCGCTCGCTTGAAGACGACCGCGAAGGCGACCTGAAGCGCCTGCACACACACGTCAAGTACACCTTCTAAGGGGAGACACCATGTCCAGTACAACCGCTACCGCACCGCCCGCACCGGGCGCGCTCACCCAGAGCCACAGGAAGGTCATCATCGCTTCCAGCCTGGGCACCATCTTCGAGTGGTACGACTTCTATCTGTATGGCTCATTGGCGGCCGTCATCGCCGCGCACTTCTTCTCCGCTCTTCCGCCCGGCAGCGCTTTCATCATGGCGCTGCTTACCTTTGCTGCGGGCTTCGCGGTGCGTCCGTTCGGCGCGATCGTGTTCGGGCGTCTGGGCGACATGATCGGACGCAAGTACACGTTCCTGGTCACCATCGTCATCATGGGTGTTTCGACGTTCCTGGTCGGCGTGCTGCCGACCTACACGTCGATCGGCATCGCCGCGCCTATCTTGCTGGTGCTGTTGCGATGCTTGCAGGGCCTGGCCTTGGGCGGCGAATACGGCGGTGCGGCGACCTATGTTGCCGAGCATGCACCGATGGGCAAGCGCGGCCTGTACACCAGCTTCATCCAGACCACCGCCACGGTCGGCCTGTTCCTCTCGCTGCTGGTGATTCTCGGCTGCCGCACCATGCTGGGCGAAGACGATTTCAAGGCATGGGGCTGGCGCATTCCGTTCCTGATTTCGTTCGTGCTGCTGTTGGTGTCCGTGTGGATCCGCATGAAGTTGAACGAGTCGCCGGTGTTCCAGCAGATGAAGGCCGAGGGCAAGCACTCCAAGGCGCCGCTGACGGAAAGCTTCGGCAACTGGAGCAATGGCAAGATCGTGCTGCTGGCACTGCTGGGCGCGACCGCCGGACAGGCGGTGGTGTGGTACGCCGGCCAGTTCTACGCGTTGTTCTTCCTGACCCAGACGCTGAAGGTCGATGCGGTGACCGCCAACTTGTTCATCGCCGCGGCGCTGGCGATTGCGACGGGTGGTTTCATCTTCTTCGGCTGGCTGTCGGACAAGATCGGCCGCAAGCCCATCATCATGGCCGGCTGTCTGTTGGCGGCGCTCACCTATTTCCCGATCTTCAAGGCACTGACGCATTACGCCAATCCTGCGCTGGAAAAAGCCGCGGCGACCTCGCCTGCCGTGGTGGTGGCCGACCCCAATGACTGCTCGTTCCAATTCGTCCCGGGCGAGTTGAAGAGCCACGTCAAGTTCACCAATTCCTGTGACGTGGTGAAGAACCTGCTCAACGGCCGCAGCGTGCCCTACACCAACGAAGCCGCTCCCGCCGGCACGCTGGCCAGTGTGCGCATCGGCGATACGGTCATCCAAAGCGTGGACGTTTCCAAGGTTTCGCCGGAAGAAGCCAAGGCCGAGCAGGACCAGCTGGCAGCGTCGGTTACCGCGGCGATCGATAGCGCCGGCTATCCGGCCAAGGCCGACAACAGCCAGATGAACAAGCCGATGGTGCTGTTGTTGCTGGTGATCCTGGTGCTGTACGTGACCATGGTGTACGGCCCGATCGCGGCATGGTTGGTGGAGCTGTTCCCCACCCGCATCCGCTACACCTCGATGTCGCTGCCCTATCACATCGGCAACGGCTGGTTCGGTGGATTCCTGCCTACCACCGCGTTCGCGCTGGTGCTGTTGACCGGCAACATCTACTCGGGCTTGTGGTATCCGATCGTAGTGGCGCTGATCACGTTCGTCATCGGCACGTTCTTCCTGCGCGAGACCAAGGATGTCGATATAACAAAGTAAGAACTGATCACGATCCATCGCAGGTCGACTGCCGAGCGTGAGCAAGTTCTAAGACTCTCCCCCGTTGCCGGTGTTACACCGGCATCCCCTGGCGCCGGCCCTAGTGGCCGGCGTTTTTTTTTGACTGGAAGCCGGATATTTCAGACTGAGTGTTCGCTGCGAGCGCCTTAGATCACCGCTCACTGCTCACCGCTTGCCGCTCACCGTTAACAGCTCCCCGCTACCAACCCTGAACCGGTGGCACCGCACTTCACCCCGAGCTACCCTTGCGCGCGTTGGAACAAACCGACATTCACAAGGAAATCGTCATGAACCGTGCCCTATTGCTGATGCTCCCGCTCGCCCTGGCCGCGTGCACGCACCCGACGCAGGAATCCGCCTCTCCCGCACCCGCCAACACCACGAAGGCAAATACCGCTGCAACGGCGCAGATCGATACCACGATGCTTGTCGGACATCATTGGCGACTCAGCAGTGCGGTCAACGCCAGCGGCCAGCGCATCGACGCATTGTTTCCCAGCGCCGAAAAGCCGCTGCAACTGGATTTCACCGACGGCAGGCTGGGCGTTTCCGGTGGCTGCAATCGCATGGGCGGTGCCTACGCCATCGAGAAAGGAAAGTTGAACGCCGGCACGCTGACACAGACTCAGATGGCTTGCGAACCGAAGTTAATGCAGGCCGATCAGGCCATCGGTACCGCCCTGGAAGCAAAGCCAGATATCAGCATCGAAAGCGGCGCGACGCCGACACTGACATTGCGCACCGCAGGAAGCGATGGCCAGGTTTTGACTTTCACTGGCGAACCCACCGCACAAACCCGTTATGGCGGCACCGGCGAAACCGTCTTTCTGGAAGTCGCAGCAGAAACCAAGCCCTGCAATCATCCGCTGATCCCCGACAGGCGTTGCCTGCAGGTGCGCGAACTCCAATACGACGCGCAAGGCCTGAAAACCGCCACCGGCGAATGGCAGAACTTCTACCAAGGCATCGAGGGCTATTCCCACGAAGCCGGCATACGCAACGTGCTGCGCACCAAGCGCTTCAAGCGCAATCCAGCACCGGCCGATGCGTCATCGGTCGTCTACGTGCTGGATATGGTGGTGGAGTCGGAAGTGGTTAAGCCGTAAAGGTCAGCCAGTCCGTGCGATTACTTGTAGGAGCGACGTCAGTCGCGATGAGGCTTCACCAATAGAGCTTCATCGCGACTCACGTCGCTCCTATACAATGGCCGCTACGGCACTCTAGCCGACAGCTTTCGAATTCAACGCATACGTGCCATGAACGGTCGCTTCGGCCAGCACGTGCTGATGCATGGCACGGAAAACATCCGCTGCGGCGAAGCGTTCCGGCAGATCCAGTTTTTCGACATCCAGTGCGAACAAACGGAAGAAGTAGCGGTGGACGCGCAAGTCGTTGAAAGGCGGATACGGGCCGTCGTAGCCGAAGTAATCGCCGCCCATGTCCGCGTCGCCGGCGAACCAGCCGGTGTAGTCGTTCAACCCCTGGCGCGAACCCGAAGGCCCCGGCGGATTCCGCTTGCCGTTGGCAGTAATGCCGTCGCTGCACGAACCCGCTGCAATTTCGCGCACATCGGCGGCGATATCGATCACGACCCAATGGACGAACTCAGCGCGCGGCTGATCGACGGGAATCTCCACGTCGTCGCGGCCGACGGTTTCAGGCACCGTCGGCGCGTCCGGGTCGATGCACAACAGCGCGAACGATCGCGTACCCTCGGGCACTTCGTCCCACGCCAAGTGAGGATTGCGATTGGCGGCGAAACCGTCGGGCTGGCCCATCGCGAATTCGGCGGGAATCCGCTTGGCGTTATCGAAACTGTGGCTCCAGATGCGCATGCTTCGCTCCTGTCGAATGGAATTAGGGCCTTTTAGCTCCATTGGGATAGGTCACGCCACAACCCAGTGCGCATGGGACTGCGGCGTGGCCCGTCCCAATAGCGTCAGCAGGCCTTAGCTTTCCGGATAACCCAATCGCACCGCGACCGGCGTCAAGGCCGCGAACGGACCTGCCAGCGCATCGGCGTAGTGGCGCCAATGGCCTTCCGGGAAGCGCTTGGCGCCGGACGACGGCAACGCCGGCAACTGCATGCCCAGCGCCTCGCCGATGGCGGCGGACACCGCGGCTGCATCGTCCTTGATGGCGTCCATCCGGATCAGTCGATGCGGATACAAATCCTGTGCGTGCAGGTCGGCAATCTGGATGAAGGATTTCGCCAGCCATTCCGCCGCAGCCTGCTGATCGCTCAACGCCAACGGGGCGGGCGAACCGAAGGCCAGCCAATCCAGGAAGGCATCGCGCGGATCGCGCATCGCGATCAACAACAGGCCTTCCGGCAAGTGCGGGCGCAGCGCATGCAACAACGCGTTGTCCCACCACAGCAGCCAGTCAATCAGCGTGCCATCCTCGGCTTGGCGTGCCGGCAAGCCTGCGCGCCACTGAGCGATCATTGCCTCGCCTTTCAGTTCGCCGGAGGCCAACGCGGCGGGCGTGTGATAGCTCTGGAAAGCGTCCTGCGGCGGATTGGGTGCGAAGCGGTCGGCACGCAGCTTGCCGCCGATGGCGCCCAGGACGGCGGCGACGGATTCCACCACCGAGCCCGGCGCGCCCCAGACGAAGAAAGGCCGCGGCCCCGGTGTCTCAGGTGCCGGCGCCAGCGGCGGCCATTCGCGCGGCGCGGTAGTCAACGGCCACAACGGCAATCGCGTCGGTGCCAGCTCTTTTGCTATCGCCGACCACGTCGCGACGGCGTCGGCGAAACGGCCGGCGCGGTCCTGCACGAAACCCAGCCAGCTGCGCAGGCCCAGGTTGGACTGCGAGTCCTGCACACGCGCCACCAGTTCCTCAACTCGCGCGATCGCCGCGGCAGGGTCGCGCTGCAGCAGGCCGTCGACCAGGCGCTGCTCACCGCTGCTGCGCCCCGGATCCAGATCGACGATGCGCTGTGCGATGGCTTCGGCCGCGTCAGTCTCGCCGGCAAAATCCAGCACTGCCATCTGCGCCTCCAGCGCCGGAATATGCGCCGGCATGGCGGACACCCAGCGTTCGACCACAGCGCGCGCTTCGGCGCTGCCGACCGCTTCGAACAGCAAGCGCGCCAACCACAAGTCGTGCGAATCGGAAGTAGTGGCCAACGCCGCATCCAGCGTGGCGCGAGCGTCGTCCGGGGCATCAAGGCGACGCCAGGCTTCGATGATGGCCAGCAGGGTGTCGCGGTCGCGCGGCTGCCCAGCCAAGGCGGTACGCAGCGAGCGCAAGGCTTCTTCGTTTTGTCCGGCGGCCAGACGCAGATGGCCGGCGTAGCGGTGTATCGCCGGATGGACGGACGGGTCGGCCAACAACGGGGCGAGCTCGTCGGCCGCATCGCCCGGCCGGCCTTGGCGGCGGACCAGGTCGGCGATCAGGCTGTGCAGATTCCTGGCTGCCGGATTCTTTTCGACGATGCCGCGGAACGCTTGCTCGGCGAACGCCCAATGGCCCTTTTCCATATGGATGAAGCCCAGCGCATAGCGCAGTTGCGCGTCTTCCGGCGCCGCTTGGATCGCCGCGGACACTAGTCGCAGCGCGCGGTCGGCGTCGCCGCGGCGCAGCGCCACCATGCCATCGACGGCGGCCAGTTGCGGGTGGTCCGGCGACACGCGTCCGGCCAGTCGATTCAGGCGCTCGGCCTCGTCCAGGTCGCCACGGCCCAGCGCCAGCTGCGCCTGCATCAGGTAGGCGCTGAACTGGTTGGGATCCAGGCCGCTGGCGGTGTTCAGCGCCGCCTGCGCTTCGTCGGTGCGACGGGTACCGATCAGCACGCCGGCACGGGTCAGGTGCAGATCGGCTTCCTGCGGCGCCAGCGCGATGGCTTGGTCGATGCTGGCCAGCGCGGCTTCGCGTTGGCCGTTCTGCTGCAATGCCGTGGCCAGCCACCGGTGGGCCTGGGCGTCGTCGGGCCGCTCGGCTACCAGCGCCTCCGCTGCGGTCAGTGCGTCGGCATTGGCGCCGCGGCGCAGGGCATCGATGATCTTGTCGTACATGGCGCTATCGGCACTCGGGCAAACGCCTATTGTAACGGCGCCAGGATTGTCTTCAGGGCGTGTTGGCGCCATCGGCACCGGCGACGGCCGCGGTCAGCCTTTCGGCCACCCAGCGCTCGGCAAAACCATCGCATGCGGCGTTCTCGATGAAGCAGCAATGGCCGCCCCAGGGTGCGATCTCCAGCTTGGCGATCTCGGGCAGCTGCCAGTCGCGGAAGGTGGCGAACGGGATGACCGGATCGTCCTCGGCCATCAGGATGTCGGCCGGCACCTGCAGCCCCGCCAGCCGCGCGCCGCCGATGGAATAGCCCTCGAAATAGGCTTCCAGCGATTCGAAAGTGGTATGCCGACGCACCAGCCAATCGGTGAGCGAACGGATATCCAGCGCCAGCGTGGCATTGTCGAAATTGTGCCGGTGCGGGAACAGCTCGCGCTTGCGCATCAGCGAACTGCGCCATTTGCGGGTGAAGTACCAGTCGTACAGCGCCGGGCCCTGCTCGATGCTGTCCATGGTGGTGGCCGGATCCAACACCGGGCAAACCGCCGCCACGCGCGCCAGCGGCAACCCTGCCATCGGCGCACGCAAGGCCAGGCGCAATGCGAAATTTCCGCCCAGCGAATATCCGCCCACCGACATCGGACGGGTGGCGAAACGTTGCGCGATATCGGCGGCGGCGTGCACCACTTCGTCCAGGCGGTTGGAGTGGAACAGGTCTTCGTTGAGGTGATGGGTATTGCCGTGGTCGCGGAAATTCAGCCGGAACACTTCAAAACCGCGGCTCAGCAACTGCGCGGCGGTCAGGCGCATGTAGCTGGATTCGGCGCTGCCTTCCCAGCCATGCAGCAGCAGGGCCAATCCACGCGATCGCTGTCCCGGTATCGCGCTATGCCAGCCTTGCAGGCGGACGCCATCGCCGCCATCGACGATATGTTCAGTGGTGGTGGCGCCTGTGCTGGCCAACGCACGCATGCCGCGCCGCAGTCGCAACGGACTGGATCCCAGCACCGATTGCAGATGTGGATTACGCAGCCAGCGGGGCGGACGATAATCGGCGGCAGTCACCATGGGGGTCAGCGAACGAGGCGTCATTGCAACTCAGGATGGCAGGATAGGTTCGAGTATGCGCTCGATTGCCGGGTTCCATTCTCCCTGTCCGTTTGCGATGAGGCGGTAACGAGCAACCTGGGCTCCTTACTCGCCCATCGCCTTCACGATGCGCTCACGCGACAACTCGGCGATCCGGCGCCGGCCATCGACATCGACGACGCGGACAGGTTCCAGAAAACAGATATCGGCAGTGCGCGCGGGTTCACCCAGCAGGCGTACGAAATTGGCGAAGAAGCTTTCCTTGGGCCCGAACGCCACCACCGGTTGCGCGCTGCCATGCGCTCCATAGCGCAGCGCCACCGGCTGCACCGGCACGTCAGCCTCCACCGCAGCCAGGAAAATGCGCGCGTGGAACGGACCCACCGCGTGGCCATCGCGGGTGCGGCCTTCCGGAAACACCCCCACTGAACGACCTTCCCGCAGCCGTTTGAGCATTTCGTGCAATACGCCGCCCAGCGACTCCTGGCTGCCGCGGTGATGGAAGATGGTTTCGCCACGTGCCGCCAGCCAGCCGACCACCGGCCAGTTGCGGATCTCGTGCTTGGCCACGAAACCCATCATCCGCTGGCTGTGCAGGGCCTCGATGTCGATCCAGCTGACGTGGTTGGCCACGAACAGCACCGGCCCGGGCAGCGGCCTACCGACGCGGCGCAGACGGAACCCGAAGACCCGCATCAACCCGGCCGACCAGACCCGCACCGCGAAATGCTCCAGCCTTTCCCCGCCCACGCGGATGCCCGCCACCGGCGGCGCCATGCATAACAGGGTCAAAGGCAGGAACAGCGACAGATGGATCAGCAGCAGCGGCACGCGATACACATAGCGAAACGCACGCGCCAAACCGCCGCTACCAGCGGCAGGAGTGGTGGGGATACTCATATCCGTCCACGATACCGGATGGAGCCGGTAGCCGGTAGCCGGTAGCGGGAAGCGGGAAGCGGGAAGCGGGAAGCGGGAAAGGCTCCCGCTTCTGCCTCCCCCTTTTGTAAAGGGGGATCGAGGGGGATTTGCTTTTGCTCTTAAAGACACAGCAACGGAAAATCCCCTGTAGGCCCCTTTTTTCAAGTGCTTTTTAACGGCCAAATGGCTGGTCAAGGGGACAAAAGCCAAATGGGTTTACCCCTTACCACTCAACGCCCCCCGATTCCCGGTCACCGGCTACCCGCTCCCACAGGTACTACCGCAAGCGTCAGGCGGGAAATACATACTGGCTTGCCCGCCTCGTTCTCGATCCGGATCTCCCAGACCTGGGTGCTGCGGCCGATGTGCAGGGCGCGGGCGGTACCGGTCACGATGCCTTCGCGCATCCCTCGCAGGTGATTGGCGTTGATCTCCAGGCCCACCACCGCTTCCTTGGCGCTATCGACGCACAAGCCACCGGCCATGCTGCCCAAGGTTTCCGCCAGCGCCACCGAGGCGCCGCCGTGCAGCAGACCGAAGGGCTGCCGAGTACGTTCATCGACGGGCATGGTGCCGCGCAACCAATCCTCACCAGCCTCGGTGATAACGATGCCGAGATGGCCGACCAAGGAGTTTTGGCTCAGGCGGTTGAGAGCTTTGAGGTCGGCGGGTTCGCGAAAGGCCATGGTCGTTTCCAAAAAACGGGAGCGGGTAGCGGGAAGCCGGGCGGGAAAAGCACAGAGCGACAGCTGGCAACCACAATAAAGCCACAATCCAGAAACCGGGAAGCTCGGCTCTCGGCTCTCGGCTCTCGGCTCTCGGCTCCCGGTTACCCGTTACCGGCTCTACAAGATAGGTACCAGGCCTGCGCCGAACGCCGTCAGCACCCGCGTGTACAGCCACTTCGGGCCGACATTCACTTCGGGGAAATCGCCGACGGCGACGTAGCAGCGGTGGAACTGCGGATCCTTGACGGAAACCGGTACCGGACAGTTTGGGCTGGGCCTGAACTCGTAGCTGGTGGCATAGCGCCACGGCCAGATGTCGAACAGCGGCAACGCTTCGGAAACCTTGCCAAGGCTGTAGTCCAATCCTGAGAACACCACCGGTTTGGCGCGCGGTGCAATCACCCACGAATTCTCCGGCCGCATATCGCGGCGGATGCTGTCCGACAACGCCTGCGCGAAGGCTTTGTCTTCTATCACCACCGCCGCCTCGGTGTTGTAGGTCTCCGAGCGCGGATCGAAGTTGTGGGTGCCGATCACGCTGATGCGGCCGTCGATCACCATCGACTTGGCATGCAGGCCGAGGCGTACGCCGGCACGTTTCAGCGGCAGCGGTTCGGTGGCTGCACCGCTGCTGAGGAAGGATGGCCGCGACTCGGTACGCTGCAGCCTGCGCGTGGTTTCGCCGGCCCTGTCCGAACCGGAGGAATCGGAGGGATCGGAGGAGTCAGGCGAATCGGCGCCGCTTGCCCCATTCGGTGGTTCGATAGGCGGACCCTCTGGCATCAGCGCCCCATAATCCACCGGCGCATCCAGTGGAAACGGCTTGTATTCGAAGATGTGGAAGCCGAATTCCCGCAGGTAGCGCCGCTTGTACTTGAACGACATCGAATACACGACAGGATTATCGGTAGCCGCCAGACTGTTGGTGGACACGAACACGTTGGGCGGCACTTGGCGCTGGCGCATTTCGCGGAACATCTTCTGCGCCTGCTTGGACATCACCAGATAAGGCGTCTGCAGCAGGATTTCCGAACGGGCTTCGGTCATCAGCTGTTCCAGTTGCGGAACCGCCGATGCCTCGCTGTAATCCGGCTCGCGCCGATGCTTGCGCGGCAAATCGGCCATGTACTCGACACGGCCCACGGCAAATGCGGGCTGCACGAATTTCTGCTCGATGATGGCCGGGTCGTTTGCCGCCTGCGACAGCGCCTCTACTCGCTCCGGGCGCAGATAACGTGCGGGCGGCAGCGCTGGCACGCCTTCGCGCAGCAGAATGCGTCCCACGTCGTTGAGCCGTTCGACCGGCACGCTGCGGCGCGCTTTCCAGAACGCATCGAAATTGGCCGCCATCTCGCGCGCTTCGGGACCGGCCACCAGTACATCGCGGTCGCGGAAATTGTATTCGGCGTCCCAGTCGTAGTAGTCGTCCTGATAGTTGCGCCCGCCGCTGATGCCCAAGGTGTCATCCACCAGCAACAACTTGGTGTGCATGCGTTGGTTGAAGCGCCGGAAACAACACAGCACGCTGCCGGCGTAGTCGAAATAGTTGAGCTTGGCTTTGTGGAAACTGGGGTTGTAGATGCGCAGCGCGAAGTTCTCGTGCGCACCCGACAAGGCCGCCAGGATCTGCAAATCGGCGATGGCCGAAAGTTGATCGATCAAGACACGTACCTGCACGCCGCGCCTCGCGGCAGCCAGCAACTCGTCGATCACAAGACGCGCGCTGTCGTCCTTGTCGAAGATATAGGTCTGCAGATCGATACGCCGTTGCGCGCTGCGGATCAGGTTGATGCGCGCCAGCAAGGCGTCCTGCCCCTGGTCCAGGATGACGGCGTAGTGGCGCGGTGCGGCGGGCGTGGATTCGGCGACCGCGCGCCTGCCCAGCGCGTGCAGCGGCGAGGCCAATGCGCAGGCATCGGCGCGGTCGCACTGGATCTCTTGCGAACGCGCGGTTCCCGCGATAACGGCGGCATCGGCGCGCTGCTTCTGCGACAGACCGGCGCAGGCGCTACACAACAACGCCAACCACAGCACCGCGCAGCGCGCGGTCAGGCAGAGGGCACTGCGCTTCACTTCGCCGCCTCGTCCCGCAATCGCGCACGCAATACGAACACTACGCGGTCGTTCACCGCCAGCATCCAGTCGTCCATGTCGTAATCGCTGCGCCTTACGGCGCCGGTGGCTACCACATCGCACTCCTTGGCGGGCCGTTCGCAGGTCGCCGGCTCCACCATCAGACTTCTAGGGCGGCTGATGCCGCGGATAATCAGATCGCCGGCCAGTTCACCCCCGTGGCGCAGCAGTTCCGCATCGTACGGCTTGGATACGAACACCACCACGGGATAGCGATCGGCCCCGAAAAACTTCTCGCTGCGCGCCCACTCGGTGTAGCGCGGGTGGTCCACGATCTCCACTTGCCGGGTGTACATGCGCAAATGCACCTGCTGCCGGCCATCGGGCAACGTCCTGACTTCGCCGTCGTAATGCGGGAAAAGCCCTTCCAACTTCATGCCCCACCGCGTGCGCAACTCGAATCCCAGCCGCGTGTGCTCGGGGTTGAAACCGTTATCGCTGGCCGATACCGGCCAGACGCCCAACATCGTCAGCCAACAGATCGCCAGCAGGCGGCGGAAAACCGCCGTCATGGCCACCAAAAATGGGTCAATTTGGCGATCTCGGGTTCGATCGGCGCATCTTCCAGCAACTCCAGCACCGCCACCGATGCCGGCGGCATGCCGCGATGGTCGCTGGACAGGCCGGTGTTGAGCAGGGCCACCAGCTGCTCGAGCCCGGGGTTGTGGCCCACCACCATCAGCTGCTCGATCTGCGAATGATCTTCCAGCACCTTCATCAGGTCGCCCGGAGTGGCGTCGTAGATCCGCTCGTCTTGACGTTGCTCTACGGTCGAACCGATGACGGTCAGCACTTCGTCCAGCGTTTCCCGTGTACGGCGCGCACCCGAATGCAATACGAGGTCGGGGGTCAGCCCCTGTTTCTTCAACCAACCGGCGGCCTTCTTGGCTTCTTTCAGGCCTTCTGACGAAAGCGGGCGATCCAGGTCGGGTTGCCCGGTCATCGCCTGCTCTGCATGCGCATGGCGCAGCAAGATCAATTTACGCTTGTTACGCATGCAAAGCTTCTCCTAATGCGGCTCGGACACGGATCGTGGCTTGGAATGAAAGGCCCAAGGTCCAAAACCCGCGCTAAGCCTTTTTAATCCACTTCAACAAAGGATCCCAATCGGACTGGTGGTCGCGCACTTGGGCCGATTTGTAGTCGAACAGACTGCGCCCCAACCCGACCAGAACGACATAGGCCTGGGTATCGCGCAGCTGCGCGACCACTGGATAGGGCCAGCTCTTCAGCATCTCCAAGGCCTGCTGGGAGGTGTTGGTCCAGGGCTTGCTGCGGTTGAGCACCAGTCCCACCGGCAACTTGCGCTTATGAATGCGCTGCACCTTGGACAAGGTGTTGAGGAAGCCGACGGTCGCCTCGATGTCCAGCGCCGACGGCAGCACCGGCACCACCACGGCATCGGCTTGTTCCAGAAAACTATCCAGATCGGTCGCCATGGCGCCGGCGGCGGCGTCGACCACCACCCGCTCGGCGTCTTCGGGCAGATAGGACCGCCATGCCCGCTTCCCGCTGGCGTCGATCGGCAGTACCGCCGTTTCCATTTCGGACCGGCGCTCGGCCCAGCGGGTCGAAGACCCCTGCGGGTCGGCATCCACCAGTACGGTTCGTTTGCCGTCCAGCGCGAAATACGCGGCCAGGTTGGTCGCTATCGTGGACTTGCCGGCACCGCCCTTGGAGCTGGCGACCAGAATCGTCTTCATGCGCACACCTCAGTTGCCTGGGAAGCCGCAGGGTACACCGGGGAGCCGTGAACCGGGAGCCGGTAGCGGGGAGCGGGGAGCGGGGAACGGGGAACGGGGAACGGGGAGCGACAGTTCGCTGCTGCCGAAAGTCCGCTTGCTACGGACGGATCTTCATTCCTGCAAAAAAAGCAACGCCACCCCGTCGTTTCATTCCGGCTCCCCGTTCCCCACTACCGGCTACCTGTTCCCGGCTACCGGCTCCTCCCTGCTATCTTTCTGCTCCCCAGGGAACGGCCGCACCATGAGCGAACTGCAGGACCTTACCGCGCTGATCCGCGCCAATACGCCGCTGATCGTCATCGAAACCCAGGACGAAGGACGCGTCATCGAGTTGTTCCGCCAGGCCTTGTCGCAGGTTTGGCGGGCGCTGCATCGCTGGAGCATCACCGAGGGCTGCGCCGGCTGGACTTGGACCGCGAGGACGAGCCGCAGGGTCCGCCGGATGCCAGCGCCGCCTTGCAGGCGATCAAGCAGGCCGAGCAACGCGGCATCTACCTGCTGTTGGATTTCCATCCCTATCTGGGCTACGCCAGCAGCCAGCGGCAGCTGCGCGACATCGTGCAGCGCCGGCATACCTTGCCGCACGTGCTGGTGCTGGTGGGCGCCAAGGTGGAACTGCCACCGGAACTGGAAGCCGTGGCCGTGCGCTTCAGCCCGCGCCTGCCCGACGCCAACGCACTGCTGAAGCTGGTGCGCGAGGAAGCCGAGCACTACGCGCGCGAGAACGGTGGGCGCCGGGTGGAAGTGGATGGCGAAGCGGTGAAGCAGATCGTGCGCAACCTGCAAGGGCTCAGCCTGACCGACGCGCAGCGCATCGCCCGCCAGCTGATCTTCGCCGACGGCGCGTTGAATTCGGGCGACCTGCCGCAACTGGCCAAGCTGAAATTCGAGCTGCTCAACCGCAGCGGCCACCTGCACTACGAATACGACGCGGCCCGCTTCGAAGATGTCGCCGGTGCCGCCCGGCTGAAGCGGTGGATCGAGCAGCGCCGCGGCGTTTTCGTATCCGGCAATGCGCCACCCGGCTTGGACCCGCCCAAAGGCGTCCTGCTGCTGGGTGTGCAGGGCTGCGGCAAATCGATGCTGGCCAAGGCCACCGCCGCCGGCTTCGGCGTCCCGCTGCTGCGGCTGGACTTCGGCACCTTGTACGACAAGTATCACGGCGAAACCGAAAAGAACCTGCGCGCGGCATTGGCGTCCGCCGAACAGCTCGCGCCTTGCGTGCTGTGGATCGACGAGATCGAAAAAGGCCTGGCGACCGGTGGCGAAGACGGCGGCGTCTCGCGTCGGGTCTTGGGCTACCTGCTGACCTGGATGGCCGAACGCAAAGCGCCTGTCTTCCTGGTCGCCACCGCCAACCAAGTGCAGGACTTGCCGGCCGAGCTGCTGCGCAAGGGGCGCTTCGACGAGATCTTCTTCGTCGATCTGCCCAGCCCCGACGCGCGGGTGGAAATACTGCGCGTGCACCTGGCCCGCCGCCAGCTGGTTGCAGACAACTTCGCCTTGCCCGCACTGGCCGCCGCTGCCGCCGGTTTCTCCGGCGCCGAACTGGAACAAGCCATCGTCGCCGCGCTCTACACTGCCCATGCGGAACAGAAACCTTTGGATACGGACCTGCTGATGCAGGAAATCCGGCAGTCCCGGCCGTTGTCGGTGTTGATGGCCGAACAAGTGGAAGCCCTGCGCGCCTGGGCGATCGAACGTACGGTGCCAGCCGATTGAGGCGGCCCATGTAGGAGTGGCGTCGTCATGCCGGCGCCGGGGTGTCGCGGTGTAGGGTTTACGGGAAATCGTAATAGGGGCGCACGTCGGG
>CBFGZY010000047.1:0-33317 GCA_965653375.1 uncultured Pseudoxanthomonas sp.
GGTGGGTTTTGTGCATCTCTCTCTCTGGTTTTGTGGCTTCTCTTTACTTCCCTATTGCTTTCCCAGGTCGCTCCTACAGCTCATAGGGCGGGTCTTGACCCGCCGTTGCCATCCCGACGCCCGCGCAAACAACCGTCGAAAACCGCATCGCGGACGTTTCGGTCCCGCCGGGATTCGGAGTCTGGTGCAGCTCAGTGCCTGCGTTCCACCGCGTAGCGCGCCAGTCCGCGCAGGGCCGCCATCGCGTCATTTTCCGGCAGTCCGTCCAGTGCCCTCTCCGCATTGGCTGCATATTCGCTGGCACGACGTTGGCTGTATTCCAGTCCGCCGGTGTCGCGGATAGCGGCAAGGACTTCCGGCATGGCATCGGCGTCGCCACTGCGGACGATGTCGCGCAGGCGGCTTGCGGTGACGTTGTCGGATTGACGTATGGCGTGGATCAGCGGCAGCGTGGCCTTGCCTTCGGCCAAATCATCGCCCAGGTTCTTGCCCAGGTCGGCGGCATCGGCGGTGTAGTCCAGCACGTCATCGGCAATCTGGAAGGCATAGCCCAAGTTCATGCCGTAGTCGTAGAGCTGACGTTGCGTTGCCGTGTTGGCGCCGGAAGCCAGTGCGCCCAGCTGAGTACCGGCCGCGAACAGTACGGCGGTCTTGCGTTCGATTACACGCAGATAGGTCGCTTCGTCCGTATCTGGATTATGCACATGCAGCAGTTGCAGCACTTCGCCTTCGGCAATGCGGTTGGTGGTGTCGGCCAGGATCCGCATCACCTCCATGCGATTCAGCTCGACCATCAACTGGAAGCTGCGTGAATACAGGAAGTCGCCCACCAGCACGCTGGGTGCATTGCCCCATAGGGCATTGGCCGTGCTCCGGCCGCGCCGCAAATCGGATTCGTCCACCACATCGTCGTGCAGCAAGGTGGAGGTGTGGATGAACTCGATGATGGCGGCCAATTGATGATGGTCCGCGGCGGCGGAGCCGCAGGCGCGTCCGGCCAGTACCACCAACATGGGTCGCAGCCGTTTGCCGCCCGCCGAAATGATGTGGTCGGCGATCTGGTTGATCAAAACCACATCCGAGGCCAAGCGGGCACGGATCAAGGTATCCACGGCGGCCATGTCCGGCGCGGCCAGGGACTGGATATGCGAGAGGGCCAGGACAGGGCGGGGGGATTCGACGACGGACATGCGGGCGATTCGGGGGAAGTGGCTGAATTATAGGGCCCGTGGATGGGAGAAGTCCCCTGTGACCGAGAACTCATTGATCGTCCGAGTGCCGCGGGTGTGCACCATTGCCATGTGTTGCGTTGCGGCGTTTCCCGGCAGAGCGGAAATAAAGTGAGTTCCGTCTACATTTCCCGGTTAAAAACACACGTGCAGCCATCAGTGGTCAGGCTGTTGTCAACAGTGTGCGAGTCTTGGACATCGCGTCCGCAAGAGAACACCTGCAAAGGTTCTAAACTTCGAAGTCATGGCTTATATTCAAAAGCAGTTCCAGTAGCAGGCTTATTGATGCCTATTGAGTCGCCAGCACGGCCGTGGGTGGACCGGCTCACGATGGGGCTATTGATTGGTGGTACGGCTTGGCTGTCGCTAGCGTTGGCGGAAGGGCCGGGCGAACTCGCTGCAATCTGGATCGGCAACGGCATATTCACCGGCTGGCTGCTTTCCCGGCCGACTTCCATGTGGCCGGCCTACGTGGCGATCGGCTTGTTGGCGGATATCGTTGCGCAGGTCCTCACCAGCGGCTCATTGTCCTATGCACTGTTGATTGGCCTGTGCCATCTCACCGAGGTGCTTATCGTAGCGGGCGTAGTTCGCCGCCAAGTGCCCGATGTTGGCGACCCCAAGCGTTGGGTCAGCCTTGGTGGCGTCGCGACGGCCAGCACGCTGGTCGCCTGCGCGCTCTCCGGCTTGTTCGCATCAGCCGCGACTTGGTTCATTTACGGCAGCGCGTTCTGGGCCAACTTCGTCAGCTGGTATGCAGCGCATGTCGTCGGGATGGTCATCATCGCAACGACCACATTGGTCGTGCATCGAGAGGGGCTTCGGGCCATTGCGCCCACCGGCAGGCGATTCAGCTTCGCGGCAACCATGACGCTCATTGCAGCGGTGGGGATAGCGGTATTTCTGTCCGAGTACCCCGTGCTCTTCATGACTTATCCGCCCTTGCTGCTGGGGGCTTTCCGTCATCGTTTTCCCGGCGTGGCCGCGGGCGTCATTCTCCTTGCGGTGATCGGTAGCGCCCTCACATCGGCGGGTTATGGTCCTTTGTGGCTTTTGCAGGACATCGGAAGCGGGGGCCGAATCGCACTGCTTCAGCTGTATATCGCCGGTGGCTGCTTGATGACGATACCGGTGGTCCTGGCCATGGCCGAACGCGACCGGCTCAACGCCCGCGTGCGCGAAAGCGAACACAAGTACCGATTGCTGGCCGACAACTCCGGAGATCTCATCGTGCGGTTAACCGCAGATGGAAAACGCGTGTATGTATCGCCGTCTTCGGAGGACATACTCGGCTGGCAGCCATCGGAAATGCTTGGACAACGCTGGGACATCATCCACCCCGCCGATCGCGAACAGCAGCAAGCGGCGATGGCCGAGGTGCTGGCGTCGGGCGAGCCGCAAACCCTGAGGTATCGCGCGCGCCACAAGGAAGGCCGCTACATCTGGATGGAAGTCATCATGCGTCCGATATCCAGCGAGCAGCGCGTTGGGCAGAAGGAGCTCATCCTGGCTGGGCGCGACATCAGCCGGCGAGTAGCCGCGGAAGAGGCATTGGAAGCAAGTCGGCGGGAGTTGGAGCGTTTGAGCCGAGTGGATGCACTGACAGGGGTGGCCAATCGCCGCCAGCTTGAAGAGCGATTGCCTCTGGCGCTGTCACGGCTGGAGCGTAGCGGTAGGCCGGTCGCGTTGATGTACCTGGATATCGACCATTTCAAACGAATCAACGACACCTACGGCCATGCGGCCGGAGACAAGGTGATCCAGGTGTTTGCCCAGCGCCTTGTATCGAATGTTCGGGCCACCGATCTGGTCGTTCGCCTGGGCGGTGACGAGTTCGTCATCTTGTTGGAAGAGGTGACACGGGCATCGCTGGCCGAAACGATCGCGGAAAAAATCCTCAATGCAATGAGAGAACCGATTACGGTTGGAGCAACAACGTTGACGATTACGACCAGTATCGGGGCGGCCTTCTCCGACAAACACGTCGTGGCAGAGGACCTGATGGTGGCGGCCGACGACGCTCTCTATGCGGCAAAAGAGGGTGGGCGCAATGGCTATAGGGTCCAGGAAGTCGGGAAAGGGCCCCATTAAGCGGCGGATTCAGTGGGTTCGCGGGCTGGCGTTCGATTCCATGGCCTTTCCGATGGTTTCGGTTTTCTTCATAGGGGCGGGCTTCGGGCAAGGCCGCTGAGCCCCCGAGCGTTCATTGGTACCAAGGGAAACCGTGAAGCTGCTGGTTTTCTCGCGTCTCACAATAAGATGAGACCGCAGCCTGGGTGCTAAGATTGCAAGCGCTGCGCGCCCATGCTCGCGCACTATGCGACATCAACTTTTTGGCCAAAGTGGCGCGAAGTCTGGCTTTGTGTCACGGACTTTGGCTCACAACAACGACGGAAAACGATATGGCCCGCGGCATCAACAAAGTCATTCTGGTCGGCAATCTAGGCAACGATCCGGAAACCAAATACACCCAGGGCGGCATGGCGATCACCCGGATCAGCTTGGCCACCACCAGCGTTCGCAAAGACAAGGACGGCAACCAGCAGGAGCGCACCGAGTGGCATCGCGTGGTGTTCTTCGGCAAGTTGGGGGAGATCGCCGGCGAATACCTGCGCAAGGGCAGCCAGGTTTATGTCGAAGGTTCGTTGCGATACGACAAATACACCGGCCAAGACGGTGTGGAGAAATACTCCACCGACATCATCGCCGATGAAATGCAGATGCTGGGCGGTCGCGGTGAAGGCGGCGGCGCGGGTGGCGGCGGTGGCGGTGAGCGCTCGGCTCGCCCGCAGCGCCAGGAGTATTCGTCCTCGACTCCACGCCGGCAGGCCCCGGCCCCGCAGCAGGCGCCCGTGGACGATTTCGCCGATGACGATATCCCGTTCTGATTGGCGGCGGCTTCTAGCGACCTTTTTGAAAAATGGAGAGTAATGTGCCGACTTGGTTGGTGACCGGCGGGGCCGGTTTTATTGGTGGGAATTTCGTGCTGCGCGCGGTTGCCGACGGTATCCGCGTTATCAATCTGGATGCGTTGACCTACGCAGGTAATCTCGACACGCTGGCGCCGCTGGACGGCAACCCCAACCACGTCTTTGTACAGGGCAATATCGGCGATGCTGAACTGGTGGCCCAGTTGCTGGCTGAGTATCGGCCCGACGCCGTGCTTAACTTCGCCGCCGAAAGCCACGTCGACCGTTCCATTGACGGTCCCGGCGCTTTCATCCAGACCAACGTAGTCGGCACGTTGGCATTGCTGGAAGCGGTGCGTGATTACTGGCGTTCGCTGCAGGGAGAACGACGCGATGCGTTCCGGTTCCTGCATGTGTCGACGGACGAGGTCTACGGTTCGCTTGGCGATACAGGCAAATTCACCGAAACCACGCCGTACGCGCCCAATTCGCCTTACTCCGCTTCAAAGGCAGCTTCCGACCATCTGGTCCGCGCTTTCCATCACACCTATGGCTTGCCGGTGCTGACGACCAATTGCTCGAACAACTATGGGCCGTACCATTTCCCCGAAAAGTTGATTCCCTTGATCATCGCGCGCGCTTTGGCGGGCGAAGCGCTGCCGGTTTACGGCGACGGCAAGAACGTACGCGATTGGCTGTTCGTGGGAGATCACTGTTCGGCGATTCGCACGGTGCTGGAAAAGGGCCGCGTCGGCGAAACCTACAACGTCGGCGGCGACGCCGAGCGGCAGAACATCGAAGTCGTCCAAACTATCTGCAGATTGCTGGACGAGCGTCGTCCTCGCCAGGATGGCAAGCCGCGCGCGAGCCAGATCAGCTTCGTCGCTGATCGTCCGGGGCATGACCGCCGCTACGCCATCGACGCGTCCAAACTGAAGAACGAACTGGGATGGCAGCCCCGGCATACCTTCGAACAGGGTATTACCGAGACGGTCGACTGGTATCTCGACAACCAGGATTGGGTGAAGCGCGTGCTGGACGGCAGTTATCGTCTGGAACGCATCGGCACAGCCGCATAACGGCAAGGGAACGCGATGACGACACGCAAAGGCATCATCCTGGCCGGTGGTTCCGGCACACGGCTGTATCCGTTGACCCAAGCCATCAGCAAGCAATTGCTGCCGGTCTACGACAAGCCGATGATTTATTACCCGCTGAGTGTGCTGATGCTGGCGGGAATCCGCGAAGTGCTGGTGATCAACACGCCGCATGAGCAAGCGCTCTTCAAGCAATTGCTGGGCGATGGGTCGCAATGGGGCATGCAGATCCAGTACGCACCACAACCCAGTCCGGATGGGTTGGCGCAGGCCTATCTCATTGGTCGTGAATTCGTGGATGGAAAGCCGAGTTGCCTGGTCCTTGGCGACAACATTTTCCATGGCCACGGTTTCAGCGAAACCTTGCATCGTGCCGATGCGCGAGTAGAGGGCGCGACGGTCTTCGGCTATTGGGTCAGCGATCCGGAACGCTACGGGGTCGCGGAGTTCGACGCGAACGGCCGTGTCGTCGATATCGAAGAGAAACCCGCAAAGCCGCGCTCCAACTATGCGGTTACCGGCCTTTACTTCTACGACGGAAACGCCAGCGAGTACGCGGCTTCATTGAAGCCTTCGGCTCGTGGCGAACTTGAGATCACCGATCTGAATCGCCGGTACCTGGAAGAAGGCAAGCTGCATTTGGAGCCGCTGGGCCGTGGGCATGCCTGGTTGGATACCGGCACGCATCAGTCCCTGCTGGAGGCCTCGACTTTCATCGAAACCATCGAAGCCCGCCAAGGCCTGCGCGTGTGCTGCCCTGAAGAGATAGCTTACGGAAACGGCTGGATCGACGATGCGCAGCTGGAGAAACTGGCAAAACCTCTCGCCAAGAACGGCTATGGCCAATATCTTCTGTCGCTGATTTCGCGCGGTGTGGTGCGATGAAGGTCGTCGAAACCCATCTGCCTGGCTGTTCCATCATCGAGCCGGCGGTATTCGGCGACGATCGCGGCTTTTTCTTCGAAACATGGAACGCGGAACGCTACGGCGAGCACGGGCTGCCCACTCGGTTCGTCCAGAGCAATGTTTCGTCTTCCGCACGCGGTGTCTTGCGTGGCTTGCACTACCAATGGCCGAACCCGCAAGGAAAACTGGTCAGTGTGCTCGAAGGTGAGGTCTACGACGTCGCCGTGGACATCCGTCGCGGTTCTCCTCATTTCGGCAAGTGGGCGGCAGTGATCTTGAGTGCCGAGAACAAGCGGCAGTTCTGGATACCGGAAGGATTCGCGCATGGTTTTGCGGTGCTGTCGGAACGCGCGATTTTCAGCTACCTCTGCACTGCGCCTTACGACAAGGCCGCTGATGCGGGGGTGCGCTGGGACGATCCCGCCATCGGCATCGATTGGCCGGTAAGCGAACCATTGCTCTCCGGTAAGGATGCCGTCGCGCCGTTGCTCGCTGACGTTGTTCCCGAGCGCTTGCCGGTGTTTGCCGCGTGAAAATACTGTTGCTGGGTGCCAATGGCCAGGTCGGCCATGAACTTCGCCGCAGTTTGGCGTCCCTGGGCGAGATCGTCGCTACGACGCGCAGTGGCGAGTTGCCGGATGGCGGGCGCTGCGAGGCTGCCGATTTCGACAATCCCGCTTCGTTGGCGGAGTTGGTCGACCGCATATCGCCTGGGTTGGTTGTCAATGCAGCCGCCTACACCGCGGTGGATCGTGCGGAAGACGAAATGGACGCTGCTTTCCGTGCGAATGCGGAAGCGCCGGGCGTGTTGGCCGAAGCTTGCGCGCGGCGCGGTACGCCGTTCGTCCATTTTTCTACCGACTACGTTTTCGATGGGGCCGGCACACGTCCATACCGCGAAGACGATCCCACCGTGCCGCTTGGCGTCTATGGAGCAAGCAAGCTGGCAGGCGAGAAGGCAGTGCGTGCCGCGGGTGGCCGCCATCTGATCTTCCGTACCGCCTGGGTCTACGGCGTGCGCGGACAGAATTTCCTTCGCACCATGCTGCGCCTTGCCGCAGAGCGCGACGAACTGCGTGTGGTGGGCGATCAAGTCGGCACGCCGACACCGGCCTACTTCATAGCGGACATCACTGCCGCTGCCGTGATGCACTCGCGCCCTTTGTCCGGCACGTTTCATCTGACGACCAATGGGCAGACCAGTTGGCATGGTTTAGCCGAGGCGATCATGTCGGGTGCAGTTGCGCGCGGACTGCTGCACCGTAGTCCGGAGGTCAAAGCGATCGGCACTGCGGATTATCCGACCCGAGCCAAACGCCCGGGTTATTCATGCTTGGACAACGGGATGCTCAGTGGGGCGCTCGGCCAGTCTTTCCCGCATTGGACCGCGGGCCTGGAAAAAGTGCTGGATGATCTGAAAGGCTGAATCTGGTGTTGGGGTACCGGATGCAGGTGCCAGGTGCCCTGCAGCGGTAATCAGGCAAGCCACCCCGGCTAAGGCGAGACAGGCGTTATGCCCATGGCATTCGGCCGCGGTCTTCTCGCGGACTGCCATTCGCCCCATTGCCGCCGCGTTGCCCGACCCGGCACTTCGCCTGGTTTGGGCACGCAACCGGGAATCGCTGTCGACTCGCCCTGACTACCGACAGGCGGACCTCTCACCCAAAAGGCGACGCCACGTTCTAAACTCTGCTTGCCTGCCTCGGGGAGGGCAGATGAAGAGAGCGCAGGGGATCTTTTTGAGTGCCGTCGTTAACCCAGGCGGTGGCTTCCTGGTTCTGCAACTGCGGCTGGATGATTTGCCAAGTGAACCCGGCGCTATTTGGTGAGGTGAGGTTTTTTGTAGGCATCGATGATCGGTGCCGTTCTCTAGGACGTTTTACGGGGATGGATATGAAGTCGATACGTTTTTTCGTAGGCATGGCACTGATGCTGATCGCGGCGCCTGCGGCGTTGGCACAAGTGGACATCGATGCCTTCATCAAGAAGGACAAGTTCCACGACATTCAATTGTCGCCCAATGGCGACTATTACGCGGCGACGGTGCCCTTGGAAGACAGGACTGCGCTGGCGATCATGCGTCGTTCCGACAATGTATTGACCGCCACCGTTGCGCTGGGCAAGAACACGCATGTTTCCAGCTTCCGTTGGGTCAATCCGCAACGCGTGCTGATCGCCATCGAGGAGAAGTTCGGTGCACTGGACGACCCCAGGCCTACCGGCGAGCTTTACGCGATCAATGCCGATGGTGGGGAGGCGGAGTTGCTGGTGGGTTTTCGCGTTACCAGCGCCGGACCGGGAACCCGCATCCAGCCGAAGACGGTGGAGAATGTCGCCGCATTCCTGGTCGACGATCTGCCGGGAGACGACAAACACGTCATCATCGCGGTATGGCCCTTCGGCACTGAGCCATACACCCGCGCCGAGCGACTGGACGTCTATACCGGCCGCCGTACTCCGGTGGCGCGAGCTCCTGTGCGACGCGCGGATTTCGTTACCGACAACGCCGGGGTGGTTCGTTTCGCCAGCGGCGCTGGGGCGGATAACATCAGGAAGCTCTATTACCGTGACGGTGACGGTGACGATTGGAAGCTCATTGCCGATGAAGGTGTGGGTGGCAATGTCGAATCGGCGATCGGCTTTTCCGCGGACAACCGTACCGCCTATCTGCAGGTGGAGCAGAAGAAAGGGCCGGATGCCATCGTGGCGTATGACGTGGCTACCGGTGAGCGCAAGCAGATCTTGCGCGATGCGGTTGCCGATCCTTCCTGGGTGATCTATGGGGGCGGTTCGCGCGCATTAATGAATAGCGTCCCGGTCGGAGTGGGATATGTCGCGGGTACCCCGCGCCGGCAATTCTTTGATCCGAGTTCCAAGGATGCAACGCTGTACAAGCTGCTGGAAAACGCATTTCCCGGGCAGACGGCGGTGATAGCTTCGACCACCACCGATGGCAAGACGGCATTGGTGGAGGTATCCAGTGACCGCAATCCTGGTGATTTCTATCTATTCCAGGTCGATGCAAAGAAAGCCGAATACCTGCTTAGCAGGCGCGAGTGGTTCGACCCAGAGAAAATGGCCAGCGTTCGCCCTTTCCAGATGAAAGCGCGCGATGGCGTCGATCTGCACGGCTATCTGACATTGCCCTACGGCAGCGCGGGCAAGCAACTGCCGATGGTGGTGATGCCGCACGGCGGTCCGTTCGGCATCGCCGATGTCTGGGAGTTCGACAGTCAAAGCCAGATGCTGGCGCAAGCCGGATACGCAGTGCTTCAGGTCAACTTTCGCGGTTCCGGTGGCTATGGCCGATGGTTTCGCGAAGCCGGTGCCAAGCAATGGGGGCTGGCTATGCAGGACGACGTCACCGACGCCACTCGCTGGGCAATTCAATCCGGCGTGGCTGATGCAAGCAAGATATGTATCTACGGAGGGAGCTATGGCGCCTATGCGGCGCTGACGGGCGTCGCCAAGGAGCCTGATCTCTATAAATGCGCGGTTGGATACGTTGGCGTTTACGATCTGCCGATGATGCATACCCGTGGCGATACGCAAACGGCCAGATGGGGCGAAACATACCTGAGGGAGTGGATCGGAGAGCGCACGGAGGTGGCAGCGGTTTCACCCACCAACATGGCCGGCCGAATCAAAGTGCCGGTTTTCCTGGCCGCCGGTGGCGAGGACCAGCGAGCGCCTATCGAGCATTCCGAACTGATGGAACGTCGTTTAAAGGCGGCCGGAGTGCCGGTGGAAACGCTGTACTACAAGACCGAAGGCCATGGTTTCTATACCCAGGCGCACCAGCGCGAGTACTACACCAAGCTGCTAGATTTCTTCAGTCGACACCTCGGCGGAGCCAAAGCAAAGTAACTGGCAAGAAAAAACGGCGCCCCTGGGGCGCCGTTTTTATTGGGCGAAAGCAAATGGCTAACGCACGCCGTGCATCATCCGTCTTAGCAGCGGTGTCGCAATGAAGGCGATCAACGCGCAACCCAGGCCTATCCACATCAGTAGCCAGAAAAGATCGGCGTACTTGGCGGCGGCGCCGATCATGTCGATCGATTCGCCTTCGGGGATTTCGATGGCGGCGAGTTTTCCGAAAAGCGCCGCCAGCGCTTCGGAAAAAGCCGTGGCAAGAAACCAAGTACCCATCATCAGACTGACGACGCGCGGCACCGACAGCTGAGTGACAGCGGAAAGTCCCACTGGCGACAAACACATCTCGCCGATTTCCAGTATCAGATAGGCCAGCACCAGCCACCACACGCTGACCATCTGGCCGCTTTCGCCAACTTGTTGCGCCGCCAGGGCCAGCGGCACGAACGATAATCCGGCGAACATCAGCCCCAATGCGGATTTGAACGGCTTGGAGGGATTCATTCCAACCTTGTCCAAGCTTCCCCAGAGGACGGCGAATACCGGTGCCAACAGCACAAGGAACATGGCGCCCAGGTACGTTAGCGAACCCGCCGTTTGCGGCAGTACGACCGAATCGCGAACAAGAAACACCAGCATCAGCACCACTACCGCGATGAATAGCGCTCGCGGTGCACCGGAATCCGGGCGCCGGTCCGACAGCGTTGCGGCAAGCACGAACGACACCGGTGCGAGCAACAGCGAATACGTCGACCACGGCGCATGCGACAGAAAAACAGCGATGTTCGCAACGGTACTGTCCGACCAGACCACCACATCCTGGCTGCGTACCAGGCTGGGGAAGATATCCTTGGTGAGCAGGCGATCGGTAAATGTCACCCAGGAGCCGTAGGTCTGCTCGTACAAGGTGAAGAACACCAGACACATCAGGATCATCGCCATCAGCGCGAGCATCTGGTGCCGCTGCACAGGCGTGCATTGCGTGGTGATGAACCAGCCAAACCACACCAGCACCACCAGCAACACGACCAGCATCAGCATCAGCGCCAGCGACACCTCGCCACCAAGCGAGAAGGCACCGTTCGCCGCCGCCCACATCAGCCAAGCCACCGGTATCACGCCAGCGACGGCACCGACGTAAATCAACCATTCGCGAGGAACACCGGCGACCCGTTCGCGCAGCGTTTGCGGCGCTGGCGGTTCGGCGTGTCCTTGCAAGTATTTCTGCCCCCAAAGGAACAGCGCGAGCCCCAGCAACATGCCGATCCCGGCGGCGCCGAATCCGTACTTCCAGCCCAGCGTTTCGCCCAGGTAACCGCATACCAGCGAAGCGAATAGCGCGCCCAGGTTGATGCCGGCATAGAACAAGCTGAATCCGGAATCGCGACGCGGATCGTTTTCGGCATACAGGCGGCCGACAATCGTGGAAATATTCGGCTTCAAGAAGCCGACACCCATGATGATCAACGCCAGCGACAGGTAGGTGATGCGCAAGGTGGATTCATCGCGAAGCACGACACCGCCCGCCATGGTGGCCGCGTTGCCTTCGAACGCCATGCCGATATGGCCAAGCACCAGCAAGACGCCGCCGAACACCACCGCCTTGCGCATGCCCAGCCAGCGGTCAGCCAGCACGCCGCCGATCACCGGGATGCAGTAGACCAAGCCGCCATATGCACCCAGCAGGTCCAGGCCGGCCTTGTCACCGAACAGGTGATACTTGGTGAGATAAAGCAACAGAAGCGCCTTCATGCCGTAGAAGGAAAAGCGCTCCCACATTTCTGTGAAGAAACAGACGTAGACCCCTTTGGGGTGCCCGAGAAAATCGTCCTGCACGGTGGCCAGGGCGGCGGAATTCGGCAACGGGCGGCTCCGGTTGAAAGGGCGAGGGAGTATAGCCCCGCGTGTATGGCTGGACTTGCCGACGGCTTGGTTATAGCGTGTCGCCTTTCCGCATCAGGGGAACCGCATGAACCAGCCTGCGACTCCGCAGCTCACTTTCCGCGCCGTGGCATTGGCGATCATCCTGGCGGTGGTCCTGTCCGCGGCTAACGCCTATCTGGGTCTGTTCGCCGGCTTGACCATCGCCACCGCCATTCCCGCCGCCGTGGTGTCGATGGGTGTATTGCGGCTGCTGGGTGGCGGCACGATCCTGGAAAACAACATCGTCCAGACCGGCGCGTCGGCCGGCTCCTCGATTGCCGCCGGCGTCATATTCACCATTCCAGCGTTGGTCATCCTGGGTTACTGGCAGGATTTCCGTTATTCGTGGGTGCTGGCCATTGCCGGTCTGGGTGGCTTGCTGGGCGTGCTGTTCTCGGTGCCGCTGCGCCGCACCATGATCGTCGAGGAGCCGCTCGCGTTTCCCGAAGGCAAGGCCGCGGCCGAAGTGCTCAAAGCCGGCGAAAACCCCGGTCCGGGCCTGAAAATCCTGGGTATGGCGAGCGCCATTGGCGCCTTGGTCAAGCTCGCCGCCGAAAGCGGGCTGCGGCTGATCCCCGACAACGCGTCCAGCGCCGGCTTCTTCGGCAAGTTTCTGGGCTACATGGGCACCGGTTTGTCGCCTGCGCTGCTGGGCGTGGGTTATATCGTCGGCCTGAACGTCGGCATCGTGGTGCTCTCCGGCAGCATCCTGTCGTACAACATCGCCATCCCGCTTTATTACGCATTCTTCCAGAACACCGATCCGGCATTGGCGACGCAGCTTGTTGGTCAGAGCGCGTTCGATGCGGCGCAGATCATTCGTGCCGAAAAGGTGCGTTATCTGGGCGTCGGTGCGATGCTGATCGGTGGTGTGTGGACGTTGTTCTCCCTGCGTAAATCGCTGTTCTCGGGCGTCAGGAGCGGCTTTGCCGCCGCGCGCAAGAGCAGCGCCGGGCACGTGGTTGCGGAAACCGAACGCGACCTGCCGATGAAATGGATGCTGGTGGCGCTGGTCGTCTTCGTGATCCCGCTTGCGCTGCTCTATCAAGCCATCGTCGGGCAGTGGACCGTCAGCATTCCGATGACCATCATCATGATCGTCGCCGGCTTTTTGTTCGTGTCCGTGTCGGCGTATTTGGCCGGTCTGGTGGGTTCTTCGAACAATCCGGTCTCGGGCATCACCATCGCGACGATCCTGTTCGCTTCCGTGGTGCTGATGTTCCTGCTTGGCCGCGATTCGCCGATTGGTGCGGTGGCCGCGATCATGATCGGCGCGGTGGTGTGCTGTGCGGCAGCGGTCGGCGGCGACAATCTGCAGGATCTCAAGGCCGGTTATCTGGTCGGAGCGACACCCTGGAAACAGCAGCTGATGCTCGGCATCGGCGCATTCTCCTGTGCGTTGATCATGGCGCCGGTGCTGAATCTGCTGGCGGCTGCTTACGGCATCGGTCCGTCGACGCCGGAACACCCGCAGTCGCTCAACGCGCCGCAGGCCACGCTGATGGCATCGGTTGCCAAAGGCATGTTCGGCGGGCAACTGCCGTGGGGCATGATCGGCATCGGTGCGGCGATCGGCGCTGCGGTAATCGCGCTGGACGAATGGCTGAAGTCGCGCAAATCCACTTTCCGCGTGCCGGTGCTTGCGGCAGCGATCGGCATCTACCTGCCGCTGGAGCTGATGGTGCCGATCTTCCTCGGTGGCCTGTTGTCGCACCTGGTGGAGCGCAAGCATGGCGTGCATCCGCACGACGAAGCCGAACGCGATCGTATTCACCGTCCCGGCATGCTGTTCGCGGCCGGCCTGATCACCGGCGAGGCGTTGCTGGGCATCGCGATTGCGGTACCGATCGTGGTATCCAAGCGTGCGGACGTGCTGGCCCTGCCCGAGACATGGCGCTTTGGCGAGCCGCTCAGCATGTGGGTCGGCCTGGTCGTGCTGACGCTGGTTGGTTGGCTGATGTACCGGGTTGGCGCAAAGCTGACCAAGGTGAAGCTGGAAAGCTGATTCGGTGAGATTCGTTGCGCAAGGGCATGACTTCATGCCTTTGCGCCGGATCGCTGTTACCGCCTAACATCGGGGTTTTCCTGTTTGCCGGAGCCCCGGATGAATCTGCGTCTCGCCATACTGCCTTTATGCCTGTTTGCCGCGTTACCGGCCTATGCCGAACGCGGATTCGATGTCCGCGATCTGGCTGCGTTGGAACGCGTGTCATCACCGGTGTTGTCGCCGGACGGCGGTCACGTGGTTTTCGCCAAACGCCAGGTCGATGCCGCGCAGGCCAAAGCCACCACCGGGCTGTGGGCGCGCAATTTGCGCACACGCGATATGGCGCCGCCAAAGCGGTTCACGCCGGAAGGCTGGAATGTCAATTCGCCATCGTTTTCACCCGACGGCAAGACCGTTTATTTCCTCAGTGCGAAGTCCGGTACACAGCAGTTGTACGCCATGCCTGTCGGCGGCGGAACGCCACGCGCGCTGACCGACTATCCGCTGGACGTCGGCAGCTACAAGATTTCGCCGGATGGCACGCGGTTGGCATTCAGTGCCGAGACTTTCAGCGAGTGCAAAGCGGATTTCGCCTGCACCAAGAAGAAAATCGACGACACCGCCGCGCGCAAAAGCACCGGCGTGGTGTACGACAAATTGTTCGTACGCCATTGGGACACCTGGGCGGATGGCCGCCGCAGCCGTCTGTTCGTGGCGGCCTTGCCACAGGGCAAGGCCAAGCCGGTTGCCAGTGCGGTTTCGTTGACCGATAGCCTTGATGGCGATGCGCCTTCCAAGCCCTTTGGCGATGCCAGCGAATTCGCTTGGGCGCCCGACGGGCAAACCCTTGTGGCCGGCATCCGCGTCGCCGGCAAAGGCGAGGCATGGTCGACCAATTTCGATCTCTACCGATTGAGCGCAGACGGCAAATCGGCGCCGATCAATCTGACCGCTTCCAACCCGGCGTGGGATACGGGTCCTGCCTTTAGCGCGGATGGCAACACGCTGTACTACCGCGCGATGAAGCGGCCGGGTTTCGAGGCGGACCGCTTCGCATTGATGGCCATGGACGTAGCCAGCGGCCAAGCGCGGGAAATCGCGCCCAAATGGGACCGCTCCGCTGATGGCATTACGTTGTCCGACGATGGCAAGACGATCTACACGACCGCGCAGGACAGCGGCGAGCACCCGTTGTTTGCGGTGGATATCGCCACCGGCGAAGTGAAGAAGCTGGTGGGCGAGGGCTCTATCTCGGCCTTCGAGATTGCCGGCGGTACCTTGGCCTTCACCCGCAATACGCTGAAATCCGGCGACCAACTGTTTACCTCCGATCTGGAAGGCGCATCGCCGCGAGCCATTACCCAGAACGCCGAGGAAGCGCTGAAGGATGTCGCCTTCGGCGATTTCGAGCAGTTTCAGTTCAAAGGTTGGAACAACGAAACCGTGCACGGCTATGTGGTCAAGCCGTGGAACTACGTGGAAGGAAAGAAGTATCCGGTTGCGTTCCTCATTCACGGTGGTCCGCAGGGTAGCTTCAGCAACGGCTGGAGCTATCGTTGGAATCCACAGACCTACGCCGGCCAGGGCTACGCAGTGGTGATGATCGATTTCCACGGCTCCACCGGTTACGGCCAAGCCTTCACCGACGCCATCAGCCAGCACTGGGGTGATCGGCCGTTGGAAGACTTGCAGAAAGGTTGGGCGGCGGCGCAGAAGAAGTACAGCTTCCTTGATGGCGGCAATGCCTGCGCACTGGGCGCCAGCTATGGTGGCTACATGATCAACTGGATCGCCGGCAACTGGCATACGCCTTCCACCGGTGCCTGGAAATGCCTGGTTAACCATGACGGTGTCTTTGACACCCGCGCCATGGGCTATGTCACCGAAGAGCTATGGTTCACCGAATGGGAAAACGGCGGCACACCGTTCCAGGCGCCGAAGAACTACGAGAAGTTCAATCCGGTCAATCACGTCGCCCAATGGCGCGTACCGATGCTGGTGGTGCAGGGCGAAAAGGATTACCGCGTGCCCGTGGACCAAGGCCTTTCCGCCTTTACCGCACTGCAGCGCAAGGGCATCGAATCCAAGCTGCTGTACTTCCCGGACGAAAACCATTGGGTGCTGAAGCCGCAGAACAGCATCTTGTGGCACGACACCGTCAACGGCTGGTTGAAGCAGCATCTTGGGGGCCGGTAGCGGGGAGCCGGGAGCCGGGAAGCGGTGAGCGGTGAGCGGTGAGCGAAAAAAGGCTCCTGACTTTGCCTCCCTCTTGGTAAAAGGGGGACTGAGGGGGATTTGCTTTTGCTTTAAAAACAAAAAGGGCGAAGCCTCGGCTTCGCCCTTTTGTTATTGGAGAGATGAAGCGAGGAGCCTTTCCGCTCACCGCTCACCGCTCACCGTTCGGCTCCCAGCTCAATTCAGCGGGCAACCTTGGTTGTTGTAGGCGTCCAGCGTGCTGGCCAGCGACAGCATGACTTCGCGGTCGCCGGTGTTCAGTGCAAAGGTCACCTGCGCGATTACCTGTGCCGAGGTCAGCGGGAAGTCGACGCCGGTCGAAGTGGCATTGAGTAGCGAGGCGACTGCCTGCTTCATCAGGATCCGCTTGGCCCCGTCCACGCCCGGGCCGCCTTGGAAGCTGAGTGCGGTCAGGAAGTTGGTCTCCGGCGCTTCCAGGCCGAAGTAGCTCTGCAGAAGGGTGCTGGGGGTGTACGGCAGCGGCCAGGAGTCGTGGTGCTTCTTCACTTTCCAGTAGCCCAGCGTGCAGCCTTCATAGCCGGTTTCTTCCGGCACGGAGTAGCAGAAGTTGGCTTCGGTGATCGGCGGGTAACGGTCGTTGGTGGTGGTTGTGATGGCGAAGGTAGGCACGGCCGGCAGGTGCAGCCCGGCGTCTCCGGTTACCGGCGGATCGTAGGAATACAGAACGCCGACGCCACCGCCGCTGAGGCCTACGCTATGAATCGACTGCCCGCTGCTGAGTTGCTCCCAATACAGCATCCAGCCGTTGGTCGAGTCGAAGTACATGGTGTCCACCGTCAGCGTGCCGTCGCTGTTGGCCTGCACACCCTCCGGTAGCGGGTTGACCACCAGCTCGTGCAGGATGTTGGCGGTATCGAAATCCTTGCAGCTCAGGCTGCCGTCGATCGGCGTTGGCGTGCCGATGGTGGTTGCCCAGGCCGGATTGGCCGCCGCAACGAACAAGGCTACCGTGCTGACGGCGCCGACGAGCATGGAGCGGGCGGTATCGCCGAGCCGAGCCTTCTTGGATGAAACAGTCATGGGATTCTCCCCTCAGTGTGTGGATGTAAGCGCGGAACCCGCTATCTATCCCTGGCTTTCGGGCCGTTGCGGTGAGTTAAACGCCCGGAGGTGCGAGGAGCGGCCACCGGCGCAGCGGGAGCCAGGACGGAAGGTGGGGGCGGGGAGGAAGGCAGGTCGGACTGGCTGAACGAGCGGCGATCCGCGGCCCCTAGGCTGTCAGTCGACCTCCTTATGGCACCATGCCCGTCATGCTGGACCTCGAGGCATATCGTGGCCGGCAGTTTCGACATGGGCATGTGGCTTCAGCGGCGCGCCCTTTTTCTATTTTTTTGGTAGGGGAATGCAATGGCGCCTGCGGAAGGCAGTACCGCACTGATCACCAACGATATCGTCGTGTTCGGGCTGATCGCCGCCACATTGGCGCTGGTTTTCTGGACATCCACAGGCCCGACGCGCTGGCTGAAGAAGTTCTATTCAATCGTGCCGGCACTGCTGCTGTGCTACCTGATTCCCGGCATCTACAACACCGTCGGCCTGATCGACGGGGAGAACACCAAGCTCTACAACCCGGTGGCGCGCGATGTATTGCTGCCGGCCGCGCTCGTGCTGCTGACGCTCAGCATCGACCTGAAAGGCGTGCTGCGGCTGGGCCCCAAGATGCTGGCGATGTATGTGGTGGCCTCGCTCAGCATCATGTTCGGCGCGGTCGTGGCGTTCAAGCTGATGGGCTGGATCCATCCGCAGACCGTGGCAGGGGACACCTGGGCCGGTATGGCGGCGCTGGCGGGCAGTTGGATTGGTGGCGGCGCCAACATGCTGGCGATGAAGGAAGTGTTCAACGTCAATGCGACCACCTTCGGCCAGTTCGCGGTGATCGATGTCGGTGTCGGTTATGTATGGATGGCGGTGCTGATCTTTCTGGCCGGCCGTTCGCAGGCGATCGATGCACGCAGCGGCGCGGACACCACCGCCATCGATGATTTGAAGGAACGCATCGCCAAGTACCAGGCGCAGCATGCACGCATCGCCAGCCTCACCGACTTGATGATGATCGTCGGCATTGCTTTCGGCGCCGTCGGTCTCTCGCATGCCATCGCGGCACCGGCGGCGGCGTGGTTCGCCGCGCATGTATCCTGGTCGCCTCAGGTCAGCCTGGATAAGCCTTTTGTTTGGGTGGTCGTGCTGTCTACCTTCATCGGACTGCTGCTCAGCTTCACTCGCGCGCGTACGCTGGAAGGCGCGGGGGCTTCCAAATTCGGTTCGCTGTTCCTGTACTTCCTGATTGCCTGCATCGGCATGCAAATGGATCTGCTGGCACTACTGGATCGCCCATGGCTGTTCCTCCTGGGCACGTTGTGGATCGCAGTGCATATCGTGATCCTGTGGGTCGTGGGCAAGCTGCTGCATGTTCCATTCTTCTATTTCGCTATCGGGTCGCAGAGCAACATCGGTGGGCCGGCATCGGCTCCGGTGGTGGCGTCGGCTTTCCATCCTGCTTTGGCGCCAGTCGGCGTGTTGTTGGGTACGTTGGGCTACGCCACTGGTACGTACGCTGCCTATCTGGTCGGCATTACCTTGCGGGCGATGGCGGGGCAGGGATAGCCAGGAATATCGCGGACACTGATTGGCTATCGGGGCGCGGTCGCGACTCACGTCGCTCCTACAAAGAGGAAAAAGAAAAGGCGAAGCCCGTGGCTTCGCCTTTTTCATGCGCACCATTATGCGGTGGGCATCAACAACAGCGGAATCCGTTCCTGCCGCCGAAACGCGCTTCCTGTCGTTCGCGGAAGAAAGTCTTGTAGTCCATTACTTCGCGATCCGGATGCTTGTCGAGCATGTGGCGGACGTAGTTGTCGTAGTCCGGAACACCGCAGCACAAGCGCGCCGTCTGCACCAGGCGCCGCCACACCCGGCGATGCGCCTGATACTGACTGACAGGCACCAGCGAGGTGCCCACTACAGGTTCTCCGCCAAGGCCGGATCGGTCGCGACGTAAGGTGTTTCGCGGTCGCTGCGTTCCGAGCTGCGCCGTGCTTTGGCGATCGCACCGATCGAATAGAACAGCACGCTGAACACCACGAACAGGAACAGCGCGGTCAAGCCCGCATTGACGTAGTTGTTGATCATCACCTGCTGCATCTGGCCGAAATCTTTCGACGGCGGCAGCAGTTCGCCGGCCGCGATGGCAGCGCGGTACTTGCCGGCCTGGGCGAGGAAGCCGACGGCAGGGTTGGCGTCGAAGATCTTGATCCAGCCCGCAGCAGTGGTGCAGATCAGCAGCCACACCGTCGGCACGATCGATACCCAGGCATAACGGTCGCGTTTCATCTTGAACAACACCACCGTGCACAGCATCAGCGCGATGCCTGCAAGCATCTGGTTGGCGATGCCGAACAGCGGCCACAACATGTTGATGCCGCCGAGCGGATCGGTGACACCCTGGTACAGGAAGTAACCCCACAGTGCGACGCAGCCCGCGGTGGCGAGCAGGTTCGGTCCCCATGCTTCAGTGCGGCGTAGCGCCGGCACGAAGTTGCCAAGCAGGTCCTGCAGCATGAAGCGCCCCGCACGCGTTCCGGCGTCGACCGCGGTCAGGATGAACAGCGCCTCGAACAAGATCGCGAAGTGGTACCAGAACGCCATCATGCCTTCGCCCGGCAGTACCGCGTGAAGGATCTGCGCGATACCCACCGCCAATGTCGGTGCTCCGCCGGCTCGCGAAAGGATGCTGTTCTCACCGATGTCTTTGGCGGTGGCAGTCAGTACTTCGGGTGTCACTACGAAGCCCCAGCTCGATACGGTCTGCGCGACGGCATTCACGTCGGTGCCGATGATCGCGGCCGGACTGTTCATGGCGAAATACACGCCGGGATGGATGATCGATGCGGCGACCATCGCCATGATCGCCACGAACGATTCCATCAGCATTCCACCGTAGCCGATGTAGCGCGCATGACTCTCGCTGGCCAGCAGCTTCGGCGTGGTGCCGGAAGAAATCAGTGCATGGAAACCTGAGACCGCACCGCAGGCGATGGTGATGAACAGGAACGGGAACATGCTGCCTTTCCAAACCGGCCCGGTGCCATCGGTGAACTGGGTCAGTGCCGGCATGCGAAGTTCCGGCATCACGATGACGATGCCGATCGCTAGCGCAATGATGGTGCCGATCTTCAGGAACGTCGACAGATAGTCGCGCGGCGCCAGCAGCAGCCACACCGGCAATACCGCGGCGACGAAACCATAGCCGATCAACATCCAGGTGATCTGGGTGCCGGTGAACGTAAAGGCCGGGCCCCAGGTGGGATCCGCGGCCACCTTGCCGCCGAGCCAGATCGCCAACAGCAGCAGCACCAAGCCGGCCACCGAGATTTCGCCGATCTTGCCCGGTCGGATATAGCGCATGTACACGCCCATGAAGATGGCGATCGGTATCGTCGCCATCACGGTGAACATGCCCCACGGGCTCTCTGCCAGCGCCTTGACCACGATCATCGCCAGCACCGCCAGGATGATGATCATGATCAGGAATGCGCCGAACAGAGCGATGGTGCCGGCCACTTGGCCCATCTCTTCGCGTACCAGATCGCCCAGCGAGCGGCCGTTACGCCGGCTGGAAATCACCAGCACCATGAAATCCTGCACTGCGCCGGCCAGCACCACGCCGGCGATCAGCCACAGCGTGCCGGGCAGGTAGCCCATCTGCGCCGCCAGTACAGGGCCTACCAGCGGGCCGGCACCGGCGATAGCGGCAAAATGGTGGCCAAACAGTACGTGCTTGTTGGTGGGCACGTAGTCCAGGCCGTCGTTGTTGACCACGGCAGGCGTGGCGCGGGTGGGGTCCAGCCGCAACACGTTGTTGGCGATGAAAAGACTGTAGAAACGGTAGGCGACCAGATAGATCGATACCGCGGCGACCACGATCCACAACGCGTTGATGTGTTCGCCCCGGCGCAGCGCCACCGTGCCCAGCGCGAACGCGCCGATTATGGCCAGCGCCGCCCAGACAAGCTTCGATAGACCCTTCATGAACAATCCTCCACGGAACCTGCGCTAGCGTCCTCCGATGCGGGGGAAGGGTCAATCCGTAACCGTGGATTCGGTCTTCGACTTTGGTCTAGCTAGTGATGGCCTGGAGAAAGATTGTCTGCGGCATCGCAGCATGAAGGCCGGCGACAGCAATCAATTGCGTCGTGGCGCATGCCGGAATTTTCTTCGGCGGCCGAAGGTGGCCATGACGGATCCGTTAGCAGATGCCGATACGTCTACACGGCGCGCCTACAGCCACTTGGCCCGCTTGAACAATCGATACAGTCCCACGCAGACGACGACTACACCGGCTATCAGGACGGGATAGGCGTAGCGGTCATCGAGTTCCGGCATATGCGTGAAATTCATGCCATACCAACTGGCGATCAAGGTGGGTGCCGCCAACAGTGCCGCCCATGCGCCCAGCCGCTTCACCACTTCGCCCTGGGCCAGGGTGACCAGCGAGAGATTGACACTGAGCGCCGTGGTCAGCATTTCGCGGAGTGTGTCGGTGGCCTCGTTGACCCGCAGGACATGATCGTAGACATCGCGGAAGTACAGGCGGACTTCCTCCGGGATCAGCGCGCTCTGCGAGCGCGACAGCTGGATCAGCACATCTTGCAGCGGCGCCACGGCCAAACGCATCTTGGTCAGTTCGCGCTTGAGTTCATAGAGCTTGATCACCGTGACCCGTCGATAGGTATCGGAGAAGATGTCCTTCTCCAGCATATCCAAGGTGTCGCGGAATTCGTCGACGATGGGGCGGTAGTTGTCGACGATGAAATCCAACACGGCGTAGAGGCCATAGGAAGGTCCCAAGCCCAGCAGTTCCGGCTCGCGCTGTACGCGTTCGCGGACCGGCGCGTACGACAGCGAGGCGCCATGGCGCACCGTCAGCAGGTAGCGCGGCCCCAGGAAGGCATGCGTCTCGCCATAGCGAATGCGGTCGTCCACCACTTGCGCGGTGTGCAGTGCAAGAAACAGCGAGTTGCCATACGCCTCGATCTTGGGGCGCTGATGGGCATGCTGGGCGTCTTCCACCGCCAAGTCGTGCAGGCAGAACTCTTCCTGCAGTTTGTCCAGGATGGTGTCATCCGGCTCGTACAGGCCCACCCACAAAAAACTGCCATCGTCCGTGGCCAGCACATCGCTGATGTCGTCCAGCGGAATATCGCGGCGCTTGCCTTGGCGGTCGTAGACAACACAGTTGATCACGCACTTGGGCAGCGCGGGTTTGTCGCTCTGGGCAGGAGAAATTTCGTTCATGGCGCGCATCGTGCGCCAGATGGCCCGGACGGGCAAGATCGGCGGCTGTTGTAGGAGCGATGTAAGTCGCGATGACGCTTTCCCGGTAAGGCCTCATCGCGACTCACGTCGCTCCTACAAGAGCGATCTATTGCGCGATGAAGCGGATCGCTTGTCCGCCGCCCGGCGCCAAGCGCAAGGTCAACGTATCGGTGCTGGCGACTTGCCGTTCTTCGATGACGATGTCCTGCGGCGCGGTCTTCCAATCGGCTTTGGCGCCATCGCGATAGATCTGCGCGGTGTAGCGGCGGCCCGGTTCCAGGAACGACAGCGATGCCTTCAGTTCGCGCGGCTTTTCATCCGACACTGCGCCCAGGTACCAGTTGTCGCTGTGGCGGTCTTTGCGGGCAATGGTGACGTAGTCGCCGACTTCGCCGTTCAAGACGCGCGTGTCTTCCCAATCCACCGGCACATCCTTGATGAACTGGAAGGGCGCGGGGTTGGCTTCGTAGTTATCCAACAGATCCGCCGCCATTTGCAGCGGACTGTAGATCACCACGTACAGCGCCAATTGCTTGGCCCAGGTGGTCGCCACGCCATCGGGCGCTCTCGTCTTCATGCCGAAGATGCCAGGGGTGTAGTCCATGGGGCCGGCCAGCATCCGAGTGAACACCAGATTGGCTTCATGCTCGGGCGGATTGCCGGGCTGTCCCCAGGCGCTGTATTCCATGCCGCGCGCGCCTTCGCGAGAGATGGTGTTTGGGTAGGTCCGGCGCAGGCCGGTGTCCTTGATGGGCTCGTGCGCGTTGATGGAGATGTGCCGCTTGGCCGCCTCGGTGACGACCTTCAGGTGATGGCGCGCCATGTCCTGGCCTTCATGCCAGGCGTAGTGACGCTTGCCGTCGCTGCCGATCACCTTGGCTTGGCCGGCATCGGCCACGTAGCCGGTCTTCACCGCGTTGACGCCGACCCTCTGGTAGAGATCGAAAGCCGCGCCCATCTGCGATTCATAGTGGGCTGCATTGGCGGAAGTTTCGTGATGGCCGATCAGCCGCACGTTCTTCGATCTGGCGTAGGCCGAGAGTTTCTCCAGATCGAAATCCGGATACGAGCGGGTGAAGCTGAAGTCTTCACCGTTGCCGAACCAGTCGCCGTCCCAGCCGATATTCCAGCCTTCCACCAATACGCCGCCAAAGCCATTCTTGGCGGCGAAGTCGATATGGCGCATGACGTTCTCGTTGGTGGCGCCATGCTTGGGACCGGACGCCCAGGTCTTTTTCTCCAGGTGCATTTCCCACCAGACGCCGACGTACTTCATCGGTTGCACCCACGACACGTCGCCCAGCTTGTTGGCTTCGTTGAGGTTGAGAATCAAGCTGGACATCACCAGTCCGCCGGCATCGTCCGCGACTTGCAGCGTGCGCCACGGCGTGTGGAAAGGTGCGTCGCGGATCACCTTGCCGTCACCGATTCCCGGCGTGAGCATCGCCTTCAGGCGGCGGCCGTCGACGCGGGTGAGATTCATGCCCGAATAATCGATCAAGGCCGCTTCGTGGATCGACAGGTGCGTGCCGTCTTCCAGCTTGAAGGTGATCGGCGTCTGCGCGTCGCCGACTTCTTCCACAGGTGTGCGGTGGTACAGATACTCTTCGCGGTTCCATTCGCCTGCGGGAATCCACCAGGCGGTCGCCGCATCGGCGAGGGTGAATTCGGTCAGTTCTTCGCCGATCTTGACCTGCTTGAGCTGCGGTTGCTCGGGGAATTCGTAGCGGAAGCCCAGGCCGTCGTCATAGACGCGGAACACCACGTCGAAGCTGCGCTTGGGCTTGGCGGTTTCGCCCAACGTGACGCGCAGCTCGTTGTAGTGATTGCGGATGAAGCGGCGCTCGCCCCAGGGTTGTTCCCAGCGTTCATCGAAGCTGCGGGTGCGCGGGTTGCTGATGGCGATGTTGCGCTCGAACTTGGGCGCATCGATCAGGATGAAGCCCAGGCGCGAAGACGCGATGATCGGTTTGCCGCGCCGCGATACGGTGTAGCTGGGCCGACCGTCCGGATCAGTGGCGATCGCAACGCTCAGGCTGCCGTCGGGTGATGCAACGGTCGCGTTGGGGGCAGCCGACACAATCACAGGAAAGAGCATGGGGAAGAGCGTGGAGAAGAGCAGCGCGGTCAGTGCGAGAAGACGACGGATCATGCGGACCTTCGGGATGCGGAGATAGAGGCCGCATCCTGCGACAGCCGCTTCAAGGGGACAAGCGGCGCGGCATGAATACGTATGCGAAAGCGACATGAATCGGCAACAGCAAAGCGATCCACGTCTGGTTGTACTGCGGCCGCAACGGCAGCCAATGCAGTATCCAGGCGATCACCGCGGCCACCGCGACAATGGCGACACACACACCGAACCAACGCGGAGGTGTGCGGCGGCGCAACACGGAAATCGCGCCCGGCAGCAGCGCCAGGCATAGAGGGTTGAGCAGCAGTAGATTGCGGTTGGCCCACGCGGCCCAGTGGTCGGTAAAACCCCATAGATAAACCAGCAGCAGGCCGGCGAAACCGCAGATCAGCCAGTACGGCAGGGCGACAGCAGCGACGAATCGCCGATAACGGCCCAACGCCGCGATGGCGATGCCAATCAGCACGCCGGCACCCAGCCATGGCAGCCAGCGGCGCGGTGCTTCCGCCGGCTCGGGTGCGGCGGTGTGCGGGAGGAGTTGCATCTCCGATTCCACCAGCGGCTGCCCGGCGCTGTTCTTCGTCTCGCGCAGACTGTCGGCCAAGCGCATGGGTACGTACGCTTCTTCCCAGCGCGACATCGGCTTGTCGGCGGCTGGTCCCAGGCCCAGATCGAAGCCCAGCCACATCCAAGTGGCGGGCGAGGCCAAGCGGACGGCTTCGCTGCGGAAGGTGTTGCCGTGCGAGCGCCCGGACAGTTGCGACTTCAGCGCGCCGCCCAATGCGGTATCCAGTGCGTCGCGCACTTGGGTGGAGCAATTGTCGGTGAAGTAATCGTAGCGGTAGCGCGCGTTCTCCGGCTTGGAGCGCTCGGCCAGCGCATCGGCCAGTGCTTGTGCCTGTTCCGGCGGCAGACGCAGCCATTGCAACGTGACGCCGCGACCGGTTTCGCGGTAGTGCAACAGGTCTTGCTCAAAAGGCAGCGCGACCAGGTAGTAGAGCATCTGGCCTTCGGCGAAACGGCTGACGAAATCCGGCTCGGTCGGATCGAAGAATCCGAAGTTGTACGACGTGGCCTGTCCCGTGGCCGGGTCGACCACCACGATGGCGTTGTGGCCGAAACGCTCGAAGAAGATCTCGCCCGGCTGCATCGTGGCGACACCGATCCGCGGCGGCACTGCCCACGCGGCGGCGGCAGTCAGCCACAGCACGCATAGCAGCGCCAGGCGGGCCAGGGTTCTCGCAGACGGGGATAGCGTCATCCGGCTAGCTTTCCGAAAGGACGCCGACATGGAACGCATGAACGCGGCGGGCGTCGGCCTTGGCCACGCGGAAGGCGAACCGGCCCAGGGTGAGTTCCTCGTCGATTTCCGGCAGGTGTCCGATGGCAGCGGTGACCAGGCCGCCGACGGTGTCGTATTCGTCATCCGAGAAATCCGCGCCGAAACGTTCGTTGAAATCGGCGATGGGCGTCAGCGCATCCACCACGTATTGCCCATTGGCCTGCGCGGAGATCAGCACGGCCTCGTCCTCGGCCACGTCGTGCTCGTCGTCGATCTCGCCGACGATCTGTTCCAGCACGTCCTCGATGGTGACCAGGCCGGCGACGCCGCCGTACTCGTCCACCACGATGGCCATGTGGTTCCGCGACAGGCGGAATTCCTTCAGCAGCAGGTTGAGCTTCTTCGATTCGGGAATCAGCACCGCCGGGCGCAGCAGTTCGCGGACGTTGCCGGGGCCATGGTCGGCCACCACTCCGCGCAGCAGATCCTTGGCCAATAGGATGCCCAGGATCTCGTCCTTGTTTTCGCCATGCACCGGGAAGCGCGAATGGCCGGATTCGACCACCTGCTTCATCAGTTCGAGGAATTTCTCTTCGATAGGCAGCGAAACCATCTGCGCGCGCGGGATCATCACGTCGCCGACGGTCAGGTCCGACACGGCGATCGCGCCTTCCATCATTCGCAGGGTGTCGCTGCCGATCAGGCCATCGGCCTGCGCATCGCGCAGCAGCGCGACCAGGTCGTCGCGCGTGGAAGGTTCGCCGGAGAACGCCGAACTCAGGCGGTCCAGCCAGGTGCGCCGTTTTTCGGGTTCGGGCGCGTGGGTACTGTCGTCTTCTTCTGACATCGCTTGGAAACGGGCACCCGCGGGGCGGGCGACGGCGGAAGTCTAACAGGATGCCGGCTTCATTCAGCGCGGGTGGCCTGCTCGGGCGCAGGTTCTTCGGGAGTTTCCTCAACCGGATCAATGCTGTAAGTGCAGCCGACCAGCGTCTTGCCGGGATGCGAGGTGACGTTGGAAACGTTGAGCACCACCGAGCGGATCAGCACCCGGCCGCTGGCCTCGTCGCGGATTTCCTCACTGACCACTTCCTTGCCGAACATCGCCTTCTCCGGCGTGTCGATGGCCGCCTCCAGGCCCAGCTGTTTGGCCAACGGGCGGGGATCGGGCAGATCCAGGACGGCCATCACGCCGGAGCCGGCAAAGGCGATGTGCTGGCTGCTATGGCCAAATACCGTTATCGCCGAGTTCAATGCGTATTCGGTCATGAACATGTTGGTCTGCGGCAGTGGCCGCCAACCGAGCGAAACCGCCTTCAGCGGGTCTTGAATCGCGATGGCCAACGCCAGGAATTGCTCCGGTTGGCCCTGGCAGGAGATCAACGCCGGCAAATCCACCTGTGCGGGGTCCAACGGGGCGTCGCCGTCTTGCGCCCACGCAAACAGTGGAAATCCCGCTAGCAACGCTGCGGCGATCGAGCATCGCAACACCGTTTATTGCTCCGCGTAAGGATCTGAGATGCCCAGATCGGCCAGGATCTCGCGTTCCAGCCGTTCCATGCATTCGGCTTCGGTGTCGTCTTCGTGATCCCAGCCAAGCAGGTGCAACACGCCATGCACGGTGAGATGAGCGTAGTGGGCCGCAAGCGGTTTTTTCTGCTCGCGTGCCTCGCGCGCCACGACGGGCGCGCAGATAACCAGGTCGCCCAACAGCGGCATCTTGACGCCCTTCGGCATCTTGACGCCCTCGGCGACATCGGCAGGAAAGCTGAGTACGTTGGTGGCGTAATCCTTGCCGCGATAATGGCGATTCATCGCCCGGCCTTCCTTGCTGTCGACGATGCGCACGGCCAGATCGGCTTCGCGTATGCGGCCTTCCAGCGCGGCTGCCACCCAACGCCGGAAGCTCACCGCGGCGGGCAGGCCTGCACGGGGTAGCGCGTAGCTGACGGAGACTTCGAGACGGACGGGGCCTTTGGTCATCTAGGATCTTCTAGTGAGGATCAGCGGGTCGGCGGGTCGCTAGCAAGGATGGGCGTTCGCCGGCGGCAACACACCTCGCGGTCATGCGGGGCCGGTCTCCGCGCTCTTGTCGTCGCGCGCGTCGTAGGCTTGCACGATACGCGCTACCAGGGGATGGCGCACTACGTCGCGGCTGGTAAAGAAGGTAAAGGAGATGCCGTCCACGCCGCGCAGGACCTCCAGTGCGTCCTTCAGTCCCGATTTTTGGTGCCGTGGCAGGTCGATCTGGGTCATGTCGCCGGTGACGACGGCGGTGCTGCCGTAACCGATGCGGGTCAGGAACATCTTCATCTGCTCGATGCTGGTGTTCTGTGCTTCGTCCAGGATGACAAAAGCGTCGTTAAGCGTACGTCCGCGCATGTAGGCCAACGGCGCGATCTCGATGACGTTCTTCTCCAGCAGCTTGACGACTTTTTCCACGCCCAGCATTTCGTACAGCGCGTCGTACAGCGGCCGCAGATAGGGATCGACCTTCTGCGCCAGATCGCCAGGCAGGAATCCCAGCTTTTCTCCGGCTTCCACCGCCGGACGCACCAGCACCAGGCGCTGCACGCGCGATTCGTTCAAGGCTTCCACTGCGCTGGCGACAGCGAGGAATGTCTTGCCGGTACCGGCCGGGCCGATGCCGAAATTGACGTCGTGCGTGGCGATCGCATGCAGATAGCCGGCCTGGTTGGGGCCACGGCCGCGCACGGTGCCGCGTTTGACCTTGATGGCGACGTCCTGCGGCTGGAATCCGCCCGCGGCCAAGTGCTCCACGTTGGCGGCATTCAAGCGCAGGTGAATGGCTTCGCTGTCGAAGAGTTCCTGCCCGGCTTCGGCATACATGCCGCGGATCAGCTTCTCGGCCGCTATCGTCGGTTTCTCGGGTCCGGTGACGCGGAAGATCGCGCCACGGTTGGCGATTTCCACGCCCAGCCGAAGTTCGATCTGGCGCAAGTGCGCATCGAACGGACCGGCAAGATTCGCCAGCCATTCGGTGTTCTCGGGTTCAAGAGTGAATTCGCGTTTGAAAGGGGCAGTCATTGGGGAAAGCTTCAATGTCGGGTTTCGTCGTCCATGTCTTCCACGGACCACTGGTGAAAGATGTAGGCCTCGTTGTCGATCAGTACCTGATCGAAGTGCTCATCGTCGGGTGCTTCTTCGCGGGTGATTTGCTCGGGCTCTTCTTCGATGCCGATCACCCGCCACCCGGCCTCGCGCAGGAAGTTGCTGGCATGGCGTATCGGGTCGTCCGACAGGCCTGGCATCTGGTAGCAAAGCACATACGCACCGCCGAACTGCTCGAAATCGGGCGTGTCGGGGAGGGGCCTGGCTTCAAGCACGAAAACCCACACGTGAGGGGAATCCTGGGGGATGGCGGCCGTCCGGAGCTGCGAGTACAGGGGTTGGGCAGGGTAGCGCGATGGGGCCGAAACGGCCACCGGGCGCCGTTCGTCGGATAGGGCTTGCAGTTTAATTAAACAATCAATTAAATACGCGCCATGACTGAAATCGACTCTCCCCAAGACCCAGGCCAGGTCATCAAGACCGGCTCCGATAAGGCTCCTTCCAACAAGGCGGGCGCCAGCAAGGCGCGCTCTAACAAGGCGCGCTCCAATAAGGATGCTCCCGGCAGGGCTCCGTCCGAAAAGGCTCCCGCCGACAAGGCCAAGCCTCCACGGAAGCGAGCACCCGGGCGGCCCATAGCGGACGCCGTCGACCTGCGCGCGCAAATGCTGGACGCCGCGCTGGCCTGCTACGTCCGCCAAGGCATCGCCGGCACATCGCTGCGCGACATCGCCCGCGAAGCCAGCGTGACCCCGGCGCTGGTGCACTACTACTTCGGCGACAAAGCGCAACTGCAGGAGGCGGTGGTCACCGAGAAGGTGCTGCCGCTGGTGCAGAAGATGCGCGAGCCGGTGACCAATGCCGGTGGCGATATCGCGGCAATGGTGGCGAGCTTCGTGCAAGGCATCTGCTCCATCGTTGCCGCGCATCCCTGGTGGCCGGCGCTGTGGGTGCGCGAAGTGCTTTCCGAAGGCGGCGCGCTGCGCAGCATGATGATCGACAGGATCGGTCCGCAATTGCCGCAGATGATGGCTGCGCGTTTCGCCGAGGCGCAAAAGGAAGGCAGGCTCAATGCCGACCTGGACCCGCGACTGCTGATGGTCTCGCTGGTGGGTTTGACGATGTTCCCGTTGGCCGGTGCGCCCATCTGGCGCGTGATGTTCGGTGCCGAAGAACTCGATTTCGACGATTTGCGCCGACACACCCTGGTACTGCTAGACCGCGGATTGGAGCTGGAAAATGGCAAATAACCGGTGCTTACTGCTGCTCGCGGCGCTGCTGCCGCTGGCGGCCTGCAAACCCGACGCACCTCAAGCTTTGGGCACCTTGGAATGGGATCGCGTCACGCTGCCCGCGCCGGTGGCGGAGAAGATCGTCCGCATCGATGTGCGCGAAGGCCAGCAGGTGGCCGCGGGTGCCCCATTGATGCAGTTGGAACTGACGCGGACGCAGTCGCAACTCGCCGCCGTGCAAGCGCAAGCACTGCAAAGCCGCGAGGCGCTGGCCGAGCTGGAGGCGGGTCCGCGTAGCGAGGCCATTGCGCAGGCACGGGCCTCGCTGGCTGCCGCGCAGGCGGAAGCGACCGACGCACGTGCGTACTACCGTCGCTTGCAGCCTCTGGGCCGCCAGAAACTGGTGGCGGCCGCGGAAGTCGATCGTGCTCGCGCTGCAGCCGACAACGCGTCCGCGCAAGTTCGTGTAGCACAAGCCGCGCTACTGGAGCTGGAGCGCGGTACTCGCCGAGAACAGGTCGCGCAAGGAAAAGCCGCAGTGGCGGCCGCCGAAGCACAGGCGGCCACGCAATCGGTCACCCTGGACAAATTGAACGTGGTGGCGCCGCGCGCTGGCCGTGTCGACAGCCTGCCTTACAAACTTGGCGATCAAGCGCCGGTAGGGGCGTCGCTGGCGATCCTGCTGGTGGGCGAAGCGCCATACGCCCGGATCTATGTGCCTGAGCCGCAACGCGCCAACGTGAAGGTGGGCGATCCGGTTCGGATCTACATCGACGGGCGCGATCAGGCCTATACCGGGCGCGTCAGGATGATCCGTAGCGAGCCCACTTTTACACCGTACTACGCGCTGACAGGCGCGGACGCGGCGCGCCTGAGTTATCTGGCCGAAGTGAGCCTCGGCAAGGAAGCTGCCGATCTGCCAGCCGGTTTTCCAGTGCGGGCCGAGTTTCATGACAAGCGCTGATTCCACCATGCTTTCGTCGCGAGGCAAGCCTCTTGCGCAGGAGGATGTTGCGATCCGCGCACACGGCCTGACCAAGCGCTTCGGCGACCTGATCGCGGTCAATAAAGTGGATCTGGAAGTGCCACGCCGTCACGTGTATGGGTTTCTTGGGCCCAACGGCTCCGGTAAGTCCACCACCATCCGCATGTTGTGTGGATTGCTGACTCCCACGGCGGGCGAGATCGACGTGCTGGGCTTGCGCATTCCCGAGCAAGCCGACGAGCTGCGCACACGTATCGGCTACATGACACAGAAGTTTTCGTTGTTCGAGGACCTCAGCGTGCGCGAAAACCTGGAGTTCCTGGCCGCAGTGCAGAACCTTTCCAAGCGGAAAGCGGCGGAACGGATCGATGATCTGGTGGAGCAGTATCACTTCAAGGACCGGCAGAAGCAGTTGGCGGGCACCATGAGCGGCGGACAGAAACAGCGCCTGGCACTGGCCGGTGCCGTCATCCATCAACCCGAGTTGCTGTTTCTCGATGAGCCGACCAGTGCCGTGGACCCGGAATCGCGTCGCGATTTCTGGGAGAAATTGTTCGAGCTCGCCGATGCCGGCACGACCCTGCTGGTGTCCACGCACTACATGGATGAAGCGGAACGCTGCCATCGCCTCGCCATCCTGGACCGTGGAGTGCTGGTCGCCGATGGCTCGCCGGACGAACTCACCGGTCAGCTGGCCGGCCGAACACTGGCCGTCGATGCGGAGCAGCCACGGCAGGCGCAGAAAGCACTGGTCGCCGTCGAAGGTGTTATCAGCGTGGCCCAGATCGGCAATACCTTGCGTGTGCTGATGACCGAAGACGGTGATGCCGAAGGGCGGATCGAGCATGCGCTTCGCCAAGCGGGCTTGTCCGCGCAGGTCACGCCTTCGCAACCCAATCTGGAAGACGTCTTCGTCTCCGCCACGCGCGGGCAGGAACCGCGGGAGCGTGCGGCATGAACGGGCGCCGGCTGTATGCGGTGATGCTGAAGGAAATGCGGCAGATGCGCCGCGACCGCATCACCTTGGCGATGATCGTCGCCATTCCGGTCATGCAACTGCTGCTGTTCGGCTACGCCATCAACACCAACCTGCGCGACTTGAAGGCCGGCGTGGCGGACCAGTCCAACACGGCAGGCTCGCGCGCGCTGGTGATGGACGTGGTGGCGACCACGGTAGTCAAGCCGATGCTGGCCGCGCGCACGCCCGATGAATTGATGCAGGCAATGCGCCGCGGCGAAATCAGCATCGGGATAGTCATACCGCCGGACTTCGAGCGCCGGCGTAGCGAAGGGCGTGAGTTGATGCAGGTCCTGGTGGACGGTAGCGACAACGCCGTGCAGAGTGCCGCTGCACAGCTGGCGCAGATGCCGATCAATAGCGCGGGTGTGAACACGGCATCCACCACGCGTCCGATAAGCGTGGTGGCGTTCTACAACCCGGAGCGGCGCTCGGCGGCGAATATCGTGCCGGGCCTGATCGGGGTGATCCTGACCATGACCATGGTGCTGTTCACCGGCGTGGCCATCGTGCGCGAACGCGAACGCGGGAACATGGAGTTGCTGATCGCCACGCCGGTAAGTCGCGGCGAGTTGATGGTGGGCAAGGTGCTGCCGTATGTCGGCATCGGCCTGATCCAGACCACTGTAGTCCTTGCGCTGGGATTGTGGCTGTTCAACGTGCCCTTGAACGGCAACGTGCTGGACGTGTACGTGGCTGCGATGCTGCTGATCATCGCCAACCTCACCTTGGGCTTGTTGATCTCAACGCGCGCTCAATCGCAGTTCCAGGCGATGCAGATGACGTTCTTCATCTTCCTTCCGTCGATCCTGTTGTCGGGCTTCATGTTTCCGTTCTCGGGTATGCCAAGAGCGGTGCAATGGCTGGCGGAAGTGCTTCCGCTGACGCATTTCCTGCGCCTGATTCGTGGCGTGATGCTGCGCGGCGCCAGTTTGTGGGAACTATGGCCGGACGTGCTGGCGCTGATCGCTTTCACCACCGTCATGATGACGACGGCGATTCTGCGGTTCCGCAAGCGCTTGGATTAATGGCGGGCTAAGTGTAGGAGCGACGTAAGTCGCGATGTGGGGTTAACGGTAAAGGCACATAGCGGCGTGAG
>CBFGZY010000048.1:0-33235 GCA_965653375.1 uncultured Pseudoxanthomonas sp.
CTATATCGGAATCGTGGTGATCCGGCCGAAGAGCTCGCGGCGGGACGCCGCTCCCACGTCGCGGGGAACATCGCTGCTATACCGCCTGCAGATTGGCGTAGGCCAACACCAGCCACTTGCTGCCTTCGTTGTCGAAATTCACCTGCACGCGCGCGTGCGCACCGCTGCCTTCGTAGTCGATGACGACGCCGCGCCCGAATTTGGCGTGGACAACGTTCTGGCCCAGCTTCAATGCAGGCGTTTCGATGGCGGCATGGCCGAAGTCGCGCCGAGGCGCGTAGCCGGGTACCGGTCGCGACACCTGCACGCGCGGGCGGACTTCGTGCACCAGGTTCGCTGGAATCTCGCGCAGGAAACGCGATGGAATGCCGTACATGTCCTGGCCATGCAAGCGCCGCGCTTCGGCATAGCTCAGGATCAGTTTCTGCCGCGCGCGGGTGATGCCCACGTACGCCAACCGGCGCTCTTCTTCCAGGCGGCCGCTTTCATCCAGTGACTTGTTGCTGGGGAAAAGACCTTCTTCCAGCCCTGCCAGGAACACCAATGGGAATTCGAGTCCTTTGGCCGAGTGCAGCGTCATCAACTGCACGCCGTCCTCGCCGGCTTGCGCCTGGCCTTCGCCGGCTTCCAGCGCCGCATAGGACAGGAAGGCTACCAATTCCGTCATGCCTTCCTCGGTTTCGCCGTCGGCGATATCGATTTCGCGGCGCACGAAGCGCGAGGCCACTGAGACCAATTCGTCGAGGTTGTCGGTGCGCGAATCGAGTTGGCCGCGGCTTTCGGCGGCATAGTGATCGCGCAGCCCAGACCGCATCAACACGTGGTCGATCTTGTCTTTCAGTTCCAACTCGCCGGTTTCGCTAGACAGACCGTCGATCAGCGCCAGGAATGCCGCCAGCGCGTTGCGTGCCCGCGCAGCCAGCGCCGTGCCCGTGGCGATGCGGCGCGCACCTTCCCATAGCGGCACCGCGCCATCGCGCGCGCACTTGCGCACTTCGTCCATCGTGCGATCGCCGATACCGCGCGTCGGCGTGTTGACGGCACGCTCGAACGCCGCGTCGTCGTCGCGATTGGCGATCAAGCGCAGATAGGCCAGCGTGTCCTTGATCTCGGCGCGCTCGAAAAAGCGCATGCCGCCGTAAACGCGGTAAGGCACCTGTTCGGCAAGCAACGCCTCTTCGAAGGCGCGCGATTGCGCGTTGCTGCGATAAAGGATGGCGGCGTCGCTGATGCTGCCGCCATCGCGCACCCATTGGCGGATGCGTTCGACCACGAAACGCGCTTCGTCGATCTCGTTGTAGGCGGCATACAGATCGATGGGATCGCCATCGCCGGTATCGGTCCACAGCTGCTTGCCGATGCGGCCGGGATTGTGCGCGATGACGCCGTTGGCCGCATTGAGGATGTTGGCGCTGGAACGGTAGTTCTGTTCCAGGCGGATGGTCTGCGCGCCCGGGAAATCGCTCAGGAAACGCTGCACGTTCTCGACCTTGGCGCCGCGCCAGCCGTAGATGGCCTGGTCGTCGTCGCCTACCACGAACACGTGGCCGCTGTCGCCCGCCAGTACGCGCACGAAGGCGTACTGAATCGCGTTGGTATCCTGGAACTCATCGATCAGCAGTTCACCGAAACGCGCCCGGTAATGCGCCAGCAGCGCCGAATTGTCACGCAGCAATTCATGCGCACGCAGCAGCAACTCGGCGAAATCGACCAGGCCCGCGCGGTCGCAGCGCTCCTGGTACAACGCGTAGGCACGGCGCAAGGTGTCGGTCCACACATCCTCGCCGGGCTGAATATGCTGCGGACGGCGGCCTTCGTCTTTCTGCGCGTTGATCCACCAGCCGATTTGGCGTGGCGGAAAGCGCGCTTCGTCCAGCTCCATCTGCTGCACGACGCGCTTGATCAGGCGAAGCTGGTCGTCGCTGTCCAGCACCTGGAAAGTTTCCGGCAGCTTGGCTTCCTGCCAGTGCAACCGCAGCAGGCGATGGGCCAAGCCGTGGAAGGTGCCGATCCACATGCCGCGGCTGCCGTTGCGCAGCTGCACGTCGGCGCGTGCGCGCATTTCGCCGGCGGCTTTGTTGGTGAAGGTCACCGCCAGGATGCCGTGCGCCGGCACGCGGTGCACTTCGTTCAGCCAGGCAATGCGATGGGTCAGCACACGCGTCTTGCCGGAACCGGCACCGGCCAGCACAAGATAGTGGCCCGCCGGCGCCGAAACGGCTTCGCGCTGTGCGGGGTTCAGATCATCGAGAAGGTGAGAGACATCCACCGACGCATTTTACAGGAGCCACGGTGTGACTGGCGCGCCTCGCGACAGTACCGAACCGATAACGATGAGGCCGTCGCAACGGTAGACGATAGCGAATGGCCAGTTTTCGTAGAGCGGAGCTTGCTCCGCTGATCGTATCCGGAGGTCATCGCGTCAAAAACAGCGGAGCAAGCTCCGCTCTACGAGAAGCGCCTTTACCGGCCATTTGTTATCGCTTGCCGTTGCGACGGCCTCATTGACACCGGCTCTGCACCACCGCGGGGCGCAGCTCCGCTCTACGAGAGCAAGGGGCGAGGACGCCGCACGATCAATGCGTCACGTGTTCGCGCTTGGTCGAACTCTGGGTCATCAGCTTGTCGGTGTAGGCGATACCGATTGCCGACAGGATGAAAGCGCCATGGATGATGGTCTGCCACATCACGCCTTCGCCAGTGATGGAGGTGCATTTGGCGGCAGCGATCTTGATGCCGCTCTGGGCCGCTGCCGCGACCGCCTGCAGCGCAGCGACATTGTCCGGCGAACCGCAGACCGGCATGCCCAGTTCACCGGCGCCGATGAAGGTCTTCAGCAAGTGGATGGACGAGATGCCGATGATCGCCATCGCCAGCTTGACCTTGAGCACCGACGCATTGACGTGGCTCAGCCATTCCGGCTGATCGGGATGGCCCTGCAATCCCAGCCGCGATACGAAGGTCTCGTAGCCGCCCACGATGACCATGACCAGCAGATTGGAGATCATCACCACGTCGATCAGCCCCAGCACGATCAGCATGATGCCCTGTTCGCTCAAGCTGTTGGCATCGTGGATCAGGTGCCACAGTTCCTTGACGAACAGGAATACGTACACGCCCTGGGCAATGATCAGTCCCAGATAGAGCGGTAGCTGCAGCCAGCGCGAAGCAAAGATCAGGTTCGGCAAAAAACCAAGGCGTGCGGCGGAAGGCTGGGACATGTCCGGGATACTGCGTTGCGAGGATGCGGCAGGTTACCGGCACAATGTGACGCTGCCAACCCAGCCCTCAGCGCTAAACTCGCTCCTCCCGCAATTAAGACGACCGCCATGATCGATTTTTACTACTGGCCCACACCCAATGGCCACAAGATCAGCCTGTTCTTGGAAGAAGCCGGCCTTCCTTACGACATCAAGCCCGTCAATATCGGTGCAGGCGATCAGTTCAAACCGGAATACCTGGCCATTTCGCCCAACAACAAGATGCCGGCCATCGTCGACCATGCGCCCGCCGACGGCGGAGCGCCGGTCAGCGTGTTCGAGTCCGGCGCCATCCTGATGTATCTGGCGGAGAAGACCGGACAGTTCCTGCCCACGGATCTGCGCGGCCGCGTGGCGACGATGGAATGGTTGTTCTGGCAGATGGGCGGCTTGGGCCCCATGACCGGGCAAGCCGGCCATTTCAATGTGTATGCGCCGGAACCCATCCCCTATGCCATCGACCGCTACGGCCGGGAAGTCACCCGCCTGCACGGAGTATTGGACAAGCGCTTGGCCGGGCATGCGTTCGTGGCTGGCGACGACTACACCATCGCCGACATGTCGATCTATCCGTGGATCGAGGCCTACGACAAGCTGCCGCCGGATTTCGATGCGTTTCCTCACCTGGCCCGCTGGCATGCGAGCATCGCGGTGCGTTCCGCCACCCAGCGCGCCTTTGCGCTCAAGAAGCAGGTAAATCCCGAGGCGGGCAAGCCGCTGAGCGATGAAGAGCGCAAGCATCTGTTCGGCCACGGCCAGCCGAAATAAGCACCACCGCGCACGTCTGGCACTATGCGCGGCATGGACCCTGGTTTTGCCGGGACGATGGTATGACACCGAAACGAGATTCTTTATGCGCCCTGCGTTGCTCGCCCTGATGATGCTGACTTCCTCCGCCACCACCCACGCCGCCGCGCCCGAGAAAAATGGGCTCACTCTGGAAGCCATCACCGGCAACGCACCGCTGTCCGGCCCTACCTTGACCAAACCGCAGATCGCACCGGACGGATCGCGCGTGACCTTCCTGCGCGGCAAGGACAGCAATCGCAACCAGCTGGACTTGTGGGAGTACGACGTGGCGAGCGGGCAGACGCGCCTGCTGGTGGATTCGTCGGTAGTGCTGCCGGGCGAAGAGACCTTGAGCGATGAAGAAAAGGCGCGACGTGAGCGCCAGCGCATCGCAGCGTTGTCGGGCATCGTCGATTACCAGTGGTCGCCGAATGGCAAGACGTTGCTGTTCCCGCTGGGTGGCGAGCTGTATCTGTACGAGCTGGCGGGTAGCGGCAAATCGGCGGTGCGCAAGCTGACCTCGGGCGGCGGCTTCGCGACCGATCCGAAGATTTCGCCGAAAGGCGGCTACGTCAGTTTCGTCCGTGATCGCGATCTGTGGGTGATCGATCTGGCGAGCGGCCGCGAGTTGCGGCTGACGTCCGACGGCTCGGAAACCATCGGCAACGGCGTCGCCGAATTCGTCGCCGACGAAGAAATGGATCGCCACACGGGTTATTGGTGGGCGCCCGACGATTCGGCGATCGCCTTCGCCCGCATCGACGAATCGTCGGTGCCGGTGCAGAAGCGCTACGAGGTCTACCCGGACCGGACCGAGGTCGTCGAGCAACGCTACCCCGCCGCCGGCGACCGCAACGTCGGCATTCGCCTGGGCGTCATCGCCCCGAAGGCAAAGGCCGAGCCGCGCTGGGTCGATCTCGGCAAGAACGCGGACATCTACCTGGTCCGGGTGGAATGGCGCGATCCGCAGCGCCTGACCTTCCAGCGTCAGTCGCGCGACCAGAAAACACTGGAACTGATCGAAACGGAGTTGGCCACCGGCAAGCAGCGCACGCTGGTGACCGAAACCGCCAAGACCTGGGTGTCGCTGCACCACAATCTGCGTTTCCTGAAGGACGGCCGTTTTATCTGGGGATCGGAGCGCAGCGGCTATGCGCATCTTTATCTGGCTTCGGAAGATGGCGCCTCGTTGACGCCACTGACCCAGGGTGAGTGGATAGTGGATGCGCTGCTGGCCGTCGATGAGGCCAACGGCACGGTCTATTTCAGCGGCACTCGCGATTCGGCGCTGGAAAGCCATGCCTATGCCGTGCCGTTGCAGGGCGGCGATATCCGGCGGTTGTCGACCGCGCCCGGCATGCACGGCGTCACGTTCGCCAAGAACGCGAGCGTCTATGTCGATAACTGGTCCAACAACCAAACGCTGCCGCAGATCGAACTGTACAAGGCCGACGGCAGCAAGATCGCCACCTTGTTGACCAACGACGTAACGGATCCGGCGCATCCCTACGCGAAATACCGCGATGCCCAGCGCCCGGTGGAATACGGCACGCTGACGGCCGCCGACGGCAAAACTTCACTGAACTACAGCCTGATAAAGCCGGCGGGATTCGACCCGGCGAAGAAGTATCCGGTGGTGGTCTACGTCTACGGCGGTCCTGCGGCGCAGACGGTGACGCGCGCCTGGCCGGGCCGCAGCGACGGCTTCTTCAATCAATACCTGGCGCAACAGGGTTATCTGGTGTTCTCGCTGGACAACCGCGGCACGCCGCGCCGGGGCGCCGCGTTCGGTGGTGCGTTGTACGAGAAGCAGGGCACGGTGGAAGTCGCCGACCAGCTGCGCGGCGTTGATTGGCTGAAGGCGCAATCGTTCGTCGACCCGCAGCGTATCGGCATCTATGGCTGGTCCAATGGCGGCTACATGACCCTGATGCTGCTCGCCCAGCATAGCGAAGCCTATGCCTGCGGCATCGCCGGCGCGCCGGTCACGGATTGGGCGCTGTACGACACGCATTACACCGAGCGCTACATGAACCTGCCTGCCGCCAACCCCGACGGTTATCGCCAAGGCAGCGTCCTCACCCATCTGGACGGACTGAAATCCAGACTGCTGCTGATCCACGGCATGGCCGACGACAATGTATTGTTCAGCAATTCGACCAAGCTGATGAGCGAACTGCAGAAGCGAGCCACGCCGTTCGAGCTGATGACGTACCCAGGCGCCAAGCATGGCCTGCGTGACAAGGACCTGCTGCACCGCTATCGATTGAGCGAGGATTTCTTCAACCGCTGCCTGAAACGCTGAGCGCTTAGCGCCTGCCATGGAGATCGCATGAACGCGTCGACCGTACCGAAATCTAGTTGGTGGAGTCGTAACTGGAAATGGTTCGTGCCCGTAATGGCAGCGGTAATGCTGGCACTGTTTGCCGCGTTCATTGCCGCGATCTTCGCTTTCGTGTTCGGGATGATGAAATCATCGGAGCCCTACCAAATGGCGCTGACGCGCGCGGCGGCGAATCCGCAGATCGTCCAGGCATTGGGCGAGCCGATCGAATCCGGTTATTTCGTACAAGGCAACATCAATACCAATGGGCCTAGCGGTGAAGCCGCCCTGGCGATTCCGCTCAAAGGCCCGAAAGGTGCGGCGAAGGTGTACGTGGAAGCCACGCGCTCCGCCGGACAGTGGGACTACAAAACACTGGTGGTCCAGATCGAAGGCGGCAACCAGCGTATCGATCTGCTGGAAGAAGACAGCGGCGAGCTCGAAGCTCAGACCGAGTTCTAGGAAATCGACAAAAATCGCAGGTGCCCGTCGCGCATTCTTGAACGTCGCGTGGAGTGCCAACCGATATCGCTGTTTCGGCACACCTATTCCACGACCTGCGACAGGTTTTGATATCACCGCCCGGCGTAGTTTCCGTTTTTCACTTGGAGAATTCTGATGAAACCACTCGTCCTTGCGATTGCCTTGGCGCTGGCCACGCCGTTCCCGTCGTTGGCGCAGACCGCGGCCACACCTACTAAGGCGACGGCACAAACGCCCGCACCTTCACCTGCCTGGGTCACCAAGAGCAACGAGTACGCGCAGATCCTGCTGAATGCGCAGGCGCCGTTCCAGCCGGAATTCGCCAGCTTTTTCGGTGTTCCCGGCTATGACGACCAGGTAACCGATCTGCGGCCGGACAACAGCCGGCGCTACCGCGAAGCCACCGCTAAAGCCAGCGCAGAGCTGAAAACCAAACTCGCGACCGAGCGCGACGCCAACGTCCGCCAAGATCTGGAAATCATGATTGCGGCCGCAGCCGAGAACATCGAAGGCAGCGAGTTGAACGAGCGACTGATGCTGCCGTGGACCGATGCGCCGCAGCAGGTATTCACCGGCATCAACGGATTGTTGTCGAAGCAGACTTCTCCTGAGCGCCAAGCCAAAGCGGCGGACCGGCTGAAGCGCTACGTCGGGCTGGCCGCGGGCACGTCGCCTTTCACCCTACTGGCGCGCGAACGCTACGAGGAAAAGCTGTCCAACGCGGCGTTGCTTCCACCGACCAAGCTCGAGGTCGAGCGCGCCTTGGATAACGTGGACACGTACGCGGCTGGCGTACGCAAGTTGTTTGTCGAGTACAAGGTCGCCGGCGCCGACGAAGCGCTCGCGGCGATGGACACGCAGTTCAAGGAATACGCTGCGTGGGTGCGTAGCACCGTGCTGCCGAAAGCGCGCACCGATACGCGCCTGCCGCCGGAGCTGTATGCCTATCAGCTAAAGCAGTACGGCATCGATATCGATCCCGCCGTACTGGTGCAGCGTGCGCAGCTTGAGTTCTTCGAAACGCGCGCGATGATGCAGCAGATCGCTCCACTGGTGGCCAAGGCCAAGGGCATCGATGCCACCGACTACCGCGATGTGATCCGCGCGCTGAAGACCGGCCGCATTCCCAACGAGCAGTTGGAAACGCGCTATCGCACCGTGATCGACACCATCGATCCGATCATCGAAAAGAACCGGATCGTCGATGTGCCGCAGCGCCCGATGCAGATGCGCTTGGGTTCGGAAGCGGAAAGCGCGGCGCAACCCGCGCCGCATTTCCTGCCCGCGCCGCTGGTGGGCAACACCGGGCAGCAAGGCACGTTCGTGCTGCCGCTGGGCAATCCCGGCAAAGGCGACAAGGATGAGCAGTACGACGACTTCAATTTCGATGCGGTGACCTGGACGCTGACCGCGCACGAAGGCCGCCCCGGCCACGAACTGCAGTTCACCGCCATGGTGGAGCGCGGGATATCGCTGGCGCGCACGATGTTCGCCTTCAACTCGGTCAATGTGGAAGGCTGGGCGTTGTATGCGGAAGCCGAGATGGTGCCGTACGAGCCGTTGGAGGGTCAGCTGATCGCGCTGCAGTTCCGCCTGATGCGCGCGGCACGGGCGATGCTAGACCCGATGCTCAACCTAGGACTGATCGACCGTGCGCGTGCCGGACAGGTGCTGGAAGACGAGGTCGTGCTATCCAAGCCGATGGCGCGGCAGGAGCTGGACCGTTACTCGTTCAATGCGCCCGGCCAGGCCGGCAGCTATTTCTACGGCTACAGCCGCATCCTGGAACTGCGCGTGCAGACGGAGTTGGCACTGGGCGAGAAGTTCGACCGCCTGGCGTTCAACAACTTTCTGTTGGACCAGGGCCTGCTGCCGCCGGATCAGCTGGCCAAGGCGGTGAAAGAACAGTTCATCCCGGCGCAGCAGAAGCGCGCGAAGCGCTGAGCCGGCAGAAAATCTTCATCGGACGATGTAGGAGCGGCGTCCCGCCGCGAGCTCTTCCCGAATGTTGGGTAGAAAGAGCTCGCGGCGGGACGCCGCTCCCACATGGGTTATTCGGGCTTGGTCGGTGTCGGCGCCGGTTCCACCACCGACGCCGGGTCGACAGTCGCACCCGGCGGAACATAGATCGCCACTCCGGCCGCGCGCTTCTGGGTGGTGGGAATGCCGATGCCGACGCCGCCCGCGGAATGGCGCCCGTAACTGCCCGCCCCCACCGACATGCCGACCGGCGAACCGCTGGAGCCCACTCCCATCAGGACGACGCCATTGGCGCCCAGCGCGGCGGCTTCGCGCTTCAACCGGGCGATCGCGGCGTCGGTTTGCCCCTGGGTGCCGAAGCCCACGGCGCTGGTCGATTCCAACTGCGCGATCTCGACCGATCCGGCCGGCGGCGTGCGGTACACCTGGACCTGGGCCGGGTCGACGGGGGGCCGTGCCTGGCCCAGCATGACCTTGGATGTGTTGGCGCAGCCGCCCAGAAGCAGGGACAGCGCCAGTAGAGGAGCGAGTCGGAACGACATGGCGGTTCTCCCAATGGGTTCGGCGGGATGATCCGCCGATTCGGCTGAATAATGACCTATCCGACGCGAAGGCGGCATCCATTCGCGAAGGGTGTGGCTGATCCGAGCCCCGCCCGTGCACGGGCACGGTAGATGCGCCGGGACGGACCTAGGGGTAGCGGAGTGCGGTCGAGTTATCATTCGCGGTCTTCCATGTACCCGCATTCCGTACGATGAGTGTTCTTCCCGACTTGCAGCGCGCCCCGTTGCGGCTGGCGGTCGACTATGTCCATGCCGCCACGCCGCGTCCATTGCTGGGCCTGCCCGAAACCCTGGCGGTATTCGGATTCGGCGAGGTGGCGCCAGCGGGTACGGTGGTCGGTGATCCGCGCTATCTGCGTATTCCCTTGCCTGCCTTGCAGGGCGTGGCGCCATTCGAAGTCTGGCGCGCTTCCGGTCCGGTGACCCACGCCGTCGATGGCGCCATCGCGCACAGCAGCGATGGCGAATTGCAATTCGGTTCGTTGGAACTGGAGGAAACTGGCGGCGATATCCTGTCCGCCAGCGAGCGCGTCTATGCGCTGCTCAGCGCTTTCTGGAGCAGCAGCGGCTATCCGCACGTGCTGCGTATCTGGAACTATCTGGATGCTATCACTGCCGGCGAAGGCGATGCGGAACGCTACCGGCAGTTCTGCGTTGGCCGTGTGCGCGGCTTGGGAAGCATCGATACGTCGCGTCTGCCGGCGGCGACGGCCATCGGTTGCCGGGACGGCAGGCGCGTGCTGCAGGTGTATTGGCTGGCGTCGCGTTCGCCCGGCGTACCATTGGAAAATCCCCGCCAAATCAGCGCGTACCGGTACCCACGCGAGTACGGCCCACAATCGCCCAGCTTCGCCCGCGCGCTGCTGCCGCCGGCCAACGCCGCGCAGGTACCGTTGTTTCTATCCGGCACCGCCAGCATTGTCGGCCACGCCTCGCAACACGCCGATTCGCTGAGGGCGCAGCTGGACGAAACCCTGACCAATCTGGACAGCCTCTTGGCCATCGCCCACGAACGCGCGCCGTCGCTGCCCGCGCACTTCAACGGCAGTTCGCGCTTGAAGGTCTACGTGCGCGACGCGGAAGACGCCCAGGCAGTGGCCGCGCAACTCAGCGCACGGCTGGGCGATGGCGTGCCCTATTTGATGCTGCAGGCCGACGTTTGCCGGCGGGAGCTGCTGGTCGAAATCGAAGGCATGCACGGAGCCCCGGCCTGACTTTACCGGGAGAGCGGGAAAGCTGCTTCAAGGTGCATAACACACACCAACTTCGCCGGCTTTAGTATTGCCGTCAGGGGCACGTACCTGCGTGCCGACAACGGGATGAAAGCAGATGGGACTGATCAGTCTTTTGTGGGGCATCGTCGCCATGATCTGGATGGTACTGGCGCTGATTCCGCTACTGGGTTGGGGCAACTGGCTCCTGATTCCCTTCGCCGCGGCGGGCGCCATCATCGCCGCCGTCGGCATCCTGTTTACCTCGCCCGAGCGGCGTGGGCGTGCCAAGGCCGGCCTGGTCCTCAACGGCATCGTCATCGTGGTCGCGATCGGCCGACTTGTGCTGGGCGGCGGCATCGTCTGACGTCGATGACTAGAACCGTGTAGGAAAGACGGTTTTTAAACAGCCCAATGGCTGGTCAAGTCGTGATGAGGCGTTTCCGGTAACGCTTCATCGCGACTCACGTCGCTCCTACTTGGCTTCGCGGGCACAGGCGTATCATTCGCACACCCCAAGGTGCATACCCTCAGGACCCTGCGAATGGCCTACCCCTACACCCGCCCGCGCCGCATGCGCCGGGACGAATTTTCCCGCCGCTTGATGCGCGAGCACGTGCTGACGGCCAACGACCTGATCTATCCGGTTTTTGTACATGAATTGAAAGGCCGCCAGGCAGTCCCGTCGATGCCGGGCGTGGACCGCGTATCGATCGACGAGTTGCTGAAGATCGCCGAACAAGCCGCCGAGCTGCGCGTACCCGCGCTGGCGCTGTTTCCGGTCACCGCGCCGGAAGCCAAATCGCTGCAAGCCGAAGCCGCCTGGGACGACGAAGGACTGGCGCAGCGCGCCGTACGTGCGCTGAAGCAGCGCTTCCCCGAACTGGGTGTGATCACCGACGTGGCGCTGGATCCGTTCACCACGCATGGCCAGGACGGCATCATCGACGACAGCGGCTACGTGATGAACGACACCACGGTGGAAGCGCTGGTCAAGCAAGCGCTGTCGCATGCGCGCGCCGGCGCCGACGTGGTGGCGCCCAGCGACATGATGGACGGCCGCATCGGCGCTATCCGCGGCGCACTGGAAGAGGAAGGCTTCGTCCACACCCGCATCATGGCGTACTCGGCCAAATATGCGTCGGCGTTCTACGGCCCGTTCCGCGATGCCGTGGGCAGTGCCGGCAACCTGGGCAAGAGCAACAAATACAACTATCAGATGGATCCCGCCAACACCGACGAGGCGCTGCACGAAGTAGCGCTGGATCTGGACGAAGGCGCCGACATGGTGATGGTGAAACCTGGCATGCCTTATCTGGATGTAGTGCGGCGGGTGAAGGACGAATTCGGCGTGCCGACCTTCGCTTATCAGGTCAGCGGCGAGTACGCGATGCTCAAGGCTGCCTACGCCAATGGCTGGCTGGACGAAAAGGCCTGCACGCTGGAAGCGCTGACCGCGTTCAAGCGCGCCGGCGCCGATGGCGTGCTGACCTACTTCGCGCTGGATGCGGCGCGTTGGTTGCGCGAAGGCTGAGAACTCAGCTGCTCTCCACAAGGTTCCTTTTGTAGGAGCGGCGTCCCGCCGCGAGCTTCGTTTGTCTTATCCGATATCTTCAGAAGAGCAAAAGCTCGCGGTGGGACGCCGCTCCCACGACAGCGCCGATCTACGCGAATCCGGCCACGATCCAGAAAAATAAAAGAAGGGGAGCCTTTCGGCTCCCTTTTTCGCTTGCAGCTTAGAAGCGGGCTTCGACGCCCAACATCACCGTGTCGGCACGGTTGAACTCGCAGTCGTTGTAATCGTCGCAGTCGTCGTAGTAATAGTCGTCGGCGTAGACGTAGGCGGTGTAGGCCAACGTGAGGTTGAAGTGCCGATTGATGTCGACGCCGATGCCCAGCCCGGCATAACCGCCGTCGGTGGAGAAATCGCCGTAGGAACTGTCCTGGTCCGCACTGAAGTAGCCACCACGCACCACGGCGAACCAACGGCTGTCGCCGAAGTTCAACCGTGCGTTGGCGCCTATCGCGCCAAACGTGGCCTCCGGGATCAGATAACCGTCTTCGCGGGTTTCGTCGAGCCGGCCGCCGGAAATCTCCACGCCCACTTGCGCCCAGGGGCCGGTCTGCCAGCGGTAACCGGCACTCACGGCGGTAGCTCGCTGTTCGATGTCATCGTAGATCCAGCCGCGCCCGCCTTGCACGCCGACAAAGAAACCGCCTTGGTCACGGGCAGCAGCCGGGGATGCGGGAGGGGCGACGTAGGCCGGGGATTGCGATGGCGTCGCGCCGGATTGTGGCACGGCAGACGGCTGCGACTGCGCAGGTTGCGGATCCTGCACCGGAGCCTCGGCGGCCTTCTCTTTATTCCGGTACTCGTCCCATGCGGGCGAGAAGGACTGCGCGTTGGCGTGCAAGGCGAAGGCAGCCAGCACGAGCGGCAGGTAACGAACGGGGTGTTTCATGGATGATCCTCTCCTTGGCGATATGGAATGTTTCCCAGGTCCATGCGTGATCGAACGACCACGCCAGGCTGATGCCGGCGTGGACGAACTGGAATGTGCATACGCCGCCGCGCCACCCACGATGAGGTGCTTTCGACGGAACCGATGAAAGGCAGGTTCGGGATTCCGAGCCCGCCAGCTTCATGCGATGGAACGCCCACTCCCCTGGGCGGAGCGAACATTGGGGTGCGGGCATCAACGCTGTCAAGTCGGAGCGCCGGTATGGCGAACAGACCGGGCTTCCACGACGAGCAGGAATTACCGCAAACAGCCCGCCTTGCCGCGACTAGCCGGAACCACCGTGCGGTAGATATCCAGCTTGCCCGCCTTCGGCGAACGCGCCGAGCCGGTGACCAGGATCTCGCTGGGTTTGGAGACGTCGACCACCGGGCCTAGCGTCATGCCTTCAGCAGTATTGAAAGACAGCGTCCACGGCGCGATGCCCGTGTAGTTTTTGCCGTCGCAATGCGCGATCTGGAGCCGGATCGGCTGGTTCTGAGCGTCATTTGAACGCGCGAAGACAATCGCCGTGCCGCCATCCAGCCAGGCCGCGTCGAACTCGTCCGCAGCAGTGTTTACGCCCGGCACCGGCTGCGGGTCGACAAAGGCTTGGCCATTCCAACGCGCCACGAACAGATCGTGCCGCCCGGCACCGCCAAAGCCATTGCTGGCGAACAACAACCAACGGCCATCGGCGCTGGGCGTCGGTGCCCACTCATCGCCCGGGCTGTTGACGCCAGCTCCCAGGTGTTCCGGCGCACCGAAACCGCCGTCGCTGCGCACCGCAACCCGGTACAGATCATCACCACCACGACCGCCAGGACGGTTGGAAAAGAAATACAGCCAGCGGCCATCCGCGCTGAATACCGGATCGAAATCGTTGGCGGACGAGTTGATCGGCAGCGGCTTCGGGTCGGTCCAGCGTTTGTCGAGCAGCAAAGCCTGCCATAAGTCCCAGCCACCCGCGCCACCGTCTCGGTCGGTACTGCCCCAGACGATGCGCTTGCCATCGGGGCTAACGCTGGCGCGGACTTCGTTGGCGCGCGTGGACACCACGCTCATCCCTTCGATGCCGTATTCGGATAGCTGTGCCCCTGCCGGGCCGCAGAGTAGACTGGCCACAACAGCAGCCGCCATGAGCTTACGTTTCACGTTGATGGTTCCCCGCGCCTGCTACCTTTTTCCCAACCGCATTTATATCAATCTATGTCCACTCATCGATACGCTGTTTTCGGTCATCCGGTTGCGCATTCGCTGTCGCCTCGCATCCACGCGGCGTTCGCGCGCCAGGTGGGCATCGATCTTTCCTACGTCGCCATCGACACGGCGCCGGAAGCATTCGCCACTGCGCTGGGATCGTTCGCGGCCGAAGGCGGTGCGGGTGCGAATGTCACTCTGCCGTTGAAGGAATCGGCGTTTGCACTGTGCCAGCACGTCACCGAACGGGCACGGCGGGCGGGTGCCGCCAACACGCTGACGCGCCGCGACGGCCAATGGCATGGCGACAACACCGACGGGGTCGGCCTGGTGCGCGACCTGACCAGTCGCCATAGTCTGGATTTGCGCGCGCGGCGCACGCTGTTGCTGGGTGCCGGCGGCGCAGCACGCGGCGTGGCACCAGCGCTGCTGGATGCCGGGATACAGGAACTGATCATCGTCAACCGCACGCCGGACCGCGCCGATGCTTTGGCCGACGCCCTCGGCGAGCCCGGACGCGCGCACTCGCGCTATTGGGAAAACCTGCGCGATGAGGGCGATTTCGAACTGATCATCAACGCTACCTCCGCGGGCCGTATCGGCGGCGACGAATTCAACTTGCCGTCCACGCTGACCAACAGCCGCACGTTGGCAGTGGATTTGAGCTATGGCGAAGCCGCGATTTCGTTCCTGTCCTGGGCCAGGGCTGCGGGATGCAGATCCGTGGTGGACGGCCTGGGCATGCTGGTCGAACAAGCGGCAGAAAGTTTCGAAGTCTGGCATCGCGTGCGTCCGGATACCGATGCGGTGTACGCCAGCTTGCGCGAACAGAACGCAGTATTGGTAACGGCCGACTGAAGGAACTTAGAGAATGGACGGAATGGGGATGCAGTTGCTGACGATGGCGGGTTATCAATTGCCGGACCTGCTGGGTGCGGTGGTGGCGCTGACAATGCTGTGGACATTGGCGCGTCCTGGCCCGGCCCGCAACAAAGGCCTGATCGGCGCTGGCTTGACGCTGTTCGCCAGCATCTGCCGCCTGGGAATGGGCGTGGTGCAGACGTGGGTGTATTCCAGCAATGGCGCCGCGATGGAACAACAGCACTTCTTCGCCTTGATGGGAATCATCGGCGTTCTGTTGAATCTCCTGCTCGCCGTTGGCTTGGTCCTGATCGTCTGGGGCTTGTGCCAAGCCACGCGCCAGAACGTGCAGGCGAAAGTGCAAGGATAAATCCGCCGCCGCGTCTGTCTCTTCTCTGCAGATAGAACAAAACCATATAGCGCAGGCTCCATCCGGAATACGCGGCGCGATTTGGCGATGGTCGCACCACGATTTGGATTGCGGCGAGTTGGGCTACGATGGCGCCCATGAACAAGATCGCCTTCCTGCTCGCATTCGCATACGCGTTGGTGGCCGGCCCGGCCTATGCGCAACAGCAATTCAAGGTGCTGGTTGCCGCGATTCCCAACAAGTACCACAACGACTACGCCGTGGTGGCGAAGCCCGCGTTCGAACAAATGGCACGCCGCCATAATTTCGAGATGACCTGGGCCTGGAACACGATGCCTTTCGACAATGATCTGGCCGGGTATGACGCCATTGTCTTCCTCAACACGCCAGGCGAGGAGTTGAAGGGCGAGCAGCGGCAACGGTTGGAAAACTATGTGCGCGCTGGCGGCGGGGTGGTGGCCGTGCATCGGGCGTTGATCGCCACGCCGGATCAGTGGCCGTGGTTCGAACGACTGATCGGCCGCCCATTCCGCACTCATCCATACATCCAGACCGGCGTGGTCGAAGTGGCGGATCGCAATTTTCCCGCCACGTTTTCGTTGCCGGAACGCTGGCTATGGACGGACGAATGGTACGAGTACGGCCAACCGGTTTCGCCCGATCTGAAAGTCGTGTTGACGGTGGATGAATCCACCTACGACCCCACGTTGATCTGGCCAGGACAGAAAGCCGAAGGCATGGGCAAACACCATCCGGTGGCGTGGTATCACCGGTTCGACGGCGGCCGCGTTTTCGTCACCGCACTGGGACACACGCCGGCGCTATACAACGATTCGGTGTACCTGGAACATATCTACGGCGGCATCTATTGGGCCGCCACGGGTCGCGGTATCCAACCGAATTGATCGGACGCGGCAACCTAGCGCTCTCGCACTCTAGGCATCCGTCGTAGAGCGGAGCTTGTGCTTGCATCCCCTTTGGGGGCTCCGCTGCTTTTAGGCTTCATGCACGCTGATCGAAAAGCAGCGGAGCAAGCTCCGCTCTACGAGAAGACGAGAAGCGAACAGTCGCAAGCCAGCGTCACTGCGGCGGATTGTCCATGCGGCAAAGCTCCGGCATTCCCAGCCGCTTGGCCGCTTTGCCACACAGAAATGCCACTTGCGCTTCGTAGGTGTCGGCACCGTCATAGGCAAGCACGGTCCACGACTCTTCCGCGTCCGTCGTCTGATCCGGCTGCAACGTGCGATAGGGCGCGTGCACTTCCATCTCCAGTAGCCCTTCGCCGGCGGTGGCGGTCTCATCGAGATAGAGCTCCACCTGTCCCTGCTCCGGATGGATGAGCGCGCGATCCTGGTGGGCGAAACGGATGATGAAAAGCTGATCGCCGGCGAAACCCGCCATCCAGCCGGCGGACGGTTGCAGGAACACTTTGCCGCGGCGTCCGCTCAGTCCCTTCGGCAAGGGTGCGCGTTCGAACGAGAACAAGCCATCCTGGATACGCGGCAACAAAGGCGCGAAAGCTTTGTCCGTTGACGATTCCACGCGTATGTCCTGCTTACCCTGCACCGGCACGTAGATGCGCGTCGACGACGGCACGCGTGTGTTGAACCACAGATCCCATGCCACGGGTGTATCGCGAATATTGCGGGCCTGCACTTGCAACGCGACCGTGTCCGGCCGATCCGGGCTCAGTGCGAACGTCTTACGGAGTTGCACGCCGGATACCGGACTGGGCACGCCCTCCAGCACCAATCGCTCGGCGGTGCGCTCGACGATGCGGGTCTTGCCGAACGCCAGATAAGGATCCGGCGGCCAGTTCGCCTTCGCCTCGCGCCGCGCAGGGTTGGCATGTTGCTGCGTCCACCACTGGCTTTGCGGTCCCAGCCAGACGTCGTGGCCCAGGTAGCCGATATCGCTTGCGGTTGCAGAGACTTCTGGATCGGGTTGCGTGGAGACGGCCTCACCTACCTTGAGCAGGTTGTTGCGCCCGTGCAACGAGAATCCCAGTCCGCGGCCGCCCAGTTGCGGGGTGACCTCCAGCATCACGGTGCCGTTTTCCAACCTCACGGTTTCCACCGCCGACGCCGTCATCGGCACACACAGCAACACGCCAGCCAGCCAACGCATCATGTTTCCTCCGCACGGATATCGAGATCGAACTGTAGCGTGCGCCATGCGCACGCAGCCGCTAATAACAGGTTACCTGTAGGAGCGACGTGAGTCGCGACGTTTGCGTATCCGCTCGCGACTCACCGATGCCGACATGCCGGCATGCCGGCACCGCGCCACAAGGCAATGGGGTTACAACAACCCGGCGCGCTTGGCGGCCAGATAGCGCTCCACCAGTGCCGCGGGCAATTCTTCGCTGGAGACATCCAGCACCATCACCCGGTGACTGCGCAAGGCGTCGTGCGCGGCGGAGCGCTGTTCCAGGTAACGCGCCGCGGCACCGGCATGGATGGCGCCGTGGAGATCCTTGACCTCGCGGTCCAATGCCTCGTCCAGCGACCGCTCGCGCAGGCTGGCGACGCAAACCAGGTGGCGCTTCTGCAGCAGCCGCACTGCGGCCAGCAGGTCTTCGATGTCTTCATCGCGTACGTTGGTGACCAGCATCACCAACGAACGCCGACGCTGGCGCAGCGATAGTTCGGTAGCGGCGGCGAGATAGTCCGTCGCCACCGCTTGCGGCTGCAGGTCGTAGCTGGCACGCAGCAACGTGTCGATGGCCGCCATGCCGCGCTGCGGCGCTACCCAGCGATGGTCGCCACCGCTGGCAAGCAAGCCGACCGCGTCGCCCTGACGAAGCGCCAGATACGACACGACCAGCGATGCATTGAGTACATGGTCGAAATGGCCCAGCTCGTCTTCGCGCGCCAACATGCGGCGCCCGGTGTCGATCATCATGATCAGCTGCTGGTTCTTTTCGTCCTGGTACTCGCGCGAGATTAGTTTTCGCGAACGCGCCGTTGCCTTCCAATCCACTTGGCGCAAACTGTCGCCGACGCGGTACTCGCGCATCTGGTGGAAATCGGTGCCCTCGCCACGGCGGCGCCTTAGGTGCGCGCCCACCAAGCGAGAAGCCTGTTCCGCACTGAACAACGCAAACTTGGTCAGCGGCGCGAAGTTGGGATACACGCGAACACGCTGCGGCGCGCCGGCCACGCGCGATTGCCGCCACAGGCGCAGAAGCGAATGCAAGCGCAGCTGCACGCCCTGGAACCACGCATCGCCACGGCCGTTGGGACGCAGGCGATAACTGAAGCTCGATGCGGTGGAAGGCGCCAGCTTGAGCCGCTGCGGCAGGCCCTGCGAAGGCCATGCCCCCGGGTGAAGGTCGAACAGATCGACGCGTTGCCGCCGCAACGACTCCACACGCAAGGTCACATCGCGCTCGATACCCAGCGGCAGCGCTTCGGGGATTTCACGAAACACCTGCGGCGTTGCGCGGCGCCGCAACAGCATTGCATCGGCCAGGCCCAGCAACAGCAACGCTGCGCCGGCTATTTGCCACGCCACCATCGGCACGCCGAAGAACAGCACCGCCAAGCCGGATAAGCCCCACAGGACCAGCAAGAGGATCAGTAGCGGTGCGGGCCTCATGGCGTCTTCCTTGTGGGAGCGATGTAAGTTGCGACCGGGGCCCCGCTCGCATCTGCAATCCATCCGCAGGTCGATGCTGCGCGGTCGCGACTTACGTCGCTCCCACAGTCAGCCACCACGAGAACGCCGGAGGTCATTTCCGCGGCGCTTCCACCTTGGCCAGCAACGCATGAAGGGCATCGTCGGGCGATTGGCCTTCGATCTGCAGTTCCGGTGCCAGCATGATGCGGTGACGCAAAGCTGGCTTGGCGATATCGCGGACGTCGTCCGGCGTGACGAAATCGCGCCCCTGCAACACTGCCTGCGCGCGCGCCGCACGGATCAACGCGATGCTGCCGCGCGGACCCGCGCCCAATGAAATCCCCGGCCATTTGCGCGTGGCGGCGACGATGCGCACGGCATAGTCGATCACTTGCGGATCCACTGCCACTTGCGCGGTGCCCTGCTGCATGGCGGCGATATCGTTTGGCCCCAGTACTCGCTGCACCTGCGACAGATCGAAGTCGCCAGCGGTGCGGCCGGTCGTGATGGCATCGACCATGCGCTTCTCGTCTTCCAACGCCGGGTAGTCGATCAGCACTTTCAGCAAGAAGCGATCCAGCTGTGCTTCCGGCAGCGGATACGTGCCTTCCTGCTCCACCGGATTCTGGGTGGCCAGGGTCAGGAACGGCGGCGACAATGCGAACGACTTGCCTTCGATGGTCACCTGGCCTTCCTGCATCACTTCCAGCAGCGCGGATTGAGTCTTGGCCGGTGCACGATTGATCTCGTCAGCCAGCAGCAAGTTGGTGAACACCGGACCACGCCGGATCTTGAAGCTTTCCGTCTTGGGGTCGTACACCGCGTGGCCGCTGACGTCGCTGGGCATCAGGTCGGGGGTGAACTGCACACGCGCGTAAGTCAGTTCCAAGGCCTGCGCCAGCGCGCGCACCAGCAAGGTCTTGCCCAGGCCTGGCACGCCCTCGATCAGCACGTGTCCGCCTGCCAGCAATGCGATGAGGATCTGATCCAGGACTTCGGGTTGCCCGATGAAGGCCTTGGCCACTTCCTCGCGTACGGCGGCGGCGCGTTCGGCGAGCGCTTCGCCGGTCAGTGGAGCGGCGGCGGTATCGTTCATAGTCGGTTTCTCAGCTGGATCAAAGTGGAAATGCGGTCGCGGAAAGCCTGCTTGTCGTGTCCGGCCGGTGTCTGCAAAGCGGTGCGCACGGCGGCATGGCTCAGTTCGAAACGCTCGGCGATCGCGGCGATCTGCGGTTCGCCGGTCAGCGCGGCCGCCACCGGATCGCGCCGACGCAGACGGGCCAGGAATGCGCTGCGCACGGCGCTGTACAACAGCACGCCGCGACCATAACGGAACAGATGTTCGCCGCTGGCGCGAACGTGCTCCAGCAGCGAGCGCCGTTCGGCGACCGGTGCCGGCCATTCCGGTCCGAAGCGATGCATGCGCATCCACAGCCAGGCCAACAAGGCGATCAGCAGCGGCAACCAGACCATCCAGCCTTCCATAAGCACCCGGCGGAACAGCGACGGCATTTGCGCGGCGTACACCAGATGCACCATGCCCTGCCCATAGTTCGGCGCCAGCACCTGACGCGCCAACGCGCGATGCGGTCCGTCGCGCAGGCCGCCGGTGGGCGCTTTGGTCAGATCGCCGCCCAGCAGCCCCTGGCTGGGCCCGCCGTTGAGCATGAAGTCGAAATCCGCCAGCACGTCCACGTGGCCGTCTTCGTAGGCCATTCGCGCATAGACGAAGCCATCGCTGAAGTCTCCCCAGGACAACTCGGGTTCGACTTCATCGAAACCAAAACGGCGGCCGCCACAGAATTCGACGTGCTGGTCTTCACCTTCCACCTTGAACGGCTGGCATTCGGCCGCGTCCGCCATCGGCACTACGCCCACGGCATCCAGCAGATCCGCGTATGGTTCGCCGCCTCGGGTGAACTCCGGTGTGCGCACCAGCAGATGTCCGCCGGTGGCCACCCAATCCAGCAATCGCCTCACTTCCGGCGGCGACAGCGTCCGTGGATCGTTGAAGATCAGCAGCGTGTCGCGCGGGCCCAAGCGGTGATCGGCCAGGTTCAGCCGTTGCCGCGCCTGTACTTTCACGCCATCGGCCTGCAGCGTTTTCTTAAGCGCGTAAAGTGGGTTGTACCCTGCTTCGCCGTGCGGCGGCAGATAAAGCACCTTGTCGACACGGTGGAACGTGTACCGAAACCAGGCGACCGCAGCGGCGGCCACGCCCACCACCAGCAGCACGATCAATGCGATGCGCCAGAAGCGGTTCATGCCGCCCATCCGTAACGTTGCTGCAACTGCGCAAGCAAGGATTCGAACTCATCCTCGGCCGGCAATTGCTGCGCGTAGGCGGCGTACTGCCAGACCCGCACCATCCGTGCGAACAGGCTGCGATCATCGGCATCAGGCATGCGCCGCGACACTCGCAGGCATTCGGCTTCGGTCGCGCCGGGCGGCAACACCACCGTGGCACGCTCGCTCATGCTCTCCACGCTGGCGCGATACAGCAATGCCAAGGCGTGGCGCGGCTTGCCTTCGCGCCACAGCCGGCGCGCGGCGGCCGGAACGTTGTCGGGCAATAGCTCGGGCACCGCCAGCGCTTCCGTCTCCACATTCACCCGGTGGGCCGCATTACGCTTGAGCCCACCCCGCATCCACGGCAGCCAGTAGCGCATCGTGGCCAGCAACAGCACGATCAACAGCCCCGCGATCAGCCACAGCGCCCATTCGCCGATCAAGGCGAAGACGCGCAGAATCCCTTGCAACCAAGCGGGTGCGTCGGTTTGTTCGGGTTCGTCCTCTTCCTTGTCCTTGCCGTCTTTTCGCTCCCAGGTGCTCTGGGTGCGCTGGCCGCTCAACAATGGATCCCGATAAGCCTGGTCGGCCGCCTTGCGGAAGCGCTGATCGTCCATCCGCTGTTCGCCGAACACCTGCGGCAGGGTCGGCGGTATCGGCGGTTCTTCGTCTTCGGCTGCCTCAGCCGAAGAAGGGGGCGCCGGCGGCACATCGCGCTCTTGCGCCCAAACCCTATCGGCCGGTCCCGCCAGCAACACCAGCAGCAGGAGCGGCGTTGCAGCGGCGGCCAGGCGCGCGCGCAGTTTGCGGAAGGCGATCTCCACATCCCACGCTTCGATCTGGGTGCGCCGATTGAGATAGAGGCCGAAGCCGGCGCCGACGAAGAAGGGTTCGACGACGCTGATCGCCAGCCATTGAAATGCGTTCCAGACCAGCTCCATCCACGGCGCCGGCTGTTCGGCGATCAGCGCCCATGCCGCCTGGAAGCTGTCCGGCAGGTAGCTCACCGGCAGATACATCAGCACTGCTGCCACGCAGCCCAGCAGCAACGCACCCTCGAAATGCAGGCACACCAGCGTCAGCAATGCCGCGCTGCCGTATGCCGTGCCACCCAGCACATTGCGGCGCTGGCGCAGGCGGTCGCCGTCCACGCCCTCCAGCAGATCGATGGGCAGGTATAGCGAGCGCACCGGACTGAAGCGACGCCAACTGAGGTAGTGCAGCATCAACTTCCAGCCCCAGCCACGCTGCGCGCGCAGCGTCTCGCGCACGCTGGGCGCCGAACCGAACACCGCCCGCGAAACCACGAACAACGGGATGCGGTCGAAGACCGGCTTCAGCCACCACATCAACAACGCCGCCAGCCAGAACAGATCGAGCGCCCACGCCGCCGCGTTCAACAAGGCGAATATCGGCAGCGTCACCAATAGCCACGGCTTCCAGATGGCAGCGGCATGCCGCCGCACCAGCGCCATGCCCAGCTCCATGGCTTCCCAGGCCGAACGCGCGCGCAGCCGGACGGTCAGTTGCTCAAGGCGCATCGCCACCGCCTCCGCGTCCACCGCGCCACAGCCACAGCAGCACCAACGTCCACAGCACGCCGGAAACGCTGTACTTGACTACCGCCGGAATCGACTGGGTGGACGACCAGAACGCTTCGATGAAAGCGGCGATCAACAGCATGGTGGCGATGCCCACGCACAACTTGGCGCCTTTCACGCCTGCCGCGACCAGCGCATCGATGCGCCGCTGACGACCCGGAGCGATCAGACTGAGTCCCAGACGCAGGCCGGCGCCGCCCGCCAACACGATGGCGGTCAGCTCGAAGGGCGCGTGCCCGGCGACGAAACGCCACAGCGGGTCGCCGGAACCGATCTGATGCAGATGGCCAAAGGCCGTACCGATGGACACACCATTGGTGACCAGCACCAGCAACGCACCGACACCGGCCAGCAAGCCGCCGGCGAACGTCCTCAAACCTATGCCGATGTTGTTCCAGATATAGACACCGAACATCTGCCAGTCCGTGCCGCTTTCGCGGCCGAGCTTGTGGTTGGGGTCGGTGGGGTCGTACATCTGCTCCAGCTCGGCGATCTCTTTCGGGCTCATCATTCCGTGGACGAGTTCCGGGTAGTGCTGCAGCAGTACGAACATCAACAGCAACGGCCCGGCGAACAAAACCGCCGCCGCCCACATGCAGCCGGGTTCGCTGCGTACCAGTCGTGGAAAATCCGCCAGCAGGAATTCCGCCGCGCGGCGCCAGCGCGGCGGAGGCGTGCGGTACAGCAGATTGTGGCCGCGCTGCATCAGCGCTTGCAGACGATCGACTACCGCCGGGCTATAGCCGCGCTTGCGCGCGAGCGCCAGCTGCTGGCAGATGCGGCGATAGCGCGCCGGGATGTCTTCGTCCGTGGCCACCCCGTGATTCGGGGTGCCGCGAGCTTCGCGCGCACTGCCTCCACGGGTCTGCAGCCAGTGTTCGAAAGCTTTCCATTCGGACTGATGCCGTGCGACGAACTGCTCTTGTCTCATCGGCGCCCCAGCAACCAGTTGGCCATGCCGTACAACCGCAACACTCCCGGTTGTCCGCGCGTCTCGGTCAACTGTCCCGCGATATCGGCCAGCTCGACTTGCCGGGCCGGCGTCAGCAACGGCGCACGTTCGCCGAATGCGACCACCGCCGCCTGTTCCTCCGGTTGCAGCATCAGCGGCGGCGCATAGACGGCGTTGATCGGCGCCGATGCGTGATCGCGTTGATGATGCACATGCACCACCAGCGTGCCCGCCACCATGTCGCCAAGGCGCCGGCCATGCGGATCAGCCAGGGTCGCGACCAACCCGACCGCATAACCGAACGGCAGCATGTCCACCGTGCGCAACAAGTTGCGGGTGATCGCCGCCAGCCACCCCAGCGGCGCGCCGTCGGCCGACACCACCTGCAACCCCATCGCCTTCTTGCCGACGGTCTGGCCGTTCCAGGCCGCTTCCAGCACGATGGGATACGCCCAATACACCAGGAATAGCAGGACCAAATAGATGCCCTCGCCCACGCGACCCAATAGCGCGAGGACCGTGCCCAGGATGAGGATAATGCCGACGCGGATAGCCAAGTCGACCGTCCACGCCACCGCGCGCGGCACCGGGCCCGCGGCCGGTAGGTGCAGAGCCACGCCCTCCGGCGTCACCACCTCGCGATAGGTGTCCAGCATCAGGCCACCACCACGATGGTGTCGGCCATTTGGTCGTGAATGCGGGCCAGCGAGCACGCAGCATCCGCCGGCAGCGATAGCGAACCACTGTCGGGTGCGGCGTAAGGATTGGTGTCGCGATCCGCGCTTTCCATGCATGTTTCCCCTGAGCCGCTGACTTTAACGGCCGGCGCCGAGTTTGCCCAGTCCGGCTTATAGTGGCGCATGAAAGCTGATGCCTTCCCATGCCGCAGCGGTTGCGGCGCCTGCTGCACGGCACCGTCGATCACGTCCCCGATTCCCGGCATGCCGCAGGGCAAGCCCGCGGGCGTGCCGTGCATACAGCTGGACGAAGCACATCGGTGCCGGCTGTTCGGCAAACCGGAACGCCCCGCGTTCTGCGCTTCATTGCGGCCCGGCCCCGAGATGTGCGGCGCCAGCCGCGAGGAAGCGATGGCTTTTCTCTCCCGCCTGGAACAACTGACGCGCCCCTAGAAGAGTATTTTTTGTAGGAGCGACGTGAGTCGCGATGAAGCTTTACCCACAAAGCTTCATCGCGACTCGCCGGTGCCGGCATGCCGGTAGGTCTCCTTGGCCATGAATGGCCTAACGCCGAACTAAGCCCAGCCGCACGCAGTGGCCGAGCGTGTAGTGAACATCATCCGGGAACAGATTACTTTGACAGCGCAACCGCTTTTAACTTCATGGCTGCGGAGCTATAGCAGCCGTCGACGTACAGATTGACCTTTGACCCTGCGTGATACGCGGAAAGCAGGAGGGCCACCATCTCTTTGAGCATTGGATTAGTGGGCTCGATCATGAAATGTGGGCCACAACCTTCGGTGGACCGAATATCGTTGGTACTAGCCACATATACTCCTTCCTGCCCCCATCCCGTCGCGATATACGTGAGCGTCTGTCCGTTAATGCTTTGACCTGCCATACAACTGAATGGGGCTGCAAATAAAAGGCCTGCGACCATCGTCCGTGCATTTTTGTTCATCATCGTTCCTTTGGGTTACAAGAAATCTGCAGATTATTTGCCACGTGCGTCCGCTGCTTACTTATTACTTAGCCTGCTGCTCTTTCTTGGAAAAGAATCGCTTGATCAACGCACCGATGGCCACGATGCCAATCAAAAGCAACTTCCAGAATTTGGCCAGCACCAGCCCAATCTTGGCGAACAGCCCCGCCTTTGCCGCCAAGCCGCCGCCGATCAGCGCTGCAACGCCGTAGGCGGCAACCTTGTCGGTGGATTCGTCGAAATCGGCATAGCGCGCACCGGCATCGAATTCGGTCATCGTCAGCAGCTGTTGCATGCCGGTTTGCACGACCGGCAATTCGGACATGCCCGCCACCGCATTGAGGCTGAGATAGCCGCGCCGTCCCAGCACCCGGATGTCGTAGTTGATCGTGTGGCCCTGACTACCTTCGAAAGCCAGCTCTTTGGCCCAGTAAAGTTTCTTGCTGGCGCCGTCGTACCGCGGAGGAACCGCCCAGCCCACAAGCTCGACCGCGCCATAGCCGGCCTCCTTGCGAGCGGCGTTCTCTTCCTGCGTGCTGTCCTTCATGCTGGCCAGCATCTCGTCGTAGTCGATCTTGGCGGCATCCTCATCCGAGACATAACCTTCATCGGAATACGTAACCACTACCGCCCAACTGCTGTCTTCCAACAGTGTCGGTTCGGTCGGCACAATCATTCCCAATACGGTGTCGTCGGGCGGATTTCCCCACAACTGTTCCAATACTTTGCGCGTGTCGGCCTTTTCCAGATAACGGAAGTTGGGGCCTAGCCGGAAATGCGCTTCGGCCTCTGGTACCGCGATCTCACCATCGCGGAAGCTGAGGCTCTTCACCAGTTGCTCCGCAGCCGCTTGCGCGGATTCTTCCTGTGCCGCCGCAGGCACGACCGATGCCACCATGGCGGCCAATAGTCCGCCAAGCACTTTTTTCCACTTCATCGTGTCGCTCCTGTCCCCTGGCATCCCCATGCCGTGGTCAGAGTGTCACCGGCTAGGCATCGCCATGCAAGCAGCCCATCACGGCTCGCCGGTCAAGTAGCGATCCTTCAATCGCACGTAGTGACCGGAGGAATAATGCAGGCTCTCGATTTCCTTGTCGGAGAGTTTGCGGACAAAGCGCGCGGGGTTGCCCAGCCACAGTTCTGCTTCGCCGATCACTTTGCCGGGACCGACCACCGCGCCAGCGCCGACAAAACCATATTTCCTGATCGTCGCGCCATCCAGGATGCAGGCGCCCATTCCGATCAGGCATAGGTCCTCGATGGTGCATGCATGGATGATGGTGCCGTGGCCGATGGTGACGTCGGCGCCGATCAGGGTCGGATAGCCCGCCTGGTTGTACGGGCTGTGATGGCTGACGTGGATGATGGTGCCGTCCTGCACGTTGGTGCGCGCGCCGATCCGGATGTAGTTGACGTCGCCGCGGATGATCGTGCCCGGCCATACGGAAACATCTTCGGCAAGTTCCACATCGCCGATGACAGTGGCGGCCGGGTCGACGTATACGCGCGGTCCAAGGACGGGAAAACGGTCAAGATAGGGGCGGATGGCGGTCATCTGGCCATTGTAGCGAGCGCGGTCGGGCAGCCCGCACTACACTCCGGCGTATGGACATGCCAACCGATCCCGCTATCGCCGAACTCGCGCCCACGCTAGCCCGCTTGCGAGCCGCGTGGCAGGCGCAACGGCCCGACTACACCCAGCGCCGCGACGACCTGCAGCGACTGCGCGGCGCGCTGAAGCGTCGGCTGGAGGAAATGGCCGACACCGTTGCCGCCGATTTCGGCCACCGCTCCCGACATGAAACGCTGATTGCCGACGGCATGACCGTGTTGAACGAGATCGATCACCTGAGCCGGCATCTGCGACGCTGGATGAAGCCGCAGCGGGTAGGCGTGGGTTGGCGGTTCTGGCCTGCGCGTGCCGAGGTGCGCGCCGAGCCGGTCGGCGTGGTGGGCGTGATCTCGCCTTGGAACTATCCGGTCAACCTCGCCCTGATTCCCTTGGCGACGGCGATCGCGGCCGGCAACCACGTCTACTTGAAACCTTCGGAACACACGCCGCGCGCGGCCGAGTTCCTGCGCAGTCTGTTGGCGGAGGTCTTTCCCGAAGACCGCGTCGCCGTGGCGATGGGGGGTGCCGAGGTAGCCGGCGCATTCGCCGGCCTGCCATTCGATCATCTGGTCTTTACCGGTTCCACCGCCATCGGCCGCAAGGTCATGGCCGCCGCCGCGCCCAACCTGACTCCGGTGACGCTGGAACTGGGCGGCAAATCGCCCGCCATCGTTTGCCGCGACTATCCGGTGGAACAGGCGGCGGCACGGCTTGCGACCGGCAAATGGTTCAACGGCGGCCAGACCTGCATCGCACCGGACTACATCCTGGTCGATGCGGACCGACGCGACGCGCTGGTGCAGGCGTTGCGCGACCAGGTACAAGCGCGCTACGGCGACCTGCATGACGCGCGCGACTACACCCGCATCATCAACGATGGCCAGTTCGCGCGGCTGAGCGGCTATCTGGACGACGCCCGTGCGCGCGGCCTGGAAATCATTCCGCTGGCCGGCAACAGCGATCCGCAACAGCGTTTGTTTCCACCGACCCTGGTGCTGGAACCCGGCGACGATGCGCGGGTGATGCAGGAAGAAATCTTCGGGCCGATCCTGCCGATCCGCTCGGTACGCTCGGTGGACGAAGCCATCGCTTATATCAATGCGCACGACCGCCCATTGGCGTTGTATCCCTTCAGCCACGATCGCGCCGAAGTGGAAAAGATCCTGCGCAGTACCTTGGCCGGCGGCGTCACCGTCAACGACACCGTGCTGCATTTCGGTATCAACGCCCTGCCTTTCGGCGGCATAGGGCCGAGCGGCATGGGCGCCTATCACGGCCGTGCCGGTTTCGATGCCTTCAGCAAGGCGCTGCCGATCCTGTGGCAGTCGCGCCGCGCCGGCAGCGATCTGCTGAAACCGCCGTATTCCCGCGTGCAGCGCTTTATCGACTTCATCATCCGCTGAGCTCCGTATCTCCCGTCAAGGGTAGATGTGCAGCGACGTTGTGGGAGCGGCGTCCCGCCGCGAGCTCTTCGGATCGCCTCGGATAAAGATCAAAAGCTCGCGGCGGGACGCCGCTCCTACTAGAATCCCGGCATGAAAATCGCCAGCTGGAACGTCAACTCGCTCAACGTGCGCCTGCCGCACCTGGAGCAATGGCTATCGTCCTTCGCCCCCGATATCGTCGGCTTGCAGGAAACCAAGCTGGAGGACGCGCGCTTTCCGGACACGGTGCTGGCAAGCCTGGGCTACCGCAGCGTGTTCGTCGGGCAGAAGACCTATAACGGCGTGGCTATCGTGTCGCGCGAGCCGGCCATCGATGTGCAGATCGGCATTCCCGGCTTCGACGATGAGCAGAGGCGCGTCATTGCGGCGACCGTTGGCGATCTGCGCATCGTCAATCTGTATGTGGTCAATGGCCAGGACGTGGGCACGGAAAAATACGCCTACAAACTGCGTTGGCTCGATGCCGTGCACGATTGGCTGGCCGATGAACTGCAGCGGCATCCGCGCATGGTGGTGCTGGGCGACTTCAACATCGCGCCGGACGAACGCGATGTCTACGATGCGAAAGTCTGGAACGACACGCATATCCTCACCTCCATCGCCGAACGCGACGCGCTCAAGCGGCTCTATGCGCTGGGCTTGCACGACGCCTTTCGCTTGCATACCGACGAAGCCGGTGTCTTCAGCTGGTGGGATTACCGCTTGGGCGGCCTGCGCCGCAATCTGGGCCTGCGTATCGACCTGACCCTGGTGTCGGACGCGCTGCGTGGACAGGTCGCCGCCGCCGGTGTCGACCGCGAGCCACGTACCTGGGAACGCCCCAGCGATCACACGCCGGCCTGGGTGGAACTGCGCTGATATTCTTTAGAACCTGTTCAAAGTCTTGCTGCGCTCGCGACCAGACTTTGAACAGGTTCTTAGGGCGCGCGCGCGGCAAGGAAAAACGAGGGCGCGTATGTCGATACGCAACTGAGTGATGACGCCGCCACGCGTGTCCACAGACCCTAAGACAAAGGCCCGGCGAACCGGGCCCTTGTATGCCACGAACCTTGGGTGCGTCTCGAAACGCGCACGCGGCCGCAGCTAAACCATCTACCTCGCTCGTCCGCGAGTGAACAGATTGACCAGCAATAGCAATACCACGGCACCGATGAAGGCCGTGATCAGGAAACCGACCCAACCACCACCTAGGCCCAATCCCAAAGTCGGCAACAACCAACCGCCCAGAAAACCGCCGATGATGCCTACCACGATGTTCAAGAGCAGGCCTTGCGAGGAATCGCGTTTCATGACGATGCTCGCCAGCCAACCTGCTACGCCGCCGACGATCAGGTAAATAAGAAAATTCATGCGTTCCGTCTCCTTCCTTTGTGGACATTCCCCTTGCTTCGGGGTGCACTTGGGTCAACTTTTACTTTCGTGAAACGCCGAGATCTAACGGCCGTAAAAAATGACGCGTGGAAACGACATCCTGTCGGTGCGATAAATAGCGCGATTCGCGGCGATTTGCACGCCGTGGTGCATCAGTTCACCAAAACTCTCAAGTAAGAGGCGCAACACCTTGTCAGACTCGCCTTCCTCCGCGCCCGACTGGATGTTCCACGGCATCCGGGTATGGCTGCGTCCTCACGTCGCCAGGCAACGCGGAGAACCCACTGCACGCACTGTGCTGGGTCCGGCACTGGGATCGAACCCTTCCGCATTGCCCATCGAACGCGATGCCTGCGGCCGTCCGCACCTGCGCGGCGCCTTCGAAAGCCACGACATCGGCTGGAGCCATAGCGGCGACGCCTTACTGATTGCGCTGGGCGACGCGGTCGAGCTGGGCGTGGATGTCGAACAGCTGCGTCCACGGGCGCGCGCATTGGAAATCGCGCAGCGTTTCTTCCACGCCGACGAAGCCGACTGGTTACGCGCACAGGATGAGGCCGAGCGGGATTTCGCGTTCTTCCGGCTGTGGTGCGCCAAGGAGGCGGTGCTGAAAGCGCATGGGCAAGGTGTGTCCTTCGGCATGGACCGGCTGGTATTCGCCGAGCGCGACGGCAAACTTGTGCTTGACCGTTGCGATGGCGCACTCGGACAAGCCGGCGACTGGTCGCTGGACGACTGGGAACCCAAACCCGGTTACCACGCGGCGCTGGCCTGGCGCGGACGGTGAGTCGGCGAGCGTCGGCCGCCGCCGCCCTGCGATACTGTGCACGATGAACGAAACCACTTTGCCTGCCGACCTGCGCGAAACGCTGCATCGCGGCCTGATCTCTTTCGGCCTGGATGCCGACGCATTGGCGCCGCGCCTGCTCGACTATCTGGCGTTGCTGGCGCGCTGGAACCGCACCTACAACCTCACCGCCATCCGCGATCCGCGCGAGATGGTCACCCGGCATCTGCTGGATTCGCTGGCCATGCATGGCCATGTCGAGTCGGGCGCGCTCGCCGACCTGGGCACCGGTCCCGGTCTGCCCGGCATACCGCTGGCCATCGCCAAGCCACAATTGCAGGTGACGCTGGTGGAAAGCAACGGCAAGAAAGCGCGGTTCCTGCGCGAAGCCGTACGCACGCTGGGTTTGAGCAATGCGCGAGTGGCCGAGTCCCGTGCCGAGACGCTGGACGAACCGGCTGCCTACGACGCGCTGACGGCGCGCGCACTGGACGTGCTGGCCGGGATCATCGAAGTCGGTGGACACCTGCTGAAGCCAGGCGGCCATCTGCTGGCGATGAAAGGGGTGCGTCCGGACGAGGAGATCGCCGCATTGCCGGCCGGCTGGACCGTGGAAGCGATCCATCCGCTGACCGTTCCTGGGTTGGTGGGCGAGCGCCACTTGGTGGTGGTCCGGCGCGATCCGGCCTAGAGCAGGGGCGATATCGCCGCGCCTGGAACCCATAAGCGGTTGAAATGTCTGGCAGTGACCGCTTCCCCGACTGCGCCGGCGCCAGGCCAGGCAGCGCATGAACGGCCCTAGAGGGTGTTATGGACTTTGGGATGAGATGCGTTGCCCGCCAGCGCCGTTGCAGCGAGGCGGCCGGCGCCGTCCTTGGGTGGTGCCCAAGGCCAGCCGGACAACGCGGCTGCGGCGGCGCTGGTGGGCAACCCTCCGGGAAGGCCGCTGTTGCGGCGCCATGCGGCGTTGCACGCCTTGGCCAGGCCACCCGCCTGCCCGACGGCGTGCGCCTTGCCTGGCACCGCAACGCCAAACCCAATAGAAGCCGCCTTCGCACTCATCCCAAAGTCCATAACACCCTCTAGCAAGTCCCGATTTCGCAGAGCCCGCCCCGACCCCGCATAATCCCCTACCCATCCATCGTTTCCACGAGGCGTACCACGCATGGCCCGCATCATCGCGATCGCCAATCAGAAAGGCGGCGTCGGCAAGACCACCACGGCGGTCAATCTTGCCGCGGCCTTGGCGCGCGCGCCGCAGCGGGTGCTACTGGTGGACCTGGATGCCCAGGGCAACGCCACCATGGGCAGCGGTGTGGAAAAGCGCGACCTGGAAGCCTCCACCTGCGACGTATTGCTGCAGGAAGTTGAAGCCAAGGCCGCCGTCGTCACCGCGCCGGAGGGCTTCGATCTGCTGCCCGGCAATATCGACCTGACCGCCGCCGAAATCCAGCTGATGGAGATCAACGGCCGCGAGCTGCGCCTGAAGACCGCGCTCGATCCGCTGCGCCCGGACTACGACTTCATCATCATCGACTGCCCGCCGGCGTTGTCGCTGCTGACGCTCAATGCGTTGACCGCCGCCGACTCGGTGCTGGTGCCGATGCAGTGCGAGTACTACGCGCTGGAAGGCCTCAGCGCACTGATGGAAACCATCGAGGCCATGCGCACCCGCCTGAATCCGAAACTCGAGATCGAAGGCGTGCTGCGCACCATGTTCGACATCCGCAACAACCTGGCCAACGCCGTGTCGGCCGAACTGACCACGCATTTCGGCGACAAGGTCTTCCGCACCATCGTGCCGCGCAACGTGCGCGTGGCCGAAGCGCCCAGCCATGGCCAAAGCATCGTCGGCTACGACCGCACCTCCCGCGGCGGCGTGGCCTATCTGGGCTTGGCCGGCGAGATCCTGCGCCGCCAGGCCGACCGCAAGAAACAAGAGATGAGAATGGAGCACGCTTGATGAGCGCCCCCAAGAAGCGCGGCCTGGGCCGTGGCCTGGAAGCCCTGCTCGGTCCCAAAGCCGCCGAAACGCCGCCGCCGGAAGCACAACCGGGCGAAACCCTGCGCAACGTATCGGTCCGCCAACTGCAGCCGGGCAAGTACCAGCCGCGCACGGCGATGGATCCGGGCAAGCTCAGCGAGCTGGCCGAGTCGATCAAGGCCCAGGGCGTCATCCAGCCGATCGTGGTGCGCGAACTGTCGCCGGACAAGTTCGAAATCGTTGCCGGCGAACGCCGCTGGCGCGCCTCGCAGGAAGCCGGACTGACCGAAGTGCCGGTGGTGGTGCGCGATCTGGACGACCGCACCGTCATCGCGATGGCGCTGATCGAGAACATCCAGCGCGAAGACCTCAATCC